>RAZP01000006.1 GCA_004028745.1 Prosthecochloris sp.
GGCATCGTATATTCTTCACTGTTGGCTATTTTGCGCATAGTGCCTCTAAGTATCTTTCCAGAACGTGTTTTTGGCAAACGCTGCACGATAACAGCCTGCTTGAAGGAAGCGACCGGGCCGATATTCTCCCGAACGTATTCAATGACGTGTTTTATGATCTGGTTATGCGGTGTATCGACCCCGGATTTCAGAACGAGAAATCCGACAGGAACTTCGCCCTTGAGTTCATCCGCCGCACCTATTACGGCGCTTTCGGCAACATCAGGGTGTTCGCACAGTTCTGCCTCTATTGCTCCGGTAGAAAGCCTGTGTCCTGCGACATTGATAATGTCATCGGTGCGGGACATTATGAAAATGTACCCGTCTTCATCGATATAGCCCGCATCGCTGGTGAGGTAATAACCGGGGTATTTTGACATATAGCTTTCGATAAAGTGATTGTCGGCTTTCCAGAGTGTCAGCATCGTACCCGGGGGAAGCGGGTTGCGGATAACAATGTCTCCCATTTCCCCATCCTTCAGTTCTTCCATGTTCTGGTTCACTACCCTGACATTATAGCCGGGAACAGCTTTGGATGCCGAGCCGTATTTGATCGGTCCCGGCTCTATTCCCTGGCAGTTTGCAGCGATTGCCCAGCCGGTTTCAGTCTGCCACCAGTGGTCGATAACCGGTACGCTTAGTTTTTCCTGAGCCCATTTAATCGTATCGGGATCGGCCCGTTCGCCGGCAAGAAAGAGTGTCCTGAACCCGGAAAGGTCGTATTTCTCAATGAACGTTCCGTTCGGATCTTCTTTTTTGATCGCCCGGAATGCCGTCGGTGCAGTGAAAAAGACAGAAACCTTGTGTTCATGAATGATCCTCCAGAAAACTCCGGGGTCGGGCGTGCCGACAGGTTTGCCCTCGAAGATGATGGTTGTGTTGCCGTTAAGCAGCGGTCCGTAAACGATATAGGAGTGTCCCACTACCCACCCGACATCGCTTGCAGCCCAATAAGTTTCTCCGGGTTTTACTCCGTAAACATTTTCCATGCTCCACTTCAGGGCGACCATGTGCCCGCCGTTGTCTCGAACCACGCCTTTGGGTTTTCCGGTTGTTCCCGAAGTGTAGAGGATATAGAGGGGGTCGGATGACTCGACGGGAACACAGGGGACGGGTTCGGCTCCAAGGAGAGCTTGTTTCCAGGTTAAATCTCTTTCTTCGTTCAGAGATGCTCTGAGCTGTTCTCGTTGCCGGATAATGCAGATTTCCGGCTTGAAATGAGCCAGCTCGATGGCAAAATCAAGCAGCCGCTTATAGTCGATAACCTTGTCCCTCTCAATGCCGCAGGACGCAGATACAATAATTTTAGGTTTGCAGTCGTCAATCCTGACCGCGAGCTCGTGCGATGCGAATCCTCCGAACACTACGGAATGGATAGCGCCGATTCTGGCGCAGGCGAGCATGGCGATAAGTGCCTCGGGAATCATCGGCATGTAAATAATGACGCGATCTCCTTTTCGCACTCCTCTGGATTGCAGTGCACCTGCAAAAAGTGCAACCTCATCGCGGAATTCACGAAAAGTAAAACGCTGCTTCACGCCGGTAACAGGGCTGTCGTAGATCACTGCTATGTCGTTACCTCGGCCTTCATCGACGTGCCTGTCGAGCGTGTTGTAACAGGTATTGGTTTTGCCCCCGGCAAACCAGCGGTAGAAGGGAGGGTTGCTGCTGTCAAGCACTTTGTCCCATGTCCTGTACCAATGGAGTTTTTCCGCGGCGCTTGCCCAGAATTGCTCCGGATTTTCGATGGATGTCCGGTACTCGTTGTCGTAGGAAAGCGGCATATCTGGTTCTTTTTTAAGGTTACTTATTTACGCAGGGAAAAGACATAAAATTCATTTTACAAAATATCGGATGTAAATCCATGAGTGTGTAACGATTGTTGGAACTGTTTAAGGCACTTCTATTGCTTCGTTGGGCGGGCAGTATCCAGCTGGAAGTAGGTAATGGTGTGGTGTGTTTGAGGAATTACGGTGGATTTTGGATATATATCGGTAAACCGGGGTATGACCATGAGGATTCTCCACACTGCAGATATTCATATCGGTTATAAGACGCACGGCGTGGTTGACCCGAAAAGCGGTCTTAATTCAAGGATGGGAGATTTCGAACGCTGTTTCCGTTACATGGTGGAGCATGCGGTAGAGGAAGATATCGACCTAGTTCTTTTCTGTGGAGACGCCTACCGGGACATGAACCCCAGCCAGACTGACCAGAGAATCTTTGCCCGTTGCTTGAAACCTCTGCTCGATCGTGAGATTCCGGTCGTGATGATTGTCGGAAACCATGATCATCCCTACACGTTCGGAAAAGTAAACTCCATGGAGATATTTTCTCTTTTCTCCGACTCGATCCATTTGTTCAGGGAGCGTGAGTCCAGGGATATCATGACAAAAAGCGGACCGGTCAGAATTATCGGACTGCCCTGGCCTATGGTTCATGATTTTCGTACTAAACAAAAGTTTGCCTCCTTGCCTAAAGAGGAGCAGCATCACAGGGTTCATGAAATCTATTCTGATTTTATCTTGACCGAGGTTGAAAGGCTGAGAAAGAAACAGGTAGACTACCCCGTGATTCTTGCCGGCCACCTGCATGTGGATACGGCGGTGATGACAGAGGGCTCTGAACGTTTTACCCTGGTAACGAGGGACCCGGTTTTCAGTCTTTCCCTGTTGAAACGCCCTGAGTTTGATTATGTGGCACTGGGACACATTCATAAACATCAGGAGCTTGGAACAGGGGAGGCTCCACCTGTTGTGTACTCCGGAAGTATCGAGCGAATAAGTTTTGCTGAAGCAGAACAGGAGAAAGGGTTTGTGATGATAGATATTTCTAAAAACAAAAAGCTGCAGTTCCACCATGTTCCGACTCCTGCCAGGGCAATGGTTCCGGTTGAAGTAGATGTAAGGAATGAGGAGGATCCAATGCCTTTGATACTCGAACGCATCGAGGAAACCAGCCTCGAAGGGACTATTGTCAGGGTCGTTATAACCTGCCGTGGTGAGCAGAGAAGACTGGTGGATATGAAAGAAGTTCGTAAGGCATTGCGGCCCGCATTTGTCATCGCAGGCATCAATCTGAAGATCGAGCAGGAAACGCCACGGAGCCGGGTACCTGAACTCCATCGCAACCTGTCAACCAGCGAAGCCCTGGGAATGTATATCAGCCATAACAAACGGCTGCTTCCGCTCAGGGAAAAAATTCTGGAGGCGGCTCGCTGGCTCGAAGAGGAGTCAGACAACCAGGGGTCGGAGTTCTCTGTAGAGTGACGAAAACTGTTCGACGGAGAGAGATTCTGCACGCAGGTTCAGATCGATGGAGGTAACCATCGACAGATCGTAGTGTTTTCTGAGGTTGTTCTGCAGCGTTTTTCTTCTCTGCCCGAAAGCCTTGCGGACAAAGCTTCTGAATCCGCTTTCGTTGGGATCCATAGGGGATGAGCGGGGAATGATGTTCACTACAGCGCTGTCAACTTCCGGTTTCGGTCTGAACACCTTTCTGTTTACCTTGAAGAGGTAATTGACTTCACAGAACGTTTGCAACTGAACGGCAAGAATACCGTACTCTTTGGTGTTCGGACGGGCGGTGAGGCGCAGAGCGACCTCGTGCTGCATCATCAGGGTTTCGGAAATAATGTGCCTGCGGTTTTCGAAAAGCTTGAAAAGTATCGGGCTGGTAATTGAGTAGGGTATGTTGCCCATGACTTTGAGGGGGCCCTTTGCAGCAAGATCCGGTAAGCTTATCGTGAGAAAATCAGCTTCTATAACCGTGACCGAAGGGAATTCTTTTCGGATGAACGCTGCTAGTTCCCTGTCCTTTTCTACCGCGGTAAGCACAGGAGAAACTTCAAGAATTTCCCTAGTGAGCGCTCCGAACCCAGGGCCGATTTCAAGAACACGGTCATTATTTCCAATTCTGGCTAGCTGAACGATCTTTTTGCAGATATTGCGGTCGGTCAGGAAGTTCTGGCCAAGTTTTTTTTTTACCGCTATTTCCGTATGCTTATATTCAACTTTTGTCATTTCGAGCGATTTGAGAAAAAAAATAACAGCAGGGAACTACTTTTAAAAATTTAAGTTATTCTTGGATTAATGGCTGAACAAAATACCCTTGCCGAAGCTGCACAATACATTTCTCGTGGATCTGTTGCAACCCGTAAAGGGTTTGGCGAGGCTTTGCGCGAAATCGGTCAGAAAGATGCTGACGTTGTGGCTCTGTGCGCCGATTTGACCGGTTCGCTGCATATGCATCACTTTCAGAAGGATTTTCCCGGCCGGTATTTTCAGGTTGGTATTGCCGAGGCAAATATGATTTCCATTGCAGCCGGCTTGGCCACTACGGGTAAAAAAACGTTTACAGGGACTTTTGCTGCATTTGCGTCCGGCAGAGTATACGATCAGATCCGCCAGTCGGTTTGCTATTCCCGCCTCAATGTCAAGATATGCGCTTCACATGCCGGGCTTACGCTGGGTGAGGATGGCGCGACCCACCAGATGCTTGAAGATATTGGCCTCATGCGCGGACTGCCGGGAATGACTGTGGTTGTTCCGTGTGATTACAGCGAAACAAAACGGGCGGTAAGGGCACTGCACGAATACGAAGGCCCGGCTTACCTGCGTTTCGGCAGGCCGTCGGTTCCAGACTTTTCTCTTGATGAAGATGGTTTCGAGATAGGGAAGTCGATTGAGCTGAATCCCGGAAGAGATGTTACGGTTATTGCCTGCGGGATCATGGTGTGGAAAGCCCTTGAAGCCGCTCGTATTCTCGAAAAAGAGGGCGTTACTGTTCGGGTGATCAACATGCATACAATCAAGCCTATCGATAAGCTGGCGATTGTCCGTGCTGCAAACGACACGGGTGCGATTGTTACCGCCGAGGAACATCAGGTCCATAACGGTCTTGGTGACGCGGTGGCGCATGTGTGTGCCAAAAATATTCCGGTTCCCATAGAGATGGTTGGAGTAGAAGATCTGTTCGGAGAGTCCGGGAAACCGGGTGAGTTGATGAAAAAATATAAACTGACAACTGAAGATATTCTTGAAAGGATATACCTTGCTTTACGCAGAAAATTGTGAAGGATTCGCGATTAATTTGTCGTGTGCCCTGATTGCATCGTTGGGCAAGTAAAAAGAGGAATGAACTTATAAGGAATTTCAGAAAAAGTGATCATCAGGAGGAAAGAGCGATTATGGCTATGCCTAATTTCAATGACATGATGAAGCAGCTCCAGCAAGCTGGGGCAAAGATGCAGGATGTCCAGAAACAGCTTGAGAAAATAATCGCCGAAGGGGAAGCTGGAGGCGGCATGGTGAGGGCGAAAGTCAGCGGGAAACAGAAGGTGCTTTCCATAACGATTGATCCTGAGATACTCGATGATATCGAAATGGTTCAGGATCTGGTAGTAGCGGCTGTAAACTCTGCTCTCGAAAAAGCTGCCGAGCAGGCCCGCGAGGAGTTGTCGAAAGCTGCCGGCCAAATGCTTGGCGGTGAAGATGCGCTGAAAAATTTCAACTTTGGCCAGTAGGACCATTCATGCGATATACTTCAGCGGCAATTGAGGCACTGATCGAAGAGTTTGCAAAATTGCCGGGGATAGGCCGCAAAACCGCCCAGCGTCTTGCCATGCACATCCTTCATGAACAGCCCGGGGAGGTCGAAAAGCTTTCCAGGGCTCTTAAGGATGTCAAAGAACGGGTGATCAGCTGCTCAATTTGCCAGAATGTTACCGACCAAGGCGATGATCCATGCTCCATATGCAGGGGACAAGGCCGCGACAGATCGGTAATCTGTGTGGTGGAGTCTCCTACGGATGTGCTTGCTTTCGAAAAAACAGCACAGTACAGGGGCTTGTACCATGTATTGCACGGTGTTATCTCTCCACTTGACGGTGTCGGGCCTGACGATATAAAGATCAAGGAACTTTTAGCGCGCCTTTCTCCAGAGGACGGAGTTAAAGTCAGTGAGATTATCATGGCTCTGAGCCCGACGGTAGAAGGGGAGACAACAGTGTTGTATATCAGCAGGCTTTTAAAGCCGCTGGGAGTTGCAGTGACGAAGATAGCAAGAGGAATCCCCGTAGGTGCCGAACTTGAATTTATCGATGAGGCTACGCTGTCAAGAGCGCTGGAGGGCAGGTCGGCATTGTAGAGACGCTCAATTTAAAGGGTGGTAACAGAAGATAATTTTAAAGGGTACCTCTATTAATTTGTAACTTTTGCTAATGCAGGGGGATAAAAAGTCTGTTCTTATACTCGGCGGCGGGCTGGCTGGCCTCACGGCTGCAAAACGTCTGACCGACCGAGGCTTTTCGGTAAAGCTGCTTGAGAAACGTTCCGTATACGGGGGAAAGGTTTCATCATGGAAAGATGAAGAAGGGGACTGGGTAGAGTCCGGTACACACTGCTTTTTCGGGGCGTATGACGTGCTGTATGATCTCATGCGTGAGATCAACGTCTATGATTCTGTTCTCTGGAAAGACCACAGGTTAACTTACACACTTGCGGGAGGCAACAGTTTTACTTTCAATACATGGGACTTGCCGAGTCCGCTGCATCTTGTTCCTGCCATCGTAAAAAACGGCTATTTCAGATTTGGCGAGATGCTTTCCTTCTCGAAATCGCTCATTCCGCTGGCACTGAAAAAGGACAAGTATCCTCCGACGCAGGATTATCTGACCTTCACCGAGTGGGCGAAGCAGCATAGGTTCGGGGACCGTCTTCTGGAAAAGATGTTCCGGCCAATGGCTCTTGCCCTCAAATTCATTCCGCCTGAAGAGATTTCCGCAAAGATCATTCTGGATGTTACAGAGGTGTTCTACCGCATTCCTGGTGCATCATGCATGGGATTCCTCAAAGGTGCCCCACAGGAGCACCTAATTGGTCCTTTGCAGGAATACTCGAAAGAAAAAGGTGCCGAGTTTCTTCCCGGAACGGCAGCCGAGCAACTGTTATATGAAAATGGGGAAATCAAGGGAGCTCGTCTTGCAAACGGCGAAGTGCTTTCCGCCGATTACTATCTCTGTGCGCTGCCTGTGCATAATCTCAACAAAGTATTGCCCGTTTCGTTAAAAAAAGAGCAGACGTTTTTTGGTAACCTCGAAAAGCTCAAAGGAGTGCCGGTGATATCTGTCCAGATCTGGTACGACAGGCAGATAACTTCCGAAAATAACGTATTGTTCAGTCCAGACGGTGTAATCCCTGTTTATGCGGACCTTGCCAATACAACGCCTGATTACAAAACGCTTCGGGGAAAACCTCATGTCAGGAAGTCACGTTTCGAATTCTGCGTAGCCCCTGCTAAAGAGCTGTTGTCACTTTCAAAAGAGGAAATTATCGACCGGGTAGACAACAGCATACGCAGTTGTTTTCCCGAGACCTCGAGGGGAGCACAGATCCTGAAATCGACGCTTGTGAAGATACCGCAGTCAGTTTATGCACCGTTGCCGAATATGGAGCAGTACAGGCCGACACAGAAAACGCCTGTGTCCAATCTTTTTCTCGCAGGAGGATTCACGCAGCAGCCTTACTACGACTCAATGGGAGGGGCAGTCATGAGTGCAAACCTTGCCTCGGAGGAGATTGCCCGTGTTTCTGGAGGATAGTTTAGCGTGAAAGTAAGGGTGGAACGATGGAAATTTGGTCAAAAATGTTATCTTCCCTCTCCCGAACAGATTAATAGGTATTGAACCATTTATTTACTACTCGGGCTGTTTGAAACGCTCAACTCGGTTAAAAGTATGTTCGGGGTCAGAAATTGCGTGTTGCCCTTGTAGCTCAGTGGATAGAGCAGTAGTTTCCGGAACTAAAGGTCGGCAGTTCGAATCTGTCCAAGGGCACGGTAAAGGGACACAATCGGGGTGTGGCTCAGCTGGTAGAGTGCTGCGTTCGGGACGCAGAGGTCGTGGGTTCGAGTCCCGCCACCCCGACAAATAGCTAAAACCATAGCGAGGCAAAAAGGCCCAAAGCCCCCGTAAAATCGGGGGTTTTGTGTTTTCTGTCGTCCCATAAAGTGGCATAAAGAGCCTTGCAAGACCAATATTTTTAGGGTAAAATAGAGGGTAAAGAGGTAAATCGTATTTTTTGCCTGATTCTTTACCCTTAACTTTACCCTCATTTTACCTTCATGCCAAAACCGATCGTACCGCTTTCAGACGCTCAGATAAAACGCTGCAAGCCCCAGAACAAGCCGTACCGCCTTTATGACGGCGGAGGGCTTTGTCTCTACATATGTAACCGCCTTTTTCCATTTCTCAAAATTAGGGGACGTTGTAAATAAATTATACAATTTTTATATTTAACAGGAAACAAAGCTTGAAACATTCATATAAAAGAGCTTACAATGCCAAGAGGTCCAAGACTTGACGCACCAGGAACCCTGCACCACGTAATGCTTCGGGGAATTGAAAAGCGAGACATTGTTGCTGATGATAAAGACCGGACGGATTTTGTTGCCCGGATGGGTAAACTTGCTCAGGAAACAGGTACAACGATCTATGCATGGGCGTTATTGAACAATCATGCACATATATTGCTTCGAAGTGGAAAAGCTGGAATGTCTACTTTTATGCGCAGGATGTTGAGTGGCTATGCGAGCAACTATAACAGGCGGCATGATAGGCAGGGTCATCTTTTCCAAAATCGATACAAATCAATCGTCTGTCAGGAAGACCGTTACTTTATGCGTTTGGTTGCTTATATCCATTTGAATCCTTTAAGGGCAGGGTTGGTAGCCTCTTTGGATGAGCTGGATGCTTACCCATGGAGCGGTCATGCTGTTGTAATGAATTTTCGCACCAATAGCTGGCAGGATCGGGATTTTGTTCTTCGTTATTTTGGAGAAAAAGAGAGCCCTGCAAGGAAAGATTATCGAGATTTTCTAGAAGAGGAAGCTGGAAAAGGATGCCAGCCGGAGCTAACAGGCGGTGGTCTTGTCCGTTCAATGGGTGGATGGTCTGCAGTGCAGGGGATGCGGCTTCGGAAGGAAAAACAACTGAGCGATGAGCGCATTTTAGGAGATGGTTCTTTTGTCAGCAGGATACTTGAAGAGGCGGAAGAGTCAGTCAAGAGCCAGCTTAACGTTTTTGATTTCGATCAGATAAGAAACAGAGTGCAAGCTGATATAGAGGATTTATGTGCAAAGGAAGGGGTTGGTGTTAGGCAATTGCTTTCTGGAAGCAGAATTCGTTCTCTATCCAGGGTTCGTAAGACGCTTGTCGAAAAGTTCGTGAGAGAATACGGGTTTTCATTTGCGCAGACAGCTCGAATTCTCAAAATATCAACTCCAGCTGTTGCTCAGATTGTGCGAAGAATGTTGTAAGTGTGAATTGTTTACAACGTCCCTCATTTTTTTCTGAAATTGTTCGAAGTATGTAAAAAGTATAAATTGATTATAAGGTCCTTTCATGGTTGCAGCGGGGTAAAACTATTCCAGCTTGCTTGCCGATGACGGGGCGCTCATGCACACTGAGGAAAAAGGGAGCGATGCTGATGTCGATGACTATCGTCCTGCTGTTGATCATCCTTATTCTGCTTGTTGTTATTGTCGTCTTGATGTTTACTGTCTGGCCACGCCGCCAGCGTACAGGGATCGAAAAAGCTTTCAGTGCTCTGCGCCGAGAGATGGCTGAGCAGCGGGGCGATTCCATCCGGCTGATGCAGGCTATCCGCAATGAAGTCGAGGATGCCGTTAGGGAAACGCTCGATCGGGAAATGACTACTTTTGTCAGGAGTAGCGGCCATCCTCAGACTTCTTTGCAGCGTCCCGATGCCGGAGCACCTGAGGGCAGGCTGGAAAGTACGGCGGAGGGACTTGGAGTAAATATTGGGGATACAGGGGATGCTTTCAGCTACTCCGAGCAGTTGTCGCTGTTTGAACAGCCAAAACCGATTTCACCGATTTCTTCCGTCAGGGATGAGGAGACTGGAACGGGGCCTCAGGAACCGAATACTGAAGAAATGGAAAAGATTCACATCATTATTGAGGACGATATTCCGGGTGTTGATGATATGCCGGATTTGGATGATACCAAATGATGTTTCCTGCTATTTAAGGGTGTTTTTAAAGTGTTTTTAAAATAATCTTTTCGACATCACCACCTCTCCCAAAGTCGGATTTATGAAAAGCTTTTCAACGCGATGTTGAGGTTTATAATAGTGGACGATGCGCGAGAGAATGGATAATTATCAAGCATTGTGCTTTTTTTGTATAAATTGTTTACAACGTCCCCTCTAGGGATTGATTGAGGAAAAACTTTACTTGCCTTTCAAAGGCTTGTCTGCCTCTCGGCTGACATAGAAATCACCGGTTATTCCATTATTCGAGAAGAGAATCTGCCAGAGCTGGACGTTTCGGGCGCGGAATGATCCGGCGGCGCTGAGGAGGTAGTATCTCCACATTTTATAGAAGCGTTCGTCGTAAGCATGTTTCAGGTCGGGCCAGTGGCGCTCGAAATTTTCGTGCCATGCTTTGAGGGTTTTGTAATAGTCGTTGCCAAAAGCTTGCCAGTCTTCCATAACATGCAGTCCTTCGCTGGCGGCAGTGATCTGCTTTGCCGAAGGAAGCATGGAGTTCGGGAAGATGTATTTGTGGGTCCATTTGTCGGTATTCATCAAGGAACGTTTGCTGCCGATCGTATGCAGGAGAAACAGTCCATCGTCTTTCAGGCATTCTGAAGTGATTTCGAAAAACTGCTGGTAGTTCTTCACCCCGACATGCTCGAACATGCCTATGGAGTAGATCCTGTCGTAACTGCTGCGAATGTCCCGGTAATCCATCAGGCTGATATCGACCGGCAGGTTTTTTTTCAGTTTTTCGGCTTTCTTTACCTGTTCACTCGATACGGTGACGCCGGTGACGCTTACGCCGTAATGTTCCGCGGCAAACCGGGCGGCTCCTCCCCAGCCGCATCCGATGTCAAGTACTTTCATGCCGGGTTCGAGCCGCAGTTTGTTGAAGATCAGCCGCAGTTTGTTTTCCTGTGCGGAATCGAGGTTGTCGGCACCTTTCCAGTAAGCACAACTGTAGAGCATGTTCCGGTCAAGCATGGCTTCGTACAGGTCGTTGCCGATGTTGTAGTGCGTTTCACCAACGTGGAAGGCTCTCGATGGGTGCTGCAGGTTGATCAGGATTCCTGCAAGGTTACTGAGAAGGCGGGTAAACTGTGAAACTTTTTTGTCGAGTTTCGCTCTGAGAACCCTGTAGAAAAACTCGTCGAGAGCATCACACTCCCACCATCCATCCATGTAGGATTCCCCGATGCCGAGATGGGATTCCGTTATAACCCGTTTGTAGAATCGTTGATCCAGTACCCTGATATCCCAGGGATTCGGCCCGTCAATGGTTATGCCTGCCGAAGCAAGCAGGCTTTTGAGTTTTTTTTCGTAAAAGGATACCGACATATAAGCCAGGGGGTTAGGTTATTCAGGCATTGCGTTGATAAATTCCTCGATGGCATCGGCTTCTTCCTGAGAGAGGTTCAGCTCTGCAGCACCGATCGTTCCTTCGACTTGTTCGGCGCTGCGTCCTCCGACAATGGCTGCGGTGACGCCGGGGTGACGCAACGTCCATGCAATTGCAACTTCTCCAGGAGATGTGTCATGCTTTTTACCGATTGTTCGCAACAATTCAACCAGCTCGAGGTTATGCCCGAGGCGTGGTTCCTGGAACTCCTTGTTGTTGCGGCGCCAGTCGTTTTGCGGGAGGTTCAATGCACGTTCACGGGTCATCGCACCGGAAAGCATACCGGAGAGCATGGGTGAGTAGACGATAACGCCGATATTGTGTTCCATGCAGTAAGGAAGGATCTCTTTTTCGATCCCTCTCCGGAGCATGGAGTAAGGGGGTTGGAGGGATTCGACGGGTGCGATCGACTGTGCTCTTTTCATCTGTTCGACATTGAAATTGGAAACGCCGATATGCTTTACCAGCCCTTCTTCTTTCAGCTCAGCCATCGTTCGCCAACCCATCTCGATATCTTCCTCGGGGCTTGGCCAGTGAATCTGGTACAAATCTAAGGTGTTTGTTTTAAGACGCATCAGGCTGGCCTCGCACTCTCTCCAGATCGAGTCCCGTTTGAGGTTATTACTGATGTGACGGTTGCTGTCCCAGACAAGGGAGCATTTGGTAAAAATGTAGGGCTTTTCGGTCGTGCCTTCAAGTGCTTTTGCGACAAGCTCTTCCGAGTGTCCAAGACCATAAACCGCAGCGGTGTCGATCCAATTGATGCCCTTCCCAAGGGCACGCTCAATTGCTTCTACAGCATTGTTGTCGTCTTGCGGTCCCCAGCCGTGAGACCAGTTTTCTCCGCCGATTGCCCAGCTGCCGAAACCGATGGGCGTGATCTCCATACCGGTACTACCGAATCCTCGCTTTTCCATAAGAGGGAAGCCTGTGGTTATGCAGAGTTTCTGAGGTTCTTCAGGGCACCTCTATTAATTTATTCCGCGTCATGATTACTTCGTTGGTCGGATAGAAAGGGGTTTCTGTGCTCCGTCCGCTTCGTACTCATGACGCTCATGACAATTAATAGAGGTGCCTTTCAGTGAAAAATATGATAATATTTCAACAAACTCCACTCAGGTTCTGAAAAGTGTAGAGACTTGGCAGCCGAAATATCTCCCAAAGCAACTCTATTCGGGGCACCTCTATAAATTGTCGCAAGTCCCGATAGCATCAGGATACAAGGCGAACGGAACGCAGAAACTGGAGAGTCTCAAAAAGGCAAGCCAAAGCAAAATTGGGCTATCTGTAAAGGTAGCCCATTGCATTTGCGAGTTTAGCTAAGGTATTATTTTAAAAAAACTAACAGGATTTGAGCCATAATACACCGAATCTCCGTAAAAACAAGAAAGCTGCCTCATAATTGACTTATGAGACAGCTTCAACGAAGTAATCATGACGCGTAGCAGATTAATAGAGGTTCCCTCCGGTTTTGAACTCCGATGTTTCATGAAACAACACCCCTGGATAGTTTTCTTTTGCGACGTTTAGCATCCACTCGCTCTCGGCAAAGAAAACCGGGTGTCCTTCCTTGTCTTCGGCTATGACCGATGATTTGCGTCGCAGGAACTCGTCGTATTGCCCCTTGTCACCCTGGGTGATCCAGAAGGCCTTGAAGTAGCGCAGCGGCATGAAATCACATTTTGCACCGTATTCATGTTCAAGTCTGAAGCGGATAACATCGAACTGCAGTTCGCCGACGGTGCCGATAATTTTCCGGTTGCCGTGCTGCAGGAAAAGCTGGGCAACACCTTCTTCGGTAAGCTGGCGCAGGCCCTTTTCAAGCTGTTTGGCTTTGAAAGGGTCGCGGTTGATGACCTCTTTGAAAATCTCCGGAGAGAAGCTGGGGATTCCTCTGAACTGCAGTTCCTCGCCTTCGGTCAGTGTATCGCCGATTTTCAGGTTTCCGTTGTCGTAAAGCCCGATCACGTCCCCTGGCCACGCGTCTTCGATAAGGTTTTTCTCGTTGGCCATGAACTGGGTAGGGTTGGCGAAGCGCATTTTTTTCCCGAGGCGCGTGTGGTAGTAAAAGGTGTTGCGTTCGAACTTGCCTGAGCAAATTTTGAAAAATGCGGTGCGGTCACGGTGGTTCGGGTCGAGGTTGGCGTGGATTTTAAAGACAAACCCTGTCAAGGCCTTTTCCGATGCTTTGACGATCCTTTCCGATGCTTCGCGCTCATGCGGGCGGGGGGCAATGTCCAGAAATGTTTCAAGCATTTCCCTGACACCGAAGTTGTTGACAGCACTTCCGAAAAAAACCGGAGCAAGAGAGGCTCCAAGGTAAAGTTCTTTGTTGAACGGTTCGTAGACTCCCTCGATGAGCTCGACATCTTCCCGGAGCTTGTTGACGAAAGTTTCCGGTACCCAGCGGTCGAGTTCAGGGTCATCTATCCCCTGAATTTCGATAAAGTTTTCGGTTATTTTTGTCTGATCGGGCTCGAACAGGTTGAGCTGTTTCCGGTAGAGATTGTAAACGCCCTGGAAACTCTGTCCCTGGCTGATAGGCCAGGTGAGGGGGCGCACCTGTATCTGCAATTTATCTTCGAGCTCATCGAGGATCTCGAAAGGGTTACGACCTTCACGATCCATCTTGTTCACGAAGATGATGACCGGGGTATTACGCATCCGGCATACTTCCATGAGCCGTTCGGTCTGTGCCTCAACGCCCTTGACGCTGTCAACCACGAGGATGACGCTGTCTACTGCCGTCAGGGTGCGGTATGTGTCTTCTGCAAAGTCCTTGTGACCCGGTGTGTCGAGAATGTTGACCTTTTTACCTTTGTATTCAAAGCCCATGACCGACGTTGCAACCGAGATACCGCGCTGTTTTTCGATTTCCATGAAATCGCTTGTAGCGGTTTTTTTTATCTTGTTCTGCTTGACGGCTCCGGCGGTCTTGATTGCCCCCCCGAAAAGCAGGAATTTCTCGGTAAGTGTTGTTTTGCCGGCATCGGGATGGCTGATGATGGCAAAGGTTTTTCTTTTTTCTATCTCTTGCTCAAGATTCATTGGTCTAATCATAAATGGCTTCGCCGTTACCATTAGCTTTTTTCATCTTTGTCTTTTGGTTTGAATGCGTTTCCGGCGAAAGAGGGCCTAAGATACAAAGCTGGCCAGGAAAAAGAAAATTCCCTTGAACCGGGCGTTTCGACCGATGCAAAGAAACGATAACTTTTATAGAAATAAGTCTTTTATGATGCATATTTGAGGCAACAATTATTCGCTCATTAACCAAGTTGATCATGCAAGTACACCCTCATGCCGGAAAGCTTCCTGAACAAAAGATGCTTGTCAACGTACCCCGGCTTGTCGGCGCATATTTCTCCATAGCTCCTGATCCCGGTGTTGCAGCCCAGCGGGTTTCTTTCGGAACATCCGGTCACAGGGGCACGTCCCTGAATGGTTCGTTTAACGAGGACCATATTCTTGCCGTAACGCAGGCAATCTGCATGTACAGAAAGAAAGAGAATATTGCCGGGCCTTTGTTTATGGGTATCGATACCCATGCGCTTTCGGAACCGGCCTTCGTTACCGTGCTCGAGGTTCTGGCTGCCAACGGTATCGAGGTGATGGTTGCGGGGGAAGAGCGGTATACACCGACCCCGGTGGTGTCTCATGCTATTCTTACCTGGAACCGGAAGAAAGAAAAGGGTGTTGCCGACGGTATTCTCCTTACGCCTTCCCATAACCCGCCTGGTGATGGGGGGATCAAGTACAATCCTGTTCATGGCGGCCCGGCAGGCGGCGAGGCAACTTCCTGGATAGAAGACAAGGCAAATGAACTTCTTGAGCAAAAACTGAAAGAAGTCCGGAGGGTGTCTTTTGAGAAAGCGCTATCAGCTCCGACAACTCACCGTCATGACTATCCCGGAATGTACATCGAAGATCTCGGCTCGGTGATCGATATGAATGTTATCTCAGAATCCGGGATCACTCTTGGTGTTGATCCTCTGGGAGGCGCAGGTGTGGCATACTGGGAACGGATTGCGGAAAAATATGGACTGAATCTTACGGTACTGAACAAAACTGTCGATCCGACATTCAGGTTCATGAGTGTTGACTGGGATGGAAAAATCCGGATGGACCCTTCTTCCCGCTACACCATGCAGCCTCTGATCAGACAAAAGGACCGCTTCGATAT
Organism: Prosthecochloris sp.; assembly: GCA_004028745.1. Lineage (GTDB taxonomy): Bacteria > Bacteroidota > Chlorobiia > Chlorobiales > Chlorobiaceae > Prosthecochloris. The sequence goes on from RAZP01000006.1 coordinate 15,677, forward strand.
TGCCTTTGCCTGTGACACGGACTATGACCGCCATGGTATTGTAACCAGAAGTTCAGGGCTGTTACAACCGAACCATTTTCTTTCCGTTTGCATCGATTATCTTTTTCAGCACCGGCAGGAATGGCTGGATGGTGCCATGATCGGGAAAACCCTGGTGAGCAGCAGTATGATCGACAGGGTTGCTGCAAAGCTTGGAAGAAAGGTCTATGAGGTGCCTGTGGGGTTCAAGTGGTTTGTCGACGGGCTGTTGAGTGGTTCGTTGGGATTTGCCGGAGAGGAAAGCGCCGGGGCTTCTTTTCTTAGAAAAAATGGTGAGGTATGGACAACGGACAAGGACGGATTTATTCCAGCACTGCTTTCGGCGGAAATAACTGCAAAAACGGGAAGTGATCCCGGTGAAGTGTACAAGGGGCTGACTTGCGAACTGGGTGAGCCAGTGTACAGGAGGCTTGATGCTCCAGCTTCCCCGGAGGAAAAAGTAAAGTTGAAGGAGCTTTCTCCTGAAAAACTAAGCCTCGATGAACTGGCTGGAGAAAAAATACGCGATATACTGACCAGCGCTCCGGGCAACAACGCTGCAATGGGGGGACTCAAGGTTGTCACCGGAAACGGATGGTTTGCGGCGAGACCGTCGGGAACTGAAAACATCTACAAAATCTATGCGGAAAGCTTTCTTGGGGAAGAACATCTGGAGATGATCATTTCCGAAGCACAGAATATGGTCAGTGGTGCGCTGTCAAGTGACGAGAGATGAGAATTAGGAATCCAGAATTCAGGAGCCATAAGCAAGTTTCTGCACTTTATTGCCTTTTTCCTATCTTTAAATCTTTGTGCCGTTAAGCTTAAGGCACTGAGAACTTTATTAACAAGCAATCATGGAATACAGAATCGAGAAGGATACCATGGGGGAGGTGAAGGTCCCCGCCGATAAATTATGGGGAGCGCAGACCCAAAGGTCAGTAGAGAATTTTAAAATCGGTCCGTCAGGGTCAATGCCGAAAGAGATTATCGAGGCTTTCGGTTACCTCAAAAAGGCCGCAGCGATTACCAATTGCGAACTTGGAGTGCTTCCTGAAGAGAAACGGGACGCGATCGTTTCCGTATGTGATGAGATTATCGACAGCAAGCTTGCAGATCAGTTTCCCCTGGTGGTCTGGCAGACGGGATCAGGTACGCAGTCGAATATGAATGTAAACGAAGTAGTTGCCAACCGGGCACATATGCTTGCCGGAAAAAAGCTTGGAGAGGGGGAACGGCTGCTCAACCCCAATGACGACGTCAACAAATCACAGTCATCCAACGATACGTTCCCGACAGCCATGCATATTGCCGGGTACAAGATTATTGTCGGTAAAACCATTCCCGGGATCAGGAGGCTGCGCGACGAATTGAGGAGAAAAAGCGAGGGGATGGAAAAGGTGGTCAAGATCGGACGCACCCACTGGATGGATGCGACACCTCTTACCCTTGGTCAGGAGTTCTCCGGCTATGTCTCCCAACTCGACCATGGTATCAAAGCTATAGAAAATACCTTGCCGCATCTTGCAGAGCTTGCTCTCGGTGGCACGGCGGTCGGTACCGGCCTCAATGCTCCCAAAGGGTATGCTGAGAAAGTTGCTGAAACCATAGCGTTGCTGACTGGTCTGCCTTTCGTGACGGCGGAAAATAAATTCGAGTCGCTTGCGACTAACGATGCTATTGTCGAGTCGCACGGTGCCTTGAAGCAGGTTGCCGTCAGCCTGATGAAAATTGCAAACGACATCAGAATGCTTGCTTCCGGTCCTCGAAGCGGTATCGGTGAAGTTATCATTCCTTCAAATGAGCCCGGATCGTCGATTATGCCGGGCAAGGTTAACCCTACGCAGGTCGAGGCGGTTACCATGGTGTGTGCGCAGGTGATGGGCAACGATGTGGCCGTCAGCATAGGAGGTTCAAACGGTCATTTTGAGTTGAATGTGTTCAAGCCTGTCATGATCTACAACCTTTTGCAGTCGGCGGAGCTGATCGGAGACGCCTGTGTGTCCTTTGCCGAGAAATGTGTTTGCGGGATTGAGCCGAACCATCCGAGAGTAAAAGAACATCTGGAAAACTCCTTGATGCTTGTAACGGCCCTTAATCCGCATATCGGTTATTACAAAGCAGCCGAGATTGCCAAGAAGGCACATGTTGAAGGTACGACATTGCGTGAAGCCGCTGTAGACCTTGGTCATCTGACAAGTGAGCAGTTCGATGAATGGGTGGTGCCTGCCAAAATGACCGGGAAGAAAGGTTAAGAAGTTTTCATGGTCACATTTTTTAGGGCACCTCTATTAATTAATTTGTCGTGAGTCCCGATTCCATCGGGATGCAAGGCGAACGGAGCGCAGAAACCCTCTCCTATCCGCTCAACGAAGTAATTGAAGCGCGGAATGAATTAGAGGTGCCCTGTTCCTTTCGAAGTTCTGGCTTCTGGATAATTTTTGATTTTAACTTCCTGTCCGACTACGATTACGAGTACCGCTTCGCTGAGTACGAGTACGATATGATAGGATTTGACAGGGCAGATCAACGATTCAATGATTCCGACCTGTCGGGATCAACACTTCCTCTTTTTTTCTTTTCTCTTTGAAAACAGGTTATTTACGGAGTAGTATCTTTCTTTTTTCACTCTATTACTGTACTACGATGGGGCAAATAAAGCTTGACGACTTCAGGGTCCGGGAAGGACGAAAAGTTTCGCTGAAAAAGCTGCCGACGGATATTCCCAGAGTGTACTCTTCGAAGGAGCACTACAAGGAGATGCTGGAAGAGCATATTGGTGAGCTGAGCGAGTTGCAGCGAATACACTATGCAGATAACCGATACGCGGTTCTCCTGATTTTTCAGGCAATGGATGCTGCAGGAAAGGACGGCGTGATACGCCATGTCATGTCGGGAATAAACCCTCAAGGCTGCCAAGTATACAGCTTCAAACATCCCTCTCCACAGGAACTGGAACACGATTTTCTCTGGCGCACAAATTGTGCGCTTCCCGAAAGAGGACGCATCGGTATTTTCAACCGGTCATATTATGAGGAGGTGCTCATCGTTCGGGTCCATCCCGAGATTCTCGAAGCCCAGCTGATCCCGGAGGATCTACTGGACAGCCGTGATATCTGGAAAAACCGGTTTCGTTCGATTAACAACATGGAACATCACCTGTACCATAGCGGCACCAGAATCATCAAGTTTTTTCTGCACCTATCCAAAGAAGAACAGCGCAAACGCTTTCTGCGGCGCATCGATGAGCCCGAGAAGAACTGGAAGTTCAGCATTGCGGATATTGAGGAGCGAAAGTTTTGGGACCGGTATATGGAGGTTTACGAGGACTGTCTCAGCGAAACCAGTACAAAAAAAGCACCCTGGTACGTTGTGCCTGCCGACGACAAAAAAAACGCACGTCTTATTGTTTCAGAAATCATCCTTAACGCATTCGAATCACTGAATATGTCCTACCCCGAAACCAGTGGAGAGCGGCATCAGGAACTCCTGAAAATCAGGGAAATGTTAGTCTCTGAGGGAGATTAGGCCCGATCTTGCCTGCAGACTGTTGTAAGGTTCTGATCCCCCTTCGATACCTATAATGTTCCGCTGCCAATTGCCGATTATCGCTCTTTCGGGGATCGCTATTGCTACCGGAATCGGTATCAAGCAACCTGACGAGTCTCAGAGGATACTAAGCTGGGCGGGTATTTTCTCAGGGATTCTTCTAATGAGTATTGATATTTCATTTTGCTTGTTTCGAAAAATGATATGAAAGTAACAATTAAAACGTATTGGGGGCCCAATCGTTACAGTACACGGCCGTGTGTCATCTTCTGCTTTGAAGAAATAGAAGAAGAAAAGATATCGACTATGAGGCGTTCGTGTGTAGATGCGGCCAATTATCTCAAGAGAAATTTTGGATATCCTCACGCTTTAGAGCGAAGAATTTCCATTGATAACAATGATGTTTTTGATTTTCTATCCAGCGCTGCGATTTTTATTCTAAACTATGTGCGGGGTGAGTTGGATGAGAGCGGTTATGTGCCCGATAGTACAGCGCCTACCGTATTTGTCGAGTTTCATAAGCCTGAGTTAACAGTAAAGGCACTAAACATTCTACTCAATTTACTCTTCAGGGTTTCTGTGGCAAGAGATAATGAATTTAATGCGATCTTAAATAGTTTTTGGAATGAGTGTCAAAAGGGACATCCGGATTTTCAGGCGCACGCACTGATTACAGCTGCTAAAACCAAAAGAATACACTATGCAAATCTTGATAAAAAGATTTGGCTCTATGGAATGGGCTCAAAATCAAAGATATTTTTTGAAACGAGTACTATAGAGGATTTACAAAATGGTATTAAGGCAGATAAACTATCGGGAAAACAACTTTTTAGTGCTGTTGGTGCGCCAACTGCTTGCTATCGAGTCGTAAAAGACCGTGCTGAATTATTGACTGCAATTAGTGATATTGGCTTTCCTTGTGCAATTAAGCCTGTTTACTCGGGTAGTGGAAAAGGGGTAACGGCAAACATCAAAACGTTTGGTGAAGTTGAATTTGCATATTCAGAGGCGATCAAATTTTCGGGTAAGAATAATGAAATAATGGTAGAAGAATACGTGCCAGGAAGGGATTATCGTCTTCTGTTTATACGAGGAGATTTTATTGGCTGTGCCAGTAGCGTTGCTCCGTTTGTAATTGGAGATGGTGTCAAAAGTGTTCGTGAACTTATAGACAGTATTAATATTAAAAGAACCAGAAACCTTTATGAAAGCAAATATCTGAGACCAATAAAAGTTGATGCGTCTGTGATTGAAACGCTTTCAGTTCAAGGTCTTGGCTTGAATACGATTTTGCAACCAGGTCAAAAAGTCAAATTGCGTAGAAATACAAATTTAGGCGGAGGCGGTTTTACGGAAACTTTCGAAAATGTGCATCATGAAGTTCTTGCTATTGCAAAAAAAATTGCCGGGCACTCTGGATTGCACAGTGTCGGAATTGATTATATAACTCAAGATATAACCACTTCGCCGTCTGTATCCGGTGGAAAATTTACTGAGTTGAACAAAGTCCCCGGGGTACCCTTATTTTTAGCGGCGGGGTATGATATAGCTAAGTTAGGAGCCCATTTTCTAGGGAAAAACATTGGTAGTATAGTGGTAAATCTGTTTATCCTTCAGAAAGATCATTTCCAGGAATTTTTACAATCGTATAGTGGCAAATACGCACTATTTTTGCCAAATATTGTTGTCAAAAAAGGTAAGACGTCAAAATTTGAGAATAGCCACTTTAAGCAAATAATAGGTAACGTTTTTTCGGATAAAGAGTTGAATTCACTGGATATCGTTGCCCGTTTGGAGTTTGTGGAAGAATTCGGATTTCCAACCGAGCATGTAACCAAGGTTTTTGTAGGAGAGTCGTGCAAAACGAAGACAGTTTGCGAGACCATTGAGAAGCTTCATTGCCATGTGCAGTATGTTTAACATTAGAGGTTCCCATTAGGGTCAAAGAAACATTGTTCCAGAACACTCTGAATCTTGCGGTGCGGTGCAATGCGATTGTCAACCGTAGCGACGTTCAAAGTCGGTAATGAATCTGGTCAATGCCTCCACATCTTCGAGTGTCACTGCGTTGTAAAGGCTTGCGCGAAATCCGCTACGCGCGCGATGGCCTTCAAGCCCCAACAACCCGGCATCACGGGCCTGTTGGCAAAAGATCGGTACAGTCTTTGGATTTACTGCGTCAAACACCACGTTCATCATCGAACGTGAGCCCAAAGGCACAGGGCAACGAAAAAGTGTAGAGGCATCCAACGTTTCATAAAGCAGAGCTGCCTTGCGTTTATTCAGCGTTTCCATGGCTTTCAAGCCACCGACTTCCTGCTCCAGCCAATCCAGCATACATTCAACCACGTAAATGGCGAACACCGGTGGCGTGTGGTAGTTTGACGAGGCCACCGCATGTGTGCGGTAATCAAAAAAAGACGGCAGGCCCGGTTGAATCATCTCCTGTGTTTTCCGGGGCACAATCACCACGGTGACCCCTGCGACGCCAATGGTCTTCTGGGCATGAGCGTAAATCAAAGCGAAACGGCTGACATCGATATTTCGGCTCAGAATATCCGAACTCATGTCGGCTACCAATGGAATTGGAGATGCCGGTATATCTTGCCATTGCGTGCCCATCACGGTGTTGTTGGTGCAGATATGCAGATAACGTGCATCTGCCCAAACATTTAGTGCAAGAGGAATCGCACTGTGGTTCTTGGCGGCCACGTGTACATCCCGCCCCAGTTGGCGGGCAGTATCTATGGCTTTAGCGGCCCAGTAACCGGTATCAATGTAATCCACTGCATCCCCCGCCGCAGAAAGGTTCATCGGCACCATGCAAAATTGCAAAGAACCGCCACCCTGCAGGAACAGCACTACATCATCACCAGCCAGCCCCATCAACCTGCGAATCTTTTCCTGCGTACGCTCAAGCAACTCAAGAACTTGCGGTGCACGATGGCTGATCTCCATCACTGACATCCCAGTTCCCCGGTAATCGGTTAATTCATTGCGGATACGCTCCATCACCGAGACTGGTAATTTGGTGGGGCCAGCGTAAAAATTATGTACTGTATATGTCATATTTCCATATCTCTGAGTAGATCGCTAACTGATCTAACGGGTGAGCACATTCTCACGGATGTAACCTCTAAATCACCTCGTTGGTTAAAAAGATTAACTATAGTATCATCGAAGATTTTGAATATTGTGATGTTATCAAAACTTAGGTGATCGACAATACTGTCGGCCAAGGGTTTATCTTTATAGTGAATATCGTTGATGATGCCAAATTACAATTCACCGTAATCATCATCTGGCCAAGGGAAGGTCAATTTCAGTGTAAATAGCGGTCAACTCTTTTGGATCAAATGCTTTGCAGTCATGAGCCTTACAATCAATTCTTAGGGGCACCTCTATTAATTTGTTGCGCGCCCCGAATACTTCGTTGGGCGGATAGAAAGGGGTTTCTGCGTTCCGTCCGCCTTGTCTTCAGGCCGCTCACGACAATTAATAGAGGTGCCCTTAATCGCATTTTTCCAATAGACCAGTCTGTGTTTGTTCCGGCAGACAATATCCTTTACATTCAAGAGCACGTTCTTTCTACAATCTGAGAAAACAAGATACCTCTTAACCGGGGTTTAATAGGGAATCACGTGAAAATCGTGAGCTGACGCGCAACTGTAAGCCCGCTGAAACGTTTTTCGGCATTGTGCCACTGTTCCAAGCTTCAGGGATGGGAAGGCGCCGTGAAATGGGTGAGCCAGGAGACCTGTCTTGTTTTTTTGTTTTGAAAAACCTCCCCCGGTTTTTCTTGATTCCTGATGGTAATGGTATGCTTTCGCGCATAAAGCATGTGACAGGATTGGGACAAGGTTTCTCTCCTCAGCCTCTTCTTCGTAGCTTTTTTCCGCGACAGTGTGCCTTTGATGGTTTATTCATCCTTTAAATTTGACACACTCATGATGGAAGACAAAGCTGTTTTTAACGACGCGAGAATCATCAAGCGTGACGGCAGGGTTGTTTGTTTTGACCAGGAAAAAATCACTTTTGCTATTTTCAGGGCTCTTCGTGCGGTCGGGAACCCCGATCGACAGCATGCCGCAGCCTTGAGTTCACGGGTTGTTGAGTCCCTTGACATTGGAACGCGTAAGGAGTTCCCTTCGGTTGAGGAAATCCAGGATGCGGTTGAAAAGGTCCTGTTTGAAAAACAGGCTTTCGATGCCGCCAAAGCCTATATCATTTATCGTCACCAGCACAGCAATATGCGGGAAGCCAGGGAGATTTTTTCCAATATCGACCTGGTTGACGATTATTTGCATCTCAAGGACTGGCGCGTGAAGGAAAACGCCAATCTGAGCTATTCCCTCCAAGGCTTGAACCATCATGTTTCCAGTATTGTGAGTTCCCAGTACTGGCTGAACGAAATCTATCCCCGGGAGATTGCCGAGGCACACAAGGAGGGCATGATCCATATACATGATCTCGGATCACTGAGCGTCTACTGCGTAGGCTGGGATCTTGAAGATCTTCTGCTGAGCGGTTTTCGGGGTGTAGAACAGCAGGCAACAAGCGCACCGGCAAGGCACCTGCGCTCTGCGCTGGGACAGATTGTGAATTTCTTCTACACCATGCAGGGAGAGGCTGCCGGTGCCCAGGCTTTCTCGGGTTTCGATACCTGGCTGGCACCGTTTATCCACTATGACAAGCTGGATTATGAAGAGGTAAAGCAGTCTTTGCAGGAGTTTTTCTTCAACATGAATGTCCCGACGAGGGTTGGCTTCCAGACGCCTTTTACCAATGTCACGCTCGATCTTCGTGTGCCGGAGTTCATGCATGATCGCCGGGTCATTATCGGTGGCAAACTGCAGGATGAAGTCTATGGTGATTTTCAGGAAGAAATGAACCTGTTCAACCGTGCTTTCGCAGCCGTAATGCTTGAAGGTGATGCCAACGGTTCGGTTTTTTCGTTCCCGATACCCACCTACAACATTACGCCTGATTTCGACTGGGAAAACCCGGTATACAACGGTATCTGGGAGATGACAGCAAAATATGGCATACCTTATTTCTCGAATTTTGTGAATTCCGATCTAAACCCTGATGACGTTCGAAGCATGTGCTGCCGTCTCAGGCTTGACAAGCGTGAGCTGTGGAGCCGTGGAGGGGGCCTCTTCGGTTCGAATCCTCTTACCGGTTCAGTTGGTGTGGTGACGGTCAATTTGCCGGAACTCGGTTATTTATCGCGCTCGGAAAGTGAGTTTTTTCAGCGTCTGGCAAGAGTCATGGAACTCGGGAAAAGCAGCCTTGAAATAAAGCGCAAAGTCATCGAGCGCTTGACAACGCAGGGCCTTTATCCTTACTCGAGTTTTTATCTGCGCAACCTTTACGAGAAAAATGGCTCCTACTGGGACAATCACTTTTCCACGATAGGTCTTATTGGTATGAACGAGTGCAGCATGAACTTTCTCGGCTCGTCCATCGGCGAGCCGGAAGGGCGTACATTCAGCCTTAAGGTTCTGGATTTCATGCGTGAACAGCTTGCCGCGTTTCAGGAGGAGACAGGTCACATCTATAACCTGGAGGCTACTCCCGGAGAAGGCACGTCCTATCGCCTGGCGAAACTCGACAAGGCGAGATATCCGGATATCATTGTTGCCAATGAAACAGCTTGCAGGGGCGGGGCAGAGCCGTATTATACCAATTCCTCCCAGCTTCCGGTCAACTATACCGATGATCTGTTCGAAGCCTTGCGGCTTCAGGATGATCTTCAAGTACGCTATACCGGCGGGACGGTTTTTCACACGTTTCTTGGGGAACAAAGTCTGCCTCCGGCATCGGCCCGGCAGCTTGTCAGGAAAATTACTTCCAATTTCAGGTTGCCTTACGTTACCCTGTCTCCGACGTTCAGCGTATGCCCGTCACATGGTTATCTCGCCGGTGAGCATCAGGAATGTCCTGTCTGCCTTGCATCAGGAACGGCTCGGCGGTGCCTTGTCTTTTCGCGTATTGTGGGGTACCTCAGGCCTGTGGAACAATGGAACGCAGGAAAGCAGACGGAGTTCAGGGATCGCAAGCTTTTTGACTGGCGAGGTGTCGAATCCTTCAATAATGCAGAAAAGAATGTAGTCTGCGGTTCTGCTCCTGTAACATGAAAGACGGCGTTGAAAAAGCGATAGCGGAAAGCGCGGATCTTTTTCGATCTTTTCCGGTCGGAGGATTTCTAAAGCAAAGCCTTAATGATTATCCGGGAAGGGTTTCGGCGGTTGTTTACACCAGGGGCTGCAACTTTCGTTGTGTTTACTGTCATAATCCGGAGCTGGTTCTCCCGGACCTGCTTTCCAGCAATGCGCCCCTTGCGAATGAGGAAGTGTTTGCGTGGCTCTCAGCGAACAAGGCTCTTCTTGATGCGGTTGTCATAACAGGCGGTGAGCCTACCCTGCATCGTGCATTGCCGGGATGTATCAGGAAAATGAAAGCCCTTGGGCTGGAAGTAAAGCTCGATACCAACGGGACAAACCCCGGTATGCTTGAGATGCTTTTAAACGATGGACTGGTGGATTACATCGCGATGGATATCAAAGCGCCCCTGGACTATGGTAAGTATGCTATGATCTGTGGCTGTCTTTTTACGGAAACAATGTTTGAAGACGTAAGGAGATCACTGTTTCTGCTGCATGATGCAGGAGTTCCCTGTGAAGTTCGGACAACCGTTCTCAGGCCGTACCATACCGGGAAAGATATTATCGATATTGCGCACTTGGTTAACGTCCCGTTTTTTCTTCAGGAATGCAGCCTTGAAAAAACACTTCAACCTCTCCCCGGAAAGACATTTGCAAAGGAGGAAATTTTGAGAATAGTTGAATCTTTAGAACCAAATGGTGGAAATGTTTGTTTAAGGTGAATGTAGTGATTGTTGTTTTTCTCCGTTCGGCCTGTCCTGAGGTTTATCAGGGCAGGTTTTTTTGGCCCCCTCTTAATCTTATCACACGATCTGATTACTTTGTTAGGATGGTAAGAGTGGTATGAGGTGCTCTTGTGTCAGCAGTTCACATTTTGCGAATTGTGACCTTGTAATCGGCAGGTTTGCCGAAATACATCCATGAGCTGACAAGCACATCCGCTCCTGCCGCAGCGTAGGCTGCGGCGTTTTTATCATTGATACCCCCTGCAGCAGCGATAACGGTATTTCTGTTTGCCCGCTTTACCTTTTCAGTTATTTCCGCAACCGACTCGGGTGAAAGTTTGTCGAGTTGTATGATATCGGCTCCGGCTTCTGCAGCAAGGACTGCATGAGCCGGGGTTTCCATTTCTACAGCGACTTTTTTTTCAGGACATCTGGCTTTTATGGATGGGAGCTGTTTGCATAAGGTCTCCATTCCTCCAAGCAGGTCATAGTGATTGGAGAATATCAGGATAGAATCGGAAAGCCCGAGCCTATGCGGGGAGCCTCCGCCGGAGCAGAGTGCTTTAAGCGAAAGATGCTTGATGCCGGGCAGATGTTTGCGGGTGCCGCATACTTCGGTATTTTTCCGGCCGCGCTTGGCACCGTCAACCATTGACCTTGTTCTTGTTGCTATGCCGGAAAAATGTTCCAGAATATTCTGCGAGACTTTCCATCCCATATGAAGCAGCTCGGCATTGCCATGAGCTTTCAGCACGGTTTCTCCTGCATGAGCTGTTTTACCACTGCTTACAATCAGTTCGGCTTTGACGCCAAGCAGGTTGAAAATTTTTTCAACCTCTTCGCTGCCGCATACAGTGAACGGTTCTTTTGGTGTGAAAAGAATTTCGGCGTTCACCGTTGAAAGGTTGAGCAGCGAGCTTGTCAGGTCGAAGTAAGGCACGTCTTCCCTGAGCAAAGCCTCGATTTCAGACTGGTTCAAGGTAAAATGCACGATTGGAAAGGTTTAAAAAGTTTTGGATTTATAGAGGCATCTTTTAACATGGTGTTTTTTTGCAAATCAATATAGTCTTTGTAAGGTGATTACGTTCCATCAAGATGAGAGTGGAGGGTCAGGAGATAAATAGAGGTGTGGTTATGTAATGAATATCGACGTGATTTTTTTTGCCTTTTTCCACGGTAAGTGTTGAAAGCTGGAACAATTGTTGCTTATTGTGGCTTAATAAGAACTGTCAATGGAATTGTGGAAACGCGAAATACCGACAAGGAAGTAGCTATAACTTGTTATTTATAAAGGTTTTATTTTTTTATTCCAGTTTTTTCGCTTCCTGGCGGTATTGTTCCCGGGCGGCATATTCTCCAGCGTTGAAAAATGTTGGGGGAATGTTGATAACTTGTGGAAAGTTTTCGGCGAACCGCCGAATAAGTCGTAAAATCATATATTAACTCCATTCTTTTTAAGCTTTTAATAAAAACAGCAAAAACACGGTATTGGTATGATAGAGTTGTCACCTGAAGAGTTTTTTCGTCGAGCAAAAAACATCAGACTTGTACTATCCGACAATGATGGTGTCTTGACCGATAACGGAGTGTATTACTCTGAGCGCGGCGAAGAGCTCAAGCGTTATTCCATACGTGACGGGATGGGTGTTGAGAGGCTGGAGACGGTAGGGATAATGGCTGGAATCATGACAGGGGAAACCTCTCTGAATCTCAAAAAGCGGGCAGAAAAGCTGAAAATCAAGCATCTTTATCTCGGCGTCAAGGACAAACAGTCAAGGCTCAAGGGTGTTCTTTCTGAAACCGGTCTGGCGATCAATGAAATCGCTTACATGGGAGATGATGTCAATGATTTAGGGATCATGCGTGCTGTTGCAGTTTCGGGGTTGACAGCATGTCCCGCAGATGCAACTGATTTTGTCCGTCCGGTTGTTCACTATATCTGCAAAGCTAATGGGGGGCATGGTGCATTTCGCGAGTTTGCAGAAATGCTGGTGCGATTGAGGAACTCCTGAAAAATATTGTTTTTCGCAAAAAGGAGAGATGCGGAGGAGTGGTTTGGTATAATTATATTAGTGCCATAATGCACGAAAAACAAAAAACAGACTGAAAAGAATGAGCGGCAAAAAACAACAAAATGTACAGGAGTTTGAATACAAGGCTGAAATGAAACAGCTTTTGAACCTTATTGTTCACTCGCTGTACACGCATCCTGAAATTTTTCTCCGTGAGCTGATATCAAACGCCTCCGATGCATTGAACAAGGTACGTTTCAGTCAACTGACGGAAAACCAGGCAGAGGCGGAGGGCGGGGAGCTTAAGATCACCATTACTCTTGATGAGAAAAAGCGCTCTTTTGTCATTGAGGACAACGGTACGGGAATGAGCGAGGAAGAGCTTATCGCAAACCTCGGTACGGTGGCAAAGTCGGGAACCCTCGGTTTTCTGCAGGCTTTGAAAGAGCATCAGCCTGAAAAAGCCGGGATTGACGGTAATCTTATCGGTCAGTTCGGCGTCGGTTTTTATTCCGTGTTTATGGTAACCGATGAAGTTACGGTCGAGACAAAGTCATCGGGTTCGCCGGGATGCAGGTGGCGTTCGTCTGGAGAGGGAACCTACACGATCGAGAAGATCGACCGGGAAAAGCTGGGGACGAAGATAGCTTTTACACTCAAGGAGGATGCTGCGGAATTTGCCGAAGGGTACCGTGTGGAAAGCATTATCAGGAAGTATTCCAATTTTGTTGATTTCCCGATCTATCTGGATAACAAACGAGTCAACAGCATTACTGCACTCTGGCAGCAGCCGAAAAGCGATCTCAAAGAAGAGGAGGTTAACGAATTCTACAAGTTTATCTCGGTTGATTATCAGGAACCGCTGGATTATCTCCATCTCTCTCTTGAGGGTGTAGTAAACTTCAAGGCACTGCTTTTTCTCCCGAAAGAGGCTCCAATGGACATGCTGTATCAGCAGGGTGCTCTCGAAAATCACGGCCCCCAGCTCTATGTCAGGAAGGTTATGATCCAGCACGAGTGCAAGGATCTTCTGCCTGAGTACCTTCGTTTTGTCAAAGGTGTTGTTGAAACTGAAGACCTTCCGCTGAACGTATCACGTGAAGTTGTTCAGAACAGTCCGGTTATGGCGAAAATCCGCCAGATTCTGACCACAAAGATTATAGCTTGGTTCGAGTCTCTCGCAAAGGAACAGCCGGAAAAGTTCCGTCAGTTTTACAAAGCTTTTGGCCCGGTTGTTAAAATCGGGCTCAATACGGATTTTACAAACCGCGAAAAGCTGATCGAACTCCTGCGCTTCGAAAGCACCACAACCGACGAAGGCGAGTATGTAACGCTCAGGGAGTATGTTGGCCGGATGGGAAAGGATCAGAAAGAGATCTATTACCTTTCGGGCGACAACCGGGAGCAGATGCTGTCCAATCCCAACCTGGAATATTTCCGCAAGAAAGGTATCGAGGTGCTGCTTCTTGTCGATCCGGTGGACATTTTTGTTATTCCATCGATTAACGAGTATGAGAAGAAGCCTCTCAAATCTATAGAAAAAGCCGATATCGATTTTGCGGCGGGAGACGACGGGGAAAAAGATGCACTCAACAAAAACATGATCGAACCTGTTCTCAGGATTTTCAGGGAAACGCTTGGAGACAGGGTTGAGGATGTCGTCGAGTCGCATCGCCTGGTAAATTCACCTGTAACGCTGGTTGGCGGAAAGGATGCCATGGACCCCCAGATTGAAAAAATGCTGAAAATGATGAAGCAGTCAGAAGCGCCGGGCAAAAAAATCCTGGAAGTCAATCCCTCGCACCCTGTTGTTAAAAACCTCGCAGGACTTTGCATGCTTAACGAAAACGATCCTTTTATCCGCACAACCATGAATCAGCTTTATGAGGGAGCACTGCTGCTTGAAGGCAGTCTCGAAGGCACTGCTGAGTTCGTTGCAAGAATGACTGATATTATTGAAGCAGCTACGAAACAGGCCAAGGCCTGAACCTTTTTTCATCAAGAGCGATAATCAATTGAGGAACGTGAAAGACCTGAACGATATCAAGCCCGGTCACATTCTGGCTCTCCAGAGAAGTGAACTGACGGAGCACTACATATACAAACGCCTTGCGGCAAGCGTCAGCGGAGTGAAAAACCGAAGAGTTCTTTCCCAGATAGCTGACGATGAACTTCGGCATTATAATGTCTGGAAAATCTATACCAGACAGGATGTTAAACCGAGCAAGATGAAAATCTGGTTTTTCACCTTGATCAGCACTCTTTTCGGTTTGACGTTCGGCATAAAGCTGATGGAAAAAGCCGAGAAAAACGCCGGCGATGTTTACAGCCGACTCCCGTCTTCATTCAAGGAGGTTCAGGGCATTATCAGTGATGAAGAGGAGCATGAGCAGGTGCTTATTGACCTGCTCGATGAAGATCGCCTCAAGTATACCGGTTCAGTTGTTCTCGGGCTCAATGATGCTCTGGTAGAGCTTATGGGCGTGCTGGCAGGCCTGACTTTCGCTCTTCAGGATTCCCGCTTTGTCGCTCTCACGGGCATCATAACCGGTTTTGCGGCTGCATTGTCCATGGCGGCATCGGAGTATCTTTCCACAAAAGCCGAACCGGGAGCGAAAAATCCCTTGAAAGCAGCATTCTACACCGGTATGGCCTATATCATGACGGTAGTGGTTCTTATAACGCCTTATCTGGTTATCCCATCTCTCTATGCCGCTCTTGCTACCGCTTTCATTGCATCCATCTGCATTATCGCGTTCTTTAATTTTTACGTTTCGGTTGCAAAAGGCGTGCCGTTTAAAGACAGGTTTATGGAGATGGCTGCTCTGAGTGTTGGTGTAGCGGTGCTCAGTTTTCTTGCCGGTATGGTGGCGAGGGTGGTCTTTGGTGTGGATGGCTAATCCTGATCTTTCCTGCGTATATGCTTTATTGTTTCTGCGATACCGGACTGTATCGATGAAGGTAATGAGGTGTCGATAGTGACCGTGATGTTCTGTTCTAAGTCGGATAACGGCAGAAAATACCGGATCTGCTGCCGGAGTACTGCGTTATCGGCTTCCGATGCATCCCTTCCTTTCCTCTGTCTTTTTGTAACACGCTCTTCAAGGAGTGCTTCCGGGGCCTCGCAATAAAGGATAACGACGGGAACGTCTTTATTTTCTCCGAGGCTGATAAAACGTCTCCTTTCCTCTTCCCGCAGGAACGCTGCATCGACGATAACCGGATAGCTGCTTTCCAGACAAAGCGCGGCAATTTCATAGAGTCGTGTATAGGTCAGCTCTGAGCTCTTGTCGGAATACATCACTTTGCTTTGTTCCGGGCTGCTTTTTTCAAGGTGCTTGAGCCCGAAAAGTCTTTTTCTTTCGACATCCGAGCGGATATGTATGGCTTGCATACGTGAAGCAAGCTCTCGTGCCACGGTGGTTTTGCCGCTTCCGGAAACTCCGCAGGTGAGGATCAGCCCGAAAGGTTCGTGAGAGGCATAAGAAAGAGCGGTAGAAATGTACGAGCGGTGCTCTGCAAGCGTTTGTTCTTTCTCCCGCTGATTCTTCTCCTGAAGATGGCGTATGGCAGTTACTTTTGCACGCACCATTGCTCTGTAGGTCTTGTAGAATCTAAGAAGAGGAAGGCCTTCGTAATCACCGGTCAGCGAGAGGTAGTCGTTGAGGAACCTCCATGCGTGTTTGGGGTGTCCACTGTGCTCCAGGTCCATGACCAGAAATGCGATCTCACTGGCCACATCGATTGTGCTCAGAAACGGATTGAATTCGATACAGTCGAAAATCATTACCTTGTCTTGCCAGAGCACCATATTTCCTGTATGCATGTCACCATGGCACTCCCTGATGGCGCCGTCGGCTTTTCTGGATGAAAACAGCGGCATGAGTCGCCTGTATTCGGTTTCGGTCCACTGTTTCAGCTTTTCGAGCAGCTTTTTTTCCTGCCGGTCCTTGTTCAGGCGTTCGGCTTCAGTGAAGTTGTCCCGTACAGGTTTGATAAGGATCTCAGGACGTCCATACGGTGTATCCGGTTCAGCGGCGGGAGAGGAATCGTGGAACGCAGCCACTATACGGCTTATCTCGTCTATTTGCGCTCCGGTGATTTTGCCTTGTGTGAGGAGGGTATCAAGCTCAAGACTCCGGTCAAACTGTGCCATTTTCACTGCGTAATCAATGATCCGGCCTTTTCCTTCGATCATGATTGTGCCTGGCTGTTCCGTAACAGGAACGACATCGAGATACAGATTACCGCACAGTCTTCTGTTCCGGCGCAGCTCCTCCCGGCAGAAATGTTCCCGTTTTTCAAGTGTCGAAAAATCAAGAAATCCGAGGTTGACCGCCTTTTTGACCTTATAGGCGTAAGTACCTGTTAAAAAAACCAGCGAGATATGTGTTTCGACGATAACAATGTCCTCGACCGGATGGGGATATGCTGAGGAGTGCAGGAGGGCTGTGGTGAGATTGGTCATGGATTGTAAGGGATGGCTTTTTTCAGTACGTAGAAGAGGCAATATCTGGTTTAATCATAAAAATTATTGTAAATTCAAGGTTTATTAAAATAACAATTTGCGTTCTAAGGGTAGCCTGAAAAAGTGGGAACAAAAGAAAAAACTCCTTTCTCAAAGGTACCCTTGAACAACACAAAGATGCAGCCTGCATGATACAGTTGTCAAAAATTCTGTGCCCTACTGACTACTCGAAAACATCAGACAAGGCAGTTCGTTATGCCATTGAGCTTGGAAGGAAGGTAAATGCGCATGTTCGTTTTCTACATATCATGCAGCCGGAGAATATCGCTGAGAAAACAGCCTACAGTTATGGTGTTTCAAAAAAGGAGAAGAAGCCGGATGTGGTTTCCGAGGATTTCCGGAAGCTGTTGATGGAGGAGAAGAAAAAAGGGCTTTCAGCCGATATTCTGATCCTCAGGGGAAATCCTTACGATGAAATTATCGAGCAGAGCAATGCCTGGGGGGCCGATCTTCTGATTATGGGGTCACATGGCAGAACCGGCCTGACCCGCATTCTCATGGGCAGTGTGGCCGAGGCAGTGTTTCATGCTGTCGATGTTCCGGTTCTGCTGGTCAAACAAAATGCTGCCGACAAGGCGGTAAAGGATTACGTCTGAGCTGAGCGTATAGGAAAACAGTGACGAGCAGTAAAAGCGACTAAGGAATGTTTACTAATTAGTCAATAGTTAAGTATCTATTTTAAAATATCTTCATAACTTCAACGTCGCTCTCTATGATTACTGATGGTTTAATACTCATGGTCGTGGGAATGGTAGTGGTTTTTCTGTTCCTTCTTCTGCTGAATATTTTGATATCGGGGCTTTCCTGGCTTCTCAAGGATCATGCTTTGTTCGAAGAAAAACAGCTGCTTGAGGCAGAGGCGGCAAAAAGGAAGAAAAAGAATACAGTAAAGTCGGGTCCTGTTCCCGTAGCTGCCGGAGGCGAAGATCCCGGCAGGATTACTGCGGTTATCGCTGCAGCGGTGCACGCTCACAGGAACCGGTGATGTTGTGTGCCAATTATCTAATAGTCATCAATAACTAATTACGAATTACGAAAAAAAGCCCATGAAAAAGATAAAGTTTATGGATGTATCCTTTCGTGACGGGTTTCAGTCCTGTTACGGGGCAAGGGTAAAAACCGATGATTTTCTGCCGGTGCTTCAGGCAGCTGTTGATGCAGGTACGGATAACTTTGAAATCGGGGGAGGCGCCCGTTTCCAGAGCTTGTATTTCTATTGCCAGGAGGATGCGTTTGATATGATGGATGCGGCCCGTAAGGTTGTCGGGCCGGATATCAACCTGCAGACCCTTTCGCGCGGCGCAAATGTCGTAGGGTTGGTTTCCCAGTCGCGTGACGTCATTGATCTTCACGCCAAAATGTTCAAGAAGCACGGGATTACAACCATTCGCAACTTCGATGCGCTGATGGATGTCCGCAATATTGCCTATTCGGGTCAGTGCATTCACAATGCCGGTGTAAAGCACCAGGTTGTTATTGCCCTGATGGGGCTTCCTCCGGGCCTGAATGAGAACTACTGTCATACACCGCAGTTCTATATCGATAAACTCAAGGAGATTGTCGATGCCGAGATTCCATTTGACAGCGTGGCATTCAAGGATGCGTCGGGTACAACCACGCCGGCGGTTGTTTTCGAGGCTATCAAGGGGGCAAGGAAAATGCTTCCGCAGGATACGGTTATCGAATTTCATACCCACGACACGGCAGGTATGGGTGTTGCCTGTAACTTTGCGGCTATCGAGGCTGGTGCGGATATTATCGATCTTGCGATGGCCCCCGTGAGCGGAGGTACGGCGCAAATTGATATTCTGACCATGTGGCACAGGCTCAGGGGAACCGATTACACCCTGGATATCGATCAGGAGAAGATTATCGAAGTCGAAGCAATGTTTATCGATCATATGGATAAGTACTATATGCCTCCTGAAGCCAAAGAAGTGAATCCATTGATTCCGTTTTCTCCGATGCCGGGAGGTGCGTTGACTGCCAACACGCAGATGATGCGTGATAACAATTCCCTGCACCTGTTCCCCGAGGTTATCAAAAACATGCGCGAGGTTGTAGCCAAAGGTGGTTTTGGCTCTTCCGTGACGCCGGTGTCCCAGTTCTACTTCCAGCAGGCTTTTGCCAATACCGTTCAGGGAAAATGGAAGAAGATTACCGAAAGCTATGGCAAAATGGTGCTTGGCTATTTCGGACGAACACCGGCTGAGCCGGATCCGGAAATTGTCAAGCTTGCAGCCGAACAACTCGAGCTTGAGCCGACCACTGAAGATGTTCATGACATCAATGACCGGAACCCTGAGCTCGGTATCGGGTACAACAGGGAGATTCTCGAAAAAGAGGGGCTTCCTGTAACCGACGAGAACATCTTTATCTCTGCAACCTGTGGTGCAAAGGGGATAGCATTCCTCAAGGGTGATGCACCGCTGGGAATTCGTTACAAGGAGGATGTCGAGGCCGAGGCGGCCGAAAAGCAGACGCCTAAAACTACCGCGAAACCGGACGCTCCGGTGTCGAAATCTTCTTCCGGCAGCTATACCGTCACGGTTGATGGACGGTCTTACAATGTTATGGTTGCGGAAGGCACGGGGGCTGTGCAGGCCATTACGCCGGTTGCAGCACCTGCAGCTTCCGCTTCAACGGAGTCTCCGGGAGAAGGTGTGCCGGTTGAAGCTGCGATGCCCGGAAGTGTTGTTGCAATAGAGGTAGAGGTTGGAGACAGTGTCAGCGAAGGAGACGATGTCCTTATCATCGAGGCCATGAAAATGGAGTCGCCGGTAAAGGCACCGAAATCCGGCAAAGTTATTTCCATCGAGGTTTCTCCCGGCGATACGGTTGCTACGGGTGATACGCTCATGTTTATCGCATAAGCCGGCAGAGAGTCTTCCGGCGTTAAAACGCTTGCCTCTGTGGAGGCAGGCACCAAGATATATAACTGATTAACGGTTTATCCAGATATTTATGCGTACGTTCATTCTTGTGCTGCTGTCGGTAGTTTTTCTTGGCACAACGGCGCGAGCCGAGGGTTTTTTTACTGAAAATGAAGAGGGTGTTGTAACACTTCAGGTTCCCGGGGATCTCCAGCTGGTCAGTGTCCCTGTCAGGGACAGCCGCTTTCTCCGGACAGGGGACGAGGTTCATGTTGGCGATTTTCTCGGGTTGTTTACCGATGAAAAACACAACAAGATATCGATATCTTCCGGCGTGACCGGACGTTTGGTCTACATTCATCCCGAACTCTATTCCAGATATACCCATATTCCTGCGGGAACGGTGCTGCTTCGGATCGAAAAGCAGTCCCTGCTTGTCAGTGCCAAGGGCAAGGAAAGCCGTGTGGAAAACCTTTCCATCCAAAAGGTTTTCAAGAACCTTGTGGAAAGTACGGGTATCTATGCGTTTATCACCGATAACAGCCTGAACTGGACGGAGGGACTCGGGCGCTTGCTGATGATCAGTGTAGGTGCATTGCTGATCTATCTTGGAATTGCCAAGGGTTTCGAGCCTTTGTTACTGATACCCATCGGGATGGGAGCGGTTCTGTCAAACATTCCGCTTGCCTACATTAATGACGAGGGAGGAGTCCTGCGTTATGTTTATGATGTGGGTATCGAGACCGGTGTATTTCCACTGATCATATTTATGGGTGTGGGAGCGATGACCGATTTCGGCCCGATGATTGCCAATCCCAAAACTGCACTTCTGGGCGCAGCTGCACAGTTCGGTATTTTTTCAACGCTTATCGGTGCGCTTTTACTTTCCCAATATGTTCCCGGCATTGAGTTTTCAATGAAGGAAGCTGCTGCTATAGGCATTATCGGTGGTGCAGATGGTCCTACATCCATTTTTCTGGCATCACGACTCAGTCCGCAACTTCTCGGCAGTATTGCTGTTGCGGCATATTCCTATATGGCGCTCGTGCCGATCATTCAGCCTCCCATCATGAAGTTGTTTACCAGCGAAGCAGAACGTGGAATCAAGATGAGCCAGCTTCGTTATGTGTCGAAACGTGAAAAAATTCTTTTTCCGCTAATCGTAATCGTTCTCTGTGGGTTGCTTCTTCCTTCTGCAGCACCGCTTATCGGTTTTCTCATGTTCGGCAATCTCATGAAAGAATGCGGTGTTGTTGATCGTCTGAGTGACACAACCCAGAACGCCTTGATCAATATCGTGACGATTTTCCTCGGGCTTGGTGTCGGCAGCAAACTTTCCGCAGACAAGTTTTTGAACCTTGAAACACTCGGTATCATTGTTCTCGGGCTTGTTGCGTTTTCGTTCGGCACGGGGTCGGGAGTGATCATGGCTAAATTCATGAATCTTTTCCTCAAGAAGAAGATCAATCCTCTTATCGGTTCAGCCGGAGTGTCTGCTGTGCCAATGGCTGCGCGTGTTTCCAACAAGGTCGGTCTCGATGCCGATCCTCATAATTTCCTGCTCATGCACGCCATGGGTCCGAACGTCGCCGGTGTTATCGGCTCAGCTGTTGCCGCGGGAATCCTGCTCTCAGTGTTCATGTAGAGCAGGCCGTGAATCTTCTACAAAAAAGGCAGGGCTGTGGCAGCCCTGCCTTTTCTCATTCTCAGCCATCAAGCTATTGAGCTAACCTGCTGTGCTCACTTTTTCAGAATGATGTCACAGTCAGGATGAAGCTCCAGGAACTGCTCAAGCTCTTCGTTCAGAACCTGGCCGGCCGACAGCTCTATTTTTTCGAGATACTCAAGGTGCATCAAAGGGGCGATAGAGGATACTCTGGTGTCTGCAAAAGAAATTTCTTCAAGCTCAGGGAGCCCTGCAAGGGGCTCGAGTGAGTCAACCGGTGTTTCATTGAAACTCAGTTCCCTGAGGTTGACAAGTCCGGAAAGCGGTTCAAGGGAGCCGATCGCAGTTCGGCTGAAACGGAGATATTCGAGATTCTCAAGACCGGCTAAAGGAGAAAGGGTATCGATGTGGGTACTGTTGAAGCCGAGCTCTATGAGGTTTTCAAGTTTTTCAAGAGGTTTGAGTGACGAAACGTTTGTTTTGTAACAGCTGATTTTTTCAAGGCTGGTCAACCCTGAAACCGGTGAGAGGTCGCTGACCGGTGTTTCGGAGCAGTAGAGCTCTTCGAGATTGACGAGATTTGCAACAGGCGCCAGGCTGCTGACTTCGGTGCTGGATATCCAGAGCAGTTTCAGGCTTGTAATGCCATTGAGAGGCTCCAAAGAGGAAAAATCACAGTCAAACGCATAAAGACGCTGCAGATGTTTCAACTCTTTCAGCGGTTCGAGGTTTTCTATCGGAGATTCATCACATCTTAATTGCTGCAGGTTTTCAAGAACTCGTAAAGGTGCGAGGCTGTGAATCCTTCGGTTATCGCATCTCAAATGCGTAACATTAAAGAAATCAAGCAATTCCTGATCCGACGGGTTGCTGGATGTTTTAAGCGTGCTTTTTACAACTTCTTTCCAGTCGGAATTCAGGGCGTTCCACCATTCATTCCGTTTTGATCGATCTTCGAGCAACTGTTTGCGCGGTAGAGAGAAAACAGGGGCATCGACCAGTTTACCGCCCCTTAAAGACACATGGGCGGTAAAATCGTTTTCGTTGTATGTCGAGGGCTGCATCTCGCAGCAACTGAGGTTGTCGGCCACACAGCGGGCGTACCATTCTGCCTTTTTCTCGTCGATGATTTTAAGGTGTTTTTCCTGTGACTGCTCGTCAAGGGAGGATATGTCTTGAAGAATATCATTGCCGCATCGCGGACAGACCGCGCTTTGCTCTGTCAAGGGATAGCTGCAAACAGGACAATTGTTATATGTATGCTGTTTCAAGGTCAGGACGGATGTTAAGGTTTTTATACAAATTAGCTTTACTGAATTGTAATTATAAGAAAAAATGCGTGAACACATGTTAAGCGTTTTTCCCTCAATGCCTTTATGAATCGAAAAAGCAGCAGGCCGGATACGGAACGATTATGTCTCGTTTCATTGTTTAAATGAAACACGAGAAGGATAAAATGAATGATTTCCCCATGCCTGCTGTGAATTCTTTTCGTGACGATACCCCCATAGAAAAATGCGGTCACCGGTGGTTTTTTCAGATTGAACTATCTGGGGAGCGTGTGATGACACGAAAAAATAGAGCCGGTAATAACCGCTTCCAGGAAGATCCTATTCTTCTTCTGGATCTTTCACCGAAGCGATGGTTGCTAAGAAGAGGCGGTTACCGGAACGACCCGAAACGGTTGCAGATCAACGAGACGTTGATGACAATCGGGAACGGCTACCTGAACATCAGGGGTAGCCTGGAAGAGCTGCCGCCCGGCAGTTACAGGGGGATGTATATCAACGGAGTTTATGACAAATCAGAAGCAGATGTGGAAGAACTGGTGAAATGTCCCGTATGGACGGATGTTTCTTTGTGGATTGACGGATACAAGGTTTCACTGCCCGACTGCAGGGTTCTTCGCCATGAACAAATGCTGGACATGAAGAAAGGGATTCTCCACAGAAAATCAACCCTGAGATTGCCGACAGGGAAGATTGTTACTTTTGCGACCACCAAGCTTGTTTTTCTGCACATGGTGCACTGGGGGTATATGAGGGTTAGGATTGTCCCGGAAAACTTTTCCGGAGAGATTCGAGTGTTAAGCGGTCTGAACGGCGATGTCCTCAACCGGGGTTTCTTTCCCGGTGAGCAGCTGAAGCACCTTCATCTCGAACGTATCGAGCGTGGGCGTGACCTGATGTATATGGAGATGAAGACACGAGAGCGCACCATCCGTATTGCCAATGCGGCTTCATGGCGGATAGTAAATCATGGCAGAGATGACATCAAATGGGAGCCGAGAATATACGGGGAGAAATTTGCCAGCGAGATGACCCTTCACGCTGAAAAAGGTATTTCCTATGAGTTTGAAAAGCATGCCGTAGTCTATACCAGCAGGGAAATACCGATAGGAAAGATGTTCAAAGGGACTATTTGCGGGTTGAAATCATTTCTGCGCAATGGTGCGTTTCGGGAAATAAAGGCTCATGTTGAGCTCTGGGAGAAATGCTGGCAGCAAGCGGATATCGTCGTCGAAGGTGATCCTACGGCCCAGAAAGCCATTCGCTATAATATTTATCAGCTGCTGATAAACGGTCCGAGGCAGCCCGGGAGTGTCGGGGCGAAATTTCTCAGCTCAGAGGGCTATCTTGGGCATGTTTTCTGGGATACCGAGATATTTATTTTTCCCTTCTACCTCTACAATTTTCCTGACATAGCAAAGAATATGCTCCTGTACCGTTACAAAACGCTGCGGGGTGCAATTAAAAATGCCGAACGTGCGGGTTATAAGGGCGCAAAGTACGGTTGGGAAACCGCTACGACCGGAGAGGATGTGACTCCGAGATTTGCATCGAAACTTGAAAGAACCATACGGTTGATTTATACGGGTACTGAAGAGGACCATATTGTTTCGGATGTCATCTATGCGGTGGAACGCTATTTCAGGGTAACCGGCGATGAGGAGTTTGCCCGCCGGTATGCTCTTGAAATGATTTTTCAGACAGCGCGTTTCTGGGCGAGTCGTGTTGTTGCGGCAGGTGACGCTTTTGAAATCAGAACGGTCATCGGTCCTGACGAGTTTCATGAGCATGTGAACAATAACGCCTATACCAATTTCCTCGTGAAATGGCATTTGAAGCTTGCTGTAACCCTGTACAAGTTTTTCCGCAAACGCGAACTGGAAGATTTTGCGGCTCTCTGCCTGAGACTTTCGCTTGAACCTGAGGAGATCGGGTGGTGGCACGAGATCAGCAATAAGCTCAAATTCAGCATCGATGCGGCGTCAGGTCTTATCGAGCAGTTCGATGGTTATTTCGACCTGAAGGATTTTGTGATAACGCGTCATGATCGTAAGGGCAGGCCGGTGCTTCCCCCGGGGATTACCTATCGCAATATCGGCAGGACCAGATTGATCAAGCAGGCTGATGTTCTTATGCTGTTTCTGCTTTTTCCTCATGCATTCAGCGATGAAGTGAAGCTTGCCAATTACAATTTCTACGAAAAAAGAGCGCTGCACAAGTCGTCTCTCAGTCATTGCACACATGCTATGGTTGGGCTTGCGGTCGGCAACCGTCAGCATGCGTATCGATATTTTATGAAAACCGCGCAGGTTGACCTGGAAAACTTGCATGGTAATACCGATCTGGGGATTCATGCCGCGGCTGTAGGTGGCACGTGGCTAACCGTTGTGAAAGGATTCGGGGGGCTGACGCTCAAATCGGACAGGATAGAGCTGAAGCCCTGGCTGCCGAAGAAATGGAAGCGTCTTTTTTTCGGTGTTCATTGGCGTGACCGTATCATTAAGCTCGAAATACGGCACGACATTGTTACGATTGTCATCGAGGCTTCCGGAGAGATGCCCATACCGTGTTCATTCTGGGGAAAATGCTTTACGATTACCACCAATGAAGCTTATGTGTTCAGCTATGTTCCGATAACATGTGTAAAATCAGGAGGATGTGATGAAACCCCTGCGTATAGCGCAGATAGCGCCGTTAATTGAAAGTGTTCCGCCGGCCGGATACGGTGGAACGGAAAGAGTGGTGTACCATCTTACGGAAGAGCTTGTTAAAAGAGGCCACGACGTAACCCTGTTCGCTTCCGCTGATTCCCGGACATCGGCAAAACTTTGTCCCCTTGTGGAAAAAGCATTGAGACTCGATGGAAAGCAGGGAACATGTACTTTTACTTCTTTGGTACAGCTTGAAAAAGTTTATGCCGAAATGGAAGGGGAGTTTGATGTTATCCATTCTCATGTCGATTGTTTTGCTTTCCCTTTTGCACGGAGAACTTCGACCCCTACGGTTCTGACCCTTCATGGTCGTCTGGATGTTCCTGAAATTGCAAGAATGCTCCGGGTTTACAGAAACCTCAATTATGTCTCGATCAGTTACTCCCAGCGTTACCCTGTGCGAGATATCAACTGGGTCGGCAACGTGTATCACGGTTATCCGCCTGAAAATTTTGAGTTTAACGATTCTCCATCGGACTACTTTTTCTACCTTGGGCGTTTTTCTCCCGAAAAGGCTCCCGATAAGGCTATAATGCTGGCCAAGAAAAGTAATGTCCGTCTGAAAATCGCGGCAAAGATCGATCCGTTGGAAAAGAACTACTTCGATGAGCGTATCAAGCCTTTGCTGGATGATCCTCTTATAGAGTATGTGGGTGAAGTTGCTGACAAGGAAAAGATGGAACTGCTGAAAAACGCCAAAGGGCTGCTTAATACGATAGACTGGCCCGAGCCTTTCGGGCTGGTTATGATTGAGGCGCTTGCATGTGGTACTCCCGTTATTGTCCGCCGGTGCGGCTCTTCTCCGGAAATTATAACGCATGGTGAAACCGGATATATTTGTGAATCGACCGGTGATTTTACCCAGGCCATTCGTGACATTGGAAACATCAGCAGGCATAACTGCAGAAAAGACTTCGAGGAACGTTTCAGTCAGAAAAAGATGGTTGACGGCTATGAGAGACTCTACTACCGGCTTCATGGACGCCGGTCTTTCGAAGGTATCTCAGGCGTGAATAGACGCATGATTCCCGTGGGTTGATAAATGACTTGAAAATGTTATACTGCAATGCCCGGACGGCAAAGGTACGCCTGCGGCGTTGCAGTGAAAAAGATCTTCTGCTTCCTTCGTGTCCAATCCTTGTACTAAACCGATGACTGCCATGGATTTTGTGCATCTGCATACACACACTCATTTTTCCATGCAAAGCAGCCCGATTTTTCCTCAGGAGCTTTTTGCTGCCTGCAGAAAACATGCAATGAATACGGTTGCAGTCACGGATTATGCGGCAACTTTCAACATGCCCGAGCTTTTCAGTCTTGCCGAGCAAGCCGGTGTCAAGCTGATTATCGGGAGTGAGATATACCTGCTTGAGCAGGATGCTTACCATGACAGCAAGACCTCTTCTTCCTCCTCACTCGTACTTCTGGTGAAGAATGACGAAGGCTACCGGAATCTCTGTGTTTTGCTCTCAAAAGCCGCACGTGAAGGGTTTATCAACGGCATGCCTCATGTGGACAGCAATTGGCTGAAAGATTACCGCAAAGGCTTAATCTGTCTTTCCGCTTTCCATGCCGGGCGTATAGGCAGGGCATTGCTGGCCGACAATTACAGCGAAGCTTCTTCGTTTGCAGCTTTCTACAAGGATATCTACGGTGAAGATTTCTTTCTTGAACTGCAGCGCCATCATACCTCATTCGATGAAAAGCTCGTTGCGGAGACAATCAAGCTTGCCGAAGAGCATGGCATCGCTCCGGTTGCAACCAACAACGTTCATTATCTCGAAAGAAAAGATGCCGACCGCTACCGCGCCATGGTGGCGATCAAAACCAAAGAAAAACTGTCGAACAAGCAGTTGCAGTGCCTGCAGGGGGGTGAAAACTATTTCAAGTCGCAGCAGGAAATGGCAAAGCTTTTCGATAATGCGCATGGGGAACTTGCAAACACGCTCGATATTGCGGACAAGTGCACTTACCGGTTCTGCAAACAGGAGCCCCAGCTGCCCCATTTTCCTCTTCCCGAAGGATTCGATGACGAGGCGCACTATCTGAGGCATCTGACCTATGAGAATGCGAAAAAGAAGTATGCCGATCCGGAGTCGCAGGGACTGACATGGGCGGTGATAGAAGAGAGGATTGAAAAAGAGCTGGATATTGTAACGGGAATGGGGTTTAGCTCGTATTTTCTGATTGTTAGCGATCTTATCGCGGCATCAAGGCGTATGGGTTACTCTGTAGGGCCGGGCAGGGGTTCTGCGGCAGGCAGTATTGTGGCTTATCTGACAGGTATCACAAGAATAGACCCTTTACGCCACAAGCTGCTCTTTGAGCGGTTTCTCAACCCGGAAAGGCTTTCCATGCCTGACATAGACATTGATTTTACCCCTGTCGGAAAGCAGAAGGTTCTTGAATATACGGTGGAAAAATACGGAGAGGAGAGTGTAGCGAAAGTCATAGCGATCGGTACGCTTGGAGCAAGGGCGGCAATTCGTGACGCAGGGAGGGTACTGGAAGTGCCTTTGCCGGTCGTCGACCGGCTTGCCAAGCTTGTGCCGGGAAGGCCTGGAATAACGTTGGGCAAGGCTCTTGATGATGTCAGTGAACTCAGGGATCTGGTGCGCAGCTCACCACAAAATTCGCGGCTGATGGATTATGCCCGCGCGCTTGAAGGAAGAGCAAGGAATGTCTCGATGCATGCGGGTGCTGTTGTCATCACTGACGGCAGGCTTGAAGAGCAGGTTCCTCTTTATGTATCCAACAAGATCGAGACCGAGGGGCGAAAATATGCGGATGAGATGGGAGTCGATGAGCTTGAGCGTGGCGCGGCACGGTCGGGTACTGATGATAAACAGGTGGTGACACAGTTCGATAAAAACTGGATTGAAAATGTCGGACTGCTCAAGATCGACTATTTGGGGCTTGAAACACTTGCGGTTATCGATGAAACCATTCATCTCATCAGAAAAAGGCATAACATTGCCATTGATCTGGAGAAAGTTCCGATGGATGACAGAAAGACTTTCGGGATCTTTCAGGAAGGCAAGATGGCCGGGATTTTTCAGTTTGAATCCCAGGGTATGCAGAACTACATGACAAAACTCCAGCCGACCCAGGTGGGTGACATTATAGCGATGAGTGCATTGTACAGGCCAGGAGCCCTCAATGCGAAGATCGATGATAAACGCAATGCGGTCGATCTCTTTGTAGACAGGAAGCATAACCGGGAGCCTATCGACTACATGCATCCCATGCTTGAGGATATCCTCAAGGAAACCTATGGCGTGATCGTTTATCAGGAACAGGTGATGCAGATCTCGCAGGTCATGGGCAATTTCTCACTGGCAAAAGCTGATAATCTCCGCAAGGCGATGGGAAAGAAGAAGCCTGAGATTATGCAGAAGTTCAAAGCCGACTTTGTCGAGGGTGCAGTGAACCAGGGGGTTCATGACAAGCTTGCCAACAGGATTTTCGATCTCATGGCTGAGTTTGCCGGGTACGGATTCAACAAGAGCCACTCGGCGGCTTACGGTGTCCTCGCCTACTGGACCGGTTACCTGAAAGCACATTATCCGGCTGAGTTCATGACGGCCATTCTGAACAGTGAAATAGGTGACACAGTTAGAATGAAGCATCTTACCGATGAGGCCAAAAGTTTCAATATTCTTGTTCTTCCTCCATCGGTGAATAAAAGTGATTCGTTGTTTACCATTGAAGGATCTGACGGGAGATCGGCCATCAGGGTTGGGCTGAATGCAATAAAGCAGGTGGGGAACGCCGCTCGCGCTGTTGTTTCGGCAAGGCTGTTGAGGAAGAGAGAGTTTGTTAACCTTTTTGATTTGACGGCGTCGGTTGATCTGCGTATAATGAACCGAAAAGCCCTGGAATCTCTGATTCTGGCAGGAGCTCTTGACGAGCTTGGCCCCGACAGGGCAAAACTGCTCGCAAATATTGATAAGGCCATCAGGTTCGGTCAGCTTCAGAATAAGTCGGTAACGCTGGGTCAGTGCGGGTTTTTTAACGATGAGTCGAGCGAGACGCTTAAAGATTCGCTTTACCCCGAGATGGATGAAGCTGAGCCCATGCCGGAAAACGAGAAACTTCAGGCGGAAAAAAAACTGGTCGGTTTTTACCTGAGCCATCATCCTCTTGAGTCCTACCGCCGTGACTGGGAGGCTTTTGCCAACCTTCCTCTCAGTACCAGGGCTGTTCAGCAGGCAAGGCAGTACAAGGTTATCGGGGTTGTGGTTTCAATAAGGCATCATCAGGACCGAAAGGGCAAACAAATGCTTTTCGGAAGCATAGAGGATTTTACCGGTAAAGCTGATTTTACCGTTTTTTCAAGCGTATATGAGCAATACCGTCATTTCCTCAGGCCGGAAGAAGTTTTGATGCTGGCCGTCGAGGCTGAAGTCAGCGGAGGTATGCTGAAACTTCTTGTACAGGAAGTGGTTCCCATAAAGCAGGTTCGTGAAACCTGCATCGATAAGGTTATCTTAAAAATAGATGCCGATGACCCCGCTGAGCTGGAAAAGCTTCAGAAGGTGAAAAAAGTTCTGGAGGAGCATAAAGGAGGTACCGCGGTTGATTTTGAGGTCAAGGTTCAATCGGCTGAAAATATTGAGCTTTTAAGAGTGTTTGCTCGCAGAAGTCCCATTGAGGCCGATGAAACGGCACTGGGCAAGCTTGAGAATATTCTCGGTCCCGACAATGTTAAAATTGCCGGGTAGCTTTAATAGGTATTTTTTATTACTTTCATCACTGTTTGGTTGTATTACCATGGAGTCAAAATTTCCAATAACCACTATTAAATATCTGCACAATGAGTGGACAATATCTGACGGCTACTGACCAAAATTTCAAATCCGAGATTCTTGATTCGGACAAGGTTGCCCTTGTTGACTTCTGGGCCGCATGGTGCGGTCCCTGCCAGATGCTTGGCCCGGTTATCGAGGAGCTTGCAGGAGACTATGAGGGGAAGGCTGTTATCGCCAAGCTGAACGTTGACGAAAATCCCAACACTGCAGCGCAGTATGGTATCAGGAGCATTCCTACTCTGCTGATTTTCAAAAACGGTGAGGTTGTTGATCAGATGGTGGGAGCCATGCCAAAAAATATGATCGCCGAAAAAATCGACGCACAAATTGCCTGACCACGGCCGATAACCGGGGCTTATCCCCGGTTTTTTTGTGTTTTTTCAGCCTGACCTGGATTTGGGCAGGGCCTATGGCTTGCTGAGGCGGGGCTGCCCGTTACGTTTGTATATCACAATTGGGGAAAACCAAATTACGCAGGAGTATGGAGGAGAATGGCGCGAGAGATGTAGTAATCATCGGGACGGGACCGGCCGGCCTGACTGCGGCAATATATACCGGCAGAGCAAATCTCAGCCCTTTGGTTGTTGACGGAGGCCAGCCTGGAGGGCAGCTTATGATTACCTCGGAAATAGAAAACTATCCGGGTTTTCCGGAAGGAATCAGGGGCCCGGAGATGATGGGCAGATTTCGGGAGCAAGCTGCAAGATTCGGAGCCGAGTTCGCTCACGGCAACGTTGCCGAAGTTGATTTGTCCAGAAGTCCATTCTGCGTCTGTCTCGAGGATGGCAAGGAAATCCTGACACAAACATTGATTATTGCTACCGGAGCAAACGCGAAATGGCTCGGTCTGCCGTCGGAAGAAAAATACAGGGGGAGAGGTGTATCCGCCTGTGCCACTTGCGATGCCTTTTTTTTCAAGGATTCTGAGGTGTTCGTTGTTGGAGGTGGTGATACTGCAATGGAAGAAGCGCTTTTCCTGACACGCTTTGCATCAAAGATTACTGTAGTTCACAGGAGGGAGGAGTTCCGGGCGTCGAGGATTATGAGCCTGAGAGTTGAAAAGAACCGGAAAATCAGTCTTGAATTGAACCGGGTTGTGGATGAAATTCTCGGTGACAAACAGAAGGTTACCGGTATCCGGCTCAAAAACGTCAAAACAGGGGAGCTGTCGGAATACCCGTGCGACGGTGTTTTTGTTGCAATTGGCCACGCGCCGAATTCAAAGATTTTTGAAGGGCAGCTTGATATCGATGAGTATGGCTATATTGAAACCGCGAAAGCCTCAACGGAAACAAGTGTTCAGGGTGTTTTTGCCTGTGGTGATGTGCAGGATTATACTTATCGCCAGGCGGTAACGGCTGCAGGAAGCGGTTGTATGGCGGCTTTGGACGCGGAGCGGTACCTTGAGTCTGTAAGGTAGAGGTGCCCTTCGGCGTCTTTCATATATCTTTTGTTACTGAAAAAGAGAGGCTTTTTTCGATACCGTATTTTTTCAGTTTGCGATAAAGCGATGAGCGGCTTATACCGAGCACTTCGGCTGTTCTGGTCTGGTTCCCGCCTGTCAGCTCGTAAGCCCTTATGATCGCCTGAAGTTCTGCGTTTTTCAGCAGCAGCTCTTTGTCCTTGTCTGCGGCAGCCGGTACCTTTCTTTCTTCGGGAAGAGGCGGAGGTTCTGCCGTAACGGTAGGCGCGGAAGGCGGGTGCTGGTCAACATTCCTCTCCATGCTGCCTTTGGGAAGCTGTGGTATGGATGTGATTTCACTCCCGCTGCGGTTTATCGCGGCTCTCCGAACGATATTCTGAAGCTCACGAATGTTTCCAGGCCAGTCATACTCTGAAAGTTTTTCTAGAACGGACTTGCCGAATGCAAGCGGCTCGATGTTGTTGGCTGTACAGAAGCTTTCAAGAAAATGGTTCGCCAGGAGAGGAATGTCTTCCTTGCGCATCCTCAGAGGAGGAATGAGAAGAGGGTACTCCTCGAGACGATAATACAGGTCGGAACGGAATGTGTCGTTTTTTATGGCGTCAGAGAAATCCTTGTGTGTTGCCGAAATGAGCCGGAAATCGACATTTCTTTCCTGTTTTTCTCCAACGCGCCTGATTTTTTTTTCCTGAAGCACGCGAAGAACCTTGGCCTGAATATCGAGACTCATGTCCCCGATCTCATCGAGAAATATCGTGCCGCCGTCTGCCTGCTCAAAAAAACCGGTATGATCGCTGTTTGCTCCTGTAAAAGAGCCCTTGACATGACCGAAAAGCAGGCTGTCTGCCAGTTCATTGGTGATAGCTGCGCAGTTTATGGTTACAAAAGGGCCGTTTTTTCGTTTGCTACCGCTATGGATCGCTTGAGCGAACAGCTCCTTGCCCGTTCCGCTTTCCCCAACGACAAGCACGTTCACCTCTGTTTCCATCACTTGCATAGCCTGCTCGATACACTGTTTTAAAGCCGGGCTTTCTCCGTAGATACGTCTGAAAATATTTTGCTGCTTGAGTTCTTTTTCCAGCAGCTGGACCTTCTTTTTCAGGCTTGATTCCGAAAGGGCATTACTGACCGTGATTTCGAGGCGGTCGTTTTGTACCGGCTTCGTGAGGTATTCATACGCTCCCATTTTAATGCACTGGACAGCCTGACTGATGTCATCGGATGCGGTAATCATAATGACCGGCAGTGCTATGTCATTTGCCTGTAGGTAGGAGAGCACCCCCATACCATCCTTGCCGGGCATGTTCAAATCCAAGAGCAAAAGATCGACTTTTTCTGTATTCAGCTTGTGAATACAAGCGTTCCCGTCATTTGCCGTGAGAGCGTTGTAACCCAGTTTGGTAATGAAATGGCTGATCATTCTGCGTATGACGTCGCTGTCATCAGCTATCAGAACATTGGCTTTTTCTCGTCTTGTACTCATGGGGACAGAGCAGGGTTTTGTTTATGACCACAAATATATAACACAGCGCAGAGCGAAACAAACAACAGAAGGCAAGCAGGTCGCAAGGTATAAATATGCCGTTTATACATGATATAACAGAAGTGTGCGTTTTCGGGACAGTTGTGTTATTATCATAAGCTCTGTCTCAATAAGGCACTTCTACTTTATTCCGTGCTTCAATTGCATAGTTGATCCCGAACTGTCGGGATGAGGATTTCGAGCACCGCCCAACGAAGTATTCGGGGCGCGCAACAAATTAATAGCGGTGCCCTAAATGGAGGTGCCCAATAGTTTGCAATGCGGTGCAATGGATCGAGGGTGAAAGAGGAAAATATAGGGTTGGCATGAAAGTTGATGCCTTGACAGTGGAGCATTGCTAACACTTACCGGAGACTATCATGCAAACCAATCCAAAAGTCAAAAAACTGCAAGACGAGCTTGTCTTGTTACGAAAAAACGTTGGTGAACTGCTAGCGGATGAAGGGTTATACTCTTCCCTGCGTTCCGACAAGCGTCAGCGGGTCGAAGTGATCCTCAAAACGTTTTATGAAGCCATCCATGTACTTGAAAAAGGGGCAGTGATCATTGCAATGAGTTTGACTGATACTGAGGACTGAGCGGCTTCAGGGTGCCTCTGAAAATTGTTTTGAGCGCCTTAAGTGCAAGGCGGACGGGGTCCCGATGTGTAGGGACTCCGTCCAACCCAGCACTTGCATCGCGCAATAGATTTTCGGAGGAGCCTTTCATTCGACATTCAGCCGGATTGAAAATATTTCATTGTTTGTCTCATTAATCAGCAAAAGGTGCTTTGCGGAGGTAAAAACAATCGATTCTATTTGTCCTGCCCCTTTCAGCGGGATTTTTGTTTTCCTGCCGTCAAAAAAGTCGTCATTCGGAAAATCATGGAAGAGCCAAAGCGCCCGATAGGTCAGCACCGCCAGGGTTTTTTGATCGGGGGATACATCGGCCCCCGTGACGTAACCCTTTATGGGATAGGTTTTCATAAACGTCAGGTTATTGACGGTATTTCTTTTTCGCGTATCGAGGCGGTAAAGAGATGTCGCCGCATCATGCAAACGTTTGGTGAGGAGGTAAAGCTTCTCATTGAAGACAAAAGCGGCTTCGCAGTCATAAAGCAGCTTATCAGAACCGGATGTATCTTGGTTGGGGTAGCGTATTTGTATAATCTCGGGCTCCGGGGTCGAGCTGCTGAGCAATGAAGGTTCAGGGATGATATATACTTGCAGTTGTTTTCTTCTGCTGAAATTGTCTCCGACGTCACAGATATAGAGCCTTCCCGAAGAATCCGTAGCCAATGCCTCCCAGTCGATATTATGTGCTTTGGGGATTGTAATGTTTCGTCCTGATGCGGAAACCACCTTGCCTTCAGGACTTAGAGGAACAATTGCAGCAGGGTTTTCTGAGTCGTTGACCGCCCAGTAAACATCTTCATGGCGGTAGCTTTTCGCAAGGCCTGAAATCTCCTGCCCCGCAGATTTACTGACATGGCTGACCGGTTCAAGTTCAAGAGGGGGTTTTTTGTTTTCCCTGTCACGGTACCCGGACATTGCCAGGCTTACAAGTCCGGATAAAAGCAAAACGGTAGTCAGTTGCATAAGGTTCGGCACTTCTTGAGAGATTCTGCAGTTCAGGACCCGGTAGCTGTTTGTTCGTTTTTACTGCAGATAAAGCAGCGATAGCTTCCAGGGCCGCGCTGATTGCCCAGGTGAGTGTGTAATGCGCGCAGCAGTTCATCGATTTCCCGAAGAAGATGCCGGTGCTCAAATGCAAGGGAAAGGAGAAAAAGAGGAAAGGTGATGTGTTCTCTTCTCAGTTTTTTCAGAACATTCCCCATTGCTCTTGTTACATGGGGGAACCAGTGCGTATGCAGGGGTTTTGTTTCCGTTTCGTTTGCACTATTGCCCGAAACCTTGTAATCACAGGAAAAGAAGAAGTCCTCGCTGTTTGTCCATTCGATGACGATCCGGTAAGGTTTTACTTCTTGTTGTGACATAGGCACAGTGGAAAAAGTTTATAACTTTCCTATATACAAAGATTTCCTCGCGCTTGCGAACAGAGATTGTTACACTTCGGTGAACTGTCTCCGGCAACAGTCAGTTCCGAATGATTTTTCCGTCAATGTCGAGCTCGGGGTACGGGCGGCCCAGCCGGGCCATTTTTTTACTGACAGCAGGGTAGGCAAGTTCAAAGAGCCGTTTTTTCATATACTCTGCCGGAAGTCTTGGTTGGCTGTAAAGTCCGGCTTCGAGTCTCTGGCGCTGTGCCTCAAACAGGATAACTGCGGCGGCTACAGAGACGTTGAGCGATTCAACCATCCCTTGCATCGGGATATATATAAGATGGTCCGCCCGGGAAACCGCACTTTCGGAAGGGCCGAAAAGCTCTGCACCCATAACGATGGCCGTAGGTATTGAATAATCGATTGCTCTGAAGTTTACAGCTTTCTCGCTGTAATGTGCGACAAGGAGCTGCATTTCCTGTTCCCTCAAAGTTTCATATGCTTTTTCTATGTTTTCATGCAAAACAAGGTTTACCCATTTATTGGAGCCTCTTGCCGCACGCTGACGGTTTCGTATCATGTTGTCCGTTGAGACGGCATGGACGGTTTCGATACCGACGGCGTCACAGCTCCTGATGATGGCCGACAAGTTATGCGGTTTGTTTACATTATCCATAAGAACCGTCAGGTCCGGCTGGCGATGGCGGAGAAGCTCTTTGATTCTGGAAAATCTTTCAGGATTAATCAACGGCTTGAATAATCTTTTGCTTGATAGAGTAAAGGCTTTTTGGCTTTCTTTGCCTGTTCGAGATCGTTTACCGTGTGAAAACTGTTATAAGCATAGACTTTGCTTTTCTTTGAAAAAACAGTAACCCCTTCAATATTGGGAACATGAGCAAGTTTCTCAAGTTTTTTCTCGTATTGCTGGTTCTGATAGCAGCAGCAGGTATCGTTTTTCTACAGGTTCTGAAACCCCGTCTAAGTGATTACATAAAAGAGGCACTCAACAGGTCTGTCGAAGCAAGAGTGGATTACAGCAAAGTTGATATATCACTTTTCCGGGCGTTTCCCGGGGTGAGCGTGACGCTCAAAGACCTGAAGGTTCTGGGGGAAGATCCTGAAATCAGTGACACACTGGCGGCAGCGGACAAGTTTTCCGTTGCTTTTGATGCCTTATCGATTTTTTCAGGAGAGTTCAAGGTTCATTCCTTGAGGATCGAGCGCCCGAAGGTTTTCATAAGCAAAGACAGCACAGGCAAAAGTAACTGGGATATATTCCCGGCAGCCGGTTCGGCAAAGGCGGGGCAGGATGACTCGGGTTTTAATCTCCTTCTGAGTGATTTCAAGATAAGAGACGGTTTTATAGCATTTTATGACAGCACAAACGGCAGCTCTTTTCAGGTTGATGGTTTTAATCATGAAATGAAAGGACGTTTGAGCGGCCGTTCCTCGACTATCCGGACGAACAATACCGTTAACAGTCTCAGTGTGGTGCTCGGAGGCGTGTCCTGGCTTCAGAAAGCCGGGGCTTCATTTAATGCCGAAATCGATGCCGACCTTGAGAATAAGAAATTCGTTCTGAAAGATAATCGTCTGGGGCTCAATGACCTTGGTATTGTATTTGACGGCACGATTTCTGTGCTTGACGATGCAGTTGCTGCCGATCTTGATTTCAGGGCCGATAAAGCTGCCTTCAAGCAGCTTCTTTCTCTTCTGCCTGCGATGTACGAGAATAATTATCAAAAGCTCGATGCCCAAGGCACTGTGGCATTGACCGGCCGCATCAAGGGAATGTACAAAAAGAAAATGCTGCCTGCTTTTGAGCTGGCTCTGGATGTCAGTAACGGCAGTTTCGGTTACGAAGGGGTTCCCGTCAGGGCTGAAGAAATCGTTTTTGGAGGCCGCCTGACAAATCCCGGTGGCGAGGCGGATAAAACCTCTCTCTCTATCCCTGAGCTTACTATGAAAATAAACGGGAAGCCTTTTGTGGCGAGGCTTGATGTGATGACCCCTGTTTCTGACCCGTATATAGATGCTTCAATCAACGGTACTCTCAACCTGTCCGATTTCCAGCAGATCTACCCGATTAAAAATCTTCGGCTATCCGGTGAGCTGCAGCCGAATGTCACCGTAAAAGGGAACCTTTCCGCTTTCAATGCAGGAGGAGCGTCAGGGTTGCGGAACACCGAGGCTTATGGCTCGGTTGTGGCTAAGGGGCTGAAAATCGCTTCGGATACATTTGCTCCGGACATCGCTGTCCCGTCGGCGCAGCTCAAGCTCTCCCCCGGCTATATTGATCTTGTCGAGTTACGTGCAGGAATGGGGGAAAGTGATTTTTCGGCAACCGGGAAACTGGAAAATTACATCGCCTTTATCATGAAAAAAGGTGACCTGAAAGGCTCCGTGGATGTCCGTTCCGGTTTTGTAAAGCTCGACGAGTTCCAGAACCTGGAGGAAGAGAAAAAAGTTCTTTTACTGCCCGCAAATGTTTCCATGCAGTTCAACGGGATTTTCAACAGCGTGCAGTTCGGTGATATGCAGTTTGAGCGGGCGAGGGGAGGGATTGTTCTGAAGGATGAAAAGCTGGATTTCAAGGATATAACAGCGGAAACACTTGGGGGACGGGTTACCATAAACGGCTATTACAGTACAAAGGGAGGTGAGCCGGACACCGAGTTCAGCATCACCGCTGCTGAAATGAATGTTGCCCGTTCTTACAAGTCGATAGAGCTGCTGGAAAAAGTAGCTCCTGTTGCCGAATATGCGAAAGGTGATGTTTCGGCGAAGCTCAATATGCGTTCGCGTCTCGATGAAAACCTCCAGCCTGTTCCTGAAACCATTTCCGGTAAAGGCAGAGTGGAAACGGCCGGCCTGGTCGTTGAGGATTTCCCGCCGATCAGGAAATTGGCTTTACTTCTCGACGTCAATGCTCTCGATACCCTCAGGGTACCGGAAACCGCAATTGATTTTGCCGTTGAGAAAGGGCTTGTAACAACGGAACCGTTTTCCTTTACAGTCAATGATATTGCAGTGAGCGCTTCGGGTATTACCGGTTTCGATAAAAGTCTTGACTGGAAAATAGGTCTTGAGATTCCTAAAAAATATATCGGCAAAGCAGGTGTCAAGACCATTACCGGCTTGCTTCAGAAGCTGCCGTTGAAAAGTATGGATTTTTCACTGCCTGATACGGTAATTGTGGATGCTTCGCTGAAAGGATCGGTAACAAAACCGGAAATCGGTCTCGATCTTCGCAAAACCGCAGACCGTATTGCCCTGCGCCTCAGGGAGAGTCTTCAGCAGAAAGTAACCGATGAACTTCGT
This sequence comes from Prosthecochloris sp., assembly GCA_004028745.1. GTDB lineage: Bacteria > Bacteroidota > Chlorobiia > Chlorobiales > Chlorobiaceae > Prosthecochloris. The sequence goes on from RAZP01000006.1 coordinate 54,294, forward strand.
GACAGGTTCTTGCCCGGATCGGAAGTCGACACCGGCGGCGTTACAGATGTCCTTAAAAAGGCAGCGGGTGATATTCTTTTCAATAAAAAGCAGCAACCGTCAGAAAACGGTCCTGATTCAGCAGGAAAAGAAAAAACCGTTCTGCCGTCGATTATCGAAAACATTTTTGCCCCCTCGAAAAAACAGCCGGCAAACCAAGGAGAAGCCACTGATATGTCCGAGACGGTTAACAATGGAGGAGAAAGTGGAAAGGATAGGCAGTCGCCTGACGCTTTAGAACCATAGAGCGCCTGGCTTCTGAAAGTTTACAGGAAGTTCACAAGACAGCCATTACCCGGCAGTAGTTTATTCCTTACATTTTGGCGGGGAAGCCCGGCCTTTTCGCGCAATCAGAAGCTTTGAAAGCTCTATGCAATGGCTATTTTGTGATTTTCATATCCACACTACCTGGAGTGATGGTCGATGTTCTCTGGAAAGGGTTGTAGAGCTTTACGGGGAGTCAGGGTTTGATGTCATTGCCATTACTGACCATGTTCTGGATAGCGAGAGCATACATAGAGCAGGAAAACCTGCGTCTGAGCTCTTTGTAGTCGGCAAAGAAGAGTTTCCCGATTATCAGCAGGCTTTATGGTCTGCCGCAAGAAAGTCGTGGGAGAAATACGGCATGCTTCTGATACCGGGAGTTGAGATAACGAACAACACTTCCCGCTACCATATTCTCTCTCTTGATATCAAGGAGTATATATCTCCGGACCTCAGTGTTGAAGCAATTATCGAGAAAACAAGAAAACAACAGGGAATATCGGTTGCATGTCATCCCTGCGTGAGAAATCATTCGGGAGACGAGCCTTCGGTACATCTCTGGAAAAACCATGAAAGGTTTGCAACCATGTTTGATGCCTGGGAGGTTGCAAACAGAGACGACCTCTTTAATGTTGTTGGTTTGAAAAAGTTTAACTATATCGCTAATTCAGATTTTCATGAGGAACGGCATTTGCTTTCGTGGAAGACTTTGCTGCGATGTGAAAAAAATGTCGAAGCAGTCAAAGAAGCAATAAGAAGCAATGACAGGGTATCTCTTTTTCTTTACAGGGGCGGAAAAATCAAATGATCCGGTATGATCGGCATTTCCCGGCAAGTCGAGATTTCAAATGGTGCTTTTTTAGTTACCGACCTTACCGGGGCAATTTGAAACGCTCAACTTGGGTATGAAGCTGTTCAACACTAATGACAAGCATCCGCACTTGGGGCGTTTGCTGGAAAAATCGAAAAGCATTACTCTCGGCAGGGACTCAAGAATTCTGATCCTCAGCGACCTGCATATGGGCAATGGAGGCAGACGCGATGAATTCAGACACAACGCGCCCCTTGTTGAGGATGTGATGAGGAGGTATTATCTTCCGGAAAAGTACAGCCTTATTCTGAATGGTGACATTGAAGAATTGTTCAAATTTCCCCTTGATGCTATCGTTTCCCAATGGCGCCATATCTACGAGCTTTTTCTACGGTTTAACGAAGAGGGCTTCTTTTTAAGAACCTTCGGCAACCATGACGCTTCGCTCCTGGATGAAAAGGACTACATGCTGGCTCCGTTTCTGCTTGAATCCCTGAAGCTTTCCTACCGGACAGAAAATATTCTGGTTTTTCACGGTCACCAGGCCTCGGTTTTTCTTTGGGAAACCTATCCCGTGGTAAGCCGCTTGATAGTCTGGTTCCTGCGCTATATTGCCAAGCCGTTCGGTATCAGGAATTTTTCTATTGCTTATAACAGTCGTCGTCGTTTTGCGATTGAAAAATCGATCTATGACTTTTCCAACCAAGCCAAAATCGTTTCAGTTATCGGGCATACGCACCGTCCGTTGTTCGAGTCGCTTTCCAAGGTGGATTACCTCAATTACAGAATTGAGGAGCTGTGCCGTGCTTTTCCCAGTGCGGAAAAGCAGCACAGGGAAAAAATCAGGGACAAGATATCGGCGCTCAAGGAAGAGCTTGACGCATGTTACAAACAAGGGAAAATGATAGGATTGCGCAGTGGTGTTTACAATACCCTGACAATACCAAGTGTGTTTAATTCCGGGTGCGCAATAGGGAAGAGAGGTATTACAGCAATTGAAATAGACCGTGGAAAGATACGGCTTGTTTACTGGTACAACGGAAAACAAAGCAGGAAATATTTAAGTGATCGTGAAAGCCGTCCCATACGGCTCGACGGCACGGGTTACTACCGGATAGTATTGAATGAAGATCATCTTGATTATGTCTTTTCCCGTCTGCATCTGCTTGCGTAACTACGCTGTGCTTAGTGACAAGTGGGGTTTGAACTGTAGGGGCAGACCTGTGTGTCTGCCCGAGCCGGCGTTGGTTACCGATACTCCCCGTGAAATTTGAGCATCTATTTCACAGGGCCGAAGGCGAACACTTTTTCCGATAACCTTTTTCCGCATCGAATCATGAGGCGATTTGAACTATTACTGTTTTTGATAGTGCTCATCTCTGTACTGCTCTACAAGCCTTTGAAAGCAGAGGATTCCATGCTTTCGCGATACAATCTTGATAATCCTGAGAGTCATCTGAAACTTGCTCCCGAGTTAAAGGAGATCTCCGGAATTGCAATATCTCATGATAGCGGGCTGTTTGCACATGATGATGAAAAGGGCACGGTTTATGAACTTGACTCCGCAACCGGCGCGATAATCAAACGCTTTTATATCGAGGAAAAACGCTGGTACGGCAATGATCGTGTGCTGGAAGATTTCGAAGACATCGCTATCGTCGGCAAAAGGTTTTATATGGTTACCAGCTCAGGGGTTCTTTACGGGTTTCCGGAAGGGAAAGACGGGGAAGCTGTAGGAGCAGACAGGCACGAGACATTTCTGAATGACCTCTATGATGTGGAAGGGCTTTGTTATGATCCACAGACCGACGCACTGCTCCTTGCCTGTAAAGAGTATCCCGAAGAGGTTTCATTGAAAGAGCTGCTTTTCAAAAGAAAGAAATCAAAAGTCAGGTTGAAACCGGTCTATTCGTTTTCACTGAAAACCAGATCGCTTGATGCCGTGCCGAGGTTTCTCATTGACGGTGACTCCCTGAGAAAAAAGAGTGCGGAAAAAAAGTTCAAACCTTCCGCTATTGCACGTCATCCGCTCTCGGGAACTTTTTTTGTACTGGCGGCAAAAGGCAGGCTGCTTGTAGAACTCGATTCCCAGGGCAATGTTGTTGATGTTGTCCAGCTTCCGCCGAAAGACCATCTTCAGCCTGAGGGGCTTGCATTTACCGACAATAACGATATGCTTATATCTAATGAAGGGGTTGCTGGAAAAGCGACCCTGCTTCGATACTCCATGAGAAAGTAGATGCAAACAGTCTGCCATGCCGTAAACGGCTCACGCCGGGGTTTTTTATTATGAAACTCGTATATTTAAAGCACGTGGAGTTTTGGCTGCGACACTAGTCCCCACGGCCAAAGCCCGAGAGACATGATGTTTGGAACACGGCACCCTGTTTCACGTCGGTGTTTCCACTGTACTAACTTTATCGCAAAGCTTATGAGATTTGTCCGGACAAGTCTTGTTGCGGCAGCGTTTGCTTTTGCGGCGGCCTCTGTCGTTCCGGTTTCGGTCACCAGCGCCCAGCCCCGGAAGATTCCACAGTCTGTCATCGGCAATAGTAAAAATGTACGGGTTATCCCTGGAGAACACTACAGGGCAGGTGCTTTGCACCGTATGTTGTTCGGAGATCACTGGCGTTCGCTCTGGACATCTCCAATGGATGTGGAAGTTCTTGACCTGCAAAACTTTGCAGGGGGGCTGAAGCCTTACAAAAAGGGAGGGGGCTTTCAAACAATCAGTCTCCGTTTCAGAGGCGCGGATGGAAAAGAGTACCGTTTCAGGACGGTTGACAAGGACCCGGCAAGAGGAATGCCTGAAAAGCTGCGCAACACTGTTGTCTCGGATGTCGTTCAGGACCAGGTGAGTACGGCGAACCCTTCAAGCGCTGCGATTATTTCTCCGCTGCTTGATGCAGCAGGAATTCTGCATGCTTCTGCCAGATTTGTCATTATGCCCTACGATCGTGAAAATCTCGGCAAGTATTATGAAGAATTTGCCGGTCTTCTCGGTACCATTGAAGAGCATCCCGATGAAAACGACGGGCCGGAAAACGCATTTGCCGATGCGGACAAGGTTGTCAAAACCTCTTCGATGCTTAAGAGGCTTGAGAAAGACAACAATAACATCATTGATGCCAGGGCTTACCTCAAAGCCCGCCTGATGGATCTTTTTGTCGGTGACTGGGACCGCCACTCGGGACAATGGCGGTGGGCTGGTTACAAAGAGGGTGATAAAACGCTCTGGAAACCGATTCCGAAAGACCGTGACAATGCCTTTTCGCGCCAGGACGGGGTGTTCTCATGGGTGATTACCCAAGTCATTCCCCATATAGAAGGGTTCGGTGACGACCTTGACGAAGTTTACTTTCTCTCCTGGTCAGGCCGTCCCGTTGATCGCCGCATTTTTCCTCTGTTAAACCGGTCCGAATGGGAAAGTGTAACCCTTGAGCTACGGGGTCTTTTGACGGATCAACTGATCAATGACGCTGTGCACCAAATGCCGCCGGCCATGTATGCAAAGGAAGGAGAGAGAATTACTCGTGACCTCAAGGTAAGGCGTGATCTTCTTGTCGAGGCTTCCGATGAACTGTACAGGATCTACGCTGAAGATGTTGATATCTACACGAGCGACAAAGCAGAATATGCCCAAATAGAACGTAACGGTGACGGCACTGTCGCAGTCAGGATCTACAGGATGCATGACGGGCCTGCATCGCGTGAAGCTGCACCTTACTATTCCAGGGTATTCGATCCGAAACACACTTCCGAAATCCGTTTATACCTGCTGGGGGAAAATGACTATACTGATATCAGCGGTACAATGGCGAAGGGTATAGACGTCCGTGTTATCGGAGGCAAGGGAGAAGATACAATCGTGGACAGGGTGACGGTTTCATCCGGTGGTTTCGGCAGAAAAGCCGGAAACTATCTTTATGATGAAGGAACTGAAACGGTGTTCGGCAGGGGTAGATATACGGTAATTGATACAAGCAGGGTCGGAGAGCCTGCGGACTATGGTCTGAAAGCCAGGGATTACGGCAGGGAGCTCGATGCTTCAATTGCGAATCTCAGACTTGATTATGCGCCTGAGTATGGTGTTTTTCTTGGATGGGGTGTCATTCTCGAGGATTACGGTTTTCGCAAAGACCCTTATAATTACAATATGAAGCTTGGCGGCGGGGTGGCTTACGGTTCAGGTTCGAAGCTGCGTTACAGGCTTGACTATACAGGCGATTTCCGTTCGTTTATCGATGGCACGGAGCTGCTGCTCGAAATCGGGACAACCGGACTCGATATTATCAATTTTTATGGTTTCGGTAATGAGTCGTCTTTTGACAAGTCACTTTATGACGAAGATGATTTTGAGATCAAACAGCAGTTGACCTGGATACGTCCGACATTGCTGTTTCCGGCCAACGCCGATTTCCAGTTCAGGGTCGGTCTTGAAGCTCAATTCGTCGACCTTGAGGTTGAGCCGGGTTCGAGGCTCGAAGCCATGAATCCCTATGGAATCGACGAGGATTTTACCGGCAGCTTTATTGCAGGTTTTCGATATGACAAGCGGGATTGTGGTGGAAAAGTCCTTCTATCGCCAAGAAAGCAGCTCGGGCGGTTTGCCCGTGCAAGAACTCCGTGCGGTACGACAGCCTTGAGCGGGGCGGTGCTTGATGTGGAGGGTGCCTACTATCCTGAGTTTTTCGGAAACAGCAGCACATTCGGAAAAGTCAAGGCTGAAGGAACCGTATACCTGCCTTTACCTTCACTTCCCTATTCGAGGCTTGCCTTACGGGCTGGGGGCGAAAAGATATGGGGAGACTTTCCGTTCTACGAGGCGGCTTTCCTTGGTGGTTCGAAATCGATTCGTGGTTATGACAAACAACGCTTTGCCGGTGACGCCTCCCTTTATGCCAACTCGGAGCTGAGGCTCTACCTGGGCACCTTTAAATTTCTTGTTCCGGTAATGTTCGGGCCGCTTGCATTTATTGAAACCGGAAGAGTTTTTTACGACGGCGAGGATTCCGACAAATGGCATACCGGATATGGCGGCGGACTCTGGTTCGGGTTTATCGAACCGCGTTATGCTTTGAGTGTTTCTGTGGGCAGAGGAGTTGACAGTGCAAGGCTGACCGACGATATCGGCATATATGTGAGAACAGGATTCAGCTTCTGAATGGCATCTCTGACAAGCATCATGTCAGAATTCAGCTTTGTTTTGTAAATCGCACTTCCCCCCTGAGGCTACCTCAGGGGGGAAGTTTGTTTTGGCATGGGCTGCTCGGCTACTTAATCTTTTTATTATGCGGGTTCCTCCGAAGATATCGAGAAATCTAAAAAGCATAGGACGGATTATCTTCGGTTTTATGATGGCATTTTACGTCTATCTTGCTTTTTTTACGGCGTTTGGCCGTGCTTATGAGGAGTTTTACTTTCCCAGTGATGTTTTTGTTTTTACCCGTTTTACGGTTGCCGGATTTGTTGTCGGCACCGTTGTGGCTGTTTCGGATGTGTTTTTTCTTTCGAGGATAATCAGGAACCTTAATTTTCTTCTGACGCTTTTTGCCGGGACGATATTTTATGTGATCCTGTCTCTCGTGGTTTTGCTGCTTTTTGTGATCTGGGAAGAGTATCTGTTATTGAACGGTTCCGGCATTTTTTCTTTCGAAACCCGTTTTAGGACGTTTTTTTCCGGCGAGTTTATTGTTCTGGTATTGTATCTGACCGTTGTCGGTATTGTGATCAACTCTTTCCGGCTTGTTATTCAGCGGGTCGGCGAGAAAAATTTCTGGAATGCCGTTACAGGAAGATATCATACTTCTCATGAGGAGGAACGTGTATTCATGTTTCTCGATTTGTACAGTTCAACCGCTCTCGCGGAGAGTATGGGGCACGAACGTTATCATAATCTTCTGCATGATGTGTTTAAAGATATAGCCGATCCGATAACTGTTTACGGAGGGGAGGTGTATCAATACGTTGGAGATAGTGTTGTTGTTACCTGGGGCATTCAGGATGGTACGAAGCGAATGAACTGCATTCGCTGCTTTTTCGATATCCTGAAACGTATCGAGAGACGGGCTGGAGAATACGAGAAGTGTTACCAGTTTGTTCCGCATTTAAAGGCGGGTCTGCATGCCGGCAAGGTAATTGCAGGTGAGGTCGGGCAAGAGAAGCGCGAGATTGTTTTCCACGGGGATACGGTAAATACCGCTGCCAGGATTCAGGATGAGTGCGTTGCAATGGGTGAGCAGATTCTTCTTTCGGAAGAGCTTCTGTTTCTGTTTCCTGTGAGGCAGCTGAAAAGGTTTCCTACGCGTTTTAAAGGCATAATTTCCCTTAAAGGAAGAATGGCGAAAATTTCACTGTATACTATCAGTGATGCGGGGTAAGTTTTTATTACTGCTCAGTTGGTGAAAGCGTAAGCATAAAAACTGATTGAAAGAACCAAGCCCACCATGAAAATATCATAGGATAGTTTCAGGAACTTGTATTTTTTGTCGAGAACTTTACCCAGATAATAAGTGTCGCGTATCATGTTTGTGATATAGTATGGTTTGTCCTTCAGCATTTCTTTTACACCCCATTCGTACTGATCGAGATCAAGGTTTACAAAAGATCCGAAAAACAGCAGATTTGCTTTTCTGTTCTTTATGTCTTCCATTGTTGTTTCGTGGCGTGTGACTTTCGGGCGTGTGGCGAGTACCGACGTTATAATTGTGGCAACGCAGGTGAAGAGCATCAGGAAGGTCGGTATAATAAGGTCAGGAAGCTGGTCGAGTTTTCTGACAAGTAGCGAGATGATAATGGAAAAGATAAGGGAGTTCGTCTGAATCATGATGTTTGCTTTCTGATCGACAATAGCGCTGAAACTCACGTGGTTTCTGGAGGAAGTTCTGTAATACACCTCCATGTTTCGTTCTACGCCGCGATTGTTGGCTGCGCTGTTTTTGTTCTCTTCGTTCTTTTTTTTCGCAACTTTTTTCCTCTTCTTCCGAAGCTTCTCTTTTTTTAGTTCATTCTGCAGTATGACGAGGTTTTCCTCCTTTTTACCATTGAACATTTCACGGCCGTATGATGTGAAGAAGCTGTGCTCGCGAAAAAAATCGATGTTGAGTTGAAGCCACTCTATGTCGGTAAATGGAACATCACGATCTTTTTCGAGCTCAATCCTGAGCAACTCGCTTTTCTGCTTGTAATTATCCGATCCAAGGTGGGAAAGGTCTGCATCGCAGACAACCTCCTGAAGCAGGTTCTGTGGCGACTGAGGTATTTTGGTTGCCAATATGCAGCCTTTTATAAGTTTTCTTGTTTCCTGATCGACGCCTTGTTCTGCGAGAAAAGCTTCAGCTATTTCGGCGCTTTTTTCCTCATGTTCCTTGTCGGATTCCATGTGACCGATATCGTGAAACCAGCATGCGAGCATGACGAGAATGATGGACTGATCAGGCAGTTTCATACCTTCAGCTATCATCTTACCGGTTTCAACAGTTTCTTTGGTGTGCATGAAATCATGATAAATACCCGTGCTGCGCTTCTTGTTTACCTCGAAGCGATGCGAGACGAAGGTCGATACCTTTTCAAGCAGTGTGTTATTGACAGTCATTGCGTTATCTTACAAAGATCGTTTTAAATTGTCCCGGTAAGCAGTGACAAAAAACATGTGATGAGCAGCAAAAAATGACTAAATAATATTTACTAACTAATGAATAATGGAAGAACGTATTTAACAATATCCAGTGATTAGTAATAGTCAATTATAACTCGTTGCTGCTATGGAATTCCCGAGCAATTGCAGCCGTGAAAAACAAGCAACGATATATCTTTTTAAAGGCACCTCGATTAATTGTCATGAGCGTCATGAGTACGAGGCGGACGGAGCACAGAAACCGGAGTGTACACGTAGTACATGAGGATTTCGAGCACCGACCAACGAAGTAATCATGACGCGGAATAAATTAATAGATGTGCCCTTAATTTAGGGACTCCTGATGCATATAATCAAAGGGATTTTTTCATCAGGGCACCTCTATTAATTGTCATGAGTGACCTTAAGACAAGACGGACGGAACGCAGAACCCCCTTTCTATCCGCCCAACGAAGTATTCGGGTCGCACAACAAATTAATAGAGGTGCCCATCAGGAACCCTGTACTGCTATGATAAATTCAAGACGACTTCCCAGGTTTCACGTGGCAATTGTTTTTTTATTGTTTTCGGCATTTCCCGGAGCGTTCGGAGCCGCACTTGCGGGAAGTCGTACAACAAACGACATTTTAACGGATGACGCGGCTCATTTCTTTCGTGATTTTAGGGATATTTTCTCTTCTCCTGCACATTTTGACGGCAGCGACTGGATAACGATCGGTGCTGTTGCAAGTACTGCGGCTGCAGCAGCGGTATGGGGTGATGCCCCTGTTCGGGAGTATCTGCTTGACAACCGTTCAGGTTTTACCGATGGCCTGGTGTCTGTCGGAGATTACTACGGGGAGCTTTCTACCGGTTACTATCTGGGGTCTGCTCTCTATGTTGCCGGCATCGTCAGTGACGATGACTGGGTTCGCTATACCGGCAGAGCAGTACTGGAAGCACACACCTTTTCGCTGCTCATTACGGGTGTCCTTAAAGTTGCGGCCGGGCGATCAAGACCCTACCTTTTTGAAGGGAACAAGCGTTTCAACTGGTTTGAAACCGAAAACCGAAAATGGTCATTTCCTTCAGGGCATGCAACGGCTGCGTTTGCAATCTCGTCAGCCCTGAGCAAAAGAATCGACAGGCCTTGGGTAACAGCGGGCCTCTATACGCTATCAGGCATTACGGTGCTGGACCGGATCTACGACGATAAACACTGGCTTTCCGATACCATAATCGGGGCTGCAATAGGCACAGCAGTAGGGCTCGCGGTAGGGAAAATGATCAACGAGGAAGAGGCGGAGAGAAAAAAAGGAGGATTGGAAACCTTGAATGAGCGGCCTGTGGAGCTTGTGCATTTCTCGGTAAGCTTTTAGATGGCACTATTTGTTGTTGAACTGTTGTAAGAAACAGGCTTTTTTTTCTATAGGTCTTATAGGTCCCATACGTCCTATTACTCAATCCTGCTCTGTAGCACAATTACTTATTACTTTCCGATAGTACCCCGATTATCTCCTGTGGTTTCTCAACCAGCAATTTCGCACCGTTTTCCAGAAGCTCCTCTTTCGTTCTGAATCCCCAGAGGACGCCTAATGGATACATCCCTGCAGCAACGGCTGTCTGCATATCGACTCCACTGTCTCCGATATAAAGAACTTCTGCAGGATCAACATGCAATTCCTCAGCCATCATAAGGGCTCCCTGCGGGTCGGGCTTATGGCTTATTCCGGAATGGTGCCCGGTGACCCGGTCGAATTTCCACGGGGAAAGCAGCATTTCGACGCACAGTTTTGTGAATCTGTCGGATTTGTTGGACAGAACGCCTTTTTTAATCGGAGTAGTATCCAGCCAGTCGAGAAGTTCATCAATACCGGGGTAGGGGGTGGTATGAGTCTTCCAGGTTTTGGCGTAGTGTTCGAGCATCTCTTGCTGGAGTTTTTCAAGAAGTCCCTGCTGATTTTGCAGATTCAGGGGAAGCGCTCTTCTGACCAGTTCGTCCATGCCGTATCCGACGAGGTAGCGAAACTCTTCTATATCGTGCGTCGGGAGCCCGTTGTCGGCAAGAACGCTGTTGAGCGTGTTTGCCAGGTCTTGGAGTGAATCAAGAAGTGTGCCGTCCAGGTCGAAAATAACAGCTTTGAATTTCATGGGGTATCCTGAGATTGGTTTTTGCGGAGGGTTTTTCTGTGCAACAGCCAGAAAAACGGTATAGGTTTTTTCCCTGCCTGCATGGTTGATTTTTGTAAGGAAGGTAACAAAAAAATGCCGAGTCAAAGAAAACACGAGAGTAAAAGAAAGCCGGCGGTCATCAAGGCAGCTGCAATAAGGTTCATGAAGAAACCGAGCCTCAGTACCGTTTTTATGGAAACCTTCTCAAGCCCCCCAAAAGCAAGTGCGTTGACGGGAGTGGCGACGGGGCTCATAAACGCTCCTGAAGCTGCAACGGTGACAAGCAGAAGAAGCAGGAGCTGTTCGGAGGGAAAGGCCGGTTGCACGGCGAGGATTGCCGGAGAGAGGACAAACAAAACAGTGGTGTTGTTGAAGATTTCAGTGGCGAATATGGTCGAGATGCCTATGATGCCGAAAAGAAGAGCAGGGTTGTTTGACGATGAAGTGATCCAACTGCTGAAGTTTTTAAAAAGTGTAAAAATCCATCCATCTATATCGGGTGTTGCCGGATTGTCACCGATGGATATGATCAACAGCAGCAGAAGGGCTGAAAAACTCATGAGCAGCAGCCCGAACCAGGGGATTTCCAGTATAATCCGGTTTATCGACAGGACAGAATTGAAGTTGTAGATCGAGAGCGAGCTGAAGGTCTCTCCGAAAAGGTTCTTCCAGAAAAAGTTTATCATGTTCAGCAGAAAGCGGTCGAGAGCGGTGTATGCTTTCCCGAAAGGAACATGAAGCCGTTTTTCGAGCTGCTCAAGTGTTTTACTGGCAAGGATGACGGGAAAGGCGGCAAGAAAGAGTAAAAGAAAAAAGATGTTTTTCAATGTGTTTCTTACCGTAGCAACTTTACGAGGAAAGATAAATGAGAAAAAGAGGATGATGAGCAGATACATGATGAATGACAGGTCGATGATATTCAGACCGGAAACCAGAGGGCCGGGAGTAAAGAGAAACTGGACAGCGCTGAGAACGAAAATGAGTACCACATTGCTGATAAAGAAAAGAAGAGGTTTTTTTGGCAGAAAAGAACCTGCTCTGTGCAGTGCAAGTGATACTGAGGGTTCCAGGTCGGCAGGTGTATTCGTAAGAAGAAGCCAGCGTCCGGCAAGTATGAGGGCGAATGTCAATGGAACGCCAACCATGAGCCAGGAAAAGAAGGTAAGGTGTTCCGTACCGGGAAACGCTTGAAAATCGGCAAATCCCGCTGCCGCAATGTTCAGCGGGCTACCCGTCATTGATGCCATGCCGCCTGTATTGGCCCCGAAGATCAGTGCACAGTAAAAAAGTGCGGCAAGTTTCTTCCGATTTTCCACGTTTTTGAACACAGCCATCAGTTTTCGCACTACCGGCAGCATGGCGAGGACGACGACCGTGTTTGAAAAGAAAATGGACAGGCCGTATGAGAGAAAAAGCGTTGCAGTCAACAGACCTCCGGTAGTGGTTCGGGAATGGCCGAGAAGATATTCGATAAGCCGGTGGTGAGTTCTGGCCGCAATCAGTATTTGTGAAAGCAGGAACCCGATTATCAGGATAATGATGTTCTGCAGCCAGTTCATGTGATTGTTGTCAATTAATAGCGGTGCCTTTCATTGCCTGTTTATAAGGAAGGCACCTCAAGTTTTTACACAATATTCACCAAACCTTAACCATTCGACAACATTCTTTTCCGTAATTCCCTTAGTAAGCTGTCAAGAATGGCTTTTTTGTCCGATTTCTATGTTGTACTTGCACTTCTGGTGCTCATGTCCCGGCAAATGTGAAGAGGGAATGTAGCGTGCTTCGGTTTGTGAACACAGCTTGACCATGCAGAGAAGTTCTCATTTTTCGAGGTATTCTTTGTCTAAGGAAAAAAACTTTTTTCATCCCTCATGAAAATTTTCTTCAGAATAAAGTATTTGCGGGAAAATCTGTTCGGAAAGTTGCCGTTTCTGCAGCCTATGGAATCATTACTGCTGAGGTTTTTCATGGTCCCGAACCTTTTTCTGCTTCGTGCAGAAGGACTTGAGCATATCAGGGACCGGAATGGCCCGATGATTTTTGCGTTCAACCATAATAACTCAATGGAAGTGCTTTTTGTCCCGGCGTTTCTTGTCTATCATTGCGGTGGAAGAAAGATAAGCTTTGTTGCTGACTGGATGTTTGGAAAGATACCGCTGCTGGGGGATTTGTTCAAAAGGATGGAGCCGATTTATGTCTACCATAAGCGGTCAACCAGCAGGTTCATTGAATCCAGGAGGCCGAAAAGGAATCTCTCGGCAGACGCCGTTTCTCTCTGTTGTGAAAAGCTTAAAACCGGTGGGCGCATTGGCATTTTTCCTGAAGGAAAACGAAACAAGAATCCTTTCAGGCTCCTGCGGGCAAAACCGGGGGTCGGCCATATTGCTCTGCGATCGAATATTCCTGTTGTTCCAGTGGGGATAAGCTGTGTATCGGGGAAGAAGAAAAAAAAGGTTCATGCTTTCGGCAGAATTATCCTGAAGATCGGTAAACCGATGCAGTTTGAAGATCTTTCAGAATCATACCGTCTGGCGGGCAGTCAAAGCTCTTCATCCTTTTCGGGAGACCAGGAGCGGCATGCGCTTGCACAGGCGGCGACAAACAGGGTAATGTCGGATATCGCCGGACTATGCGGGAAAGAATACCCCTGCCCGGCACCCGGGATGCAATCCGGCAACACCGTCAAGTCTCCTCTGAATAATAACAACCATAACATAAAGGAGGTTATATGTCCTGCATAACGGTTGAAAGGGTGTTGACGGAAGAGGGACGCAGTGCCGCCGTGGAAGTTATTGAACGGGTGTTTCAGCGGGAGAAAAAGTGGATCAAAGCAGCACAGGAGCAATTGCCCCAGGCGCTTGAGGAGAGCGGCCGCTACTCGTGGTTTCTTGCAAAAGTTAACGGTCGGCCGGCAGGAGTGCTGCGTTTGATGTATGATCCACCCCTTGAACTCCCTGAAGAGTACCACGTCAGGCTTCTTCCGGGTGTAAATATCGAAAGAATGAAGCAGGAGGGGCGCTATGTTGAGATCGGCCGTTTTATGATCAAGGGCGAATTCAGGAAAAATCCCCGGATTGCGCTCCGTCTGATGCGCACGGCCACCAGAGAGGTATTGGAAAGGGACTATACCCATTTTATTACGGATGTTTTTGAAGGTGAGCCGAATTCTCCCCTCAATTTTCATACAAGGGTTCTCGGGTTCGAAGTGATCGGAAAGCACCTGTTCGGTGATCTAAATTGCAGCTCCACCCGCATAATCTTGACGCTTGACATACTGAAAGTATATCGCAGGATCAGGAACAGCCGCAGCAGGGTATACAGCGAACTTACCGAAGGGATGCGGGGGATTCTTGAAAGAAAGCTTGCATCAGCAGGGCCGAGGATGTAAATCTTGTGTCCATAATTCTAATGGGCACCTCTATTAACTTATCGCGAGTCCCGATTCCATCGGGGTACAAGGCGGACAGAGCCCCGGCTTTGTTGGGATGAGGATTTCGATCCCGACAGGGTCGGGACAATTAAGTAATCATGGTGCGCAACAAATCAATAGAGAGAGTTGCTCTAATGTACACCTAAACTGAGCGTTTCAACAAATGCTCAATATTGATAATAAGTACATTAACAGGAAACTTTTGCGATACATGTATGCTGAGATGATTGCTAACCTGTCGGGCGATGGTAAACATTGATAAAGAGCCGCATTTGTTGAGCCCCTTCGGGATTGCCGATTATACCGGATATGCTTCGTTACAGGGAACTTGCGGTAGTGTACTACAGCGGCATTCCCTGTGCCTTGCATCTCCGGCATACTCGACAATCGCTCATTTCAGGGTACAGACGCAGCAAAAAGGGACCCCATGACCTTTAAAAATGAGGTGAGATATGCTCAAACTTGAGGAACTGAGGGATGCGGTCAAGGGTGAGGTTTTTGTCCAGGAAGATATGGCAAAACACGATATCAAGAAGGTTACGGGAGTTGCCGATATTCTGGTAAAGCCGTCCGGGAAGAAAGATCTCACAAAAGTCCTTCAACTGCTCAGGAAATCGCGTTTCCCTTACGTGGTTATCAACAAAAAAGGTCGGGTGATTTTCCCTGATGATCGTTATCACGGTGTGGTTATCGTAACGGACTGACGTGCCGGATTTTACTTCAAGGCGTTTTGTTACAATATCTTTTCAGAGCTGTAACAGTTCCTTAACAATAGGAGTGATAAATTAGCTGGCGATGACCGGCATTTTTTATGCCTCTTGTTCCTTGATTGAAAAACCAGAAAACATAACCTGTTTTATCATGAAAAAATTTATTGCGCTTTTTGCTTTTCTGCTTGTGTCGGGATGGAGCACCGCTCATGCCGTTGACTGGAACTGGAAAGGCGATGTCCGTTACCGCTACGAGTCGAAAATTAAAACTGACGATGAACATAGCAGAGATCGTCATCGTATCCGCGTACGTCTCGGTGTCTATCCTTGGATTACCGAAGAGTTGAGCGCGGGTGTGCAGCTCTCAACAGCCGGCTCGGGAGACCCTGTTTCACGCAACCAGACACTCGGCGATGGTTTCACCGCCAAAGATATCAACCTCAATGAGGCATTCATTGATTACCATCCGATGTTTTTTGATGGCGAGGCAAATTTCCTTTTTGGTAAAAGAGCGGTTAAATCAACGCTTATCCGCGTCAATGACCTTGTTTGGGACAGTGATCTGACGCTTGAAGGTATGACTTTCCAATTTGGCAAGGATGGCAGCAAACAGCGTTCGGGTGTGAATGCGGTTGCCGGTTATTACTTTATCGACGAGATCAAAAACAGCGAAAACGATCCTTTCTTCTGGGCTGCTCAGCTTGCCTATACCGGTCAAGCCGGAGATCTTGGATTCATGCTCGGTGCCGGTTACTATGACTATGTACATATTGTACATGAAGCGGCTGATGTTCTGGGTGACTGGACTGATGGTGATTTTTTTGGCAACTCTCATAATGGTGTGTATGATTACGACTACAACATCCTTGAAATCTTTGCCAACGTCGGTGGCAAGTTCGACGGCAGCCTGCCTTGGAAACTGTACGGTCAGTATGCCATGAACGTTGCCGACGATGTTGATGAAGATGACAAAGGTTATGTCATTGGTTTCAAGCTGGGAAAAGCCAAGAAAGTTGGACAGTGGGAACTCGATGCCAATTACTGTTATCTTGAGAAAGACGCGGTGCTTGGTGCATTCACTGACTCTGACCGCTGGGGCGGCGGTACCGACGGCCAGGGTTTTGAGGTCGGCGGCAAGTACCATCTTGTTCAGAACATGACATTAGGCTTGAAGTATCTTGGTCATGAAATCGGTATCGACAGTGATGAAAATCTCCATGTTTTACAGGCTGATATGGTTGTTAAGTTCTGATGCCTGAATCGATGTTCTTCTTGACTTTGTGTTGCTGTTCTTTCTCCGTTACCGTTACCGCTTCTCCCGATGAAGGGAGGGGCGGTAATTTTTAGAAGAGATCGCAAATCCTTTCTACTTTTAATTTTAAAAATTTCAATTAAGAGAGATTATTATGAACAAGATGAAAAAAATGTTGATGCTTGTTGCGGTTTTCTGCTTTGCTGCAGCAGGTCCTGTCCAGGCGAAAGACTCTATTGTCATGGATGGTTCAACGACTGTCGGCCCGATTGCCAAGTCTTTTGCGGCATATTTTACCAAAAATAACGGCGTTCAGGTTACGGTCAGTGAATCAGGCAGTGGTAATGGCGCAAAAAGCCTTATCAACAACGCTTGTGACATTGCCAACATGTCCCGTCCTATGAAAGCAAAAGAAGTCAACGCAGCAAAAGCCAAAGGTGTTAATCCTGTTGAGCATGTTGTCGCGCTTGACGGCCTGTCCGTCATCGTGCATCCGAGCAACTATGTTTCTGCTCTGAAGATCGATCAGATTCGCGACATCTACACCGGGAAAGTCACCAACTGGAGCAAGGTCGGCGGTCCCAACGCAAAAATTGTTGTTATTCAGCGTGAGTCAAACAGCGGTACGCAGGATTCTTTCAAGAAGCTTGTTGTCGGCAAGGGAAATCCTGTTACCAAGCGTGCTGAAACTCAGGCAAGCAACGGTGCTGTCAAGAGCCGGGTGGCATCAACTCCGGCCGCTATCGGTTTCATCGGCCTTGGTTTTATCGATGATTCGGTAAAACCGCTGATTGTCAATGGTGTTGCGCCGAGCGAAGAGACTGTAAAAAACGGTTCTTATCCTGTTGCCCGTCCTTTGTTCATGTACACCAACGGTGAGCCTACAGGTGTTGTCGCAGAGTTTATCGACTTGCCAAAAACAGATGATGGCAAACGCATGATCAGTGAGCTCGGTTACGTTAACCGTTATTAATGCCGGCAAGTGAAGATTAATAGCGGGGTTTCCAGCATAAAAAGCCGCCCTATGCAAGGGGCGGCTTTTTTAATACACGTAAGGGCACCGCTATTAATTTGTTGCGCACCATGATTACGTCGTTGGTCGGATAGAAAGGGGCTTCACGACAATTTATAGAGGTACCCATAAGAGCAGCACCGCGTCGGTTATCTGTTCGGGCAGTGTGATTACAAACCTGTATTTTGATACAGTTGTGTTACAACTTTGTCAACATTTCCCGATATGGATAGAGAAAAGCAAATCAAGTTGTAATTACTACAGCATACCAGTTATGGTAAGTTCTTGCTGTTATTCTCAATTTGAAATCAAAACAATAAAGGGGACGGAAATGAAGAAAACTGTTACTCTGGCAGCTTTTTTGCTTTTGCTGGCAGGTTCTTTGTCAGTGATCGGCTGTGGACCGAAAGCAGATCAGTCAGAACGAGAGGGGCAAGCCACATCTGAAAACGGTCAGGCAGGTAAAAAAACACAATCTGCACGTGACTATATCAGTATCGTCGGTTCTTCGACAGTGTATCCTTTTGCTACTGTCGTTGCCGAGCAGTTCGGCAAAACCACTGAATTCAAAACTCCGAAAATCGAATCTACCGGTTCAGGCGGTGGATTCAAACTGTTCTCCGCCGGTGTTGGTGTCGAACATCCCGATATTACGAATGCTTCCCGCCGGATAAAGAAGTCCGAATGCGAGAAGTGTGCTGAAAACGGTGTGACCGAAGTTGTTGAGATTAAGATCGGTTATGACGGCATTGTTATGGCTAATTCGAAAAGGGCCGAGCCATTCAAGCTGAGCCGCAAGGATATCTTCCTGGCTTTGGCAAAAGAGGTGCCTGACCCGAACGGTGTGGAAGGCGAGCTTGTCCCGAATCCTTACAAGACATGGAAAGACGTCAACCCCAGCCTGCCTGAAACCAAAATCGAGGTTCTCGGTCCTCCTCCGACATCAGGAACACGCGATGCTTTCGTTGAGCTGGCAATGGAGGCCGGAGCCAAAGAGTTTGCATGGATAAAAGCCCTGAAAAAAGAGGATAAAAATGCATTCAAGAAAATCAGTCACACTCTTCGCGAAGACGGTGCGTACATCGAGGCCGGCGAAAATGACAATCTGATTGTTCAGAAGCTTGATGCAAACGCCGATGCATTGGGTATTTTCGGCTTCAGCTTCCTCGATCAGAACACCGACAAGATTCAGGGTGCATTTGTGGATGATGTTCAGCCGGCATTCGGTGCTATTGCCGATGGCTCATATCCTCTTTCCCGTCCGCTGTTTTTCTACGTCAAGAAAGCTCATGTGGGAACCATCCCTGGTATCGCCGAATATCTTGCCGAGTTTACAGCCGAGAAAGCATGGGGTGATGAAGGGTACCTTACTGAGAAAGGTTTGATCCCGATGCCCAAAGAAGAAAGAGAGCAATATGCGAAAGCTGCAGAGGAGTTGATCGTGATTTCCTGCGACGAATTGTAATGTTCCATATGGGAGGTTGAGCTGCAATTGCTTTTTCCCATTTTTTCGGGCCGGCAGGACATCTTGCCGGCCCGAAAATATTCTGCCCGGGGGATATTTTCAGGCCGTTGCCACCCGATGGAAGTGCAAAGTTTGATGAGAACGGATCGAATAATCGTAAACACCCGTTACAACATGAAAAGAGAGCTATAAAACACATGCAGGAAGTACTGAAAAAGAAGTCTTTGGAGAAACGCGTCCTGGCTCCAAGGGAAAGTCGTAAAACAATCGGGAATATCAATGTTCAGAACCCGCGAATGGTTTGCCGCAACGTTGACGTTTATTACGATGACAAGCAGGCCATTCGAAAAGTATCGATAGATATAGGGCGCAATGAGGTACTTGCCATGATCGGCCCTTCGGGGTGCGGAAAATCGACCTTTTTGCGATGTTTGAACCGTATGAACGATACCATTGACGGTTGCCGGGTGACCGGCAAGATTCTTTTCGACGGCAAGGATATCTATGATTCATCCGTAGATGTTGTTCCTCTCAGAGCTCAGATAGGCATGGTTTTCCAGAAACCAAACCCTTTTCCAAAATCGATCTACGAAAATGTCAGCTGGGCTCCTAAAATCCATGGGCTGGCCGAGTCAAAAGCGGAAGCGGATGAAATCGTCGAATCTTCTTTGCATAAGGCTGGGTTATGGGACGAGGTCAAGGATCGTCTGGATCAGCCCGGCACAGGTCTTTCCGGAGGACAGCAGCAGCGCCTTTGCATTGCCAGGGCAATTGCAGTCAGCCCGGAAGTTATTCTTATGGATGAGCCTTGTTCGGCTCTTGATCCTATTGCGACTGCTAAAATAGAGGATCTTATTGATGAATTACGGGAGCAGTATACCATTGTTATCGTAACCCATTCAATGCAGCAGGCTTCGCGTGTATCACAGCGAACAGCCTTTTTCCATCTCGGAGATCTTATTGAGGTAGGATCCACTGATACTATTTTTACCAAACCGTCGCATCAACTGACCGAGGATTACATTACCGGACGGTACGGCTGATGAATTAATGCAACAATTTTCATGATGTCACCAATAGTTCTGCTTCTGACATTGCTCGTTTTGTCGGTTGCAGGATACTATATCGGCCGTAGAAAAGCGCTTTATGTGGCTGATGCTGCCGGAGGGCTGAGCAAGCTGCATTCCCGTCCCAACTATTACGGGGCGCTGACCGCTCTCTGGTGTTGTATGCCTGCCTTTTTCCTCTTCGTATTCTGGCTGGTCTTTGAACAAAGTATCATTACAAGCCTTGTTGTGGCTGATCTTTCTCCTGACCTCCGAAATCTTCCGCCTGAACGTCTCAATCTGTTTATAAGCGATGTTCGCAGCCTGGCAAGCGGAAATATCGTATCAGGTGAGATCACTGCCGAGATGAGGGCTGCTGCATCGCATTACGTGGATTTACAGGGAATAGGCAAAATGATTGTGGGCGTGATTGTGCTTGTCGCTGCTGTTGCCGGGATGCTGTTTGTGTATAGGCATATCACGCCCGGGCTTCGTGCCCGGAACCAGGTGGAAAGGGCAGTCATGGCTCTTTTGATTTTCTGTTCGACCATTGCTATTTTCACTACTGTCGGTATTGTGCTTTCGGTGCTGTATGAGGCTGTTCGTTTTTTCCGCCATGTGCCGGTCACGGATTTTTTGTTCGGGCTTGAGTGGAGCCCCCAAATGGCTATCAGGGAAGGGCAGGTTGGTTCTTCGGGAGCATTCGGTGCTATTCCGGTGTTTGCGGGAACCTTGCTCATTTCAGCTATTGCCATGATGGTAGCCGTTCCGATCGGTCTTATGTCGGCTATCTTTCTTTCGGAGTATGCCGGTAAGCAGTTTAGGGCGGTTGCCAAACCGATGCTGGAAATCCTTGCCGGTATCCCCACTGTCGTTTATGGTTTTTTCGCGGCTCTGGTCGTTGCTCCCGTGATTCGATCCGGCGGTTCACAGTTGGGGATTGATGTTTCTTCCGAAAGCGCCCTTGCAGCAGGGCTGGTAATGGGAATCATGATTATCCCTTTTGTCTCTTCCTTGTCAGACGATGTGATCAACGCCGTTCCGCAGTCTCTCAGGGACGGTGCCTACAGTGTTGGAGCCACCCGCTCCGAAACCATCAAGCATGTGCTTATTCCGGCTGCATTGCCCGGTATTGTAGGAGGAATTCTTCTCGCGGTATCACGAGCGATCGGCGAAACCATGATCGTCGTTATGGCAGCAGGCCTTTCAGCCAATCTTACGGCCAATCCGCTCCAGGCTGTAACGACTGTAACGGTGCAGATCGTAACGCTGCTGGTGGGTGATCAGGAGTTCGATAGTCCAAAGACCCTTGCTGCATTTGCCCTGGGACTGGTGCTGTTTGTCGCAACACTTTTTTTGAACATCATTGCCTTGACGGTGGTCAGAAAATATCGGGAGAGATATGAGTAGCAGCAAAAATAAATCGATCGCAGGGGCTTCCGGAAGTTCTCGCCGGGAGCGCACTATCGATATCGTCAACAGAAGACTGGCAAAAAGGTACAGGATTGAAAAACGTTTCAGGTTCTACGGGTTGTGCTCCATCATAGTGAGTATGGTATTTCTTGCAGTTCTTTTGACAAGTATTGTAAGCAACGGTTACAGTGCTTTTTTTCAGACCTATGTTAGACTGGATATAACCCTTGATTCGGCGATGCTGGATCGGGAAAATCCGGGGAAATCCAATTTTCAGGCGATCATTAAACAGTCGATCAATAAGCTGTACCCTGAGGTGGAAGACCGCAAAAGTAAACGCGAGCTTTACGCCCTCTTCAGTTCAGGGGCGGCTTTTCAGCTTCGTGACCTTGTTATGAGGCATCCGGACCTTATCGGTACAACCGTGTCTTTGTGGGTGCCGGCGGATGACGATGTAGATATGCTCATGAAGGGCTATATAAAAAGAAGTGTGGCAGAAAACGAGAGGCGCCTGAGCGACAGGCAGCTTGGATGGATAGACAGGCTTGCGGATCAGGATAGAATTGAGAAACGTTTCAATGTAACGTTTTTTACTGCCGGGGATTCCAGGGAGCCCGAACTGGCAGGAATCTGGGGGGCAGTGAAGGGATCGTTTTTCACCCTTCTCGTTACGCTGGTTCTCTCTTTTCCCATCGGTCTTGCGGCAGCCGTGTATCTTGAGGAGTTTGCTCCGAAGAATCTTGCAACGGATTTTATTGAAGTTAATATTAACAACCTTGCGGCTGTGCCGTCCATTGTTTTCGGGCTGCTCGGCCTGGCTGTTTTCCTCAACTTTTTCGGCATGCCCCGGTCTACCCCTCTGGTAGGAGGCCTGGTGCTGATGCTGATGACGCTGCCAACCATTATCATTGCCAGCAGGGCAGCGCTTAAAGCCGTGCCGCCTTCTATAAGGGAAGCTGCATTGGGGGTAGGCTCTTCCAAAATGCAGATGGTTTCCAGCCACGTTTTGCCGCTCGCCCTGCCTGGAATGCTTACCGGTACTATCATCGGTATGGCGCAGGCGCTGGGTGAAACCGCGCCGCTGCTTATGATCGGTATGGTTGCTTTTATCGTAGACATACCGGGAGGATTCACAGATCCTGCGGCCGTTATGCCTGTTCAGATATACCTGTGGGCGGACAGTCCGGAACGAGCTTTTCTGGAAAGGACATCGGCCGCTATCCTTGTATTGCTTGCTTTTTTGGTGCTGATGAACGCCGCTGCGGTCATTATGAGGAAACGTTTTGAAAAACGGTGGTGAAGATAACCGTCAGATGTTGCAGATTTTTAACAAGATCGGCATTGTCAGCTCGAACGCAAGAGTATACATTGTAGGACAATTTTCAAGGATCGGATCGGTCGGTGCATTTTCAGTTTTAACATGGATTATATATGGCGGAAACGACTGTAATTGACGACGGGAAAAAATCGGAAGCCTTTGTGCTTAGTCCCGAGAAACTTCGCAGGCAAAGAATAGCGAAGTTTATTGGTGAAGGTTTTCTTCTTGTGGTAGCGTCATTTGTGGCTGTTGTTGTTCTTTTTATTTTTTACTTCGTCGCTGTTGACGCAATTCCTTTTTTCCAGCAGCGGGGATTCGCGGAATTTTTTACCAGCACCAGCTGGTACCCTGCCGATGAGCCCGGTGAATTCGGAGCGCTTGCCATTATTTACGGCAGCGGAATGGTAACTATAGGATCGGCTCTCATAGCAGTGCCTCTGGGCATCTCTGCCGCAATATGTCTCAGTGATGTTTTACCTTTTTCGGTAAGGCAGTATGCCAAGCCTGTCATCGAGATGCTTGCAGCAATTCCTTCCGTAGCCTACGGTTTTTTTGCTTTGGTGATTTTTGCCCCGCTCCTGCAAAACTATGGCGGCCCTATACTGATGTGGGCATGGTGGCTGATTGCAGGGCCTTTTGTTCTTTTGGCGGTCATAGTCGTGGGCGATGTGTTGACTTCGGGCAATGATGACAGTTCAAAACGCAAGACAATGCGGGCAGTGCTCACCGGGGTGCTAAGTATCATTGCAGTGGTTTTTCTTTACTGGGCAGGAAGTGCACTCAATGCGATCCAGATCCTCAGCGGAACAAACGCGCTCAATGTTTCTCTCATTCTCAGTTTCATGGCCCTGCCGACGATAGTAAGTGTTTCTGAAGATTCCCTTCAGGCCGTAGGGCGGGAGTTGAGGGAAGGAAGTTACGCGCTGGGGGCGACGCGGGCGGAAACCCTTGTTAAGACGGTGCTCCCTGCAGCCAGCAGCGGTATTCTTGCCGCGGTTATACTTGGCATCATGCGTGCCATAGGCGAAACCATGGTTGTGTGGATGGCATCGGGCAACTCTTCTCATATCCCGGACCCTTGGTATAATTACCTTGATTCAATACGTACTCTGACTGCAACCATTGCGGGTGATATGGGCGAAGCCGATCAGGTTACCGGATCGGCACGATATCATGTACTGTTTGCTATGGGCCTTTTGCTTCTTGTTTTCAGTTTTTTCAGCAACCTTATCAGTGAAAGAATCGTTGTCAGGCAGAGGAAGATCCTTTCCGGTGAATAGCTGTCTATCATTTAACTGCTGAATCATGAATCTCGGAACCAGAAAAATTTTAGACCGATCCTTTACCGCCGTTGGTATTACCTCAATCACGTTGATGGCGCTCGCCCTGCTGGTTGTGGTGGTGCCGATTTTCAAGGGGGGAATCGGTGCGATATATTTCAAGGGCACAATAGAGCACAGGAAACTTCAGTACAATGAGTTTGGAAAAGGCAACCGTTTGGTTCTCGACAGACAGATAGCCGAATCGGAGCCTTACCGGGAGGAAGTTTACCGGATGCTTGATGCTTTTGAGGCCGAGATGGAGTCGATGGAGCCCGGAGAGAAAAGAAATTATTCTTCTAAATATAAAAAAGTCAGAGATATTCTGTCTCACCTTCTCGGGCCGCTTCCAGGGGACCAGGAACCTATTCTGCTGCGCTATCAGTATGGAAACACACGCTGGGAGCAAGCCGAAGAAGGACTGCATAAACTCATGTTTGTTACGAAGTGGGACTACTCCAATCCGAACGAAATGGCCAAGCAGTATTTTGTCCCGAGGGCAGACGAGTTTTCCGGAACCGCACTTGCCGCTCTTTTCCCATACATGGAGAGCAGCCTCGAGAAAATGCTGCTGCCGGAGCAGACTTTTTACTGGGGGTTTCTCACCGAGCGTTCACTTGACGCGCATATTTTTGGCGGCATCTGGGCTGAAATCCAGGGAACTTTTTTCCTTGCGGTCGGTGCAATGCTGTTTGCTTTTCCACTTGGAGTTATAGCTGCCATCTACTTCACGGAATATGCAAAGGATAACTTTTTTACAAGTATTCTGCGTAGCGCGAACAGTACGCTTGCCGGTGTTCCGAGCATCGTTTTCGGCCTTTTCGGTTTAGCCTTTTTTATCAACACTATCAAAGTGTCCGATTCAAAAAGCGTTCTTGCCGGTTCGCTCACGCTGGCTATCATGATATTACCGACAATAATCCGGGCTGCCGAAGAGGCGATTCTTGCCGTTCCCAAAACATACAAGGAAGCATCCCTGGGTCTCGGTTCAACAAAATGGAGAACCATAGTGACGGTGATTCTTCCGGCGGCGCTGCCCGGCATCATTACCGGGGGGATTATCAGTCTCGGCCGCGCTGCCGGTGAAACCGCCCCCATTATTTTTACCGCCGCCGTCAGTGTCGGCGCGACAATCGGCCTTGCCGACGTGTTTACGCAGCCGACGCCCGCTCTTTCATGGAATATCTATAATCTTGCAAGTGAGCATGAAGCAGCCAATGAGATCAGGCATGTGCAGTATGGTATGGTGCTTGCCCTCATATCGATCGTGCTTTTGCTAAATTTATCGGCTATATTGCTGAGAGCCCGAATTTCCAAAAAATTAAAAGGTTAAAGTACAATGCAGATGACTGCTGAAGAAAAAGATGCGAGCAAGGTTGCATCGAAAAGCGGCGCAACCCGTGATATTTTTCTTCCTCCTGAACGTGAAAGAGTCAAGGACGGCGGAAAACCTCATGTGATGGCGAAGAACTTCTCTATTTTTTACGGAGATTTCGAGGCAGTAAAAAAGGTTGATGCCGATATTCTTTCAAAATATGTAACGGCCATCATCGGACCCAGCGGCTGTGGAAAAAGCACGTTCCTGAGAGCGATCAACCGGATGAATGACCTGATCCCTTCCTGTTATACCACCGGTACCCTGATGTTTGACGGGGAGGATGTGTACGGCAGGTATACCGATGAAGTACAGCTCAGAAAGAAAATCGGTATGGTTTTTCAAAAACCAAATCCTTTCCCGAAGTCGATTTTTGACAATATTGCATACGGGCCGCGCCTGCACGGTGTAAAAGATAAAAAGATGCTTGAAGGAATTGTTGAAAAAAGCCTGCGCAAGGCCGCGTTGTGGGACGAGGTGAAAGACCGTTTGGAAAGAAACGCTCTGGGTCTTAGCGGAGGCCAGCAGCAGCGGTTATGTGTGGCAAGAACCCTTGCCGTTGAGCCTGAGATTCTCCTGCTTGATGAGCCTACCTCGGCCCTGGACCCGAAAGCAACCGCTAAAATCGAGGATCTCATTGAGGAATTGCGAGGCAGTTATACTATACTTATCGTTACTCATAACATGCAGCAGGCTTCCCGTGTCTCCGATTACACCATGTTTTATTATGAAGGTGATCTGGTGGAATATGCTCCCACAAAGCAGCTTTTTACCAATCCCAGGGATCAGGTGACCGAAGACTACATTACCGGAAGGTTCAGCTGAAAATTAAAACCTTACTCCTATGGCGGACAGACCCGTTCACGAGCATATCAAGGATTTATCAAATTCTCTGGTTATCCTTTCCGACAAAGTTTTGAAAAACTTTACGGGTGCTATGGAGACTCTGCTAAGTGCTGAGGACAGGATAGGTGAGGATATAAAACTTGCCGATGGGGAAATCGATGCCTCCGAAGTCAGGCTCGAAGAGCAGTGCCTGGTATTTCTGGCGCTGCAGCAGCCTGTGGCCAGGGATTTAAGAACTATCATCACTATCCTCAAAATAAACACCGACCTTGAAAGGATCGGAGATCTCGCGGTGCATATCTTCGAGAGAGTTCCCGAAGTCAGTCATGTGTTCCTTCGGGATTTCAGGTTTGAAAGGATGGGGGGGATGGCAAAGGAGATGGTCCAAAAGTCAATACAGGCCTTCGTTAACCAGGACCGCCAGCTTGCCGAAGAGGTGTGTGAGATGGATGAGGAACTGGATACGATGCATCGTGCTGTGTTCAAAAAGGTATCGGTCGAGATCAGGGATGCCGGCACGGATACCAACCAGTATATTGTCGCCATGAGTATTTCAAGGTACATAGAGAGAATCGGCGACCATGCAACCAGAATAGCAAGGGAGGTTCTCTATCTGGTTACCGGAGAGATTGTCCGGCATACGGAAGGGTCTTTTGAAAAGCTTATCCAGTCATTGAAAGATTAACCCCGCTTTTGAAAACCGGGCACAATACGTTGAAAGGATGCCCGGTTTTATTTTTTTCTTGCAATTAACCCTTTCACTCAGCTAAATTATCACCACCTGAGGACACCTCTATTTATTGTCGTGAGTCCCGATGCTATCGGGATACAAGGCGAACGGAGTGCAGAAACCCTCTCCTATCCGCTCAACGATGCAATTGAAGCGTGGAATAAATCGAGGTGCCCCTAAGTTGAGTCATTAAGCTATTGAGTTAAGACAGTCGATACTGATTTCGATACCGGCGGCGAATTCCGTTTTTTTCTTTCGAAGACCGGGATCGGCCCCGCGTAATAAGAAAGGATATTACACAGGGGCGAAATAGATGCTCAGATTTCACGGGTGAGGTTTCGGGGTCGAAAGGGAAAGTTACTTGTCACTGTTGAACAATCGCTCAATGCGGGCTCCGGTTTTTATGGAATTTCTTCTCCGTTTTACAAACAGCTTAGCGTATACTGAACAATGAAACTTTTCGGAAAAAAAAGCGGATCTGCCGGCAGCGGTGGTGCCAAGAAGGGAATAGAGAAAGTTGCACGTCCTGAAGCTTTTACAATCAGGATAGACCCGGATAAATTCAGGCTTGCAACAAAACCTGCCGGACCTGTTCATGAGCAGCTCGAAACACTGAAACAGAAACTGACGAAGCTTTCCTCGAATGTCGAAAACAATCTGATGCTCGTCATTCGTGCGTCAACCAAGAAAAACAGTGACCTTGCACAGTCAGCTTTTGAGTTTGACAAGGAGTATATTCAGAAAGGCAAGTTCGAGGTTGAGTATCTCTGCCTTGCAGACAGCTATTTTCAGGATCTTGACGATGAAAACAAAAAAGTTGTTGACACAGCTCGCGAGATTATGCAGAAACTGGAGTCAATCGGTCAATATGCACTCAATATCGCCGACAAAACAGAATACATTCAACTGGCGAACGTGGAAGTGCTGCATAAGGATGAGTATGACCTCAAGCCCATGGGTGATATTACCGCCGAGATGATCAAGAAATCTGTTGAGGCTTTCGTTAGCGGTAACAGCAAGCATGCATCCGAGACGCTCGACATGATGAAAGAAATCGAGGAGATATACGAAAAAGCGATTAAAAAACTTAAAGAAGAAGTTACCGATGAGAACATTACAAATTCCACAGGGATTCTGTCCGTTGTCGAGCACGTGAAAATGTCGGCGGACATATCATGTGATATTGCCCGGATGCTGCTATAGCCCTGGGTGCAGTTTTTCCTTGTGATATCGTGTTGTTGAAAGGGGCGGGCGGTTGTTCGCCCTTTTTTCTTCGGCGCTTGTCCATATTTCTTCCTTTTTCCCTGCCATGGTTTTTCAGTGTTTTCCTTATCTTCTTTCATCTCTCTGTATCACCCTTGTTTTTCAATGATGAACCGGTTTACAGATAATTCTTTTACCCTCATCATAGCGCGGATCGTGCTGGCCTTTTCATGGGTCTACCAGGGAGCTGTTCCAAAAGTTATCTGCAAGAGTCCGGAGGAAATTGAGCTTCTGGAGCATGTCATCAAGACTAATGAACTGGCCTGTTCCATGATT
Organism: Prosthecochloris sp.; assembly: GCA_004028745.1. Classification (GTDB taxonomy): domain Bacteria; phylum Bacteroidota; class Chlorobiia; order Chlorobiales; family Chlorobiaceae; genus Prosthecochloris. The sequence continues at coordinate 82,651 of RAZP01000006.1, forward strand.
ACCTGGATGGGGTACGGTGAGATTGCGTTCGGGATTATTCTTTTGTTTACAGCCCGTGGCTGGATCTTTTTGCTTAATGTTTTGGCTTTGATCCTGCTTCTGGCCTACGTTGTGGTTTTCCAGCCGGATCTTTTAACAATGCCGTTCAATCCGCTGATCCTCAACGTATCTCTTATCGGTATTTCCCTGATAGCCTACAACGAACTTAGAAAGAGCAAAGATTTTGGAGAGCGCTGACAAAAACAGATTTGCGATTGAACCCGGTGCAATTGTCAGGATATACCTTTCCGTATCGGTGTTTATCATTGCCATGGCAGCTTTTTTGGGTGCGGCGGGGGCCTTGACGGGCAGTAAGTTTTTCAATACGGTTCACCCATACATTTTTTTTGCCGGATTCGGTAACCTGGCGATCATTATCCTCAATCGCTATTTGATTTCCGCGATCTACCCGGAGCTGGAAATCGATCCCGAAAGGCAGATGCGCTATATTTACGGTGTTTTGCTCTCTGTTTTTCTCATCATTGCTGCAATATACATGGAGTGGCCGGTTCTCAAGGCTTTCGTTGGGCTGTTCCTGATGATCATTGCCGGTGTTGCAGCAAGGGAAATTTTTACAACGCTCCCCATAAAAAAAATGTGGAGAGAGGTGTCCGTGCGCTACTATATATTTGACGTACTTTTTTTACTCAATGCCAATCTGGGACTGTTTGTCCTGGGACTGAAAGAAACCTTTCCCGGCCTCGGCATTATCCCTTTTTTCGTCACCCAGTCTACCTATTTCCTGGGTTCATCCTTTCCCCTGAGCATAAGCGTCATGGGGTTTCTCTACACCTATGCTTGGCGGCGTTCGTCAAAAAAGCAGTTGATGAGACAGCTCTTCAGCATCTGGTCCTATATTTTTGTCGGCGGGGTTCTTGTTTTCCTTATCGCTATTCTTATGGGAGACTACCTTGGTATGATGCTGGTAAGTCACGCCCTTATGTTAGGCGTCGTAATACTTCTGGGGGGCTTTGCTTGGTATCTCTACAGGTTTTTTCACAGTCATTTCAAGCATCCCGCGCTTGCTTTTCTTCTTTCAGGACTTGCATTGCTTTTGGCTGCAAGCGCCTATGGCATCATGAATATCTACTACTTCGAACAGTTCGGTTCCGTACCGCCGATACCGGAGGACAGAATGTGGATCTATCACTCGCATACCCATGCTGCACTGCTGGGATGGATAACGTTTTCGTTTACGGGCATCATTTATATTGTTGTTCCGGCTATTGTCCGGTCAAATTCGCTTGAGCTGCTGCGTTCGGAAAAAGCGCTTTCCCAGCTGCTTGACGGAAAGACTATCTCCAAGGCTTTTCGGCAGTTGACCATTGCCCTGGTTTCGGCAACAGCGGTTCTGTTGGGTTTCTACCTTGAAAACAATTTTATGCTGGCAGTGGCGGGCATGGTTTTCGGAATCGTCATATACTACTCAAGGATTAATCTCAAGGGTGCCTCTATTAATTGTCGTGAGCACCTTGAGAACAAGGCGGACGGAGCGCAGAAACCCCTTTCTATCCGCCCAACGAAGTAATGTGCGTAACAAATTAATAGAGGTGACCTCAAAAAGGCTTTTCGCGGTCGCTCCAGATAATTCACACACAACAATGATAGCAATGAAACGAATTTGGATTGTATGGTTATTTTGCATCTGTACCTTGATTCTCCCGGCAACCGGTTTCTCATACGACAACGGGCATTACAATATTATCCAAGAAGGCGTTGAGGCTTGGAACAAAGTAAGAAAAAGCGAGCCTGAAAAACGTTTTGATCTCAGTGGTGCGGTCCTGAAAGGGAAAAATCTCAAGGGTATCGACTTCAGCAATACGGATTTACAGGGAGCCAGTTTCATCGGTGCCGATCTGAGTGATGCCGATCTTCGCAGGGCTACCCTTGACAGCGCAAAACTAAAGCAAGTCCTTCTGTATGACGCGATCCTTCGCCAGGCATCGCTGCGGGATACCGATCTCGAAGAGGCGGGTCTTGACGGCGCGGATCTGAGAGGAGCCATCCTTGACGGTGCGGTTTTAAAACAGGCGGATCTTGCTAACAGTATACTTCGGGGGGCAAGTCTCAGAGGAGCGGATCTGCGCGCATCGAACCTAAGAGAGGCTGACCTTGCAGGCTGCAACCTTGATGGTGCTTATTTGTGGCGTGCTGTCCTCGACGGCGCAAATCTTGAGGAAGCTCTTGTGACACCGGTTACCGTTGTTGAAACAGGAAGTTATGCCGATCAGTCATGGGCGGATAAAAAGGGGGCGGTTCTGTCGGTTCCTGAGAGCGCCGATGCCGATTCCGCTGCAGCACCGGTTAGTGTTGTTGATGCAGGAAGTGGTGCCGACCAGGTATTGGCAGAAAAGACAGGGGCTGTTTTGTCGAATCCTGAAAATCAGTCTATAATATCCGAGACAGAAAGTGGGGGGCAGGAAACCCCGGCGGTGGTTCTGGAAAAAACATGGCCGGTAAACCCTGTACAACAGAAAATTCGTTTTGGTGTTACACGCAAAAACGTCGGAACGCTCTCGTATGATGTGCACCAGCGTGAGTTGCTGGTTGATAGCGTTTCCCGCTGGAACAAAATGAGAAAATCGAATCCCACGGCTTCCGTACGTCTTGCAGGGGCAAAGTTAAGCAGAAAAGTATTGGACAGCGCAGATCTGCAAAATGCGGATCTAAGCGATGCGCAGTTGAAACGCACCGATCTTGTTGATGCGGATCTCCGGGGAGCTGACCTTAGGGACGCAAACCTCCGTGAAGCCGACTTGACAAACGCGAACCTTGGAGGTGCCGATCTTCGAGGGGCCTATTTTTGGAGGGCGAATCTCAGCTGGACTGTTCTTAACGGTGCGATTGTCAATTCTCTCACTATCCTGGAAACAGGAAAAAATGCAACGCCTGAATGGGCGAAAAAAGCAGGTGCGGTTTTCCGGGACCAATCTGATACCGGGGATTAAAAAAGGGTGCCTCTATTAATTGTCGTGAGCGCCTTGAGTACAAGGCGGACGGAACGCAGAAACCGGAGTGTACACGCGAGTACATGAGGATTTCGATCCCGACAAGGTCGGGACAACGACGTAATCATGGCGCGCAACAAATTAATAGAGGTGCTTAAAAATGACCTGAGTTTATTGTTGTATACTACAATCCTGAGAGTCTTTTTATGATAACGGGTATGATGGCTGAAAGTAAAAGTCGTCGAATATGAAAGAAAGCCGTACAACTCGGGATAAAAGAAAATTTGTGGGTGAAATGAAAAGAGCAGGCGAACCGCTGGTGACTGTTACCATTCCGATGTATAACAATGAGAGGTTCATCAGACAGACAATTGAATCGATCCTTTCTCAAACATACACCAATTTTGAGCTGCTGATCTATGACGACAACTCGACGGACTCGTCATATGAAATTGCAACCTCTTTCAGGGATGCCCGGATGCGTGTTTTCAGGAACAAAAGAAATCTCGGTCCGGAGGGGAACTGGAACAAGGCTATACATGGTGTCAGCGGCAAGTATGTCAAGCTGATATGCGGTGACGACATTCTCTATCCGAAATGTCTGGAAAAGCAGGTGGCTGTTTTTGAAAAAAAAACACATGCCGGTATAAGTCTTGTCTGCAGCCAGCGGACAATTATCGATCCGGAAGGGAAATCCCTCATCAAAAAAATCAATCTGGTAGACAAAGGGAGGCATAAGGCCAACGACGTCATCAGGAAACTCATACGCATGGGGACGAATATTCTCGGTGAACCGGTTTGCGGTCTTTATCCCGCCGCACTTCTGCCATATACAAGGGGGTACAGCGCAAAAGTTCCCTATACCATTGATCTTGAATTCTGGATGCAGCTTCTCAGGCTCGGCGATCTTTATATGATTAACGAGCCTCTTTGTGCATTCAGGATTTCCGATGAATCATGGTCCTCGAGAATTGGCGATATGCGTTACCATCAGTTTATAGAGTTCATGGAACAAACAGCGTCCGAAAAAACTTTCGAAGTGACCGATCTTGACATGTTCATCGGGAAAATCAATTGCGCCGTTCATTCCATGACCAGCACTGTGGGTTTCAAGTTGTTTGCAGGCTCTTCCCAGGAAGAGGATCGTTTTCTGAGTTGATTTCGCCAGTTACTGTTTTTGCCGTTCATTGCTGGGATGAGACGTAAATATTGCTGATATTAAAAAAGTAGTTTGTTTCCCAACACCATTAATGTTGTAAAGTTATGTCAGTACAGTCAGCCAAGGAGTTCCTGGAAAAAATTACATCAGACGACGCTTTTCGCCATTCACTTATCGGCGAGCTTGCCAGATACCGGACCGAACTTGTCAGTCAGGCCGGTTTTGAGTTCAACGAGAAGGAGCTTGAAGAGGCCAAATCCACACTGCCCACAGGAATATTGGGACAGGTACCGGGCTGGTTCTGCGATGTTGAAGAGACCGGGAGGCCTTATAAGGGCCGCAAGTGCGGAGGCGGTCTGTGGCATTAGGTCGTTTTTAATTGTAACAATTTTAAACAATTAAAACCCCCGAACATGAAACCAATCTGCATCAACGACTACTGCTTTGACCACGTCCATATCTGGATTCAATATGATCATTCAATTCCCCAGTTTGTTGAAGTAGCTATCGAGATTTTTTATCCCCGTGACCGTCAGGCCAACGGACTCGTGATGTTCAACCACGGTTTTCTTATCGGTGTCGATCTTTTGTACTATCCGAAAAAAATTATCGGCTCGTTTCTCAATGACACCCCTCTTTTCGGTGTTCACCCTTCCTACTACTACAATTACTCCAGGGCTTTGGCCGACCAGCACTGGGCCATGGCATATGTTACCGCTGTGCATCTGCAGATGCAGGGAGTTCCCTGGACCGATTTCGGGGGTAATCCGAGAGTAGGGCAGGAAGCTTTTGCCGCAGCCTCCTATCTTATCAAGTATGGCGTGACAGACGAGTTTTACAAGGCTGAAAAAAAGTACAAAAACACCGCTCTGTACAAGCCGGAAGAAGTTGAAAAAGCCCGTTTCATGCGTTCGAACAACGTGATCTTCGCAGGTCATTCAGTTGGCGGAGCGCATGCTCAGGTTCCTGCTACAGGGTTTGAGACCATGCAAAAGATAGGGAAAGACACATGCCGGCCTTTCGATCCTGTGATCTATGACCGGGAGTTTTTGCCAAAGTATTCCGAACGTATGTCCAGGTGGGCGCCAGAAGAGAGAGCCAACCCTGTAGGTCTTGTGCAGCTTTCTCCTGTTGATCAGAAAGTGCCGTTGATCGGGCCGGGCATGGCCGATTATCGCAAGGTTTTGGCAGAAAGAGAATTACCCATACTCATGATCATCGGGGAGTGTGACAGCGCCTGTCTGAAAGATTCGCAACCACCGGCATGGTCGCCCGATCCTGCCACAACGACAGAATTTTCCCAGCTTGCGCCCCAAGGCAGCAACTCCTGGGCCGTCGTTGCAAATGTGAAACATGGCAGTCACTGCGGCTATCTGACACAAAAAAATAACCTATGCAGTCTTGCCGATGAAGATTCGGGTCTGTGTAAAAAGGGCACCCCGACCTGGAAAGCAGGAGGGGAAGAGGCTGCATTTACCACGGATCTGTTCAAAAGGTTCATCGGTATGTATCCTGATGGCCAAGGGTTTCCCGGTGATTTCAAAAAATGGATCCATAGCGATTTCATCAAATGGCTCAACCAGGAAAACCCGTATGGTAAAATCGATCTGGTGCCGTTTGCTGACGGAAAATATATCGATTATGTTTCACACGGCGGCTGCCCACCCCTTGAAGCGAAGAAGGGGAAGAAGTGAGGGTTGTTGATTTGTTGAATTGTTGAACTGTAGGGGCTGCCCCTTGTGAAATGTCCTGCTTGATTTCACGGGATGGCCGCCCGAAAGAAATGCAAAAAGGCATCACCATGTAGGGGCGAAGCATTTTTCGCCCCTCTCTGGTAAGGCTGGCCCCCTGACAAGCAGTTATTTCCCTTTCTTCGTAGGGGCAGACCCACGTGTCTGCCCGCAAAGGTCAGCAAGCTCATGGTTATTTTGGTAAGTGAGTGAAATGCTTGACCCGTGAAATCTGAACAACCATCTCACAGGTCTTACCCGGAGATCCATTTTTTCTTGCGAGTGAATATGGATGCCGCATCGAGTGCGGCATGACTTTGCGGGAGTTGGGGTCTAATTTGACTTTTTGCTGACATCGGTTGTCAGTCTTGATAATAAATGCTCTAATTGTGTTTTTTCCTTTTCGTAGGGAAAAAAAACTCATAATTTTCCTTATGATGAAGAAAGATGTCCTTAAATCTTTGCTGCGAGACTTTCATACCTTGTCGTTGCCGGATTTGACGACACGAGATATCTCTGTTCCGTTGGGAACCGGCAAGATTGTTACGCTGATCGGCTCGCGGCGCAGTGGAAAAACTTGGCTGCTATATCAGCTTGCTTCTGAGTTGTATAGGGATGGTGTTCCGAAAGAGAATGTGTTTTTTCTCAACTTCGAGGACGAACGTCTTGATCTGGAAGCTCAGGAGCTCGATCTGCTGTTGCAGGCTTATCAGGAACTCTATCCCGGTCTTGACCTGGCACAATGTTACTTTCTTTTTGACGAAATTCAGAACATCCCGGGTTGGGAGCGTTTTGTTCGTCGGATTCATGAGCGTATTTGCCCCAACATTGTTGTCACAGGTTCCAATGCGCGTCTGCTCAGCACCGAGATCGCCACGGCATTGAGGGGAAGAGCAATAACCCGGACCGTTTATCCTTTCAGTTTTCGTGAAGTGCTCAAGTATCGGAGTATTCCGCTCGATCTGCATGCGAGCAGCAATCGTACTAAGATTGAAGCGACGCTCGATGCATATCTTGAGCAGGGAGGGTTTCCCGAGACGCTTGCGATGCGTGACCGGTATCTGCGTGAAGAGACCCTGCAATCATATTTCGAAGTTATGCTGCTTCGAGACCTTGCGGATAGATATCGTTTTACCAACATTACCGCGCTCCGCTATTTCCTTAAGCGGCTTGCAGCATCAGCTACCAAGCAGATATCCATTCACGGGATGTATAATGAGCTTAAGTCTGCAGGCATACGGATAGGAAAAAATGCGCTCTATGATTTTCTGCAGGGCGCTGAGGATATATTTTTTGCGAAGACGTTGCCCAGGTACTCATCCAAAGTCATGACTCGGGAACTTGGTGAGAAGAAGATTTTCATTATTGACAACGGGTTGCTTAACGCCATCCGTTTTCGTTTTTCAGAGGACCGTGGTAAAGCAATGGAGCAGGTTGTCTATTGGCAATTGATGCGCAACAAGAAAAAGGGGAGCAGCATTTCCTTCTTCAAAAACGGATATGAATGCGATTTTGTCACGAACGGAGAAGAAATGCCTGCTGCAATGCAGGTTTGTTACAGTCTTGAAGACCCTAAGACCCGGCAGCGGGAAATCAGAGGCCTTGTGCAAACATGTCGATCGTTAGGGATACATGAAGGTCAGATCATTACTCGGAACGACAACGACCGGATCGGTTTGGACGGTGTTTTGATAAGGGTTTTACCTCTTGCTGAATATCTGTTGCAGCTTTCCTGAGGACGATGTTTGCCGGTGCTGTTGAAAAAGCTGAGATTGGACTAAAGCTAAAGGCGTTTACAAACCCCGCGAGCAGTTGGCTCGCTTGGAAAACCATGTTTGGAAAGATGGATAAAGGGGACGGAATAGATTGAAAGTTTACATAATGTAAGTTTATACAACATTTTTTTGTGAGGCTGACAAAGACCCGGAACGATAGAAGAGACGGGAAAAATGTTGATTTGCTGATGCGTTTAATCGTTGATTTGTAGGGGCGAAAAATCTTTCGCCCTTTCTGGCAAGGCTGGCCCCCTGACAAGCAGTTACTTCCTTTCCTTCGATAGGGGCAGACCCACGTGTCTGCCCGGAAGGGTCGTATGTGGGATGGATGCCGGATGAGGTCCTGCATGGCTTTTTATCATGCATCGATGCACTCTTGGCGGACGTGGAAAAAGAACAGTACGGCAAGAAAAGCCTGAAAGGAATATGGAAAGGCAGCGGTTTTGAGAAACTGGTTGATCTTGAAGAGGTGGAGGTAAGCAAAATCAGTTTTCAGGATTGACGTTTCGGTTTGCCGAAGTATCATAGAGGCTGCCGGAAACATATTTGTGAATAATACTGGCAACTAATGTTTGATAGGGCACCCCCTCCTGCAATGCTTTTCTTTGAATTGCTGTCAAATCCCTTCCCGATATCCGTATGCTTATTTTTTTATCCTTCTTGAGTGCCTGCCTTGCGGATTCTTCGAGGAATTTTTTCCTTTCGGGGGTTAGAGTTGATGAGAATTCTCCCGCTTCATAAGCATCCAGCATTTCCTGCTCTTCTTTATCGAGTTTATTGTTATTCATTTTTTATCTCCAAGATATTGCCGAGTTGCTTTGCGACTCGGTACGATTGTTTTCAGAAAAATTTCCTGCTCATTTTCAACATAAGGAACCAGGTAAGCGTATTCATCAATGGCAACGACAAAAATTCGCTGGTGTGCATATTGCTCTTTGCCAGGATGAGAGATGTCGTCAAGCAAACCTCCTGATTGCATCGAAAAAATGATTTCTTCGAAAGAAATTTTTCTTTCAGTGATAAGTTTGCGGTTTTTCTCTGGATTCCAGTTGAAGGTTTTCATGGCATGCAATCTTTACATAAATAATAAAAATTTCAAGATTTTTTGCTTGAAGAGATATTTTCCGCTTCCAGGTCATGCTTTTGCTCTGTAGAGCTGTCAAGCCAACCGGCTCTACAGCCAAGCTTGGTACGCACGAGTAATGGGGATTGAGACCGAAACCGACTCGATAACATAGCAATTGCGGCCCTATGGTAGATGAAGGCCTGATAGTCATGATCTCATCTCGCTATTCAGCCTTCGAGCCCACAAGCGATCACGCTAAAGAACAATATCAGCGACAGCATACAATCCTGAAACGGACAGTCACGCGGGACTGCCCCTACAGAAGACAGAATATCATCAGCCCATCCAACCCTTATGCCGAAATGCTATCCCGCCATCCGGCTATCCAGCCACTTTTGACTTTTTCCTTTTGAATTTTGCCTTTCCCCCCGGGATTGAATTTTCTAAGGTTTTTATCGGTTTGCTCTTGTACTTCCAGGTGGTTTGTCGCTGAACCTACATGGATTTGAGCATATTTTTTCTGATATTTGGCTGACTTTCGAGGTCAAGTATTGCTATTGTGGATACTATATCTGTGCGAGAAATACCATATAACTATACATCTGCTACAGACAGGCAGTTACTGTCGTACCTTCTGGGCGAGGATAACGCCCGCATGCTCGACGAACTGAGAGATGTCCGCGTCACCGGGCGCTCGGCGAGGCTGTTGATGCGTATTATCGGCGGGGTTCTTATCCACCGGAGAAACCCCTACTTGTTTCAGGAGCTTGTTGATTCGCCTTCGCGCAGAAAGAGGCTCTTTCAACAAGCTTTCAAGGATCTCGATACCATTGAAAGTTCTGCGAGCGGAGAGCAGCGGGTTTTGTCGATTGTTGCAACGCTGAGAAAGCTCCTTGATGAATTCCTGGCTGAGGCGGAAAGGGTTCCGGAGTTCAGAAGACACCTGAAAAGGGAATTCGGTGCCATTACCGGCGCGAAAAATGTTCTGTTCGATCCGTTCACGCTTGTTTCCCACGCAACTGATGCCACGGACTGGCGTCTGCATTTGCCGGTTGCCGTGATTACCCCTGATGACGAGGCTCAGGTTGCACCACTGCTTCAGACAACAGAACGCTTGGGTCTGAAAGCTATTCCAAGGGGGGCAGGAACGGGCTTGACCGGAGGAGCGGTTCCTCTTCGGCCGGGTTGTGTGATCATCAATATGGAAAAGCTTGACAGGATAAGGGGCATTCACGAGCGTCGGTTTCACCTTGACAACGGGGGGACGGTTTCTGCCCCGGTCATTGAGGTTGAGGCAGGTGTCGTTACTGAAAAAGCCATGGACTTCGCCAGTGAACACGACCTTGTATTCGCTACCGATCCGACAAGTGAATGGTCATGCACTGTTGGTGGAAACATTGCGGAAAATGCCGGCGGAAAAAAGGCTGTCAGATGGGGAACATGCATCGACAATCTTCTTGAGTGGGTTATGGCAATGCCCTCCGGTCAAAGCTGGAGAGTTCGCAGGACCGACCACAGGCTTCGCAAGATCATGCCGGGCGATACCGTTACCTACGAAGTACAGGATAGCGCAGGGGAGTGCATAAAGCACATTGAGCTGAGCGGTACCGATATTCGAAAAAAAGGTCTCTGGAAAGATATTACCAACAAGGCCCTTGGCGGTGTGCCCGGCTTGCAGAAAGAAGGAACGGACGGTGTGATCACTTCCGCTTTGTTTGTCCTGTACCCGAAGTATGAGGAAATAACGACGCTCTGTCTTGAATTTTTCGGTCCCGATATGGACGAGGCAAGCCGGGTCATCGTTGAGCTGTCGGGAATTTTCCCTCTTTCGTCTGATGATAAAGAGGCGCTGCTTGCCCTTGAGCATTTTGACGACGAGTACATAAAAGCTATAGACTATAAAGTGAAGGCAGCCCGCGCCCAGATGCCGAAGGCAGTGCTGCTGATAGACATTGCGGGTCATAACAAGGAGGAAGTAACGGCTGGTGTCGAGAAAGTTGAGACGCTGCTTGAACAACACCCTAACACGATGCTTTTTGTTGCCCGTGATGCAGAAGAGGCAAAACGTTTCTGGGCCGACCGGAAAAAACTCAGTGCCATTGCACGGAGAACCAATGCATTCAAACTGAATGAGGATATTGTTATTCCTCTTGACGCCCTTGCTGAATTCTCCCGTTTTGTCGATGCCCTTAATATAGAGGAGGAGCGCTATTCCCAGCTCAGCTTCATTGACGCTGTGAATGTTTTGCTTCATGATGCAGGTGTGGAAGAAGATGAAAAGCAGTTTGCCGCAAAGATACCTCCTGCCGATGCTCTGTGCTCCGCAGCAAGGGAAAAACTTAACAATGCTGATGAAAGGGCTCTTCGTACTTTGTTTGAAGTACAGGAGTTCAGGGGCGAGTTCAACGAGCTGTTTCACGGGTATCCACATATCGTGTCGGCGTGTGACGATTCGTTTCAGTATGTCAGAGACAGGCGCATTGTCATTGCTACGCATATGCACGCGGGGGATGGTAACGTGCATGTCAACATACCTGTTCTTTCGAATGACCAGCCAATGCTTCGCAGGGCCGACCATGTTGTTGACAAGGTAATGGAGAAGGTTATTTCTCTCGGCGGTGTTGTTTCAGGTGAGCATGGAATAGGCGTGACCAAGCTGAAATATTTGGACAAGGAGCGTATTGATGAGCTTACCGCGTACAGGAGAACGGTTGATCCCAAGGGGATTATGAATCCGGGCAAACTGGATGATTTTGAAGTGCTTGACCATATTTTTACCCCTTCTTTCAACCTGCTGGAGCTTGAAGCTCATATTCTGAAAAGAGCAAAGATCGAGGAGCTTTCCAAAAACGTCGATTTCTGTATCCGTTGCGGCAAGTGCAAAACGGATTGCTGTGTTTACTATCCTGCCCGGGGCATGTTTTACCACCCGAGAAACAAAAACCTGGCTATCGGTTCATTGATCGAGGCCCTTCTCTATGTTGCCCAGCGTGAACGATCAACCGAATTCGAACTGCTGCAATGGCTTGAAGATGTTGCCGATCATTGTACGATCTGTCACAAGTGCCTGAAACCCTGCCCTGTCGACATCGATACAGGAGAGGTGTCTGTTCTTGAGCGCGGTATTCTTGAAGCGAAAGGGTACAAGCATTTTTCTGCGGTCACACAGATGACGTTGAGATATCTTGAAAACCGTTCTCCGCTTGTTAACAAAATATTTCGCAATACCGTAGTACGTATGGGGGGAGCTGCAATCCGGGCTGGCAACAGGATGACAAAGCCTTTGCAGTCAATGGAAAGCCCTTTTTCTTTCTATCCCCTCAAAATGGTCAGTTCATCGGTGCCGTCCGTACCTGAAGAGACGCTGCGGGACGCGCTTCCCCATTGCGATCCGGATCAAGCACTGGTGTTCGAGCCCGAAGAGAAAACAGACAAAACGGTTTTCTATTTCCCCGGCTGCGGATCCGAGAGACTCCACTCAACCATTTCCATGGCGGCGATGCATCTGCTTCTGGAAACAGGGGTAAGAGTTGTTCTGCCGCCGCCTTTTTTATGCTGCGGTTTTCCGGCCCATGTAAATGCTCAGAACGATCAGCACTCGAAAATTGTACTTCGCAACACGGTCATCTTTTCCCAGATTCGTGACATGCTTTCCTATCTCGATTTTGATGCCTGTGTTATTTCCTGTGGAACCTGTATGGAGGCTCTGGAAGGAATAGAAACCAGAAAGCTGTTCGGTGGACGTATTGTCGATGTCGTGGCCTATGCAGCTGAACAGGGGCTGCAACTGGAAGGCAGTGATGACCGCCTGTATCATGCTCCCTGCCATGACTCGCTTGAGGGAAAAGCCTTGGACAGGCTGAAAGAGATAGGGGGATTCGGGATAGTGACCCCTGTAGAGCATTGCTGTTCAGAGGCGGGGACACTTGCTCTGTCGAGGCCTGATATTACCGATTCCATGCTGCAGCGCAAAAGAAATGTGATAAAAAAGGCAAAAGAAAAGACGGAAAATACCGTTATGTTGACGAATTGTCCTTCCTGTGTCCAGGGGCTTGGCAGAAATCGTGATCTTGGAGTGGAGCCGCTTCATGTGGCGGTTGCAATCGCTGAGAAAATTTCAGGTCCTGGCTGGAAGAATCATTTTAAGGAACAGGCTGAAAAAGCGACTGCTGTCAGGTTTTAGGCTTTTGCGATTGTTGTTGTTTGATCCTGGCTTTCGGTGAAAAATACCGGCAGCCTCATATTCGTGAGCTGCTCTTTCGAACCGGTTTGTGTATTCAGGTTTTATTTGCTTACATTACTATATGAGTGTGTGTATCTCTACTGATAAAGTTTTGATCAACTAAAAGAGAGGATCTCGCTGATTGTATGGCTGAGGTTCACCGAAGGTGAGGAACAGAACTATGGATAAGTCTGCACTGAAAAAGGTTCTTGCTGGTTTAAGTATCGCAGGGCTGGTGACAAGCGTAACGTTAACCGGATGCCAGAAAGCCAATGGCAGCTGTGGTAAAGGTAGCTGTAGTGGGGGAAGCTGCAGTAAAACCGAAAAAGTAGAAGGCGATGATGCCTCGGAGGGAACAGGTTCCTGTACAGGTATGAAAAAAGATGACGCAGAAGCCAGCGAAGGTTCGAAAGAGTAGCAGCTTTTACCTGGTAGTCAAGGTTTCAAAACCTTTTTTGATTTCAACGGTCCGTTCATACGGGCCGTTCTTATTTCTGCCGTTCCGCCAACGAAGTAATCAAGTCACGGAATTATTGTGATTGTCTTTATGTTGAACTTGACGGGAGGGTGACAGTATGTCTACAGCGGCTTTTATTGAAAAGATTTTTCACAAAACATTGCTGCATCCTGCTGCCGCCGATCTTTTTTCGCAGAGCGGCAAGCGGGAGGTGTTTGAAGAAGAGCCGGAAAAGTTTGCAGAATTTCTGCACAGGAACTTTCCATATCCTTCTGCAATGGCGTTTCTTGCCGAGCTGGCCGCTGTCGAGTATGCCTGCTGGAGCGTCGAGCATATGGAACAACAATTCAGCCGTCCGGCTCATGGCGCTGTCATAAATCCGTTGCTGCGGATCGTTCCGGTCAACAATGATGTGACCCCGTTTTTCAGCCAGGGAACGACGTTGCCGGGACCTGGGGAAATTGAGCCGTATGAGGGCTTTGTGCTTGTGTGGAAAGGGCCGGAGTCCGGGAAGCTCTATGTTGAAAAGGCGGATGAACAGATGCTGCTTGCCCTCAAAGTTCTCTCTGAAGAACAGCTCGAACTGCGGGGGCATGAATTGAGAGTTGTCAATCAGGCTATTGATCACTCCGCCCGCGAGGGGGTTGTACTGAAAGCTCCCTACCTTGTCTCACGTGCCCGACAAGAATTTCCTGAAGGAGAAAACATCCCTAAACGTTATACTACCGCGTCTGTTTTTACCCTCCAGTGGCATATAACGAACGCATGTGATCTGTACTGCCGGCACTGCTACGACAGGGAAAAACGTTCGCCGCTGACGGCAGAAGAGGGGTTCAGGATCATTGATGACTTTGATCGTTTTTGTCGGGAAATGAATGTTCGCGGTCACATCTGCTTTTCAGGCGGGAACCCTTTCATGTCACCGCATTTTTATCATTTGTACGAGGCAGCGGCGGAAAAAGGGTTTGCATTGTCTCTCCTTGGTAATCCTGTCCCGGCGGAAGAGTTGCGGCGTGTGATCGATATAAGCATGCCTGAATATTTTCAGGTCAGCCTTGAAGGTCTGGAAGCGCACAACGACTTTATCAGGGGAGAGGGTTTTTACCGCAGGGTAATGGATTTTCTTTCTCTTCTGAGGAAAAAACAGGTGCCGTCAGCCGTCATGCTTACACTGACAAAAGCCAACATCGACCAGGTTCTCCCTCTTGCAGACATACTGCGGGAAAAAACCGATTACTTTACGTTCAACCGTCTCTCCCAGGTGGGGGAAGGAGCAAGTCTTTCTCTTCCTGACCGGGACGCGTACCGAAAGTTTCTCGATGAATATCTTGCAGCAGCAAATGGAAATCCGGTTATCGGCCTTAAGGACAATCTGATCAATATTCTGCGTGAACATCGGGGCATTTCCCCTTTTGGTGGCTGTACCGGTTTCGGCTGTGGTGCAGCATTCAATTTTGTCGCTCTTCTCCCTGACGGGGAAGTTCATGCCTGCCGGAAGTTCCCCTCATTGATCGGCAATATTCTCAAGAGTGACTTTTTGACGTTGTATGACTCGAAGGACGCCCGGAGATACCGGGAAGGACCACAAGCTTGCTATGAATGCAGGCTCCGTCCGGTTTGCGGAGGATGTATGGCCGTAGTCCATGGTATGGGGCTCGATGCTTTCATTGAGAAAGACCCGTTTTGTTTTCTTGAGGAATGAATCCGGTTAAGTCGAAGTTTACTTCTTTTTGTCATTCCCGTGCTTGACACGGGAATCCATTGTTGTTTTCGGAAGATTGTATGGATGCCGCATCAAGTGCGGCATGACTACAAGGAGAGAGGATGGCTATCAAGCGCCCCAGCCAAAAAGAGCTATTTGTCATCTCCGACTTTTTCTGTAAGATTAGGACACCTCTATTACTTTGCTGCGCACCATGATTACTTCGTTGGCCGGTGCTCGAAATCCTCACGTACTCGCGTGTACACTCCGGTTTCTGCGCTCCGTCCGCCTTGTACTCAAGGCGCTCACGACAATTAATGGAGGTATCCTTTAGTTCCTGCATTTACTATGAAACCTTACCAGACAAGGCATGTTTGATGAAATCGAATTTGAAAAGATAAAAAGGCTTCCGAAATATGTTTTTGCTGCGGTTGATGAGCTGAAGATGGCCGAAAGACGGGCCGGAGAGGATATCATAGACTTTTCAATGGGAAACCCGGACGGTCCAACGCCAAAGCATATTATCGACAAGCTTGTTGAAAGTGTGCAGAAGCCGAGGACGCATGGCTATTCCGTTTCCAAAGGTATTTACAAGCTTCGTCTGGCTATCTGTGACTGGTATCGCAATAAATACGGGGTGGAGCTGGATCCCGATACCGAGGTTGTCGCTTCGATGGGTTCAAAAGAGGGATATGTGAACCTCATACAGGCCATTATCAATCCCGGTGATGTTGCCATGGTACCGGATCCGTGTTACCCTATCCATTCGCAGGCTTTCATTCTTGCGGGTGGCAATGTGCATCGTTTCCGGTTGGTCTTGAAGGATGATTTCACGCTTGACGAGGATGCGTTTTTTCAAAACATTGAAACCGCCATGCGTGAATCATCACCGAAACCGAAATATCTGGTGGTGAATTTTCCCAACAATCCTACAACCGCTACAGTCGAGCTTGCTTTTTATGAAAAGCTGGTTGCTCTTGCACGGAAGGAGCGGTTTTATATCATCAGCGACATCGCCTATGCTGAAATAACATTTGACGGATACCACGCTCCCTCGATTCTTCAGGTTTCCGGGGCAAAGGATGTCGCGATTGAAAGTTACACGCTTTCAAAAACTTATAATATGGCGGGATGGCGGGTTGGTTTTCTCGTGGGCAATCCGAAACTTGTCGGGGCGCTGATGAGAATCAAAAGCTGGCTTGATTACGGCATGTTTACCCCTATACAGGTGGCTTCGACCATAGCGCTTAACGAGAGCCAGTCCTGTGTAGAGGAGATACGGGGCACTTACCGCCGCCGCAGGGATGTTCTTCTGAAAAGCTTTTCAAACGCCGGGTGGAACATTGAAAGACCAAGAGCGTCGATGTTTGTTTGGGCAAGAATCCCCGAGCAGTTCCGCGAAATCGGAAGTCTCGAGTTCAGCAAGAAACTTCTGAAAGAAGCAAAAATCGCTGTCAGTCCCGGAGTAGGGTTCGGGCCTTATGGTGATGAATATGTCAGGATAGCGTTGATTGAAAACGAGGAAAGAATCCGCCAGGCCGCAAGGAATGTTAGGAAATTTCTCAAGGCGCAGGGGGACGAACTGAAATGCCGGAAGTGAATCTTATGCCGAAATCATAATCTCTCTAATGGAAATCAATCCATCGCCGGACCTGCTTGCCGATCTTTTCGACGAGTACAGTGCATGGTACCTTGGACTCGCTGAAGAGTAAGGCACCTTGCCCGTTCGATTTCAGGTGTCAACTCGAAAGGAGAGCAGTTTTTCGGGCTCACGTCCCTTTCGTGTTACTTTACATTTCGTTCTTTCAAGCCATAGGGCCAAATATCAAAGCTTCATCGCCGATTTCTAGTTGCTCACAGCTTTTGGAAAAACTATTGTTTTCTAGTGTGATTAGAAACTTAAGTTCGGATTCCTCAGATGTGGAATCTACAGGTAGCCAGCGGTAAGGCAAGTCTAATTCTGTCACTTTTGGTGCTATGAGTTTGAGGATGGAATATTGACCTTTTTGGTGCAGAAAACCATTTGGTTTTTCAAAGCTCAATTCGAGCGTTTTGTCATCGATTTTGTTAGTTTTTAAAAGCGGAACAACTCTCTGGTCAACATACTTTGCGTCATCACATTCCGACCATATTTTGTCTCGATTCATTTGCAAAGCAGCCAGAAAACCCGCCATTATGCTACCCTCAAAGCCGCCACCAGGAAATGTCCATGCTGATGCAAAATACAAGTTTGGTATCAAGAAATTATTTCTAAATCGCTTAGCCCCTGATAGTTGTTTAGTTTGGGCAAAACCATAAACTGATCCACTGGGATTCGAGGTGTATCGTTGAATGGTTTTAGGTGTAGAGACTTCGTAATATTCTATGCTTTCTCGTATTCCAGGAAATTTCTTTTCTAATCGCTGCAGTAAAACCTGGGCGACTTCTTCCTTTTTTGCTTTGTATTCTTGTTCACTCAAACCTTCCCAGTTTTTCAGATAATCTACGCCGCAGATTGCACCTACAGATTTGTCAGGCGGTGCCAGTTGGGCATCTATCTTGCCGTAATCTACAAAAATGAAGCTGCGTTTAGACCAATCGCCAAGTTGGTTAAGGTGTACGTCCTTCAAGGTTTTTACATCATCTCCTTGGATAAAATTTGAATAGTATTTGACACCAAATGCTTCCACATTTGTTTTAAAACCAAGATAAATGCATAATAATGAGCAAGAATTTGCGTGTGAATTGATTTTTTGTTTTAGTGAGCTGGCATGTGGCTCATCCAGCAAAGCCGGTACCAATGGGATGGCACAATTGGCCACTACATTGTTGCAAGCAATGGTGGTGGGTTCTTCGCTTTTGTTAAAACTATCGCGGAAGGTGACTCCGGTTACCTGATCATTTTTGGTAACAATTTTCTCAACTTTTTTCGCCAATAAAACACTGCCGCCTTGTCGTTCAATGTATGCGGCTAGATGATTGGAAAGTTGTTGAGAACCACCTTTTATAAAGTAGCCGCCACTCTCAACAAAGCCAGAGAAAGGCAAACCAAAATAAAACATCGATAATGTGTAAGGGTCATCGCCCCAGTAGCCAATGTGTGCGACAAGATCTAGTTTTGCATTTTCATTATTGATGTGCTTGTCCAACCAAGACCCAACCGTATGTCGAGATGCCTCCACAAGGTTGGGGTAAAGCAAAGGCATCAACGGATAAATTAGCTTGCGTTTCAAGGGTGTACGAGGTAAGCTGACTCCTTCCTTTCTGGTACCGGCAATCAATTTCATTAACTTTTTTATGCCCTTTTCGTCTTCAGGATATCTGTCGATGAGTGCCTTGGTCGCCGCTTCAAAGCCATGAGGAAAAACAAAGTCTTCTTTATCTGATAGCACGCCGTAGAACTCGGGTACTTGCTGAAATTGAACGTGCTTATTCACTTCCAGCATTTTGAAAATATCCCTTATTGTGCCGTTCTCAGCCAGGCCACTCATTTCATGAAGGCCAACCTCCATAATAAAATCTCCTCGCTTAAAGGTGGTTGCACAGCCACCTGGTTTGTAGTGCTGTTCCAGTAGCAGCACTTTTTTTCCAAATTTTGAAAGTGAAGCCCCAGCGATTAATCCTGCCAGACCTCCACCTATGACAATGGTATTGTATTTCATGGCTAAAGAGTTTTATCCGGTTACCAATTATCTTCCGACAGAAGACTTGTTGTTCTGCGTCAGTCATGACTATTTGTTATTGTCCGGACTACAGATGCGCTATACACTTTATTTCGATTTTCAGTTCTGGTTGGGCAAGAGCCACTACTTGAACTAAGGTTTGACATACTTCAGGATTTCCACCGTATGCCACTTCTCTTGCACCATATACATCTTCGATATTACCAAAGAATTCATCCATATCGCTAACAAAGAAGGTTTCATCAACGATGTTGCCCATATCTGCTCCAAATTGTGAGAGAACATCTTTTACATTCATGTAGGTAACCTTTGTTTGGTCAGCGATACCAGTTGGGGTCTTCCCATCCTGATCAATTCCAATTTGACCCGATAGATAGAGAACATTTCCAACCTGAGTTCCCTGGGCGAAATATTCCTGGTATGGGCCACTTCGATAGGTCTTTTTTTTAATGGACATTTTGAAATTCCTCTTTTTTTAGATTGTATTGGCAACTGGGTTCTCGGACTCTATTTTTATTCCGTCTGATTTTTTATCTGCCTTTAAAAGCATAACGCCACAAGTCAGCCGTGCGGTTTTATGCGTCGGTTGCATTAGCTCTGTCAGGCATTTTCTCTCTTTCCATTAAAAAGGCTATATATGGATATTCAAATTCAATTTTCGTTCCGTTCTTAGCGTCTCCAGGCTTTGTCCAAGCTCCGCCCAATAGCGATGCTCTTTTGAGAATAGTATCGGTTCAATTTTTTCGAGTAAAGTGGAAAAGTGACAATCCAAAATCTTTTCAACGTTCAGCCAGTTTTCTGCCGAACGATCATTGAACCCAAGGCCGTAAATCCAGATGACATCAGCATAGGGTTCCAGCATATCGATCAACTGAAGTGTTTCCGTGATATAGGGAATAATCGGGCAGAGCAGGGTGCCAGTCCTTACCCCCGCATCTTTCAATTGTTGCAGAGCCGTAATCCGCTTCTCCGTTTCAATGGTATTGGCTTCAAACAGCTTGCGTGTTTTGTTGTTTTTGAATGCAACTGAAACGCTGACTGCGGCGTCGTTCATTTCTTTCAAAATATCAATATCACGAACAACGAGGTCTGACTTTGTGAGAATACTGGCTGAAAAGCCCCTTTTAAAAAGTAGTTCCAAAACCTTTCGAGTTTGGCAATAGTCCTTTTCACAGGGCTGGTAAGGATCGGTTTGATAACCCAAATATATTGTCTGAGGTGCTATCTTGTCGAGTTCTTGATCGAGTTGGTCAACAATATCTTTATGGATGAGGATTTCTTTTGACCAATCCGTTTCAGCATGGGGTAGGGCATAGCAATAATAGCAATAATGTTCGCACCCAATATAGGTATCGACTTGATACTCAATGTCTTTCAGTCCACACGGAGAAAGGATTGGTCTTTTTGTGGATACAGATACTTTCATTTATCAAACTTTTATCTCATCACCATACTTCATAATCCGGCAGTCGGCACCCAATTTCTCCACCTCAGTTTTGAACATGTCCTCATCAGCTTTGCAGTATTCTTTGGTCAACAAGGCGGGTAGATTATAATGACATGGGATGACAACTTTTGGTCTCAACTCTTTTACAACCTGTAGGGCCTCAGTTTCGTCCATTGTATTATGAGCTTCCCTACCGCCAATTGGAATCATCAGTACATCCGCATCTTTAATCGACTGCCAGTCCTGAATGTGCAGCAGTGTGTCGGCCAGATTTACAATGGAGTTTCCATTTATGTCGATCTTGAATCCCATGTCCCCCCAACCGACTCTTTCTTCAGGCCCGGGATAGACGGTCTTTTTCAGCGGGCCGATTTTCAACGTGAGCGGTCCATGTTCGGCGACGAGCCCGGTAATGGTCATACCATCAAGCTGAATAGACTGGTTGACGGAAAGTGTATTGACGTTTTGGATGTCCGCTGTGAAGGCCAGTCCTTTGCTTCGCGGACCAAGCATCAGTGCTTTGCCATTGATTGTTTTCATCATCGTTTCATTGCAAATAACCTGTGCGCCTGAAGCATTTGCTACCCGATCCGTATGAAAGTGGTGGTCAGGATCGCCATGCGTTACAAAGATATGTGTGATGTCGTTCCATTCTGATTTTGGAATCAGCGTCGTCATCCTGAAATAGTACAGGAAAAAGCCACCCGGATCGATAGCAATTTTTTTATCTCCGGATTCGATGACAAAGGCGTTGTACAGATAATGTTTGAGTTTCATTTTTATCTCCTCCGGTATGCTTGCTTTAAACAGGATTTCACATCAACTGCCGAGAAGCCGTTCTTTGATGTTAAATTCATCAGTAACTGACATGCTTGCGAGTTGTCTGAAAGAGTTTGCCTTCAGCCATCCTCTCTCACGCCACCACGATAATTCAAAGGAAAGCAAACAGGCCCATTTATTGGGTTGTCTTTTCAATCCACATGCTATGGTTTACCAGTCCGAATTCTTTCAAGACTGAGACGAGATGCTGGCCAAACGCACTACCATGCTGCTCTAACGTGTTAGTGTTATCAAACAGGTGAATACTAAAGTCGTTATCTAAATTGAGCTTACTATAAACCTTGATCATTATATCTTTATCCTTTTGCACTTGTTTGAACAGTTGCTTTAGACAGGCTTTTACTTTTTCAGAATCGTTACCAGTAATTTGAAGTTCGATGATCTCAAGCATTTTCTATTGATGTATTCTTATGATTCAATCCGTTTCTATATATGATTAAGTCAAAAGTTGTGCCAAACGCTTAAGTTATTATTTATAAGTATTTTAGGTGGATCGTCCGGTTTTGATTTTATCAAATATGGTAATAATTTCACCAAATACGGTAATTGTTTTATATTACAATTCCCATATCGTTTCGATAGCGCCAATACATGTTGAAAAATTGAAATCTGTTATGAACGAGAATGAGTTTTTTCGTGAAGTTACTCTAAAGATTTGCGGGGATCTTGACATTGAAAAAGGCCTGCACGAGTGCATTAAATATATTTCACAATTCATACCGGCTGATAGAATGTATTTGCAACGATATCAGCAGGACCTACATTCTATGAATTTGATTGCCAGAGCCGATCAGGATACATTTGAAAAAATGGATGCCTATGTTCCATTTGATCGGGAGGCGAAAGAAAAATTAATGGCGTTGGCGGATGTGTGGCGAGCTGGAAACCTTCCACCTATACTGATCATTAATGATCCTGAAAATGAACCCGTCGCCAAATGTATGCTTACTGCCTTGAATGAGCCATCATCATCCGCTCTGAGTCTGCCTTTAATCCTGAAAGATAAGGTTATTGGAACCCTGGTCTTGCTTGCGTATGGCCTGAATCGGTTCAATGAAGAACATGCAAAACTATTTGCAACGCTAAAGCTGCCATTCTTTGTAGCGCTGTCAAATACATTAAAACATCGCGAGGTTTTAAAGCTGCAAGAGTTGTTGGCCGATGATAATCGCTATTTACAGGGCGAATTGCGACGAATCTCCGGGGATGAGATCATAGGATCCAAATTTGGCTTAAAGCAGGTTATGCAGAGTGTGCAGCAAGTTGCGAAAATGGACAGCCCTGTCCTGCTTTTGGGAGAGACGGGTGTCGGAAAAGATGTTATTGCCAATGCCATTCATTATTCATCCAATCGCAAAGACGGTCCGTTCGTAAGTGTCAATTGTGGCGCTATTCCCGACACCTTGCTGGATAGCGAGTTGTTTGGTCATGAGAAGGGCGCCTTTACCGGCGCCCTGGCACAGAAACGCGGACGATTTGAACGAGCTGACAAAGGCACTATTTTTCTTGACGAAATTGGAGAGCTTCCCTTACCAGCGCAAGTTCGATTATTAAAAGTTTTGCAAAGCAAAGAGATTGAGCGCGTTGGGGGTGTCAAAACGATTACGTTGGATATTCGTATCATTGCAGCCACAAATCGAAATCTTTCAAAGATGGTCAGGGAATATACATTCAGAGAGGATTTATGGTTCAGACTCAATGTGTTTCCAATTATGATCCCGCCACTCCGTCAAAGAAAATCTGATATCCCTGCCCTGCTCCAATATTTCATTGCGCAAAAAGTGAAAGAATTAAAACTGCCCTCACTCCCCAAAGTCGCTCCTGAGAGTATAGATTTACTCATGGCCTACAACTGGCCGGGCAATGTTCGTGAACTGGAGAATATCGTTGAGAGGGCTTTAATCCTGAATCCTACCGGTCCGCTTACATTTGATCAACTCAATTTTATAACGGAGAGCCCGGGTAGTTCCGATGATTTTTTAACGGAAACTGACAACCTCAATGAAATGACATCCCGGCATATCCAAAAAGTACTCGACAAGACTGGAGGGAAAATCCATGGGCCGGATGGTGCAGCTGAACGGCTGGGAATCAATGCCAATACACTGAGAAACAGGATGGATAAGCTGGGGATGAAGTATAGAAAGACATACTTAGAATGAATATTTTGCAAATAAATGAATATAAAACATCGAATTCACCAGATACGGCTTAAATGTATATTTCAATTAATCCACTGGTTAGCCGCCTACATTGCTTCATCAAATTCACTCCGGTATCTTGCGATGCCATAAGATTTTGGGACGGCTTGGGTGTCGATAATAATTGCCATGAAAGCTTCGTCCGGGACTTCTTCCCATTGACTGCGGAGTACCGAAAACAATTTGTCGAATCGGTGGGGCAGGGCTTGATGGCAGCGGAATCCGGAGAAGTTTATAGTGCCGGCGAGGTCAGGAAAATACTCGCGAAATAAAGAGCTGCCAGAAAACAATGAAGGCCGTTTGGATGCTTTCGTTGAGGGGCAACCCCGGACTATTCTTCCTCGGCGAAAAAGACTTCGGCGATGGCATCGGGGATAGCCCTAAGCACATCTTCCGAAGAGACAAGGCTTGAAATGTCGTTGGCGAGGTCTCCGGCACGGCCGTGGTGTATGCTTATGCGGGTATCGACGTGAGGGGCGAAGAAGGCAGAATCATGGATCTCGCTGAGAGGGGAGTCCGCCGTGGCAGTGATCCGGCACAACAGGCATCGGCATGGTTCTTAAGTGGTTCGGCGTCCTTTTCAGAAACCGAAAAGACCCGGTTCAGAGCCCTCTGGGACGAGGCAAAGCCGGGGGTGATGTTCAAGGATAGGGGAGAGGATGAGTGACGATCTCTGTTGGCAGAGATTGCAGGTTTCACAGATCTTCAATTTCACCAAGGACTGCTGCAAGCTGAATTAAACCCCTTAGCGCTTACACACTATTGAATAGGCAATCGAGTCTATCTTTGATAACGTTTAAATCAGCGGCGCGGCTTTTTGCGCTCTGCTGAATTTGCTTTGTTATACGCTGTCAATTTCAATAATTTGTGATTGTCCACTTGATTTGTCCCCGGTCAGCCACTCCCAGTTTTCAGAATATTTTAATCGACCATCTGTTAATTGTGTCGGGACTGAAGTGCACTTCCCAAGCATCAAATTACCTTCAAGATTTATATGGTGGTATGTAAATTCCAAGGTACCATTCTCAAGCATTTTTCCTAATAAATGCCCCTTGCGTATGCTTCCACCATTATAATCCGCCGAAATAATTTCATCCTCTTGATGATAGTGAAAAAGGGTTTCAGAATCTACTTCCCCATTCTCTGTATTTTCGACTGATTGGAAGATTTTTCCGTCAAGACTGTATTTCATGTTTCATTTCATCCTTAGAGTATAACGCCTAGCTCACCGGAAAAATGCGAGCACAGCGAGTATTTTTTCCGGTGGAGCTACTTGTTAGGCAAAATATGCTTCTTATAGCGTGCTTGCCACGAATCAAATGCGATTACAATTGACGAAATTACTTGGTCAGCTTCTTTCCAGAATTGATCAAAATCTTCGGCATCAGTATATTGAGCGCATAAAATTTGAAGTTGAACATCAGGTACAAGCCTTATCCAATAAAGCTTTACTAGCATCTTACGTTTACCCGTGGGGATCTCGTATTTGAACATTTTTCCCGCCAGACCAGATATGCTTACATCTTCGACTGTTGCTCCAGGGTAGTTACGTTCAAAAGTTATTTGTTGATTTTCAATTTGCTTGGCTAAATTATTTATATAGTTTGGCTGAACTGGACGTAGACGAAAGTTCATCCCTATTGCCCCTTGGGTGTCTTCATATCGACTAACAAGGTTAAATTCACCTCCAGCTAATACAGCAGGACTGTCTTCTGCTAACCAGGAAACTGGCGTGAGCAAAGAAAGGCCATAATTTGGATAAATCAGCTCCTTGAAACCAGGATTCATTGACCTCTGGAAACTAATACGCTTATCTGCCAACTCAGATTTTGTAGCCCGTTATATGCGCCAAGTTGGGAACAAACGCGCCTGTCATATACAGTAAATTCTTTTGGATACATTACAGAAAGAATCGCGGTCGCTGTTGGAAGTCTAAGACCCCAGTTTTTCATTAGTATACCTAGGCGTTCTTTAGGTGTTTTAGCAGAAAAAACCTCATTCGATAATTTAGAGACGGCATTTTCAAACCCACCACCTATCTTAGCTAGGCGCCTTTTAGTTTTGTTTTTTGACCTGTTGGATTTCCAGATTAACAAAAGATAGAGATCGACTGGTCGAAACACACCTTTATCCCTAAATGCTGGGCCGACCTCGTTGAAAAGGTAGGCTTCTAAGTTGGTGTATTTCTGGTAGTCCATTCTATATTCACCTAACAAATAATTAGTTGGTTTCTTCATATCTCGTTTCATCGACGAAAATCAACAGTGTCTTGTGAGGCTGTTCTGTCATGAAAGTTTAAAAATTACCATGAAAGTTGAGTAAAATCAAGGTAATTATAAATTTAACTTTATGGTTATCATTTTGAAATCAGGATAAACGAGAATAAGGATATCACTTATGATCACCTTGCCGAAAGTGCTTGTAGACAATTCAAAGACTGGCTGGGACAGGAGGCCGTTGCTGACGGGGGCTCTCGTCATGGCAGCGATCCCGGTGAACATCCCGGCTCATGGTTCCTCACCGGTGCAGTCAGCTTCTCCGAAGCCGAAAACAATCGTTTCAGTGCTCTCTGGGCAAAAGCAAAGCCGGATGTGATTTTCAAGGACAGAGGTGGGGAGGAGTGACGATCTCTGTTGGCAATTTTTAATTATGAACTGTTTCGTTGAGTTTATCAGCTATCCAGACTTTGATAATGGATTGTCTTGTGACACCGAGTTTTTTGGCTTCCTTGTCCAGCAGATGAATCATCCAGACAGGGAAGTCAACATTTACCCTTTTCTGTTCCAGACCAGGTTTGAGCGTTTTAGACAACTCAAGGTATTCTGTAATATCCTCACCAGTTTCGAATTTGAGATCAAATTCTTCAGCTTTGATAGATTTTTTCTTCATTCTCTCTAGATCTCCTGACTGAAATGATTCTTACTCGACTCTCACGTACTGTGAAAATTGCTGACCATACCTTATGATTAAGTTCAGCAATAAGTAGATACCTTGGCTCATCCGTGGTACGAGCTGGTATGACTACTGCATTTGGATCGTCCCATAACAATTGCGCTTCTATAAAATCGATACCGTGCTTCGATAGGTTGGTTTGGCTTTTTTCTTGATCAAATTCAAACACCATAATGGTATCTATATTATATAATAATTATACCTTTTACAAGTAAATTCTATCCTTGCCTCCCGAAAGAAAGTAGGGGGCGTCGTTTATTAGGTAAAATAACTTTCGACTGTCCTACCTCCAGCCCTTATATGCATGCTATTTTCTGCGCATCCGTGCGGAAAGTCATAAAGCTGCACCTGCAGCCGATCATGCCATCATGATTTTTCAATGGTTTCGTGAATTGGAGAGCAACCGATGCGCTCATCTTTCAATGACGTTGTTCAGGTAGGGCAGTGAAGTAAGCTATCTGTATGCATCTCAGGTCAGGACACGTCCGGCGCCTATTCTTCCTCGGTGAAGAAGATTTCTGCGATGGCTTCGGGGATGGCTCGGAGCACATCTTCCGACGACACAAGGCTTGAAACGTCGTTGGCGAGGTCTCCTGCTCGGCCGTGGAACCATGTTGCGGCACCTCCGGCGTTGAAGGTGTCGATGCCTTTTGCCGCAAGGGCGCCGATCATGCCTGAAAGCACATCTCCCGTTCCGGCTGTCGAGAGCGCTTCCGTTCCGCTGTTGTTGAGGATGACGTTCCCGGAAGGGTGCGCAATGCAGGTGGGGTTACCTTTCAGCAGCACGTTTACCCTGTTTTCAGCGGCATAACGGCGTACGGTCTCCAGAGGATCGGCTTGTATTTCGTCGATGGGGAGGCCCGAGAGCCTGCTGAATTCGCCTGCATGTGGTGTCAGCAGGATATCCTGGAAATTCCGGTCGTCGAATGAAAAACTCTCTTGTGAAAGGGCAAAGAGCGCATCGGCATCGAGAACAAGTTTTTTGGAGGTGATAACCGGATCCGCAAGAAGCCTGTGCAGAAGTTCGATGGTTTCACGTTCCCTGCCGAGGCCGCATCCCATGACAATGGCATCGGCCCAGGATGCTTTTTCCCTGATAGATTTGAAGTCTCTGCCGGTAACGGTTGCCGAGGGCGCATAGGTGTGCAGCGGGCCGGACAGTTCAGGCGGCAGAGAGACGCAGACGTAACCCGCACCGGTATTGATCGCCGCTTTCGCCACAAGCAGGGAGGCACCGAGCATCGAACTTCCGCTTTCCCGCGAGCCAGCTATGATCAGCAGCTTGCCGTTTTTATGCTTGGCGCCTCCAGGATCGCGGAGGATGAAGTTCTCTGCAGCGAATTCCTGGTCGGTCAGATAGCACTTGCAGTTGTTGACAAGGAATTTCGGAATTGAAATTTCAGCAATGTGCACCTCCCCGGATAGTTCTATGCCTGAGTTCAGGAAAAAGCCTGTTTTCAGGTAAGCCATGCAGACGGTAAGGTCTGCTTGAACTGCAGGCGAAGAGGCAAAGCCACTGGTAGCGTCAAGGCCGCTGGGCAGGTCAAGGGCAATGGTAACTGCCGAACTCCGTTCACGAATGCTGTTGATGAGTTCGATGGCTTGTTTGACAGGGTTTTTCAGCACATCGCCTTCGGCTTTCAAGTGCAGTCCCGTGCCGAGTATCGCGTCGATAACGCTGTCATAATTGCATTCTGCGACAAACGGCAATGCTTCGTCATGGCCGTTGAAAATCCGCAGCTTATCGGTGTGAGTACCATAGGCTTCTACAATGGCCAGTCCTTCGCGATTGAGCTCGGCAAGATTTTCAGGAGGGTAAAGCAGTACCAGATCAACCGTGGCGTCCAGGTTGAGCAAATGGCGTGCAAGTATGAACCCGTCTCCCCCGTTGTTACCTTTTCCGCAAACAATCAAGAATGACGATCCATCGAGTCCTTCGTTGTTTGCATCAAAGGATTCCCTGATGATCCGTGAAGCCTCCCGGCCTGCAAGCTCCATAAGCCTCGATTCATCCGTATGCAGCAACTCAACAGCATCACGGTCGGCCCGGCTCATCTCTTCGGCTGTTAAAATAGGCAGCATGGCTGGTTACACGATTTCAAGTTCGTCAAGGTGAAGTGCTTTTTCGAGTGACTGATAGTAAGCCTGCAACAATTCGTCAGTCGAGAAGGAAAGTGCTTCTTTGCCATCGATCTCTATTGAGGCGTCCTTTTCGCGGACCTGGCCGATAACTTTTGCCGGAATACCCTGTTGGGTTGCCATGTCGATTACTCGTACGGCGCTTTCAGGCTTAAGACTCAAAAGTACCCGGCCCTGGGCTTCGGAAAAGAGCAGCTCCTGAATAAACGATATACTTTTCTCGCTTGATTCAAGGTCAACGGCAAATCCGAGAGGGTAAGACCTGTCCATGATGGATTTCTCCACAAGTGCGGTAAACAGTCCACCGTCGGAAATATCGTGAGCTGAACTCAGCATGCCTGATTGCGCAAGAGTAACGAGAAGATTCTGAAGTTTGACTTCGTGCTGGAGGTCGAATGCCGGTGCATCGCATCCGGGAGTTCCATACTCCATGACAAGGTATTCCGAACCGTCGAGTGTGAGAGCAGGATCTCCAAGCATGAGGATGGCGTCGCCGGGTTTTCTGAATGTAGAACCGGTAAGGTGATCGATATTGTCAAGCAGCCCTATCATGCCTATGACAGGAGTTGGGTATACCGCGGTGCCTGTTAGCGATGATTCATTGTAAAAGCTCACATTGCCGCCGGTAACCGGTGTATTGAATGCTTTGCAGGCCTCTCCCATTCCTTCGACGGAAGCCTTGAACTGAAAGTAGACATCAGGCTTATAAGGGTTGCCGAAATTAAGGCAGTTGGTTATGGCCAAGGGTCTGGCTCCGCAGCACGCAATGTTCCGTGCGCATTCGGCGACGGCGATCATGCCGCCTTTTTTCGGATTGAGAAAAACGTAGCGGGCATTGCAGTCCGTTTTCATTGCAAGTGCCTTTTTCGTCTCCTTGATGCGGATGACAGCTGCGTCGGTAAGGCCTGCACCGGTTACGGTATTGGTCTGCACCATCGAATCATACTGCTGGTAGACCCACTGCTTGCTGGCAATATTGGGACGGGATAACAAGCGCAGGCTTACAGAATGCAGATCAAGCGAACCATCCGGGACAAGGTCGGCAGGAAGGGTATCCGGTTTTTTCTCGACAGCCTCCCGGATGTATACAGGGGCGCCGCCGCCAAGCACAAGTGATTCTGCAGGTATTTCTGCAACGGTAGTGCCGTGATGTTTTACCCTGAGCAGGTTGTCTCCGGTGACTTGTCCAATCACAACCGCATGAATATCCCATTTTCTGTACACATCGATGATTTCCTGCTCATATCCTTTTGCCGCTACGACGAGCATCCGTTCCTGTGATTCGGAGAGCATGATTTCGTAGGCGCTCATATCTTTTTCACGAATGGGGACAAAATCAAGATCAATTTCAATGCCGCCGGAACCGTTTTTGCTGATGCCTCTGGAACTCATCTCCGAAGTAGAACTGGTTAAGCCGGCTGCACCCATGTCTTGAAGCCCTACGACATGTCCGGTTGCAATAGCTTCGAGCGTTGCTTCGAGGAGGAGCTTTTCGGCAAAGGGGTCGCCGACCTGTACGCTGGGACGTTTGTCTTCCGAGGCCTCGCTCAGGTCTTCGGATGCGAATGTCGCGCCGTGGATACCGTCCTTTCCAGTGGATGAGCCAACTATAAGCACGGGGTTCCCTTTGCCTTCGGCGGTTGCGCTGACGGTATTGTGGTGTTCTACAAGGCCAACGGACATTGCATTGACCAAGGGGTTGCCGGTGTAGCAGTCTTCAAAATAGATTTCTCCGCCGACAGTCGGTACCCCGAACGAGTTTCCGTAATCACCGATACCCCTGACGACGCCGTCAACAAGGTAGCGTACTCTCGGGTCCTTTGGTGAACCGAAGCGGAGTGAATTCAGTGCGGCAACAGGTCTGGCCCCCATGGTGAAAATATCACGATGTATCCCTCCGACCCCGGTTGCCGCTCCCTGGTAAGGCTCAACGGCGGAAGGATGGTTGTGGGACTCGATTTTAAATGCAACCGCCAAGTTGTTTCCTATATCGACAAGTCCGGCATTTTCTTCCCCGGCGGTGGCAAGAAGAGTATCTCCTTCACGGGGAAGTGTTTTCAGTACGGCAATAGAGTTTTTGTAGCTGCAGTGCTCGGACCACATGACTGAAAAAATCCCCAGCTCGGTAAAGGACGGAGTTCGCCCGAGAATATCGAGAATGGTGCCGTATTCCTCTTCATTGAGTCCGTGTTCCCTTGCAAGCTTCAAGGTTACTTCAGGTTCTTTATGTGTCATGTGTTTAGCCTAAGTTGGCGTTTCAAATTGTGCTGTATGTGTACAGCTCATTTACCGCAGCAATTTTTGTACTTTTTCCCGCTTCCGCAGGGGCAGGGCTCATTCCGGCCCGGTGTTTTTTCCGCCCTGACAGGCTGCTGGGGCTGCTCCGCATTTTCCCTGCTATTGCGACTTTGGGCAGCTTTGTTTCGCCGGCCTTCTTCGGCCTGTGCTGCCGAGTTGTCGTAGGCTGTCTCCGCTTTGTCGTGGCGGGTGACAATGCGGTCCTGCCGCACCTGCGACTTTTTGCGCTCAGCCTCGATCTGCTCCCGGGCTTCTTCGGTTACGGGGAAAAGCTTGAACGCAAGTGAGAGGGTTTCATGTTCGATTTCGCCGAGCATTCCAACAAAAAGCTTATAAGCTTCCTGTTTATACTCGAGAAGAGGGTCTTTTTGCCCGTAGGCTCTCAGGTTGATCCCTTCCTTGAGAGTGTCTATTTCCCTGAGGTGTTCCCGCCATTTCTGATCAATAACGCTCAGCACAGCGTATTTTTCTATTTGACGCATGATTTCTTCCGGGATTGCCTCTTCCTTGCGTTTATAAAAGTCGAGCGCGGCTTGGTAAAGATGTTCAACAGTTTTTTCTGTCCCGTCAGCTTCAAACGTATCGCTGTCAATCCTGAATTCCACAGAAATATCTCTCAGTACCTGCTCTTCGAGACCCTGTGCGTCATAGTCCTTTGAGTATCGGTTGACGATGTTTTCCGAATAATCGTGAAGCAAGTCGAATATATCAGCGGTCAGACGTTTTTTGGTGAGCGCTCCGCGGCGCCGTTTGTAGATAACATCGCGTTGCTGGTTGAGCACGTCGTCATACTCGAGAAGGCGTTTGCGTATGGAAAAATTCTGCTGTTCAACCTTTTTCTGTGCACGTTCGATCGACTTTGTAACCATCGAATGTTCAATGACATCACCCTCCTCGTGGCCGAGTTTGTCCATAACAGAGATTACCCTGTCAGAGCCGAAAAGACGCATCAGGTTATCTTCCAGGGAAACATAGAATATAGATTCACCGGGATCTCCCTGTCGTCCGGATCTGCCTCGAAGCTGGCGGTCGATTCTCCGCGATTCATGTCTTTCCGACCCGAGAATGAAGAGCCCTCCCATTTCCTTGATGCCTTTGCCGAGCTTGATATCCGTGCCTCGACCGGCCATGTTGGTTGCAATGGTTACAGCGCTTTTCTGGCCGGCTGTGGTGACAATTTCCGCCTCCCGTTCGTGCTGTTTTGCGTTAAGGACATTATGTTTGACTTTTTTTGCGCGAAGCATTCTCGAAAGGGTTTCGGATACCTCGACGCTGGCGGTTCCTACGAGGACAGGCTGACCTTTTTCCTGCAGCTCAATAATCTTGCCGACGATGGCGGCATATTTTTCCCTGCGAGTCTTGTAAACATAATCGTCCTGGTCTTTCCGGATAACCGGTCTGTTGGTCGGTATGACGACAACATCCAGTTTGTAGATATCATAGAACTCCGCCGATTCCGTTTCAGCCGTGCCGGTCATACCGGCAAGTTTTTTGTAAAGACGGAAAAAGTTCTGAATGGTTATTGTCGCAAGCGTCTGTGTTTCGCCCTCGATCTTGACGTTCTCCTTGGCTTCGATCGCTTGATGGAGCCCATCGCTGTAACGTCTTCCGGGAAGGATGCGGCCGGTAAATTCGTCTACGATCATGACTTGGCCGTTTTGTACGACATATTCGTCGTCTTTTTCAAACAGAGAGTACGCTTTAAGCAACTGGCTGATGTTGTGAAGTTTTTCGGAACGTTCGGAAAAAAGCCGGTAAACCTCGTCTTTTTTCTTGATTCTCTGTTGAGCGTCAAGGGACTGGTCACTTTCTAAAGCTGCTATTTCTGCACCCACGTCCGGAACAAGAAAAAGGTCGCTGTCCTGATGGCTGAGCTTGCTGAGAAAATCGCGCCCTTTGTCGGTCAGGTCGATCGCGTTGGATTTTTCATCGATAGAGAAGTAAAGCTCGTCATCAACCTCATGCATTCTCCTTGCATTGTCTTTGAGATACTCGTTTTCAACGCTTTGCATGAGTTTTGCCATACCTGTCTGTGATAACATCTTGATGAGGCGGCTGTTCTTCGGTTGGCCCCGTTTGGCTCGCAGAAGATCGAGGCCTGCCTGAAAGCCGTCGGGTTTTTCATTGACAAGCTTTTCTGCCTCGGAGAGGTATCCCGCCACCAGATTTTGCTGCACCTTGACCAGACGCTCGATCCAGGGCTTGATTTCTGTAAACTTGCCTGTATCCGAATCGGGTACAGGCCCCGAAATTATCAGAGGGGTCCTTGCTTCATCGATCAGGACACTGTCGACCTCATCGACAATCGCGAAATAATAATCGCGCTGAACAAGCTCGACGGGTGAACCGGCCATGTTGTCCCGTAAATAATCAAAGCCGAATTCGTTATTTGTTCCGTACGTTATGTCGCATCCGTACTCTTTTTTCCGTTCCTCCGGACGCATCCGGCTGAGTATAACTCCGGTTTTCAGACCGTGAAATTCGAATATCGGATTCATCCACTCCCTGTCGCGTTGAGCAAGATAATCGTTGACAGTGACGATATGAACGCCTCTCCCGGTCAGGGCATTGAGAAAAGCCGGCAAAGTAGAGACCAGGGTTTTGCCTTCACCCGTAGCCATTTCGGCTATTTTTCCCTGGTGCAGGACAATGCCTCCGATCAGCTGAACATCGTAGGGTATCATGTCCCAGGTCATGGGATGTCCCATGACTTCATAGTCGTAGCCCTTAAGTCTTCTGCAAGTATCTTTTACGATAGCGAAAGTTTCGGGCAGGATATCCTCGAGTGCGGTTTTTGTTTCAGCTTCGTAAAGTGTTTCAAGTTCATCGAGTTCCCTGTTTATGCTTTCGATCTGATTGAAGGTGATATCGGGGTTTTCGAGTTTACCACGGAGATCGTTTTTCTTCTGTTGAATCCCGCTCAGCTGTTTTTGCAGGTCTGATTTCAGAGCCTGGCTTTTGGTGCGGAGTTCATCATCACTGAGGGATTGGAGTGTTGAACAGACCTCGTTGATACGACCAACAAGGGGTTGGATTTTCTTTATGTCCTTATCGTGTTTTGAGCCAAATATCTTTTCGAAAACTTTAATCATTCGTTGCAGCCTGTCTATAGTTATTTGCCAATGAAAAAAGAACTTATAAATGAACCAGCGGATACAGTTCCCTAAAGAGTTTCCTGATGGATTTGTTCTACAAGGTATTGAATTACCTGCTGAGAAAAAAACAGCATTTTGGCGTTTTTCTTTATGTGTTTGTCAACGGGATAATTTAGCCGTAAATTACAGTTTAGATAAAAATTGAACTAATGATCTGATGATTATACCTGAGTATGGACGGAGACTTGAGGAGAACGACTGGGCGCCTTGTATCGATATGCTGCTTGCAGGGGAGTATATTGTTCTTACAACGCATGTTAATTCAGACGGAGACGGGTTGGGAAGTGAGGTTGCCCTTGCCGAAGTGCTGAGGGCGCTTGGCAAGAAGGTTTCGATTGTCAACCCTACGGAAGTTCCTACCAACTACAGCTTTCTGCGGGATATTACCGATATAACTGTATTTGATGAGCAGGCCGAAGAGGTTATCGAGGAAATTTCTCTTGCAGATATGGTTGTGCTTCTTGACGCCAATCTGAGCGAGCGCATGGGCGGCATCTGGAATCATGTACAATTTGCCAGGGAGCTTGGCAAGCTCCAGATACTCTGTATCGATCACCATCTCGATCCGGAAGACTTTGCTGATCTGATGGTGTGCGAAACCTATGCTTCATCGACCGGGGAACTTATTTACGACCTTATCGAGGCAATGGAGGCCCGTGTCGGAAAAAAACTGATGACGCCAGGAGTTGCACAGGGGTTGTACGTAGCGGTGATGACAGACACGGGGTCTTTCAGATTCCCCAAAACAACCCCGTATGTCTACAACTTGGCAGGTGATCTTGTCGCAAAAGGGGCGGATCCGAACGATATATATGATAAGGTATATAATTCACTCAAACCTCATTCGTTGAGGCTCCTCGGTGCTGCACTCAGCGAAATCAGATTCATTGACGATAGTAAGGTTTCGTGGCTGTTTATCTCACAGGAAATGCTGAATGATACAGGGAGCAAATTGTTTGATACCGACCTGATCATCAAATATTTGCTGAGCGTGCCAAGCGTCCGCATTGCTGTGCTTATGGTTGAAATGCAGGATGGCAGAACAAAGGTCAGTTTCAGATCAAGAGGTGACATATACGTGAACCAGATTGCAAAAAGATATGGGGGAGGCGGGCACAAAAACGCGGCAGGCTGCCTGCTTCGTTACGCCCCTGAAAAAGCCACACAGATTATTCTGGCTGATGTCAGGGATTTTCTGAAAAGCTCGGAAATCGTTTGAAACATTGACAACTCGCTATGACAAAAGTAACGGTAACAAAAAGTTCGCTGAAAAATCTTAAAAGCAATCTGCTCGTCATGCCTTTCGCGGCAAAGGATCTTAAAAAAGATGCCGCGAAGACACTTGAGACTTTTGGTCTCGACAAAGGTGCTCTGAAAGATTTCAAAGGCAAGGCAGGTGACTCTCTTGTTGTGTACTCCGGCGGCTCAAAACTGAAAATACCCAGAGTTCTGCTGCTTGGCCTCGGTGATGCTGCGGAGATGGACGATTTTCGCAAATCCTCTTATGCCGTGGCTCAACAAGCGAAATGCTTGCGGGTGCAAAGCCTCGTTTTTGATTGCTCATCGATAACGGCATGGGCTCACAATACCGGTGAAACCACAGGAGCGGTAGCTGAGCTTCTTGTCGATTCAATGCTTTACGGTTTGTACAGTTTTGAACGGTTGAAGAGCGGCAAGCTGGAAAAAAAGAAAGGGAAAGAGGAGAAGGTGCAGCTCGGTGAGTTGAAGATACGTGTTAACGCCGGCAGTGTGAAAGAGACGTCAGAAGCCGTCCGCGGAGGGGAGATTATAGCCGATGCCAGAAAGCTTGCCCGTGACCTGGTCAATCTGCCTGGTAATTTGCTTAATGCCGATGATATTGCAGATGCAGCCAGGAAATCCGCTGAAAAATCCGGCTGCAAGGTGACGGTGTTTCATAAAGAGGAGATTGAAGAGCTTGGAATGGGAGGGCTTGTGGCCGTGAACAAAGGAAGCCGCAACCCCCCGACTTTTACCATACTGGATTATGAACCTGCCTCTGAACCGGTTGCCACAGTGGCTCTTGTGGGCAAGGGGGTTACCTTTGATTCAGGAGGTATTTCGCTCAAGCCTTCGAATGCAATGGAGGAGATGAAATGCGATATGGCCGGTGCTGCGGCTGTCATCGGGGCGGTTGAGGCTGCTTCGTTGCTCGGTCTCCCAATGCGGGTTATCGGTTTTATTCCCGCCACGGACAACATGCCGGGAGGAGCTGCTCAAACGCCGGGTGATGTCATCACGACATATTCCGGTATTACCGTTGAAGTCGGCAATACGGACGCTGAGGGACGGCTCATACTGGCAGATGCTCTGGCATATGCAATACAGCATTACAAGCCTGACGCCATTATTGATCTCGCCACGTTGACCGGGGCCTGTATTGTGGCTTTGGGCTATTCGGTTGCCGGACTTTTCAGCAACAATGACAGGTTTGCCGGAAGGATTTACGAAGCAGGCAGGAGATCCGGTGAAAAGGTATGGCGAATGCCGGTCTGGGAGGAGTATGACGAGCTTATCAAGTCGGAAGTTGCCGATGTACATAATACTGGCGGGAAAGGTGCAGGTTCGATAACGGCCGCAAAGTTTCTTGAAAAATTTCTTGACGGCCACAAGACTTGGGCGCATATTGATATAGCCGGACCTGCTTTTTCATCAAAAGGCGGAAACAAAAACCAAGGAGGCACGGGGTTTGGGGTCCGCCTGCTCATTGACCTTCTGAGAGCCTGGGAGTAACAAGTGCGCACAATGACTGAAGTAGCTCAAAATCCGGTTGTGATTCTGCCCGGTGTTCTTTTCTGGGACAGCCTCTACGCAGAAATGAAAAAAGTTCTTGCAGCTTATGTTCCCAAGAAAAAAATTGCCATTGTGCCGGTCAGTTTTCATGACTGGATTGGTTTTCCCCCGTCCCCCGAGCGTTCGACCAACCGTGTGATGGCAGCGCTTGACCGTACCCTTGCCATGATGCAGGAGAGGTATCCCGAAGAAAAAATAACGGTTATCGCTCATAGCGGAGGGGGGACGGTAGCCCTTGTTTATCTTCTCGAACAGCCTTTTCAGGGAGATGTGTACCATCGCAGCTCCTCGGTCGGCAAGCTGTTGGCATTGGGGACACCGTTTCACACAACGGAGCATTATGCAAAGATTAAAACGGATTTTATCGATGCGCATCTCAAGCCGGAGTTTTTTGGCAGATGCAGGGTTGTTTCCATCGTGAGCGACCAGTACTTCGGATCGCTCGAGAAAGGAATGATCGAGCGGATGTGTTACATGTTCTATAAAAACGCTTCAGGAGAAGGGGAAGTCTCCGGTGACGGTATCGTGCCGGTAAAAAGCTGTTTTTTGAAGGGTGCGGAAAATGTCACAATTTCCGGGATAGAGCATCTGCCGACACCGCATACCAGGTGGTATGGTACTAAAGAGGGTATCGAACAATGGATACGATGGTTGTGAAAACACACACAAACCGTGCTCTGCTTGCAGGATTTCTGCTTTTCGTTCATCTTTTTGCCGGGTGCGGTGAACCTGAAAAGGAGGCTCAATCCCGACGGGAACATATTGATTCGATGATGACCATTCTGACCCAGGTTCAGAAGAATCTTGGCAGGATTCAACAAAAAGAGGCTGTTGTCGAGAGGCTTTCGTCCAATATTGAAAAGCGTGAGGAGCAAGGCGTCGATCAGCTGGGCAAGGATATTTACGCCAGCATTCGTTTTATCGACTCGACTCTTGAGGCAAGCAGAAATCTGATCGCCAGACTTGAGGAAGAGAACAGAAATTCGGTATATCGTATTGAATCCCTCGATCAGCTTGTGGCGGAAATGCGTAATACGCTTAAAGGCAAGGATCAGGAGATACAGGAGCTCAAATCCGAGGTTCAGCAGCTCGACGCTCAAGTATCCGAACTGCTTGAAACTGTTGATGTGCTGGATGAATTTATTCTCGAACAGGAGGATATCCTCGCCTATGCCTACTACATATCGGGCAGCTATGCGGAGCTTTCTGAAAAGGGGGTGCTTTCAAAGCCGAAAAACCCTTTGTCAAAGATCTTCGATACGGACTACAGACTCGCTCAGGATTTCGATGTCGCTCTTTTCAACAGGATTGATATTACTGAAACGAGGGACCTGTATTTTGATAAGCCCGTAAAGAGTCTCAGGATTGTGACCCCGCATACGAAAAACTCATATGAGCTTGTTGGCGGCAGGACATCTTCGTTGCTTCTTATCAAGGATGAATCTGAATTCTGGAAAAAGTCCCGGTGCCTCGTTATCGTGATTGATGATTAGCGAGCTTCACATACCTGTCAATAACTTTCGCCCCTACGCTGTCCCCCCAAACATTAACGGTTGTCCTGCACCTGTCGAGAAACCAGTCGATTGCAAGTATCAGTGCGATCCCCTCGATCGGAAGATTGACCGCTTTCAGCACGAGAACCATCGTTACCAGCCCGGCTTCGGGGATTCCGGCTGCACCGATTGCTGCAAGTGTCGCGGTGAGAAATATTATGGTAAGTTCAGGGGGGCCGAGAGTAATACCATTAATCTGGGCGATAAAGATAACCGCAACAGCTTCGTAGAGAGCGGTTCCATCCATATTGATGGTTGCTCCGAGAGGAAGCACGAATCCTGCGGTGCGGGGAGAAACCTGGTTCTTTTCTTCTGCGCATTCTACTGTAAGCGGCAGGGTTGCAGAACTTGAGGCGGTTGAAAACGCCGTTAACAGGGCCGGGGAAGTGTTATAGGCAAAACGGGCAATGCCGGTTTTACCGAAAAATTTCAGAATAAGGGGAAGAATAACCATGCTGTGGATCAAGAGCCCGGCGATAACGGTTGCAGCATATTTCCCAAGACGGAAAAGTTCGGGAAGAAAGCCGGAAAATCCTCCCGCTTCGCCGAGTCTTCCTGCAATCAGGGCGCCGATGCCTATCGGTGCTGCATACATGGCAAGATGAACGATCTTCATGATCGCTTCATTGAGGCCGTTGAAAAAATCAACAACGGGCCTGCCCTGTTCACCAAGCGTCGAAAGCACAGCGCCTAAAAGAAGCGAAAACGTTATAACGGGCAGAATATCGTTTTCGGCCATAGCTTTGAAAAGATTTGAGGGAATCAGGCCGGTCAGCACTTCCTTGAGAATGTCGGTAATGCTTCTTTCTTCCTGCAGAAACCTTGCAGCCGGAGGTTTATCGATAGCAATGCCTTTGCCGGTGAGGGCAAAGTCTGCAAGAATTTTTTTGTCTTGCGCCCATGAGGAAACTTCGATAGTCTCCCTGCCGTTTTTACCGTGGGTAACGATCTTTCCTTTAATGTTCCGGTCAAGCAGGGAAACGGAATAGGACGAAGAGTACTCCTTCGGTAAAGAAACGCTGTCTATGGTGACGATATTGCCTTCGATCCTGTAAGTGGCCTCTTTAAGTACTATGCCTCCTCTTGCCTCGATCTGTTCGGTTTCCGATGCAAGCTGACCCGGATGAATGAGCAGGACAAGTATTATTCCCGTTGTTACAGAAAGGGCAGTTGTCCCCAGATAGTAGAAAATCGTCCTGAACCCAAGCGGGCCGAGTTTTCTGACATCGCCGAATCTGCATATGCCGCTTATCATTGCAGCGATGATAAGCGGCATGACGATCATCATCAGGAAGGTAATGAAAAGCTCTCCTATAAAATGAACTGCCAAACCGGCTTCGGGATTCAGGCCGCCGAGAAGGGCGCCTGCCGCAATTCCAGCTATTATTCCCGCGAGAAGCTTGTTGTTTCGCAAACTCTTTAAAATTGTAAGGGTTTATGATGAATAAGTGACGAGATAGAGGTGCCCTTATTTTGGACGAGCCTTTTGTCACTATTTTGCCGGACAATCTAAGGCGGCCAACTTTGATGTTGTACAATACAAACAAAGTACCGTTTTTCTCATAATTTTTATATATATAGGGGCGTTTGTCGAGGGGCAGCAGCGGCTTCAAGAGGACGTTTCTGCCTTTATGCATTTCTCAACGAATAAATGGGACTGTCATGAAGATCACCATATTTGGTTCAGGATATGTCGGCCTGGTTACAGGGGCATGTTTTGCTGAAGTAGGTAATGATGTGCTGTGCGTGGATATCGATGAAGAGAAGATCAGCCGCCTGAAGCGGGGAGAAATCCCGATCTATGAGCCCGGCCTGGAAGATATGGTGGTTGAAAACAGCCAGGAAGGGCGTCTGAGGTTCACGTCGGATACTGCTGAAGGTGTTGCATTTGGACTGTTCCAGTTTATCGCTGTCGGAACACCGCCTGACGAAGATGGTTCCGCCGACCTGCGTCATGTGCTGAGTGTTGCCGAAAGCATCGGTAAAAACATGGAGGACTATCGCATTATTGTCGGCAAGTCAACTGTTCCGGTTGGTACCGCTGATCTGGTCAGGGAAAAAGTGCATTCCGTCCTTGATGAGCGCGGTGTGTCGATAGATTACGATGTAGTGTCGAACCCCGAGTTTCTCAAGGAAGGAGACGCCGTAGGTGATTTCATGAAGCCTGAACGTATCATTGTCGGTGTGGACAATCCGCGGACAAAAGAGCTGCTGCGGAGCCTTTATGCGCCGTTCAATCGCAGCCATGAGCGTTTTATAGCGATGGACATCCGTTCTGCGGAGCTGACGAAATATGCTGCAAACGCGATGCTTGCCACAAAAATCAGCTTTATGAACGAGATGGCAAACATAGCCGAGCGTGTGGGTGCGGATGTCGAAGCCGTCCGGCATGGGATCGGTTCAGACTCCAGGATCGGTTTTTCGTTTATCTATCCCGGTGTCGGTTATGGCGGGTCATGTTTTCCAAAGGATGTGCAGGCCCTTGAGCGGACAGCAAGAAAATATGGCTATGACGCCAGGATTCTCCAGGCGGTTGAAGCAGTTAATTATGATCAGAAAACATCTCTGGTTGACAAGATAAAGAGCCATTTCAAAGGGAGTCTGCAAGGGAAGACCATTGCGCTGTGGGGACTTGCGTTCAAACCCAATACTGATGATATGCGAGAAGCCCCGAGCCGGAGGATTCTGGAGGAGCTTTGGGCCTCAGGTGCGAAGATCAAAGCGTATGATCCCGTTGCCATGGACGAGGCGGAGAGGATCTTCGGGGAAAGGCAGGACCTTGTGCTTGCCAGCAATCCTGATGAGGCTCTCAAAGGGGCTGATGCTCTCGCGGTTGTTACCGAGTGGATGGTTTTCAGAAGCCCTGACTTCGAAGTTATGAAACAGGAACTCAATACTCCAGTGATTTTTGACGGTCGTAATATCTACAATCCTGACCTCATGGAGCAGCTTGGGTTTGTCTACTACTCAATAGGCAGAATGCCGAGAGGAGTGGCATAGCTCTGTATTTCCTTTCAGTCCCACCACCGGTAGAAGTGATGCAGAGGGCCGGCTCCTTTACCCAGCAAAAACTGCGAGCCGGCTTTTAACGCCTCAACAGTAAACAGTCTGCCTTTTCTGACTGCCTCATCGAGATCAAAACCCTTTGCTATGTATGCCGCAATGGCTGATGAAAGCGTGCAGCCCGTTCCGTGTGTGTTTTTTGTCGGAACTCTAGGGGATGAAATCCATTCCCCGCCTTTTTCAGAAAGCAGATAATCCTCACAAAGGTCTCCTTCCATGTGGCCTCCCTTGATCAGCACGGCAGCTGCTTTGTTTGCCCTGAGAGTTTCGGCTGTTTTTTCTATGTCGTTCTTTGATTCAGGTACATTGTCCAGCCCTGCCAGTTCGGCAGCTTCGGGAAGATTGGGCGTTACAAGTGTCGCCAAGGGAAAAAGCTCTTTTACAATCGAGGATTTCGCGTCTGCCGGAACCAGCTCCATTCCGCCCGATGATTTCAGTACCGTATCGAGAATGACCGGTATTGGCAGGTGACTGCGTAACGCTGCGGCAATAGCCTGAACCGTAGCGGCAGACGGGACCATGCCTATCTTGATAGCATGGATTTCAATATCATCTGCAAGTGTCTCGAACTGTTCTGTTACAAAAGCTGAAGAAAGGGCCACGGAACTGTGAACGCCGCGTGTGTTTTGTGCTGTAATACCTGTGACGATGCTTAAACCGTAGCATTCCAGAGCGGCGAAGGTTTTGAGGTCCGCCTGTATTCCCGCACCGCCGCTGCCGTCGGAGCCGGCAATGGTGAGTACAGTGGTATAGTGGTCTGGAGTTATTGCAGGCATGATAGCATTTTTTGTTTGAGCAGGGAGGTTGCTTTTTCAGGGTCCGGAGCTTCAGCTACTGCGGAAATGACTGCCACACCGGATGCCCCCGCATTGATAACTTCACAGACGTTGTCAAGCGTAATACCGCCGATGGCAATGACCGGTAAAAGCAGTGCGCGTACGACTTCCGTAATGGAGTCAGGTCCAACCGGTCTGCAGGATTTTTGTTTTGATGCTGTAGGATAGATGTGCCCGAACCCTACATAATCTGCCCCCGACCTCCCGGCTTTTTCTGCTTCGGTAACTGATGAGACCGATACCCCGAGAATTTTGTTTTTGCCAAGCAGTTTTTTCGCGGCATCAGCCGGGAGATCTTCCTGCCCGAGATGAACACCGTCCGCATTGGCAGCAAGAGCAATATCGAGGCGGTCATTAACGATAAAGATCGCGTTATGGGCACGGCATAGCTCCTGTATGCTCTTTGACCATTCATACAGCTCTGAGCCGGAAGCTGATTTACGACGGAGCTGAATCATGGTTGCCCCTCCTTTAAGGGCTTTTTCAGCCTGCATTACCGGACATGAGGAGTCGGAGGTAATGCAGCAAAGTGTTGTACGTTCTATCTTCATAGCTCGAGAGCAGCATGAAAGTTTGCAAGAGTGCGATTCAGGTTTTCAGAAGAGTGGAAAACAGACATCGCCGCGACACCGTATGCACCGTGTTCAATGCACTGCCGGGAGTTCCGCGGAACGATGCCTCCGATTGCATAGACCGGCACCGAGACGTGCCGGCATATCTCGTCGAGTTTTTCAAGTCCCATGGGGGGACCGTAGCGCTTTTTCAGAGGAGTTTCGAATACAGGGCCGAAAATCAGATACTCCGCGCCGTCAGCCTCGGCTGAAAGAGCTTGCTTCAGCGAATGTGTGCTTTTGCCCGCAATCATACCGGGTGATACAGCAAGTGCTTTGCCGAACGGGCAGCTTTTTTCAGGGAAATGTACGCCATCGGCTCCGGAAGCAAGCGCGATATCAAACCGTTCATTGATAAAAAGCAGCGAATCTTTGTCATGTATATGCCTTTTAACCGTGAGAGCCAGCTTGTAAAGAGCTTTTGCGTTAAGGTGTTTTTCTCTCAGCTGGATGATGACAGGGATATGTGCTGTTACCCGCCGGACAAGTTCAGGGAACTGTTTTTCCGGAGAAGAAAACCCCTTGCAGTTGCTGACCATGTAAAGCCGGGGAAACTTTGTTTTTGCTGATTTCATACTCGGCTACATAAAGCTAATCTATATCCTCCAGTATCAGCCGGGCTGCTTTTTTCCCGCTAAGGAACATCCCTCCGAAAATAGGACCCATTCTGAAACCGCCCATGGCATTGTTGGCGGCCATGCCGGAGGCATAAAGACCGGGATAGAGCTTTTTGGTATTGATGACAGTCGAGCTCTCGCCGTTTTCCATCCACATGGGTCTTTCTCCCATAACCTCACCTGTCGGGGTATCGAGAGTAACGTCCGCTTTTTTGCTGGCAAGGCTGATTAGCTCTGCGGGATGTCCGGTGCCGTCCAGAACCGCCTGTGACATGAAAACAAGGGGATCGACATGCATTTCAAGCCTTAAAACAGGGTTCCAGTTGACGACCACGCCGGAGATTTTTTCTTCGCGCATGACAAGGTCTTCAACTTTGACAGCGTTGAAAATACGGACGCCGGAATGAACAGCACCATAAATAAGGGCACTGGCAACTTCGACAGCATCAGCGGTGACGTAGCCGTCGCCTGCACTGGTGTGGGTGACGGAGTATTCATCGAGAATCTCGATGATATTTTCTTGAAAAACGATTTCATTAAACAGCATTCCACCGCCCCATACGCCACCTCCAGGGGCAAGCTTGCTTTCAAAAATCGCAACTTTTTTACCAGCAAGGGCAAGTTCTTTTGCGGCGATCATTCCTGAAGGCCCGGCTCCGACAATTGCAACGTCGAGGGAAAGAGAATCTTCGAGTTTATTGAAGAAGCTCCTGATAATGGATTTCGAGATTTTTTCTTCCATGTAAGTTCCGCTTATAGTTACGCATAGTAAGCAGGCGGACTGAAATGACAAGAAAAAAAGCGGATAAAAACGTGGGATGTTTCATCTTTCTTCCTTGCGTCAGTATTACCTGCATCAAGTTATATGGGTTTAATCTCAGCCGCGTGAGCAGCACCCCA
This sequence comes from Prosthecochloris sp., assembly GCA_004028745.1. Classification (GTDB taxonomy): domain Bacteria; phylum Bacteroidota; class Chlorobiia; order Chlorobiales; family Chlorobiaceae; genus Prosthecochloris. The sequence continues at coordinate 126,834 of RAZP01000006.1, forward strand.
AAGAGAAACTGTAGGGCATCTCTATGGCACCTCGATTTATTTATTCCGCGCTTCAATTGCCTCGTTGAGCGGATAGGAGAGGGTTGACAATAAATAGAGATGCACTGTAGTTTGTTCTACGTTTGCACAATAAGGATTTTTCCCATAGTAACAAAGTGAATCTTTTCCGGGCGGACATCCTTGTTTGACTGGCCCGACAGCATATCGGAAGTTCTTGCGGCGGGGAAAGGTAGGAGGTATTACAAAAAGCCTTACATTGAAAAGAAACTCACTCATATAAATGCCTTAATAACCATGTCAGAAATTGAAGCAAGGCTTCGTAAAGCCGGCATAGCGCTGCCCGAAATTGCCAATCCTGCAGGTATTTACGTACCAGCCATCCGGTTTGGAGGCTTTGTGTATACATCCGGCCAGCTTCCTCTGGTTGACGGCGTGCTCATGGAACAGGGAGGAAAGGGCAAGGTCAACGAGATTAATCAAGCTCAGGCAGCAATGGCTGCACGCGTGGCTGCGCTGAACGCTCTTGCAGCAGTCAAAGGGGCGGTGGGGGACCTGGACGTGGTTGAGAAAGTGCTTAAACTGACTGTTTTTGTTGCCAGTGAATCATTTTTTACCAATCAGCATATTGTCGCAAATGGGGCATCAGCGGTGCTATATGAGGCATTCGGGGAAAACGGAAAACATGTTAGAAGCGCTGTAGGCGTTGCAGAGCTGCCTCTGGATGCCAGTGTCGAGCTTGAGCTGATTATGGGGTGCTCAGGTTGAAATCGAATGTCACAGTATCGCCGGTATGTATGTTATGCTGTTCGAGCCAGCCGCTGTTAACTTCCAAAACGTATTGTACCGGTACATATGAACTGTAAAGGGTCGTTGAATCATCCGTCTTTTCTATGGTGTGGATGGTTTTTATGACCAAGTTTGTATCAATAAATGCTATATCAAGGCTGATATAGGTGTTTTTCATCCAAAAGTACCTGATTCTGCTATCCTTGTAGATAAATAACATCCCCGAATTTTTATCGAGCGATTTTCTCCACATCAGCCCTCTCTTTCTCTTTTCTTCCGAATCAGCGATCTCAACAAAAACCCGGTGTCCTTTTATTGTTATTTCTGATTTTGTTTTGCCGTTGGATTGTGCATGAGCATTTTTTTTAGTTGTAGTTATAGGTATAATCGCAATAATTATTAGTAAAATAATTTTCTTTATCGTGACTTTATTATGTTTTTTCATGATATTTTTTGGTGTTTTAAGTTTCTAAAATTTTTCTTTATAAAAACACATTAAGATTTTTTAATAAAATAAATAAAGTTAATTATACTAATATTATTTTTAATCAATTTATAACTATTTTTTAGATAAAAAATTTTTCTATTATTTTTGTTTTATAAGTGTATTGTTCACTTTTATTTGATGAATATATTTCTTGTATGTCGACGTTATGCTGTCATTAAAAGGCCCTCTATTAATTTGTTGTGCGACCCGAATACTTTGTTGGGCGGATAGAAAGGGGTTTCTGTGCTCCGTCCGCCTTGTCTTCAGATCGCTCACGACAGTTAATAAAGGTGCCCTAAATCTTACTTTTGCAGTGAAAGTGTATGCATCTGCATTGCCTGAGTTGAGTGAATACTCGAGCGTACAAATGAGGGGAATGACAATGTGGGACGCTCGAATTGGATATGGATTTTTTGCTGAGATCAGGCGTATTCGGCGTTCTTTTTTTGGGTTTTTGCCTGTCTATAGGTAAAATAATGAAGAGTGACAATGCCCGCACTTTTTTCTTCAGAACGATTTGCACCTGATTATGTCCCGTTTATTCCAAACGCTGCTGATTGTTGCTATCTTGTTTTTTGGGGTTTGGATCGGCTTCATGATACGTAAAGATCCTTCCGGTGCTGTTTTTGGGCAGCAGAAAAAATTGCTCGAAGTACTGGGTGTGATATCGGCGTTGTATGTCGACGAGGTTGACGAGCAGGCAGTGGTTGATTCCGGAATAGAGGGGATGACAGAGGCTCTTGACCCTCACACGACATATTTGAAGGCTGATCAGGTCAGTGTTTCCAACTCGGAATTCCAGGGCAATTTCGAGGGTATTGGTATTGAATTCGATATTGTGCATGACACTCTTCTTGTAGTAACGCCGCTTGCAGGTGGTCCCAGCGAATCGGCCGGGATAAAAGCAGGGGACCGAATAATTGCTATTGATACGCTTTCTGCCGTAGGCCTTTCTCCAATGGACGTGCTTGACAGGCTTCGCGGGAGAAAGGGTTCGGTCGTGACCCTTGAGATATACCGGCCTTATACGTCCAAGATGTTTACGGTCGATATTGTCCGGGATAAGATACCTACTTACAGCGTCGATGCCTTTTTTATGCTTGATGCAGTAACCGGTTATATCCGCATGAGCAGGTTTGTGGCTACAACGGCAAGTGAATTCGGAAACGCAATGGAAAAGCTGCTGGATCAGGGTATGGAAAAACTTATCATTGACGTCCGGGGAAATCCGGGAGGGTACCTTGACCAGGCTGTGGAGATTGCCGATGAGTTTCTTCCGGAAGGAAAGCTGATTGTTTATACGAAAAGCCGCAATGGCGGTTCCGATGAAATGCGTTACACCGCTACTTCGGGAGGGGTTTTTGAAGAGCGTGAGGTTATGGTTCTTGTTGACAGGGGCAGCGCGTCCGCGGCTGAGATCCTTGCTGGAGCGCTGCAAGACAACAAAAGGGCAAAAATCATTGGGGAACTGACTTTCGGTAAGGGGCTCGTACAGCGTCAGTTTGATCTGGCAGATGGTTCGGCCATACGTTTGACGATTGCAAGGTACTTCACTCCCTCCGGAAGAAGGATACAGCGTGATTTCAGCCTCGGCAGCGAAGGAAGAGAGCAATATTACCAGGAGAACATGGAAAGCCGTGAAGGTGAGAAACTCTTTAAAGAGGCCGGAAGTTTAAAGGTTGAAAATGGTGTCGAGGGTATAGCGGTTTACAGGCCTTCTCCCGACCTGTTTAAAGCTTCCGGCGGCATAGTGCCTGATTACTGGGTTATCGAGCGTGCTGTTGATGATTTTTACAGCAGGTTATTGACTCAAGGAGTTTTGCACGAGACCGCGCTGAATGTCATCGATGATCCGTCAAGTTCTGTGAGGCGGTTCAGTGAGGACCTTCAGGGTTTTATCAAAAATTATTCCGAAGATGAAAGAGCCGAAAGATACCTGAGGGAAATCTGCAAAGAAAAAGGTATTGCATTTGACGAGACAGTATTCAGCAAGGAAAAAAAGGATATCCTGGCGGCTGTAAAATCACGTGTTGCCCGCCAGCTTTTCGGGATAGAGGCTCAGATCAGGGTTCTTGCCGAGGAATCTGATAAAATGCTGCAGTTTGCCCGTGATTATATTCACCGTGATGCTGCATAAGGGCGCTTTTTTATTACTTGTCGTGAGTCCCGGCGAATCGGGATGAAGATTTCGGTCCCGACTTGTCGGGACCAGCGAAGTAATCATGGTGTGTAACAAATTAATAGAGGTGCCCATAAATAGGGGTATGTTGTGCTTATGGCCCGATGAAAAAGTTTATATTGATTCTAATTCAAAGCTTTCATACCTATGTCCTTGCTTGAGAAAATCCAGAGCAACACCTGCTCGTTGCGTTTGCAGAAAGACTGGCTGCAAATATACACATGTCCGGTGCCGACTTCCGAGTTTCTTTCCTTTGTCGGCATTGCCGTTATCGATGCACCACAGCACAGTGTGCTTCATCTGCTCTATGATCTGGATGCAGCAACCGAGTGGGTCTGGAAGACCAGAGAAATGAAAATACTGAAAGAGCTTGAAGATCAGGGCCGGATTGTTTATCAACTGGTCAGCGCACCTTGGCCTCTTTCCGACAGGGAGATTATCAGCCAGTCACAGGGTTACAAAGACCCGAAAACGGATGAGATATTCATCAAAATGATTGCCAAACCTGATTTTCTTCCTGAAAACGATAATTATGTTCGTGTTCGGCAGCTCGAAGGTGCTTGGAATATCATGCCTCTTTCGGAGAACCAATGCAGGGTTGTTTTCAGACTCCATCTTGAGCCTGGTGGAGAAATCCCTTCGTGGCTTGCAAATATTGCGGTTATTGATACGCCTTACAACACCATGGCCAACATGCGGGAGATGGTAAAGCGTGAGAAGTACAAGACTCCGTTAGATGTTCCGTTTGCTCGTTCCAGAGAGGGTATTGACCAGAATTACAAGGATTTTATCACTGAATAGACGGTTGAGCCGGCTATAGAGGTATATTACTTCCGAATTTTTTTCAATCGTAAAAGTTTACGGCAGTATGGATTTTGAGCGGGCGAGGGAAGACAACTGGGAGTTTCGTGTGGAACACAAAGATATCTGGATTTATTCGGCAAAAATGAAAAACTCTGCAGTCCATGGTTTCAAAGGTATAATAGAATTCCCTGTATCGCTCAGGCGGCTCATAAGCCTCTTTCATGATACCGGCAATTACAGGCGCTGGGTTCATCAGCTTGCAAGTTTGCGGGTCCTTGAAAAGGGAGATAATCTTGAATATGTTATTCACCAGATTATCAATACGCCGTGGCCCTTTCCGAAGCGGGAAATGATTGTACGTACAGCCCTTGATACAGAGGGGGAGAACGGTATTGCGGTAACCATGAAAGCCGAACCTGATTATATCCCGGCTAAGCCCGGTTATTTTCGGATCAGGGAAACCTATGGCAAGTGGGTTTTCGAACCGCTTGAAAACGATGTCGTCCGTATAACGTTTCTCATGTATGTAGACCCCGGTAAAGATGTGCCCCCGCCAATGAGCAATACGGCAATGTTCGAAGTCCCGTTTTACTCTCTTCAGAACCTGAGAAATCTGGCTTTTGATAGCTCTTATAATCCGCCATACCCTCAAGAAGTCGACGAATATATCTCTATAAGTGAAGCCTGAACCTGCTTTTCTGTTGAGTTGTTGAGTTACAACTGTCGTACTCAGCGAAGCGGTACTCGTAATCGTAATCGAAAATACAGCAGCCGGAAGTTGAGGATTGTCGATCCGTTTGTTTGTTGAATACCTTGGGGTCATATTCCCCACTTCTTGCGGCGGGGATTCTTTATTTGTAGGGGCAGCCCCGTGTGGCTGCCCGCTTGAAGGTTACCGTACCGCCACGCCGCGTTCAGAACCGGATACAGTAGCGCAGACCAGCATCGATCCTCGGGCTGCTGCCGAAAACCGGCGACTGAACCCCCGCACTGGTCGTGAACCAGCTGCTGTCCGTCACCTTGAAGCTGTAAGCAGCCGCAACAAACGGGCGCAGGTCGTTGCGATCGAGTGAACTGCCGACACTGAAAGTCTCCAGGCCGAGAAGGTTCGACGTTCCTTCCAGCCTCGCCCGCTCAGCATCGATATCATAATCCAGTCCTGCACCGAGGCTCAGCCTCGAACCGTTGCCGATCCGTTTCACAGCAGTCACCTCCACCGTCGCCGTAGTCGTCGTGACCTCCATGCGGTCATAATCGGCGGTGAAATCACCTCCCGTTTCCCTATAAGCATCCAGTCTCGTCCTGTATGCCGTCACCGAAGCCCGCGGCGTCAGTACCCAGTCATCCGGATTACTGAACCCGTAGCCGAGACTCAAGCGTCCCGAGAGCGTGCTGAGATCAGACGATCCGTCAACAAGCTCAACGTTATCCAGTCCAATGCCCCGTGTGATATCCGTATCCTGCGTTCCCCAGCCGGCAGCAAGACCGATCTGCCAGCCCGTGCGAGACGCGCCCTCCTCACTGTACTCACCCCACACCCCGAAACCGTACCCGGTTTCCATATCGAAGCCGTTATGATCGAGATCGGTGAGGCCGAGGGCCGCCGTGGCGCCAAGGGTAGTGGTTGCATCGACGCCGTAGCCCAGCGAAAGCAGTCCCGTTGCGCCGGTGCGGCTGCCGAGGTCGTGGGCGTCATCCGATCCCGTATAGGAGAACCTGCCGCCAAGGCTCAAACAGAAGCCGCCCTTGCGTCCGGCAAAACAGGTTTGATCGAGTATCGAGGTCAGAGTCCATTGCTGAGCGGCTGTTGCAACATCGGCATCGTTGGCAAGCCGGGGAAACGACGCCAGAAGGTTGTCATAATCCTGCATGATCGAACGGTAGATGAACGCACGCCATGGCCCATCATCAGTCTCCGCTGCTCCGGCAATAACGCCGCCGTCGGCGCTCAAGGCATAGGCAGTGGACTCGCCTGTATTGTCGGCTCTGAGTGTGCCGAGATCGACCATGCCGCCGTCTTGTGTCCATCGGAACGCACGAGAATCTCCATTATCATTTGGCGCCTCTCCCGCAACGACACTGCCGTCGGCGCTTAAGCCCCAGGCGAAGGAATTGCCTGTGTTGTCGGTTTTCAGCGTGCCGAGATCGACCATGCCGCCGTCTTGTGTCCATCGGAACGCATGAAACTCATTGTCATCATTGTGCGCCCACCCCGCGGCGACACTGCCGTCGGCGCTCAGGGCATGGGCTTCGGACCAGCCTGTATTGTCGGCTTTCAGTGTGCCGAGATCGACCATGCCGCCGCCTTGTGTCCACCGGAACGCTCGTCGAAATTCTGTTTCACTTGCCGCCCACCCCGTGGCGACACGGCCGTCGGCGCTCAGGGCATAAGCACTCGAATTGCCTGTATTGTCGGCTTTCAGCGTGCCGAGATCGACCATGCCGCCGGCTTGCGTCCACCGGAATGCATGGTAGATTCCAGTATATTTATCCGCCTCCCCCGCGGCAACACTGCCGTCGGCGCTCAGGGCATAGGCACTCGAATTGCCTGTATTGTCAGCTTTCAGCGTGCCGAGATCGACCATGCCGCCGTCCTGTGTCCATCGGAACGCCCTGGTACTTTCTGTGTCATTTGCCGCCCGCCCCGCGGCAACGCTGCCGTCGGCGCTCAGGGCATGGGCACGGGAGTGGCCTGTATTGTCGGCTTTCAGCGTGCCGAGATCGACCATGCCGCCGTCTTGTGTCCATCGGAACGCCCTGGTACTTTCTGTGTCATTTGCTGCCCGCCCCGCGACGACACTGCCGTCGGCGCTCAGGGCATGGGCAGTGGAGGAGCCTGAACTGTCGGCTTTCAGCGTGCCGAGATCGATCATCTCGTTATAGGGAATCTGAGCGCCGGCCGGCAATGATGAGAAGCTTATCAAGGCCGCCACCATGAACGGGACAAGGCTGACAATGTCCCTGGGTACCCTGAGAGGACGCTTGCCCTGCAGGATGCTCCTGCACGGGTACTGATTCGATGCTGCTTGTTTCACCATGATTAAAGGGGTTTATGGTTGACAGAATGAATGTTCTTTGTTGTTACAGCTCTACATGGTTACGATTACCACAGGGACGCGGGTATGCACATGTCTGTCGAGACGAGATAGAGTGAGTGAAAGATGAGAAGTAAACCGAAACGGCAGGGGGAACACAGCTTGCATGCGGAAGTATGGGGTGTGTATGGACTATGAGAGCACAAGCCATAAGGGGATTACAAAAGAGTTGGCAGACGATCTCTCAGTTAATACTGCGATACGGTACTCTTGGTGAATAATTTACCGTATTTATGGCTGTATTACAACAAACTACGCATTTTTTTGTTTGTCTCCACCGTGCCTGTGAAGCGGCAGGAATAATAGCGCAGGCGTTACAAGGTGGTTGCAAGATGCGGGATGAACATCCCCTAATTCATGAGCTGTTTAACTGTTGAGTTACAACTGTCGTACTCAGCGAAGCGGTAATCGTAATTGAGAAAAGTAGTGCTGAGTGCTGAGTTCTCAGTGCTGAGTTTAAGATGGTGTTATGTGTTGTGTTAGTATCGTACTCGTACTCAGCGAAGCGGTACTCGTAATCGTAATCGAAAATACAGCAGCCGGAAGTTGAGGGTTGTTGATCCGTTTATTTGTTGAATTACAGGGGCAGCCCCGTGTGGCTGCCCGGCCATCCCGACATGTCGGGATACGCCTGTGTGAACCGGGTACATTGGAATCTGGGAGAAAGATGTTGAATTGCTGCTTTTTACTTTTGCATTTTAACTTATTTATCAAAATGCTCCCGGCAGGCGTCGAAAAGCTTGTCGGGATTGACCGGGACCGCTCCGACTTCCTGGCAAACTGTTCCGGCGGCAAGGTTTGCTATTTCCGCGCTTGTTTCAATGTCCAGCCCTGCGGCAAATCCCAGTGAAAGGATTCCAATGACGGTATCTCCTGCACCTGAGACATCGGCAACTTCAAGCGAGGCTGCCGGAATATGGGTGAAACGATCATTGCATATCGTCAGGCCTTTTTCGCTCCTTGTAACGACAAGATGCTCACATCTCAATGTTTTTTTCAGTTTCCGGCAGGCATGCTCGATCTCTCTGTCCGTGTTATCCAGGGAAATACCCAGAGACGAAGCAATTTCCGTAAGATTCGGTTTAAAAACAGTGCAGCCGCCGTAGCTGAAAAAACTTTTTAGCTTGGGATCTACGAAGACCGGTACCTCTTTTGAAGAGGCTAACGTTATGATCTGTTTAATAAAGGTTGGAGTTAGTACTCCTTTATTGTAGTCCTGAAGTACAATAGCATCAAGAGAGGAGATGGTTTCCCTGAGATGTTCCTCCATGAAGCTTTCGGCCGTTTCCGAAACGGCTTCCCGGCTTTCGTAATCCACCCTGGCGATATGGTGATTCTGGGAGAGAATCCTTGTTTTGCAGGTTGTTGGTCTGTCCGGGTCCTGAAAAAGATGTTCCGAGGAAAGCCTGTGATTATGCATCAGTTTCTGCAGGGCTTGGGCACTGCTGTCACGGCCGGTCACACCGAAAAGCATGGCATGTGCACCCATGGCATGGATGTTAACGGCTACGTTGGCGGCTCCTCCCAGCCTCAGTGTTTCATGAGATACATCGACGACAGGTACGGGGTATTCCGGCGAAATTCGTGATACGTGCCCAAAGATGTATTTGTCAAGCATAATGTCGCCGATAACTGCGATCCTTTTTTCCTTGAATGACTTAAACAGCACATCGATGTCCATGTAGTATTCAGTGAGATGTTTGTCAAGTGTTTATGGGCACCTTAATTTATTTATTCCGCGGTTCAATTGCTTCGTTGAGCGGATAGGAGAGGGTTTCTGCGCTCCGTTCGCCTTGCACTTGAAACGCTCATGACAATAAATTGAGGTACCCTTATGAATGCATAACGTTCAACGTGGAAATAATATATTAAACAGCTGTACGGATATAAAACGTTTGATAAGGAGAAGAAAGGGGAGTCTTTTATTTTCCCATTTTTTTGTTATAATTAAAGCTATCCATTTTTAGCTCAGTATTACTGAACAAAGTCTTGTACAATGTTTGATAATTTAAGCGACAAGTTAGAGGCGACCTTTAAAAAGCTTGCCGGGCAGGCAACGATCAACGAGGTCAATATCGGCATAGCTATGCGCGATATCAAGCGTGCTTTGCTGAGTGCCGATGTCAACTACAAGGTTGCCAAGAAGTTTGTTGAAGAGGTCAGGGAGAAAGCAATGGGCCAGGATGTTGTGAAAAGTGTCTCGCCTGCCCAGATGATTGTGAAAATAGTCAGCGACGAGCTGACTGAGATCATGGGGGGTGAAAACAAGCCCCTTGACCTGACGGCGAAAAAAACGCCGGCTGTTGTAATGGTTGCAGGCCTGCAAGGGTCGGGTAAGACAACATTTTGTGCGAAGCTGGCAAAACGTTTGAAGAAAAACGGCAAACATCCTCTACTGGTGGCTGCTGATGTCTATCGTCCAGCTGCGGTTGAACAGCTCAAGACTCTTGGTGAGCAGATTGAAGTTCCGGTTTTTTCTCTGGAGGAAAAGGATGCGTTGAAGACAGCGTTAGAAGGTCTTGAGTCGGCAAGAAGCAATGGCAATGATGTTGTTATCGTCGATACTGCCGGGCGTTTGCAGGTTGACGAAGCCATGATGGCTGAGGCCGAAGCGCTCAAGGACCAGTTGAAGCCGGAAGAGTTGCTTTTCGTTGTCGATGCCATGATAGGACAGGAGGCTGTCAACACTGCGAAAGTGTTTAACGAACGTCTTGATTTCGATGGTGTTGTTCTGACGAAACTTGACGGAGATGCCAGAGGTGGTTCGGCGCTTTCGATCAAGCAGGTTGTTGACAAACCGATCAAATTCATGAGCGTTGGTGAGAAAGTCGATGATCTTGACGTTTTCTACCCTGACCGTATGGCTCAGCGTATTCTCGGCATGGGTGATATTGTCAGCTTCGTCGAAAAGGCTCAGGAGACACTTGATCTTGAGAAAACACAAAAGATGCAGTCTCGTCTGCTGAAAAACGAATTTGATCTGGACGATTTTTTTGAGCAGCTTCAACAACTGAAAAAAATGGGTTCGATTCAGGGGCTTATTGAAATGGTTCCGGGTCTCAACAAGATGATCCCGAAACAAGATCTTGACGGGCTCGATTTCAAACCCATAGAAGCTATTATCTCTTCCATGACGAAAGAAGAAAGGGCGACACCTGAAATCATCAACGGCAGCCGCAGGCAGAGAATTGCAAAGGGGAGTGGTACACGTGTTCAGGACGTTAATATGCTGCTCAAACAGTTCAAGGAAATGAAGAAGATGATGGGTTCGGTTTCCAAGATGACAAGCTCAGGGCGCAAGATATTGCCGCAGAATTTGCCGCTTGAAAAGCTTTTAAAACGATGACGTTTTTTTAATAAATAACTTAAATCCAGACAAGCATTGGTTAAAATCAGACTTAGAAGAGCAGGAAGAAAGAAATTGCCTTTTTACCAGATCGTTGCTGCTGACGCTCGTGCTCCGAGAGATGGCAAGTTTCTCGAAGTGATCGGTCACTATCAGCCGACAGCGAAGCCTCATGCAATAACGTTGGACAAAGAGCGCACGGCCTACTGGCTTGGAGTTGGTGCACAGCCGACAACAACAGTTCGCAGTCTTATCCGTGCTACCGGTCTTTTTCACGAGCTGAACATGAAGCGCAGGGGACGCAGTGAAGAGGAAATTGCTGTGGAAATGGAGCAATGGAAGTCCCGTGAAACTGAGAGGCGGGAAAAAAGGCTTGCCGTCAAAGTACGGCGCCGTCAGGCTAAAAAAGCGGCGGAAGTGGAAGCGGCACAGGCTGTTTCAACGGCTGAACCGGAGGGTGAAAAGTAAATTGTAAATTTCAGCCGTTCAGGCTTTATCTTGCGGGCATCTCGAAAAAGTATCGATAAGGACCGTTTTTGAGGTGACCTTATGAAAGAAGAGCTATATCTGGTAGGCCGGATTCTCAAGCCGAAAGGGCTGAAAGGTGAAGTGAAAATCTTGCCGGTTACTGATTTTCCGGAGAGTTTTCTTGAGAGGAAGGCTTTTTATATAGGGGTAACGGAAAGGGATGCGGTTCGCCGCATGGTGCTCAGCGCAGTGATGCGAAAAGGTTTTGCCTATCTGCTTTTTTCGGGTATTGATACGAGGGAGAAAGCAGAAGCAATCGCAGGAAATATGGTGTATGTAAACGCTGATGCCCTGATTCCTCTTTCTCCCGGCAGGGCGTACCTTCATGAGCTGAGGGGCCTGAAAGTGCTTAATGAGTCAGGTGAGGAGGTCGGCGTTGTACATGATGTATTGCGCATGCCGGCACATGAGGTGTATGAGATCAAGTGCGTCAGTCGTATGGTTCTGGTGCCGGCGATCGAGGAATTTGTTAAGGAAATAGTTATTGACAAAGGGTACATGGTGCTGAAAAGGTTTGAGGAGTTCCTGTAAAGCCCTGAGCTGTTCTTGTACAATTTGATGAAAGGACTCTGCTGATGCAGATACGGATCGACGTCATATCCGTCATTCCTGGTTTTTTTGAATCGACCCTGAATAAGGGATTGCTTGGCATAGCCCGGAAAAAAATGTATGCAGAGATACATGTTCATAATCTTCATGATTATGGTCTGGGAAAGTACAAGCAAGTTGACGATACCCCTTTCGGCGGTGGTGCAGGGATGGTAATCAGGCCTGAGCCGGTATTTGCCTGTATCGAAAAACTTTTGGCTGAAAGACTTTATGACGCAGTGATTTTTATGACCCCTGACGGCCGTATGTTCGACCAGTCAACTGCAAACCGTCTTTCAAGGTTGAAAAATCTGATTATATTGTGCGGCCATTACAAAGCCGTTGATGAAAGGATCAGAAAAAAGCTGGTTACCATGGAGTTATCGGTTGGCGATATTGTGCTTTCAGGCGGTGAGATCCCGGCTTTGCTTCTGATGGATGCTGTGGTTCGGCTGATTCCCGGTGTTCTGGGTGACAGTGAGTCGGCATTGACCGATTCTTTTCAGACCGGCATGCTTGATTGTGAGTATTATACCCGGCCGGCTGACTTCAGAGGAATGCGTGTCCCTGATGTGCTGCTGTCGGGTCATCATAAAAAAATTGAAGAGTGGAAAAACAGGAATGCTCTTGAACGAACAGCGAAAAGGCGGCCTGAGCTTCTCGACAAGGGTATTATTGAAGAGTTAAAGAAAAAATAAAGAACATTATCATGGATCAGTTAATTCAGTTGGTTGAGGCTACGCAGGAACGAGACGACTTGCCGGAAATTCATCCAGGCGATACAGTGAGGATGCAGTTGAAGGTTATCGAAGGTGAAAAAGAGCGCTTGCAGGCTTTCGAGGGTGTTGTTATCAGCGAAAGGGGAACCGGTGCATCGAAAACCGTAACCGTTCGTAAAATTTCCAGCGGTATAGGCGTCGAGCGTATTGTTCCTTTGAGCTCGCCGAACATCGAAAGCATTAAAGTGCTGAAAAGCGGTAAGACCCGCCGTGCAAAGCTCTTCTATCTCAGAAAGCGCACAGGTAAGGCTGCTCTGAAAGTGAAAGAACGCAAAACGACAGTTACTTCATAACCTTTTCCGAACAGTATAGCCTCTGCTTGTTGCTCGGTGTCCGCAATTTGATTAGAATGAAAAAGCCTGATTTTTGTCGGGCTTTTTTGTGTTTGCCCCATTGGCGCAGCCATGCCGCTTTTTACCTTTTGAATTTTGACTTTTCCTGGTTCTATGCTTACAATCGGTGAATATACGCTTCAGACGCTCGATGTTCAGTGCTTCAGTCTTGATGGCGGTTCTGTTTTCGGGGTGTATCCAAGAGTGCTCTGGGAAAAAATAATTACTCCCGATCATCTCAACAGGATCAGGCTGTCGATGCGCATTCTGCTTGTAAGGGGAAAGGGCAGGAACATTCTTGTTGATGCTGCAATGGGCACGGCGTGGAGCGATAAGGTAAAGAAGATCTACGATCTTTCCGAGTGGCGCCTGGACGAAGAGCTGCAAAATGCCGGTCTGGAATGTCGGGATATCACCGATGTTATTTTCACACACCTGCATTTCGATCATGTTGCGGGAGCATTCGAGGAGAAAGATGGCAGGCTTGTTTCTGTTTTTCCCAATGCCCGGTTTCATGTTCAGAAGGATAATTACGAAACAGCGCTCCGTCCTAACGCGATGGAAAAGTCCAGTTACCTTCTCCCGTTTATCGATGCTTTTGGAAAAAGCGGATCGATGGAGCTGGTTGACGGCTGTGTCGAGCTGTTGCCGGGTTTCGAGATGGTTCCCTTGGGGCAAGGGCATACGGCAGGGCATCAACTGGTTAAAATCACGGGAGATGATACAACGCTTGTTCATGGCGGTGATTTGATTCCTTCATCGGCTCACCTTGCAGTCACGAGGGGGCTTGCGTTTGATGTTGCCCCGCTTGAGCTGATTCGTGACAAAGTTGCTCTGTTGAACGATCTGCTTGAAAAGCGGTGGCTGCTGTACTTCGCTCACGATCCGTTTATCAAGGCTGCTACGGTTCGCCAGGATAAAAAACATGTTGTTGTCGATAAGGTGGTGGATGTGTGAGGAGAAAAGGTTAAGGTATCAGGTAATTAGGCATAGGAGCGGGGTGCAAAATTGTAAGGACGAACCCATATGTTCGCCCGCAAGGTCGATATAAAGGAGGCAAGACCGGGTCTGGTATCAGGTTCGGGAATCTCGAATAAACAATGGAGTAAAAGCGAATGGCTGAAATATGAAACTCAAACAGGAACAGGTCGAACAGTTTCAAGAGAAGGTTTTTGCATTTTATCGGGGCAACAAAAGGCAGTTTCCCTGGAGGGAGACAACCGATCGCTATGCAGTTATGGTTAGTGAGATAATGCTTCAGCAGACACAGGCTGAGCGTGTTATAGATAAATTTCTCATGTGGCTGGATCGTTTTCCCGACATCCTGTCCCTTGCGGATGCCTCACTGAAAGAAGTTTTATCTTATTGGAGCGGGCTCGGCTACAATGCCCGGGGGCAGCGTCTGCACCGTTGTGCAAAGATTATCGCCGATGAATATTCGTTGGTTGTGCCCTCCTCACCTGAAGAGCTGATCAGGCTTCCCGGTATTGGCGTCTACACGTCCCGTTCGATACCGGTTTTTGCGGACAATCTCGATATTGCAGCCGTCGATACCAATATCAGGAGAATATGTATCTATGAACTTGGACTACCTGAAACCATCAAGCCGGGTGAATTGCTTGCTGTTGCCGGGAAAGTGCTTCCGCGTGGACAAAGCCGGGAGTGGCATAACGCCTTGATGGATTATGGGGCCCTGGTAATGACCGGAAAAAAGACCGGGATACGGCCGCTCACCCGGCAATCAAGATTCAAGGGGTCGAAAAGGTGGTACAGGGGGAGCATTGTGAGGGATCTTGTCGGAACTGACGGAATGGTTCTGGAAGAGCTGACCGAACGATACGGAGAGCGGGTTGTTGCCGTTCTTGCCGAGCTTGAAAAGGAAGGACTTGTTGAGCGTTCTCCCGAAGACGCATCCAATCCTTATTACAGAATTCCGGAATGACGGGGGCAGAATTATGGGCACCTCTATTAATTGTCGTGAGCGGCCTGAAGACAAGGCGGACGGAGCGCAGAAACCGGAGTGTACACAGAGTACATGAGGATTTCGAGTACCGCCCAACGAAGTATTCGGGGCGCGCAACAAATTAATAGAGGTGCCCTTATATTCAGCCGTTGACCCATGTCAGACAAGTTCAATGTTTATCTCGAGTTTACCCCGGCCCTGAGGTTTTTCCTTCATCAGGGATGTAAAAGCGGCACGGTGCAAAAGCAGTTGTCGCATGCGACATCCGTCAAAGATGTTGTTGAATCTTTCGGTGTGCCCCATACCGAAGTTGGAAAAATCAAAGTGAATGGCGAAACCGTTGGTTTCGGTTACCATATGTCTCCGGGTGACAGGGTAACGGTCAGTCCTGTTGATCCGGCATCGTTTGGTGGTTTTGGGCTGCAGCCGGAACCGGGTGACAATCCTGCTTTTATCGCCGATGAACATCTTGCAAAACTTGTGCGCAGGATGAGAGTCCTTGGGCTTGACACACACCTTTTTTCAGGAGGTAGTGACCGGGACCTGCTTGCCTTGATGCAAAACGGGAACCGCATTCTGCTGACAAGGGACAGAAGGCTTCTTATGCATAATATCGTTCGATCGGGCTATTGCATTCGCTCAAGCGATGTTTTTCAGCAAGTATGCGAGGTTGTCAGACGGTACTGCCTTGCCGGGCGAATGCAGCCTTTCAGCAGGTGTCCTTCATGTAACGGTAAACTTGAAGTCGCCGATAAAATTTCGTTACTGAATCGCCTGGAGCCAAAAACCCGCCGTTACTATTGGAATTTTTTTCTGTGCGATTCCTGCGGGAAGATATTCTGGCGCGGGTCCCATGCTGAAAAACTTGAAAGTTTTGTTGCTGCCGTCAGGGAAGGGTGTAATTACTCTGAGTTATAAAGTGAATTCATCGAGCCGAAGAGTGAATCGATCTCTCTTTCAAAAGTTTTATGTATCGCTTTCCGTTTCAGTTTCAGCGTCGGCGTCATGTGACCGTTTTCAATGGTAAAAGGCTCGTTCATCAGCAGGAACTTTCTTACTTTTTCATGTGCGGCAAGCTGTCTTGATATATTTCGCAGCAGTGATTCATATATCTTACGGATCTGCTTATGCTCGATGAGGTCGTTTCTTGTCTCGGCTGTGATCTGTTGTTCATCAGCAAAAGATTCCAGCTCGGAAAAATTGGGCACAATAAGAGCGATAAGAAACGGTTTTTTCTCCCCGGCAACCATTACCTGATCGACATATTTGTTTTCGGCAATCAACTGCTCGATGGGGAGGGGAGCGATGTTTTTGCCACCGGATGTTACGATAATATGCTTCTTTCTGTCTGTGATTTTCAGATACTCGTCTTCGTCAAGCTCTCCGATATCGCCTGTGTGGAACCATCCGTCATAAATGACCTCATTGGTTGCTTCCTCGTCATTCCAGTAGCCTTTCATGATATTCGGACCGCGGAACAATACTTCGCCGTCGCTGTCGATTTTAACAGTGACATTGTCAACAACCGGGCCAACAGTTCCGAACTTGACCTTTTCAGGCCGGTTGACATTGGTGACCGGTGATGTTTCGGTAAGTCCGTACCCTTCAAGTATGACGATGCCGAGGGCCTGAAAGAATTCTCCCACCTTCTGGGGAAGAGCGGCGCCACCGGAAACAAAGTAGCGAAGATGACCGCCGAATTTGTTGCGGATTGTGGAGTAAACAAGCTTGTCGGCGATTGTATGCTGCAGGGAAAGTATCGCCGAAGGTTTCCTTTTGTGCAGTTGTTTGTGGTACTCGATTCCGGTATCATAAGCCCACTTGAAAATTTTTTGTTTTACCGGACTTTCATTGTCTATCTGTTTCAGAATGTTTGTTTTTATCCGGTCGAAAAGCCGCGGGACGGTAAATATAATTGTAGGTTTTGCCTCGGCGATGTTCAATGATACGGTTTCAACGCTTTCTGCAAGGTAGATCTGGGCGCCGCATGCAAAAAGCAGGTAATAGCCCCCGGTTCTCTCATAGGCGTGGGAGAGCGGCAGGAAAGAAAGGCTTCTGTCGGATTCATCAAGCCGTATAATTGAGGAGCACGACTTGACATTCTCACAGATATTGCGATGTGTCAGCATCACGCCTTTCGGCAAACCGGTGGTACCGGAAGTATAAATGATCGTGGCCGTATCATCAGGCTTGACCATTGTATAACTGACATAATCGGGTGAGCTGTCAAGGATTGCACGGCCGGTTTTTTTCGCGTCGGAAAGCTCTGTAACGCCATCGACCTTTTCGTCGAGGCGGTTCATAACGACAATGAACTCGAGATCCGGAAGATTTTGCCAGACAGAGAGTGCCTTGCCCAGCTGGAGCATGTTGGAAATGATGATTGCCCTGGTTCCGGAGTCCTTGAGGATGTACTCTATCTGGTTAGGGGGCAGTGAAGGGTAAAGAGGGACATCGACAGCACCGATACTGAGGATTGCCATGTCCGAAAGGTACCAGCCGGGCCGGTTTTCCGAAAGTATGGCTACACGGTCTTTTGCCTCGATTCCTTTATGCTTCAGAAATGCCGCGAGAGTCGATACATCATTACTAAGAGAGTCATACGTGACTGGCTCATAAGCTCCATTGACCTTGCGGGCGATGGGGAATTTTTTTTCTTGACCTCTGTAATGGCGGAAAACGTGGGTGAAGAGTTCCGGGAGTGTCTGGAATTCAGGATAAATAAGACCCATAAAGTACCTGGTTTAGAGCTATCGAATTTTACTGCTTCAACGTAACTGCCAACCGCATTTCCCAACTTGTCGGGATTTCAGGCGGGGGAAAGAACCAGGTGCGGTATAATGTCACAGGTTAGGCCAGCATTTCTCGTAAAAAAATATGTAACAATAGTTTGTTAGCTTTGCAAATTATTGTTGCTGTCATCCCCTGATTTCAGGGCACTTATGCGTTCCTTTTTTCGGCATCCCGGAAACGTCCACCGGCTGGTCGTCACACCGGAGGGGATGAGGATGCCTGGATGGGAAGGTGAAATTGTCACCATTCCGGCTGCTATTCGCAAGGCAGCTCAACTGAAAGAAAGTGACATGCTGACGTTTGAAATCAAAGGAGATCATCTGGTCGTCCGTAAAATTACAGCTTCAGTCGATGTTTGTCTGGATGGAGTTTCGGGAATGCTCGATGATTGGACTTCACCGGAGGATGAGAAGGCCTGGAAAGGCCTTTGATGGGTTTTTGGTTGATGAAAAAATAGATTTATAACTGACAAAGGATATGGTACAATCTGAACACAATCTCGAAATGCACCTGCGAGATTTACGGGAACATTCATTCGAGTTTCACGACATGGTGCTCAGAATTCGATCTCTTTTTCTGGAAGCATGCCCCGGTTTGACGGAAGCGGTTAAATACGGAGGGATAGTTTTCCTGAAACAAAAAGAGCTGATCGGAGGTGTTTTTGTGTACAAAGAACATGTCTCGGTGGAGTTCAGTCAAGGCTCATCATTTCCAGATCCTGATGCAATCCTGGAAGGGAAAGGGAAGTACAGAAGGCATATCAAGCTGCACGACATGGAAGATATAGAGGTAAAGTATCTGGCAGACTTCATTACTGTGGCTTGTGGATAAAGCCGAAAAAGCCCGTGTTTGCGGGCTTTTCAGGTTGAGGCGAAGAGCGGATTCGAACCGCTGTAAAAGGTTTTGCAGACCTCTGCCTAGCCACTCGGCCACTTCGCCCTGTATGTAGGGAGATAAATGTATGTAAAAAGACCAATGAATACAAATGGTGGCACCTCGATTAATTTGTTGCGCACCATGATTACTTCGTTGGGCGGTGCTCGATCTCGTTCATCAGCTCTTCCCATAGCTCCTGATACGCTATGGCTGCCGGTACATTGGGGCGGACAGCGTTGAGGGGGGCGCGATAGATCCCCATTTTCTCTACTTCCGAATTATAAGGTATGATCTGGCGCAGAAAACGCTTTTTTCCGCTGTACTCCTCAACGATCTCCCTGTGCATGGCCTTGCGGCGTTCGAACATGGTAAAGAATCCCTTGATTTTAGCAGTGTCGAGTTTGCATTCCTTGAAAAAATCAAGCAGCTGTTCAAAGGTCCTGAGTGACAAGGTAGTCGGAATAAGGGGAACAAGAATGACATCCGAAGCTGTAAAGACGCTTTCTGACAGAAGGGTAAGGTTTGGAGGGCAGTCAAAAAAGATGAACGGGTATTCCGTGTTCAGCTCCTTGATGTTGTTTTTCAGCTTTTTCTGGGGCTTTTTCTCTTCCAACAGCTCGATGTCCAGGTTTCTGTAAGAAAAATCGGCAGGAAGAAGGTCAAGGTTATCGAAGTCCGTTCCTTTGATGTTGTCGTAGATCTTTTTGTTGCCTTTGAGGAATTTTTTACTGCTGTATTTTTTGTTCGGAACAATACGGAAATAAAAGGAGCTTGCTCCCTGGGGGTCAAGGTCACAGATAAGCGTCGGCGGTTCACTGACGGAGGACAGATACGCAAGGTTTACTGCGGAGGCGGTTTTTCCAACGCCGCCCTTGATGCTGTAGAGTGCGATGGTTTTCATATTAGCGGTGTTTATTGAACAACTCGTTGAACAGCTCTTCTGTTTCCTGTCTGTCAAATGTATCAAACGCATCGTGGAAGCTCATCCGCACAGTTTCGCGCTCGTTGTAGAGGGCCGTTACCAGTCCTCCCAGTGAAGAAGCAAAAGGAATGTTGTCAGCTGTGCACTCGAGGTTTGAAAGATAAGAGTAGAGGTAGTTCTGCTGTACCGAAAGGTCAACGAAAACTCCAAGATTTTCCTGTAGTGTTTTTAACTGCCGGATTACCATCTGGAGTGTTTTGGCGGGGAATAGCGAGGCATAAAATTCCAGAAGGTAACGCAGCTTTTTGCAGTCAATGCGAAGAGCATGCAGTTCTGTATCGGTTGCTACGCGGCTGATATCCCTGCCGTGCCGGATAACTTTTTTCCATGCTTTTTTAATTGAGGAAACTGCGACATCAGATGTTTTCCTCAATGCATCGGGAGTTGTATCGGGATCGGGGGACATATTGCCTTTGAGAAATGATTCCCATTCTTGGAGGAACTGCCGGTAGTTTTCTGAACCCAGGTATTTTGAAAATGTTCTCAGTTCTTTTTTGTGCTGGTTCCTTAGATCCGTAAAAAAAGAATCCAGCGAATCTCGCATGGCTGCCGGAAGGAGATTTCTGAATCTTTCCGCCTGAAGCAGATAAACATCCTGGTCACGAAGGTTGTTGGTTCGTTTACCAAGCTCACGGAAAGCTTGTTTATATCGGGAAAGCTCATTTGGAGGGAAGATTCCTTTCAGTTGGGCAAGGATCGAACGGGTTCGGCGTATTGCAACCCGGTAATCATGAAGAAACTCTGTATCGATGTTTTTTGGTATCCATGATTCATTGGCATGAATAACCTCAAGCGTTGAAAGCAGCAGTTCCCGGGCTGAATCCTGTATGGTATTACCCGGCTTGAGCTTGACGGAGGGTTTTGACGAATAGCTGCCGGGTACAGAACTGACAGCGTCAAGGACGGCTGTGTAAAAGTCCTGGTAAGTGGTTTTCCCGGAATACGCCGGGTTACTTTTCAGGCATTCGGCAAGTGTTTCGAGCTCTTTCGGGTAGCCTCTTACGGGATTCAGCCGCACATATGCAAGAGGTTTTTGAGCGTTTGAGGGTTTGGGCTGCAAAATCGAGAGCAGTTCTATAGAGGCTACGGTTTTCTGGTTTTCGTCAAGTGCTCGCCAGGTGGCGATCTCCGTTTTGACAGATCCAAGCCGGATAAAAGCCCTGAGCCTGGAGAGGGTTTTAAGCATTGAAACTGTTTTTTCCTCGGCAATATCCTCCGGGAAAAAACTCTGTGGTGCTTTTCGGAGAGGAGAGGAGCCTATTTCACTGCCGTTTTTCAGGTCAACAAGGTTCAGCCTTTGGCAGCATAGAACAATAGCGTTTTTTTTATTCCAAGCCTTCCAGTCAAAAGTATCGTAACAATGAAGCAACTCCTTTTTTAAAGGTTCTGCCTGAAGTGAAAAAGGAATGTCCACGCCTTTGAAAAACTCAGGCAGACCGGATGTATCCGATATACTGAAATACTCAGGCTTTAGACTTGTTCTCATAAGGGCACCTCTATTAATTGTCGTGAGCGACCTGAAGACAAGGCGGACGGAACGCAGGAACCGGGGTGTACACAGAGTACATGAGGATTTCGGGTACCGCCCAACGAAGTATTCGGGGCGCGCAACAAATTAATAGGGGTGCCCATAAAAAAGAGGTAATAGGTGGCTGCCCGGCAAGTTACCACTTAATATAGTAATTACTTCTTGTTGCAGTATATCTTGAAGGCTAAATATGCGGCCAATTTCCTGGTTGGCTGATGAATCTTTCAAACCTGCACAACCGCTTTTAAAAAGGCCGACTTTTTCTTAAGTTATGCCTTTCTAATTTTCATTTATTACAGCCTCTTTGCTAATCAGCATCAGGATGTTGCCCTATGAAACATTCATTTACTTTTCTCAGCATACTTATACTTTTGCTTGCAGCCTGTTCATCGCAGCCATCGTCAAATGGTGCTTCTGAAAAAATAACTGTCGGCATGGTTTTCGATGTCGGCGGCAGGGGAGACAAATCCTTTAATGATGCTGCCTATCACGGCTTGGAAATGTCCAGGGATTCACTCGGTGTGGATATTGTGTATATTGAGCCGCCGGGGGAAGGTGCCGACAGGGAAGCTGCCCTGAGGCAGCTTGCTGCCGACCCGGGCGTTCCTGTGATTTTCGGTGTTGGTCTCCTTTTCAGCGATGACATCACGGCGATTGCTGCAGAATTCCCGAATAAATATTTCGCATGCATCGATTATCCGGCCAGGCCGGAGGAGGAAATTCCTGCCAACCTTTCCGGTATCGTGTTTCAGGACAAGGAGGGCTCGTTTCTTGCTGGTGCGCTGGCTGGCCTTGTAACCAAGTCCAACTCGATTGGTTTTATAGGGGGGATGGAATCGGGTATCATCAAACGATTCCGAGATGGTTTTATAGCGGGTGCGAAGCATGTGAATCCTGATATCACGGTTATTTCCGGGTATATCGGTATGACTGGCAGTGCGTTTACAAACCCGGCTAAAGGCAAGGAGCTTGCACTCGGTCAATATGCAAAAGGAGTCGATATCATTTACCAAGCGGCAGGGGCGAGTGGGCTTGGCGTGGTTGAGGCAGCCCGCGAAACCGGTAACCTTGTTATCAGTACCGACCGTGACCAGTGGGAGCTTGCACCCGGACATGTTTTAACAAGTGTCACAAAGGCAATAGACCGTGCGGTTTTTGCAACGGTCGAACAAGTGCTGACAGGAGCCTTTCGGGGTGGGCGGATGAATATCTTCGGCCTTGATGGCCGATATACCGACTATGTCTACAACAAAAAAAATGCACCATTGATCGGCAATGATGTGCATGTGAGGATTGAAGAGATCCGCAAACAGATTATTGCCGGGGAGTTGAGTGTTGAATAATTCTGCTTTTCAGGCGGACAATTTGCCATTAGCATGAACGCACAGCAGGTTTTACGCACCCTTAACATAAAACATGATTGAAAAATGAGGCAGTCTATTACTTTTTTGAAGCAGGTATGCATTCTTTTTCTGTTTGCCGGTCTTGCGGCCTGCGGCGGTGGCGAAAAGGAAGCTCTGAAAGCAGAGATCGAGCAGACACTTGCTGAGATAAACGATGAAATTACAGCGCTGAAAGCTGTCAAAATGGAGCAGCAGAACACTATTGATGGTTTGAAAGACGATCTGAAGTGGGAATACAGCGAGGAGCTTGAGGGGCTTGTGAGTCAGTATGAAAGTGAGTTTTCGATGCTAAAGGAAAATATTAACGAGCTGAACGGGATTTACGATACTGTTGCCGGTTATCAGGATAAGCTCGGCGGTGCTCCTCTCGAATACAGTTTCAGCCTTATAAAAGAAATGTTCGAGGAGAACCTTGAACATTTCAGGGAAATTGTTCAGGAGAGCGAGGCTATACAGGAAAAATTTTACGACTTGTCAGATCAGCTTGATCAGTTAGGAGAAACCGATTCCCCGGAAATGGCTGATGTTCCTGAAGAAAGTAACCTCCCGGAAACAACTGACTCTGTTGAATAAGTGTCCCAAAAGATACTGGTAACCGGAGCCACCGGTTTTATTGGTTCACGTCTCCTGAGAAAGCTTCTTACAGGAGACAATGATGTGCATGCTCTTGTTCGAAAGAGTTCGAATCTTGAGCTCTTTTCGGATATTGCTGACAGGATACATCTTGTTGAAGGGGATATAACAGCATTGGACACTCTTGAAAGAGCTTTCCGCGGCATGGATCAGGTATACCATTCGGCAGGATATACCTACATGGGAGGAGGCAACGGTAAAGACGGACTGCTTTACTCCATTAATGTTGATGGAACCCGCAATGTCATGCAAGCCGCTCTCAGGACGGAAGTCAGCCGGGTTGTCCATGTAAGCTCCATAACGGCAGTGGGCATGTCGCAAAAACACGGCAAACTGCTTGATGAAGCCTCCCCTTGGAATTTTGACGGTATAGGCTTGCGATATGCTGAAACCAAACTTCTTGCCGAGATCGAGGTCAGGAAAGCTGTCGACAAAGGCCTCAACTGCGTTATCGTCAATCCGGCGTTTGTGTTCGGTGCGGGAGACGTCAATTTCAATGCAGGGAGGCTCATCAAGGATGTCTATCATAAAAAGATGCCGTTTTATCCTCTTGGCGGGGTTTGTGTTGTAGACGTGGAAATTGTAGTGGAAGCCGTTATTCGCGCAATGGAGGTTGGGCGAACAGGAGAACGCTACATTCTCGGGGGCGACAATCTTACTTTCAAGGAGCTGGCGGATATCATATCCGGGGTAACCGGTACCCGGATGTTCATGATGCCCCTGCCATATCCGCTTGCCAAAGTCCTGCATAGCCTGCTTGTGTTGCTTCATTCCAAAAACAGGGTGTCAAAGCTTTTTAATCCTACCATGTTCAGAGTAGCTTCAGAGTTTTTATATTTCTCTTCAGAGAAAGCTATTCGTGAGCTTGACATGAGAACCGAGCCTATTGAGCGCAGCATAAAGCGAGCTTTCGACTGGTATAAAAAGGAAAGGCTGCTTTAAAAGACAGCCCGAATAATTGTCGCGAGCAGCCTGGGTTCAAGGCGGATGCAGCCCCGACAATGTCGGGGTAAACTTCAAAACCGGAGTCCCGACAAGTCGGGATCGAAGAATTAATTGAAGCGCGCAACAAATTATTTGGGTTGCCAAAACACCGATATATGCCTTCTAACACCATAGTTGAGAGGGTTGTTGCTGACCTTCAGAAATACCCTCCTTTTGACGAGCTTGATCCTGCCGTGCTGCAGGATCTTGCCGAATCTGTTTCCCTGACCTACCATGAAGAGGGTGAAATTATTTTCACCAAAGGCGATACCCTGAAGCGACATGCATTCATGGTGATGAAAGGTGCCGTGCGTCTTTTCGACACTATTGACGGAAAAGAGGTGCTGGTAGATCTTTGCGATGAAGGAGATATGTTCGGCGTCAGAGCAATTTTCGCCCATCACGATTATGTGCTGACCGCACAGGTGGCTGAGGAAAGCCTGCTGTTTGAGCTTCCGGTCGATAAAATCAAGCATCTCCTGGAAACAGAGCCCAGGGTTTCACTGTTCTTTGCCGGTACTTTTGCAAAAAGTGTCGAGGAGATCGAGCACACTTTGTCCGAGGCATTCGATATTGGCCAGCAACTTTGCAGGGAACAGTCATACAACAATTTCCTGCAAAATGAAACGCTCGAAGTGAAACCGGTAACAACGGTGATTACCTGTCCGCCGGATATTTCGATCCAGGAAGCGGCAAAGATCATGTCCGAACGCAATATCGGTTCGATTATCGTTGCTTCTTCCGAGAACCATCCGCTCGGTATCATCACCGATACTGATCTTACAAAAAAAGTGGTTTCAAGGCCGGGTTCGATCAAGGAACAGCCGGTAAACAGCATTATGAGCAGTCCTGTCTTTACGATCAGCGGTGGAAAAACCATAGCGGATATGGTAATGCTTATGGTTAAAACCAAGCTGAGGCATTTCTGCATCACCGAGGACGGCTCACCTGACAGTCCGATAGCCGGCATTATCTCGGAGCACGATATCATTACCTCCGAGGGGAACAATCCTGCCGTTATCATGAAAGCTATCATGCAGGCTGCTGACCGGGACCAGCTCAAAGAGCAGAGGGACAAGACGGAAAACCTGTTGCAGGTATACATTGATCAGGAGGTTGCCGTACATTTTATTTCCAACATAGTTACGGAGATTAATGACGCACTTATCACCAGAGCGGTTGATTTTTCGCTGAAGGAGCTTGAAGAGGAAGGGGAGTACGAGCGTCCTGGTATTGAGTTCTGCTGGCTGTCACTCGGGAGCGAGGGGCGAAAGGAGCAGTTGCTGCGTACCGACCAGGACAACGCTATTCTGTACGCCAACCCTCCTGAGGAAAACGCAGAAAAGGTGCATGAGTATTTTCTTGCTCTCGGTAGAAAAGTAACCGGAGTGCTACAACATTGCGGTTTTGTCAAATGCCCGGCAGATGTGATGGCAAGCAATCCGGTCTGGTGCCAGCCCATATCGGTATGGAAAGGTTACTTTTCCAAATGGATTGTTACACCTGAGCCAAAAGCGGTAATGCACTCGACAATTTTTTTTGATTTCAGACCGGTCTACGGTCAGGCGAAACTTGCCGCCGAGCTGAAACAGGAAATTTTCAGCCTTATCGGCAAAAACAGGGGATTTCTGGGCTTTTTTGCTAAAAATGCTTTGCAAAACCCGCCCCCGCTTGGCTTTTTCCGTAATTTTCTTGTCGAAAAAAGCCGTGATCATGCCAATGAATTTGACATAAAGGCCCGCGCCATGATGCCGCTCTCGGATGCAGCCAGGGTGCTGTCCTATGAGTTGAAGGTCCCGGAATATTTCAGTACAGCCGAGCGTTTCAAGCGTCTCGGAGGGCTTGTCCCAGGAATGAAAGATCTTGCAGTAGAGGCTGCAGCCGGGTATGAGTTTCTGATGCGTTTACGGGCGGTCAACGGTCTTGCGGACAAAACTTCAGGTCGTTATATCAAGCCCGAAACTCTGAACAAGATTGAACGCCAGACTCTCAGGAATGTTTTCTCAACTATTGAGCAGGTTCAGAAAACACTTAACCTGAGGTTCCAGCTCGACTATATCCGTGATTAGTCTTCTTGCAAAAAAAATCGCTGCACGCCGCTGCCGTCAGGGAGAGCTGCCTGCTAACGTTTGCACTTACGTAAAAGGTTTTACAGGGTCGCCGGATCTTGACAGACCCCTGGGCGAGGTTCGTTTTGTGGTATTCGATACCGAGACAACCGGGTTTAACAGTGCGAAAGACTCTGTTATCTCGATCGGGGCAATTGCCCTCAACGGTTTCCGGATCAACGTAGAGGACTCTTTTGAAGTGCTTATCCGAAGGGATAGCGTGGGGGACAGTGAAGCTGTCACCACTCACGGCCTGTTGAGAAAAGATCTCGATGAGGGAAGGGAGGAACAGGAGGCTGTAGACGATTTTATTGATTATATCGGAAACAGCGTCCTTGTTGCCCAGCACGCGGATTTCGATGTGGTCATGATCAACCGTATGCTGCGTAAAAAGTATGGGTTTCAGTTACTGAACGAAGTTGTCGATACAGCAAGCCTTGCAAAAAGGCTTGAAAAGGGGCCTTATTACAATCTCGCGCACAAGAGCGGCGAATACCGGCTCGACGTATTGCTGGAGCGTTACAACATCCGTCTTTATGACAGGCATACTGCTGCCGGTGATGCGTTTTTAACAGCTCAATTATTTCAGATACTGCTGGCAACAGCGGTTCATACAGGCATTAGGTCACTGCGTGAGCTGCTGTTGAAATAGGAACGCCTTTCCTACCAATCAACAATCCCTTAATCCTTTTTCCTTGCAAAAATCATCATTCTCGGTGAGGTTTCAGGATTATATGCAGAACCTTCGTAATCTCCGAAAATTTCCCTTATCTCGAACCCGGTCGATACAAGCATGCCGCTTATGGTTTCCATCCGGTAAAGTCGTACAGACTCTTCAAAAGTGATCGAGTCATCAGAGGAGCTTATGGTTATCTGTTTTACAATGCGGCCCTCTGCAATGCGGCGTTTTTCAAAGACCTTCAGGTCGTCGATAGTTCTGGACGATGAAGGGGTAAGGGTTTTTTCCAGGTATACCGGATTGATCAGATCGAGGATGTACCACCCGTCCTGTTTCAGGGTCTTCCAGACATTTTTCAGAACCTTCAAGTCTTCTTTCTTCGTCTTGAAGTAGCCGAAGCTTGAGAAAAGCTGGACAACAAGATCATAGGTGTTTTCAGCCGTTATTTGTCTCATGTCCTGCCTGGTGCATTCAATAGAGAGCTTTTCCTGCTCAGCCTGCGTGCGCGTACACTCCAGCAAGAAAGAGGAAAGGTCGTTTGCGGTCGTTATAAAACCCCTTCGGGCAAACTCCAGCGCATGACGTCCTGCTCCGCAGGCAATGTCCATTACTCTGACGTCTGACGGTGTGAGGCTTTCCAGATTGGTTTTTTGCAAAATGGTTTCCAGACAAGTTCTTGCTTCAGCTTCATCCCTGTGGCTGTAAACTTTGAGATACAGGGGATGATTGAACCATTCGGCAAACCATTCTTTTTCAGGTTTATCAGGCATGAAATCCGGTAGAAAAAAAAGAGCCGTGCTTACCACGGCTCTCAATCACAAAAAAAGCTGTGCTTACTTGGTTGCTTTACTGACAAAGTCAGCAAGAACCTTCTGGTCGTTTTCGCCATTAGGAATGCGGATGTTCTTTTCCATGAACTTCCAGGCGTTTGTTTTTTCCGATTTAACGGAGTAAACAAGCTTTGCAACCTTGAAGTCAGTACCGCCTTTCTTTTTGACTTTGTCACCGAACGATTGTGTTTTGGCCATAGCTCAGGTATCGATTACTTGAGGTCACCTCTATTAATTTGTTGCGCACCATGATTGCGTCGTTGCCAATTAATAGAAGTGCCCTTGAATGTATTGCAGGGTAAATCCTGCAAAAAATTGAAGAAGAATGTAATAAAAAAACCGGTGACGGGCAAGCAATGGGAAAAGTCAAAAGTGGCAAAAAGTGAATAGAAACTGTTCTTTGCCTGCAAAGTCGGTTAAGCCGAGTCCTGGGGGTAGAGTTTGGTCGATTACATGAGCCTGTCGAATGATTTTGGCTGTTTCAACAAGAATTACGAAATTGCTGTAAAGGCTTCCTGATTTGTCCCCTAACACCAGTTGTACGCTAAACATATTGAAAGAGTTCCTGCGGCGCCAGGATAGAATTTTTTATGCAATTTGGCTTGAATGGGGGGCAACGACGGCGGAGCCCATTGTGATGTAAGGCAGTCTATCCTCAAAAACAGACAACTGACATATGAATATGGAAAAGCCGGGTTACAAGGTTCCTAAACTGAAGGAGTACCCCTCGGGCAAACTTGGTTCAAAGA
This sequence comes from Prosthecochloris sp., assembly GCA_004028745.1. Classification (GTDB taxonomy): domain Bacteria; phylum Bacteroidota; class Chlorobiia; order Chlorobiales; family Chlorobiaceae; genus Prosthecochloris. Next base: position 155,286 of record RAZP01000006.1, read on the forward strand.
TTGTCCATAGCGTGGATAAAAATCCTTTTCCTCTTCTCTATGTCGATCTGACGCACCGCTGTAACTACAACTGCAACTACTGTTACAATCCTGTCAGAACATTGCCGGACATGTCTTTGGATTACTTTAAAGAAGTATGCCGGCGTTTACCGAACCGTGTCGCTTTCAGGTTTATGGGCGGCGAACCAACCCTGCACCCTCAGTTTTTGGAATTCATTACTACAGCAAATGAACATAATCACATGGTTTCATTTGTTTCAAATGGAACCATGTTGGCCGACTCTTCCTTCGTTCGGGCATTGAAAGATACCGGTGTTCCGGTCATCTCTACATTATCAATGAACGGAGGGACAAACAATGAATGGTATCGGTTTATCGATAACGATGACGTTGCCGAAGAAAAAATAACTGCTCTCAGAAACCTGGATGAAGCGGGCATAGGACGTATCGCCATAACGGCCATCATCGTCCGCGATGTCAATGAAGGGGTGGTTACAGAGTTAATGGATTTATCCAAGGGACATAAAAACGTCAGGTATATCCATTACAGGTCTATAGGTAAGGTTGGAAGGTTTATCGATAGTGAACCTTATACGCTACAGGAATTGAAGCAGCTTGTGGATAGTAGGATTCCTCATGATGAGAACTACAAGCGTAAGGTAAAATTTGATGGGCTGGACCCTGCTCCGGGCAATCGATGTTTTGGATGTATGGGTTGTTATGAGTACCACCACAATCAGAGAATCGAAATATGTTTGATCGATTTTGCCAAACCGGATACCTTTACCTGCTGGAAGCGGGGCAAACTTATCGAGGGAACATTTCAAATCGAGACATTCTTTGAAAATATGGTTCAGTTTTCATCATATCTCAATAACGAGTATCCGGAATATAACCTGAAACTTGAGGCAGGAAGTTTTTAAGGGAACCTCTATTAATTGTCATGAGCGGTTCAAGAGCAAAGCGAACGGAGCGCAGAAACCGGAGTGTACACGGAGTACATGAGGGTTTCGAGCACCGCTCAACGAAGCAATTGAAGCGCGGAATAAATAAATCGAGGTGCCCTTAAAAGTTTAAGGCAACTGTTTTAGAGGCATGCCGGTTGATTCCAGGTGCTTTTCGCTTGCTTCATGGCCGCCATTGCTGCTCCCATCGAAAACCCGTGATAAACAAGAGACCCCTCAAGAGGATATTTAAACTTCGAACACAAGGCGTTTTACAACCAAAAAGAGCGGCGTATCGAAATGCACTTCAAAACGAACAAAGAAGTGGTCGTCAAAAGTTCGTTTTCAGAAGAGGATATTTTTATCACAAAAGGAGAGACCATCCACACCAAGAACTTATACAAGTTCGACAAGACCGATATCCAGCGTATGGGAGACTATGCCGGGCTGACGGTCAACACCATCTTTTCCGACAAGAACCAGTGGTTAAACCTGGTGCATTATAAAAAATAAGATAAACGTTATCCTTTACATCCCGTTGATGGTGAGAAGGTGAAAATGATGGCGGAGTTATGCTTCCTTGGTCAGGCTGGCAATATGGATGTTCCGTTTTTTTTGCGTGGGATCTTTTGATAGATCGTTTCAGGGGCGATATCGGCACCATTCGGCCAAGTTATGGTTCCCCCTTCGATGGTCGCTTGCCGAAAAAATGCCAAATCTTTCAAAGGTTCGAATATCGGTCCCTTGTCAAGATATTCTGTGAAATCAATATTTCCATGTGAACCGTCGTCAAACAAGATATGATAGACATACCCTTCTTTATAGGTGATTTGTGCGATATCGTTCATGTTCCACATAACCTAACCCTCAGTTCAGCGGTTCAATCTTTTTGATTTCTTTACCGGCACTGGCTAACTGCCAATCCTCTTGAAGTTCAGCGAGGTGGAGGTCTATCCACTCTCTTACTAATTTAACTGCTGTTTTTGAAACCAGATCACCCCTCATAATGTTCCCCTGAAAGTCAAATACTGCTTTTCTTCCTTGGAATTCGGCATGAAGATGCGGGGGATTATGGTCCTCGTAAAACATCCTTATAACAATCCCAAAAAATCTAGAAATTTCAGGCATTTTTGGTGTTATTAGCATTTATCTCTTTTGTAAGATAAAGAATAGAAAATCGAATTTTCAACACAGTTTCCTTTTTTATCCTAAGCCTAATAGACTATTTTTTAAGGAGATATGCTCATCTTTTCTCAACAATTTTTCCCTATGGGAAGCTATGATTCAGTCTGGCTTACTACAAAAAATAAGCCAGAGTATTATTTTTGTAGTGTGGGCGTTTAATTTAGAAACATTAAGAAGAGTGAACAAGAAAAATATTGGCAGCAGTTTTGACGATTTTCTCGATGAAGAAGCTATCCTCGATGAAACAACTGCAGTTGCTGTAAAGCGGGTGATTGCATGGCAAATCGATCAGGAAATGAAGGCGCAGAAACTGACAAAATCAGCTATGGCAAAGAAAATGCATACAAGCCGTTCTGCTCTGAACCGCCTGCTTGATGAAAACGACACCAGCCTTACCCTCACCACGCTATCACGTGCAACATCTTTGCTTGGGAAAAATTCAGGATTGAGCTTGAGTCCTGAGTCGTAGCAATCGGGTTATATGAAAGTATGTCGAGACTTCAGAGCATCTGGTGAAATGGTATTCAATATCTTTGCTCGTTCGAACGCAAAATGGTCCAGGAATGTACGCGAGCGGGATTGAAGGTTGCACGGGTAAGAGGAAGGGATGGTGGCAGACCAAAATATCTTCGGGTGATCCAATGGTCAAAATGGCTAAAAAAATAAGCAAGAACCTCAGTATCTGTGTTGGGGAGATCTGCAGCACCTTGAAGATTTAAAGGGCGGCGTGTAGTACAGATATGTTGTGGTTTGAAAACACTTAATTGAATTATTCTGTAAGAAGGAATCAAAAGGATTTAGAAAATCTATACTATTATCTTATTGTGTCGTAAAAAACAATTTCGGAATTTTGAGGGACATAGCATGAATGTAAATGAATTGAGGGTTGATATTTTAAAAAAAGAAATTGACGTTATTAGTCAAAAGATAAATCATTTCGATGATCTTAGACTGAAAACTAGGCAAATGTGCATTGCTGTTTGGGTTGCTGTTGTAGGTTTTGGCCTTAAAGATAGTAATCTTCCGCATTCTGTCTTTTTGTTTTTTCTCGCATCATTGATTCCTTTGCCGTTTTGGTATATTGAATCAACATATAGAAGACGCTATAAAGGGTGGTCAGAAAGATTTAAAGCTATTAGGAAATTCATCCGTGATGGGGAATTTGAGTTGCCAGGTGGCAAAATAGTAAAGTATATAGATTTTATTGATTCTAAAAACACGAATACCAACTTTCCTCTTTTTGATTATTGGGCTCAAGAAACTATTGATAAAAAAATCAGAAAAGAAAAAACAGCTTTGCTGAGAAGCCTTTTGAATCCTAAAATTTTTTGGATATACTTCTCAATGGTGATGATTGCAGGCGTTCTGAGTGTATTTAAATTGCAAGGAATACTTTTCATGATTTCTTTATTTGCATTGATCTTAATATGCTTAGTTGTTTTGACTTATTATATAAAAAATGAGAAAAAGAGAAAAGATGAGCCTAAATATTATTCACATTAAAAATTACTTAGAGCGAAGTTTCTGAGGGGTTTCTGTAGATCCCGAAAAATCTTTTGTATGAAATGATTTATGTGAAATTACTGCGAAAAGTATCCTAATATTGATGGAAAATAAGAGCAGTAAGTAATATGTATACATGACTCTAAAGAGAGAACAGCAACGAGTGTACGAATGGCTTAAAGATAAGCTTGGCTTGCCAGTATTTGCTGACGCATATAAGGGGGCAGTATTTTTATTATGTCAAAAACCTGCTGGATACGTTTCATTTGTTGCTCACGCAGGGCGAGACTTGATGAATCGTCTCGCTTCGACTGTCGAAGGAATTAAGTCTGAACAAGTTCAATACCATCAGCATATTGATAAACTTCAGGACTGTTGGCAGGAAGAATGGCGGTTAAGTGAGGATTTGTCTCCTGAAGTGGTCGAAAAGGGTCATTTTATTCCGATACAAGTATGTCAAAAAATCACAACATTGGTTGAAGATCACAAATCGGGACGGATAAGAAGTTCCGAGGCAGATGGAATTTTTTTCAGTACGTTCCTTGACTATTCAGATAAGGATCGGATTCCCAGTAATTTTCTTTCTGAATGGAAAGCTGCAAAAGAATGGTTTAGAAGCCATGCTCATCTAAGAAAAGAATCCTTCAGAGATGAGATCGACGGTGAACTGTCAAAACACTTTAACTGCTTAGATGGCTATCTCTATATAGCGGCAAGTAGTCATTATGAAAGATTAAAGGTGTTAGATGAAATCCTGGAAACCACCAACAAATGAGATGATAGAAAAAATTCTTTCATCTGTTAAAAAAGAAACAGATCGGCAGTACTTTTTTTCAAGGCTCAACAACCCTATGTGGTTAGAGCCATTGTGCAAGCGAGGTTATTTTAATAGTCCTCCAAGGCTGAAGCATCTTCCAGGTGGTTATGTACAATATCCGAATTGGCCAGAGCTGGCTTATCTGGTGAATATTGCGGCGGAAGCCACAGAACAAATAGTGAGTATAATTCTTGGGTTGCCTAAGACAGATAACCCACTTGTTTATGACGGTATTCTTAAAATCGCATTAAAGTTAAAAGGTCAAGAGTCCGCGAAGCTTTGTCCTAAAATCATTGAATACACCGAAATTGAGCACCAATTTATTGCACACCGCTATCCAGAGATACTTCTACATTGGGCCAACCAAGATAACGTTGAAGAAGCACTTGCTGTTGTGGAAAAGCTTGTTCCATTCAGGGAAGACCCCAAGTCGCAAGCCAAACAGCAGCTTCGAAAAAAGAATCTCAACGACTTGGGAACATCTCTTGAACCTGCTCCGCGTTTTGAACACTGGGTATATAAGCAAATTCACGAAAAGGGTATCCGTCCTCTAGCTGAAAAAGAGCCCTATCAGGTTGCCCTTATCTTGATTGAAGCGGCGGCAGACATGATCCGGATGACAATGCACCAGGAGGATATTGATAAAGGTCGTGATGAAGATTATTCCGAAATCTGGTGCCGACAACTGGAAAAGCCAGAGCAAGACGATCAGGCGGCAAAAGATATTTTGGTGCATACGCTGACATATGCCTGTAAACAGGTTTTTGAAAAATCACCGGAATCAATTGAAGTGCTTGATCAGGTACTGAGAAGCCAACGGTGGAAAATATTCAAGCGCCTCCACCATTATCTTTATGCCTTGCACCCGAACGATCAAACTCTGCCATGGATACGCGAGTTCATTCTGGGTCACGAGGATTATTCCAAGTGGGAATACCACTACGAATTCCAATTGATGATTCGCAGGGCCAGTGAACATTTTGGCTCTCAATTACTTCGTGAAGCTGAGAAAACCACAATTTTTGACGCCATCCTCAGCGGTCCATCGAAAGATGACTTTCGCGAATGGATGGGCGACCGTTATAGCGAAAATGCCTTTCAACAAAGACAACGCTATTTCCATCGCAAGCAGCTACGTCCATTTGCGGCTTTGTTACGGGGAAAGTATCGGTGCTACTTCGAGAGGCTGGAGAGTGAAGAGGGAGAAGAAGTAATTTCTGATGAAAGCTATTCGCCTTACAAAGGAGTAAGAAGTGGTGTCGTCACTGATCGGAGTCCGAAGTCTATCCAAGAATTGGAAAGCCTCTCTGACGATGAAATTTTGGCCTATTTGAATGATTGGGAAGAGGAGCAACGCGACAAAGGCAACTGGCTGGTTGAAATCAACATCTTTGCGCTTGCCGGCGTTTTCCAGACCTTTTTTAAGGACAAGATTGTTTCAGATAAAGCACGGTTAACCTTCTGGATGGCTAACCGTGACAAAATTGCGCGGCCAATCTATGTTGTCGTAATGACCAAAGCCATGCAAGAACTTGTCAAGGATAAGAATTTCGAAAAGTTAAGCCAGTGGATCGAGTTCTGTGAGTGGATATTGTCGCATCCAGACCAGGCTCGAGATGATAGACGACCGCAGCCGCGAGACGAATCGCGAGAATATCCGGACTGGGGAAGTTCACGGTGCGCTGTGGTCGATTTTATCGATATATGTCTGAATAAAGATGTGGATGCACCTATTTCCGCAAGGGAGGGTTTTGCCAATCTGCTTCAAAATGTTTGCACCCAGTTTGATTGGCAGCTTGACCGCGAAAACGTCACTATTCTTAACCATGACAGTCAAATCGGTGTGGCTATCAACAATACCCGCAGCCGGGCACTCGAATCGCTCGTCAGATTTGGTTTCTGGGTTCGCCGATATCTACCCGAAGATCAACTACCAGAAGTGACTGACATTCTTGCAAGGCGTCTGGCTAAAGGTTCTGACATGCCGTTAACCTTACCTGAGTATGCGCTTTTGGCGACAAACTTCGGGGACCTCTGCACCCTCAATCAGGATTGGGCTACTGAACAAAAAAAACTCCTGTTCCCACTGGACAAAATACATGTTTGGCGCGATGCTTTCGGGAACTTTATTAGGTTCAACCAGCCGTTCAAGTTGGCTTTCGACATTTTGCGAGAGGATTTTGAATTTGCACTTGAGAACCTAACTATTTTGGAGTCAACAAAAGGCTCTGGCAAGCAACTTATTGACATACTCGGTCAACACCTTTTTAGTTACTACATTTGGGAGGTTTTCTCTCTGAAAGGTGATGAAAGTCTTTTGGCACGGTTTTACAAAAAGACCGATGAAGATCGCGAACATTGGGCAAATCTATTCGATCATGTAGGTAGATCCTTTAGAAATAGTGGAAAAAGTCTGAAAAAAGAGTTGATTGATCGCGCGATCGCATTTTTCGATTGGCGTTTTGATGCTGCTGAACCGTTGGAACTTCAGAAATTTACTTTTTGGCTGGATGCAGAGTGCTTAGAACCAGAATGGCGCTTGCGCTATTACTCGAAGATTCTTGATCTTGGGCGGGATAAAAATGTAGGGTTTTCCATAGAGCTTAGGAGTCTGAACAAGCTACTGCCTGACAACGTGTCATCCGTCGTTGAATGTTTTGCGAAAATTACGGACGCTTTGGATCAAAGTAACCATTATTACGTTTCAGCAGATGAGGCCAACCCCATTCTGAAAGCAGGTTTGAGGGCTAAGGATATAGAAGTTCGTAAAAACGCAGAGCGTGCGCGAGAAAATCTTTTGCGATTTGGTCGCTTTGATTTTCTGGATACAGAATAATTAAGTGAGGACTAAGAAAAGTGGTAGGCTTTGATTAACGGTTACGTTACATAACTTGGATTATACAGCTATGGGATAGGAATGAAGTTTGCTTTTGCACTTTTTTATCGCGTCTTTTTTGGAGTTAAAAATGTTTTATCGATCAAAGGAAGGCTGACTTGGGGAGTGTGGGGACATCCAATAAGCGAAAAAGTTTGGGACTCGATTTAACGCTGCTGAAAATTTTGCGAATGAGGTAAGGCATTAATAGCTTTTTCTTGAAAGTGTTTTTGATTAACTCAGTCAAGAGAACAAAATGGCAGAACCGGTAAAATCTGAACCATCAGTATACGAGCTTTACAAGCTTTATCAGGAGACAACCGAAAAGGTCAGTGATCGCCGTTCGAAAGCCAATACCTGGATGCTGTCGGTCAACAGTGCGCTGGTAGCTCTTTATACGCTGCTTGAAAAAGGGGGAGGAGTTATCGGTGCTTTATGGCAAAATCTCTGGTTCATAGCTCTTCCTTTAGCGGGGCTGATCATATGTTTCGCCTGGTATGCGTTGCTTGTTTCCTACCGCAAGCTCAACCATGCCAAATTTACTGTGCTTATGGAACTGGAAAAGAATCTACCTTATCCAGTGTATACCCGTGAAGAGCAGTTCCTGCAGGAAAACAGGCGCTGGAATCTCAGTAATATCGAAAGCTGGATTCCCTGGGCTTTCGGTCTGCTATATCTTTTTCTTGCGGTAGCAGCAGTTGTTCTATAAAGAGCCTTTGACTTTTTTAGAGTGAAACGGCACTTTCTGCTGGTGCTGAAAATGTTGTATAACAGTATATTATGATAAGCTGAACCTTATTTTCCCCTGATTATCAACTGGGGCCTCCGGGGTGTACAGGACAATTTTTGCAACAGCGCCTGCAGGATCTCTTGGTGACCACAATCGGAAACATGCAGAAAGGTTATCTTAAACAACAAAAACAAAGGCTTTGATCAAGATACTTGAGATATTGCGCTTTGCAGGCTGTGGACTGGGCATCTTCCTTGCTTATTCCTACGGTGAAACTCCCGAAGAGATCCTCCGCATCATGACTCCCTGGTTTGTAGGTTCTATTGCGGGGCTGTCGGCCATAGAGGGGCTTTTCTTTGCCAGAGAAGCTGCTGCTGAAAAAGGTTTTGAACAAGGCAGCAATTATCAGAGACAAAATTCTTTCTGGTTTTTTGCCGTAGCCATTGTCTCCCTAATCATCTATTTTGCCGGTTGGAACGAGTATGCCAACATAACCATAGTTCTTATACTTTGCTTCTTTTTGATCATGTCGGCTGCCAATCATACCTATTCTATTTTTATTGACAAAAACATCAAGTGGCAAAATGTGATCCGCCCATTCCTGACCTTACTGTTCACACTTGTTTTCTGGTATCCTGTAACAGCAATATTGTTCAGATAAGAAATAAACCCGCTACTCAAGGCAGGTTTCCATCGTAAAGACCTTCGAGCAATGCATTGATTGCGAGGTGAATTTTTGAAAAGAAAATTATGAAACGTATTTCTTTATTAAGTTCAGCAATGGTAATTGCTATGGCAATATTTCCATACATTGCTAATGGGCAGTTAAAGCTTAAAGAAATAAAACTTGAGAAACAAAAAAACAGCCAAGTAATTTCGAGGAAAAATATAAGTATTGAAAAAATTAAAACACCTCGTTTTTCAGTCGATTATAACATTAATCTAAGCGTGTGCCAACAAGGTAATGATTGCCTTAAACACGGAATGAGTTTCTCTAAAGGTCAAGTCCATTTTGCCACCGGTAAATTGAACTCTGTTCTCGAGTTTATATGGGATGCGGATGTGCCTAAACTCGATGGAATTATATGGCAGGTATCTAAATACAGGTTTGATAAAAGTAATGTGCAGGATAATCCACAGGGGCTGGTACGAACCGGAACGGAAAACCGCTATTACAAAGATGGTGATTTGTTCAAGGGAAACTTTTATATAGAATTTGCCGACTTTACCAAACCTCAAATAGGATTAGCTGAACCATCTGTAACCCTAAAAAAGAAGATTTCAAAGAAAGAAAAAGGGGAATTAAAGAAGAAGCAAAAAATAAAGAGTTCATTCAATCAGACTATTGTTCCGGTGATTTCTTATTATTTCGTACGTATTCTTCCTGTTGTTAATGGTCATATCGAATATAATGCTTCCAATGTCATTGCTTTGCGGTTCAGTGATTTACCTAAAGACAGTAATTTTGAATATTACAATCCTCCCAAACGAGATTTCAGTGATATTTATGATGTAAAACTGATTGACTTTACGCCAATTAAACCACCTACCGTACCTTGGGGTTCGGTTAGGGTTATTGGTTTTGATGAGAATTTGTATAGGCAACACGAGAAGTTACTCGGAGTTAAACAGCAACGGGACTTTTACGAAGAGAAACTGAAAAAAAACGAATTAATTATTCCTGAAACATACAAGGGTGAGGGTTCTGATAATTGGGTGGAATCACTTTGGGGGGCCGCTACTTCTGCTGCCGATTGGGTATCCAATGCTTATGAATGGCCTAAAGATCAATTTGTAAAACATGTTGCGGGTCTCATTAACACGATTCCGGGGGTTAATTGCGATGCAGATTGCAAAAAAATGCTAAAAGCGGGTCTTGAAACAGGCTTAGTGGCAGTGGGTGTGCCGCCTTCCTTACCCAATGCTGATGAGTTGTTAGATGAGGGAATTGAATACCTTGCTGCAGAAGTATCATCGCAAGTGGGTTGTGTTGACCTGTGTACCGATATGATTAAATCACAAATTGAGGAATTGGGCAAAGAGTTGTCGGTATTGCACAGAGCTACTGTCAACAATGCAGAAGAAGCACATCGAAACGGCAGGGAACCTTTGTCAATTCCTGACTGGGTAAATGTAAAAATCGTAGCAGAGTCTGCCATACAGCCAGCAAAACTAGTGCTTCAGTTAAGCCGAAACAATATCGATGTTTCGGATGAGGAGACACTCGACCATTATTACATCAGGATAAGTTTCAGTTGTACGAATAACAGTTACAAGTCCGGTCAAACCATAAGCGTGCCGGTATATACCGTTTATAAAGAAGGTCTTCCTACAAACTATCGACATGCCAAGCTTACTCTTAAAAAAGAACCCATGGCACCATTATGGGGCAGTAAGCTCATTGCAATCCCCAAACTCGATAAAGGCGAAACCATTCGTTTTTCGATTTTCCCTGAACCGGGATTCGGATATTTGTTTCCAGGCCATTTAAAACTGATACGTGATCGTGGTGGACATATTTTCCACGATGATTGGATGGAGATGTATATGGATGGTAATTTGAAAATATCGGCTGAGATTGTTGGTGAACAAGAAGTCAATCTGCAGGACCCATGGACAACTCCAGCCGACCAGTATACCATCCTTAGAACTATAAGCAAGGATTTTCATCTGCCAAATGAATTTCCCGGTGAAATGCGGCTGCGCCGGAGAATTCAGTGATTATATTTTTTAGCTTCAACAAATCGACATTTCAACAATCCTACTCCAATCCATGCAGCATCCCTTTAGGATAAATTCCCGCAGCTCTGCCTTTCATTGTCCGCTCAAAGAACGGGGTATTTCTTGAGAAAAGCTGACGTTATTGGTTGTCAGAGCTTCTTGTTTGTTTCAATTTTTCTATCTTTCCTCTCAGTTTTTACCGTAAAAATTCTTTTTTCGATAGAGAGACAGAAGAGGTTTACGTGTCGGTTTGAAGCCCAAAGAATAAAACAATGGACAACTCCGAGAATCAGGCTTTGAATCCCTGGATATCCATATGGATCAAACCGCGTTTGACTATTCAGCGAATTGTTGACTCGAATCCAAAATACATGGTGCATGTCCTGGCGTCTGTTTATGGTTTCATTGGACTGTTGAACGCTATGGGCGAAAGCGGGGTGGGCGATCATCTTGAATGGCCTGTAATTTTCATTGCTGCTGCTCCTCTTGGGGTTCTTTACGGATTGATTGTGACCTATATCACTGGTGCACTAATTTACTGGACAGGCAAATGGATTCATGGAAAGGCTACTTTTCAGGAAGTTCTCGCTGCCATTGCTTGGTCTTATGTTCCGATAATTTGGACGCTACTGCTCCTGATTCCGGAACTTGCCATTCTTGGTCAAGAGTTTTTTACAACAGCAAGTCCGACAATAGAGTCCGGACCATTTTCAGTAAGGGTACTTCTTTATAGCTATGAATCCCTGAAAATAATCATCATTTTCTGGTCAATTTTTGTGACGTTGCAGTGCCTGGGGCAAGTTCAGGGTTTCTCTGCTTGGAAGGCTTTGGGTAACCTGTTGCTGCCTTTTATTGTCTTTGTTCCTCTTGCTGTAATTGCTGCATTCGTTACAGCTTTTATTAATAGTATGTCTTAATGGTATCTCGATATAGTCCGTGCAAATTTTCCTCATGCACTGTTCCCACAGCTAAACCTTTCAGAGTTTTGTGGGAAAAAGGACATGTTTCATCCCCCTGGAGCACTAAGTACCTTTTTTCAGGTGTTTTGAAACCTTTTTTCCTCCTCATGCATAGAAAAAAGAAGAAGCAACATTTCAGGGCACCTCTATTAATTTGTTGCGCAACCTGAACACTTCGTTAGGCGGTACTCGAAATCCTCATGTACTCTGTGTACACTCCGGTTTCTGCGTTCCGTCCGCCTCGTCTTCAGGTCGCTCACGACAATTAATAGAGGTGCCCTTCAGAAACCTGTTGTAAAGGAGGGTATTATGAAGAGTGGCAAGATATTGTTGGTTCTGCTTTTTCTTTGTATCGCGTTGCCTCTGGAATCCTGTGTGGTGTCAAGACCTGCACGGCCGGGGCCGAATTTTGTCTGGGTTGAACGCTATACTACTCCTTCAGGTGTGATTATTCACGGCCACTGGAAATATGTCGGGCCTCCCCAGCGTCACCGTGTATGGGTGCCCGGCCATTGCAACCGTCATGGGCGCTGGGTTCCCGGTCAATGGAGAGTTCGCTGAGTTTAGAACAACGTATTTGAATCATAGGGAAATAAACGATAAGGCGGGCAGACACGTGGGTCTGCCCCTACAGAATCATTTTTATGGGCACCTCGATTTATTTATTCCGCGCTTCAATTGCTTCGTTGAGCGATGCTCGAAATCCTCATGTACTCCGTGTACACTCCGGTTTCTGCGCTCTGTTCGCCTTGCACTTGAACTGCTCATGACAATAAATAGAGGTGCCCTTATTTCACGTCAGGTTGCTGCCATAAGGGCACACCGACAAGTCGGGGTTTGCCCCCATACACTTTCTACAAAACAATTTTACAAATCAACAGCTCAACAGCTCAACAATCCTACTCCAATCCATGCAGCACTCCCTTATGGTAGATTCCCACGGCTCTGCCTTTCATTGTCCGCCCAAGGAACGGGGTGTTTCTTGATTTGGACTGGATAAGGTCTTCGGTGTAGGTCCAGGTTTCTTCGGGATCGATGAGTGTGAAATTGGCAGGATATCCGGGCTCGAAAAGCACGGGAGGGAGGCCCATGATCTTTCTAGGGTTGGAAGAGAGTAGTTCGATTGCCCGGTAAAGCGTAATTTTCCCGGTGTGCACCAATTCCGAGAGGGTAAGACCGACGGATGTTTCGAGACCGATAATACCGAAAGCGGCCTGGTCAGGAGGGCACTCTTTTTCATGCCTTGCGTGCGGTGCATGGTCACAAGCTATGGCATCGATCGTGCCGTCCGTGAGTGCTTCCAGGATTGAATCTCTGTTTTCGATGCTACAGAGCGGGGGTTTCATGATGTAATTTCCTTTGTCTTCGGCTTCGTAGAGGTCCTGTTCGGTGAGCGTAAAGTGATGGGGGGTAACTTCGCAAGTGACCTGCATTCCGTTTGCTTTTGCCTGCCGGACAAGGTCAAGGGCGCCTTTTGTACTGATATGTGCTACATGGTACTTTGGAGAAGCTATCGGCGGGTTGAGCTTGTGTTTCTGAAGGTACTCCATCAGGTGGATATCCTTTGCAAGTGTTATGATTTCTGCGACTTCAGGTATGCCTTTGAGACCCAGAAGCGCGGAGCAGCTTCCTTCGTTCATGATACCTCCTGACGAAAGCGCAGTGTCCTCGCAATGCTGAATCACCATCATGTCAAAGCTTGCAGCATATTCGAATACCAGCCGCATCATCCGGCTGTTCTGCACGGCGGTTCCATCATCCGATATCGCCTTTATACCGTAAGAGCAGAACTTGCCGTAAGGAGACAGTTTCTCTCCCTTGCTTCCCTCGGTCATTGCAGCAATAATCTCTATATCAACCGGTAAATCTCTCGCATTGTGTTTGATAAATGCTGCTCCCAGAGGGCTGTCGATAACCGGTTTCGTGTTAGGCATTACGGCTACCCCCGTAAACCCTCCTGCAACCGCGGCTCTGGAGCCTGTTTCCAGGGTTTCCTTGTATTCCTGACCCGGCTCCCTGAAATGGCAGTGCATGTCGAAAAGGCCGGATGCGATTACCTTATTGTTCATGTCGATGACTCGGTCTTTCGAACCGGGAGGGATAGTTTCCGTACCGAGGGCAATCGTATCGATCATTCCTGTTTCCGAAACCTTTATGGAACCATGCATATCAAGGTTCTGGACAGGATTTATCAGCCTCGCTCCCTGGAAAATAATATTCATGATCTTTTCAAATGGATAATTGATTTTTGCTCCGGTTCAATGACAGCATCAAGCTCTGTCAGTAAGGTTTTGCCCTTGCTCTCTTCAAGTGAGAGTTCTGCATGCAATCTGTCGCCGTTTTTTACCTGTCCGACACCTTCCGGGGTTCCTGTAAACAGAAGGTCTCCCGCTCGCAATCCGTAAATATACGATAAATAAGAGATCAGCGATGCAATGTCAAACAGCATCTTTTCAGCTGTGCCTTTCTGAACGATGGTTCCGTTGAGGGAAAGCTCAAAAGCAAGCTTGTCAGAATTGAGGATATGTTCTGCCGGAACAAAGTCCGATACCAGAGAACTATTCCTGAATCCCTTGCATTTAAGCCACGGCTCGCCTTTCTCCTTTGCACTCATCTGAACATCGCGGAGTGTCATATCGAGCCCGACTCCGTATCCCGCGACAAAGGACAATGTATCATGTGCAAAGACATTGTCCGCGTCTCTTCCTATGAGTACTACCAGTTCTGCTTCGTAATGCATGTTTTGCGATATAGGCTTTCCCTGGAAGAGGGGGATGGACGTTGTGCCATCAAAGGAGAGGGAGGAAGAGGGTTTGAGGAAGATTATGGGCTCCTCAGGCTTTTCCGCTGTTTTCTTGATGGCTTCATTTTGGGATTCCCACTGAAGCATTTCTTCAGCGTGCAGCTGATAGTTTTTCCCGACACAATATATTGACGATGGGGTGAGTGAGGCAGCTGAAATGAGATTCATCCTGATAGTTAGTATTTTTGTTTTTCAAAACATTGTTCAAAATGCATGGCCAGTAATGGGTATATAATTCGTGAAATCTGTGGACATCTTCTTTGACATTACCGTAAAGAAGACTGTTAATTTAGTATCTTAAAAATTTATGAAAACTCTGAGAACAGCATAGCATCTATGCTCCGGAAAGAAGAGTCAGGCTCAAGTTCTAAGAGGGCGGGATGTAAGGACAGCATCAGGAAAGAGCTGAGGAATGTTCGGGCTGCAATGGGCGTTAATGAGTGGAGATCGGGAAGTCTCCTCATTGCGGATAGGGTTTTTCAGATACCTGAATTCAATCATGTAACAAATGTTATGCTCTACCTTTCCATGCATGACAGGCGTGAAGTGGATACGGGGCCTCTGATAAGCCGTATTGCAGCTGCCGGAAATATCCATATGTTCGTGCCGTTTTCAAGTGGAGGAACTATCTATGCCGTGCCTTTTAATGAGGGCGACCCTGTTGTGCCTGGGAAGTTCGGCCAGCAGGAGCCTGTCAAGGGGCGCTCATATGAAGAGGTATTTCCTGATATAGTGGTTGTTCCCGCCGTTGCCGTTGATCGCATGGGCAGGCGTCTGGGGTATGGAAAGGGCTATTATGATCGTTTCATCGCCAGACTGCGGAAAAGAGGTGGGAACCCTTTTGTGATCGGTCTTGCTTTTTCCTTTCAGCTTTTGGAACTTCTGCCTGAAGATGCCTGGGATGAAAAGCTCGACTGTATTGTGACTGAGAACGAGATACTGAGATTTTGTTAAACCATGAATATGATCTTTTAAGAATGGAAAAGAACGCAGGCTCTGAAGATGTAACAGTTAACTTACCTGATTTTCATGATCCCGCTTACTATGTGAACCGTGAGCTGAGCTGGATGATGTTTAACCAAAGAGTGCTTGAGGAGGCATTGTCTCCCGATGCGCATCCTTTGCTTGAGAGAGTGAAATTTATTTCCATTTTCAGCTCCAATCTTGATGAGTTTTTCATGATCCGTGTTGCAGGGCTCGAGGATCAATATGAGGCGGGAATACAAGATCGTTCGGTCGATGGCCTTACGCCACAGGAGCAGATCGAAAAGATCCGTGAGGGGGTTATTGAGCAGTTTCGCCAGAGAAACAGCTGTTTTTACAATGAAATGTGTCCTGAGCTGAACAATCACGGCATCGAGTTTTTCGAGTACCGGAATCTCAAGACAAGCCAGAAAGAGATATTGCAGAGGTATTTCAGGAATGAAATTTTCCCTGTGCTTACACCCCTGGCTGTTGATACCGGCCATCCTTTTCCCTTTGTATCCAACCTTTCATTGAATCTGGCTGTTGAGCTGGAGGATCTTGAAACACAGGCTCTGAAATTTGCAAGAGTAAAGGTTCCGAGAATACTGCCGAGGATACTTCGCCTCGATACCATCGACGGGCTGGATTTTGGTGATGACCGGATACGGCTGCTTTGGCTGGAGGATCTGATCCAAAACAACCTTGAGCAGCTGTTCCCCCAGATGAGAATTGTCCAGTGTCATCCTTTCAGGGTTATCCGTGATGCGGATATGGAGATCGAAGAGGACGAGGCGGGCGATCTTCTCGAGACCATCGAGCAGGGAATTCGTTCCAGGAGATACGGAAAGGTTGTCAGAGTGGATATAACTCCAACCATGCCGGAGTCAATGAGGAAGATCCTGATAAAAAACCTTGAAGTGCATTCCCGCAACGTTTATGAAATGTCCGGTGCTCTTGGTCTGAGCGATCTGATGGAGATGATGAAAATCGAGAAGCCCGAGCTGAAAGATGAGCCGTTTGCACCTGACAATCCTCTTGAGGAAAAGGTAGGAGGTGATATTTTCAGTGCTGTACGCCAGGGGGATCACCTGCTTTATCATCCCTACGACTCTTTTCAGCCGGTCGTTGATCTTATCAACCAGGCAGCAAGTGACCCGCAGGTGCTGTCCATCAAACAAACTCTTTACAGGGTAGGCAGTAATTCACCGGTAGTTCAGGCATTGATGAATGCTGTCGAAGGGGGGAAACAGGTGGCCGTTCTTGTTGAGTTGAAGGCGCGTTTCGATGAAGAGAAT
This sequence comes from Prosthecochloris sp., assembly GCA_004028745.1. Classification (GTDB taxonomy): domain Bacteria; phylum Bacteroidota; class Chlorobiia; order Chlorobiales; family Chlorobiaceae; genus Prosthecochloris. Next base: position 172,084 of record RAZP01000006.1, read on the forward strand.
AACATCGGCTGGGCAAGGGCGCTGGAGGATGTCGGTGCGCATGTGGTTTATGGTCTTATCGGCCTGAAAACTCATGCAAAACTTACGCTTATTGTTCGCAGGGAGCACGACAAGCTGAAACGTTACCTGCATCTTGGTACCGGCAACTACAATCCTGTCACGGCAAAGATATACACCGACTACAGCTATCTTACGACTAACGAGTTGCTTGCCAATGATGTATCAGAACTTTTCAATGCTTTAACCGGCTACTCGAAACACACAACTTACAGGAAACTGATTGTGTCACCGGTCAATACCCGCCAGAAGATTATTGAGATGATAGACCGTGAAATAGAGTGGCATAAGAAAGAAGGGAATGGCCGTATAATCATGAAGATGAACGCCCTTGTCGATAATAAAACCATTCGGGCTCTCTACAGGGCGTCGTGTGAGGGTGTTGCTGTTGACCTTATTATCCGCGGTATCTGTTGTCTTATTCCCGGAATACACGGGGTTAGCGAGAATATTCGCGTAATCAGTGTTATCGGGAGATTTTTAGAACACAGCAGGGCTTATTATTTTCGGAACGGCGGTATGGATGAACTGTATCTCGGAAGCGCAGATATCATGCCGAGAAACCTTGACCACAGGGTGGAGGCCCTGTTTCCAATCATGGACAAGGAACTGATAGAGGTTGTCAAAGCAGAGCTTGGGCTTATCCTCAATGATAATGTCAAGTCATGGGAAATGACTTCCGATGGCTCGTATATTAAGGTCACTAACGACAAACCTAAAGTAAACAGTCAGAGCATATTTCTCAATCAGGCGTCAAAGAAAAAATCCATATGTAAATTTAAAGTAAACGGATTATGAAAATTGCCATTGGAAGTGATCATGCGGGTTATGAATTAAAGAAAACAGTATATGCATGGCTGCAAGAGCATGGGCATGAGGTTGAAGATATGGGGCCATGGTCGGATGATTCGGTGGATTATCCGGATTATGCCCGCAAGGTTGCCGGGACGGTTGCCAATGGAGGGCATGACCAGGGCGTGTTGCTCTGCGGTACAGGTGTAGGCGTATCGATTGCGGCTAACAAGTTTAAAGGGATTCGGGCGGTGCTTGCCTTTAACCCGGAAATTGCGAGCCTTGGCAGACAGCATAATAATGCTAATATCATATGTTTTCCTGCCCGGTTTACCGACAGTGAGGCAATTGAAAAAAGCCTTGAAAACTGGTTTGCAGCTGATTTTGAGGGAGGAAGGCATGAGCGCCGTGTGGCAAAAATCGAATCATAGGAATTATCCCGCTTGGGAGATTGTTTGTAGTGCTGAGTAATAACGGGTGGTGGGGAATAGCTGATGAGCCATATACAAAGACATATAAATGCCGATTATCCGGTTTTTCAAGCCTCGGAAATGGTTTCTGCCGTGCTATCGCGGTTTCAGGAACTCGGATTGGAGGAGGCTCCAGTGCTCAAAGACGGCAGGCTTTTTGCGCTTGTAAGTCCTGACTGTCTGCTCAGGGCCGCCCAGGCAGAAGACGATGTGCAACTTGGACAGATGCGGTTCAATGAACCTGAAACATTGTATGAGGATGAACATGTTCTGGATGCATTTGACCGGCTGAGCGATAACCGTACCGGCAATCTGCTCCCCGTTACCGATCAGGATGGAGGCTATAAAGGTGTTGTTACCAAATCGGAGCTTCTTAAGGAGATAGCGGGCATATTCCATTTTTCGGAAACAGGAGCTACTCTTGAGATCGAGGCTCCTGCACTGGGGGTAAAAGTCTCTGAAATCATCGGTGTCATAGAAAAAAACGACGCGACGGTGTTGAGTTTTGGTATTGTCGAGCCGGAACCGGGCGCGCAGACAATGGTTATGACTTTCAGAATACAAAGCCAGGACATCTATCGCCTTGTTACAAATCTTGAAAAATACGGTTACTTCATCCGCTACGCAAAACCTTCCGTTGAGGGAAGGGTTGATGAGCTTCGTGAAAAAGCCCTTGAATTCATGCGCTATATCGACATGTAGAGGTTTGTCTTTTTTAGAAATCCTTCGTACTGGTTTATGTCTGAAAACCCCTCGGCAATCATAGAAAGAATCAGGAGCAAGACAAGTGAGCTATATTCTGAAATTGTCGGGATACGCCGTGAAATTCATCGTCATCCTGAGCTTTCTTTTCAGGAATTTCGTACCACTGCTCTGATCCGTGAACATCTTCAACGACTGAAGCTGAAAATAGAGCATGATTTTCTCGAGACCGGTGTTGTTGCCCTGCTTGAGGGGAGTGACAGAAAGCCTGGGAGAACACTTGTTGCTCTTCGCGCCGACATCGATGCTCTACCCCTTCAGGAAGAGAACAGGCATGACTTCTGCTCCGTGGAAAACGGGAAGATGCATGCTTGCGGGCATGACATGCATACCGCTATACTTTTGGGAACGGCGGCTGTGCTTGCTGAAATCAGGGAAACGCTTGCCGGAGACGTGCTTTTTGTCTTTCAACCTGCAGAAGAGAAGGCGCCTGGGGGAGCCAGACCACTTATCGAAGCCGGGCTTTTCCATCATTACAAGCCGTCAGCGATTTTTGGTCTTCATTGTTTTCCGCAGCTTCAAGCCGGCAAGATAGCTCTTCGTGAAGGCAGTCTGATGGCCGCTGCGGACGAACTGTATATAACCGTGCACGGGGAGGGCGGCCATGCCTCGGCTCCTCATAAAGCTGCAGACCCGGTGCTTGCTGCAGCACACATCATCACCTCCTTGCAGCATCTTGTCAGCAGGGTGGCTTCACCTTATGATCCAGCCGTTGTCTCGATCAGTTCGATAAACGGAGGAAATGCTACCAATGTGATTCCCGGCAAGGTTTCCATGTCCGGCACCTTGCGCACCATGAATGAAGATCTGCGTATTCTGATGCAGAAGCGCCTCAGGCAAACTATTGAACATACTGCCAGGGGTTTGGGGGTTGAAGCTGAGCTTGATATTGTCAACGGTTATCCTGTGCTTGTTAACCACCCTGAAACAACCCGTGCTCTGCGGCAGGCAGCGATTGAATATCTTGGAGAGGATAAGGTTGAGGAGTGTGAACCGCTGATGACTGCCGAGGATTTTTCTTACTACCTTCAACATTGCCCTGGCGCATTTATTCAGCTCGGAACCGGCAGAAAGAAGCCTGAAAAAGGCAACACTCTGCACTCCCCATTTTTTAACCCGGATGAATCGTCGATCGTCACAGGAGTGGGGATTATGAGCTATGCCGCATGGAGCTGGCTGGCTCGATAGCTTGATGGATAGAGAGCAGCCCGGATCACGCCTTGTTGTCTGATCCCAGCACGTTAATGATCTTGTGCTTATACAACTCCTTGAGTGAATCCCTTGCCGGGCCCAGGTATTTTCTTGGATCGAACTCTTCGGGTTTTTCATCGAGCACTTTACGAACAGCCGCGGTCATTGCAAGACGTCCGTCAGAGTCGATGTTAATTTTGCATACAGCTGATTTTGCGGCCTCCCTGAGCTGATTTTCACTGATGCCTATAGCGTCTTTCAGTTTACCTCCATGCTCGTTTATAGTAGCTACCAGATCCTGGGGCACGGATGAGGAGCCGTGTAGTACAATAGGAAAACCGGGGATGCGTTTTTCAATCTCAGCAAGAATGTCCAGACGTATTTTCGGGTCTTCGCCTGGCTTGAACTTATAAGCACCGTGTGATGTTCCTATAGCAATTGCGAGACTGTCGACTCCGGTCTTGGTAACAAAGTCCTCTACCTCTTCAGGCTGTGTATAGGTGTGTGTTTCAGAAGAAACTTCATCCTCGACTCCGGCAAGAACGCCGAGCTCACCTTCGACGGTAACGTCATTCTGGTGGGCGTATTCCACAACTTTACGAGTAAGAGCGACATTGTCATCGTAGCTCAAATGAGAACCGTCGATCATGACCGATGAAAAGCCTGTGTCAATGCAGTCTTTGCAAAGCTCGAAACTGTCTCCGTGGTCAAGGTGCAGTACAATAGGGATAGGAGCTCCAAGCTCTTCGGCATACTCGACGGCGCCGCGGGCAAGGTGCCGAAGGAGAGTTTGATTGGCATAGTTGCGGGCTCCTTTCGAAACTTGAAGAATAACCGGCGATTTTGTTTCAACGCAAGCCATGATAATCGCCTGTAATTGCTCAAGATTGTTGAAGTTGTACGCGGGGATTGCGTAGCCGCCTTCGACGGCTTTGGCAAATAAAGCTTTGCTGTTTTGAAGGCCAAGTTCTTTATAGCTTATAGGTTGCTTTTGCATCAAGAGGTCTCCATTAGTGTTGTTTTAGTGCTACGGCCAGTTAACATAAAGGGATGTCGGTGAATAAGTGGTCATAAATATAATATATTTGCATTTGCATTCAAGGAGTGTTTGTTACTCAAAGTCGAGGAAAAGTAGTCCATGTCAAGACGTTTAAAAAAGCTCGTATTTTTTTATCCGGTTCTCCTGCTTTTTTTTGTACTGCCTGTTATGGCAGTGCAGTCTAAAACAGGTCAGGTACCAGCAAAGGATGTTGTTTTCAAGGCTTCTCCTGTTCAGGAAGAAGCCGAAAGATACCTCAGCCGTTATCTTATGCAGTATCATTTCCGGAAGGTAGCGGTCAATGACTCTCTTTCTCAGGAGATTCTTTCGCGTTTTCTTGAGCAGCTCGATGAAACAAGAAGTTACTTTGTTGCTCCACAGGTCGAGTCGTTTCGAAAGGAAATAGGCAACAGAATTGATGATGATTTTCTTTTAGGCAGAGCCGACGCAGGCTTCAGGGTCTACAACACTTTTCTGAAACAGGCTAAACAGAAAATGCGCTTCATGATCGCCCAGCTTGACACGGCCCGTTTCGATTTCAGTGTTCCCGAGACTTTTGATCTCAAGAGAAAAGACTCCCCGTGGCCGGCCGGTGAAGCCGAACTGCGTGATCGCTGGCGCAAGGAAGCCAAATATCAGCTGCTTAACCTGAAATATTCCGGTGAAGAAAGTGAGGAAGAGCCCCGCAAGGTTCTCGTCAAACGGTATAAAAATCGTCTTTCTCTGCTTGAACAGCAGACCGCTGAAGATGCTTTCCGTGCTTTTACCTATGCCTTGACGACATCCTTTGATCCTCATACCAACTATTTTTCTCCTTTGGATTACGAAAATTTCCAGATTGACATGAGTCGTTCGCTTGAGGGCATCGGTGCAAAGCTGAAGAGCGAGAACGAGTACACTGTTGTCAACGAGATTATTCCCGGCGGGCCGGCATTCAGGAGCGGCCTGCTCAAGAAGGGCGACAGAATTGTTGGTGTGGGCCAGGATGAGAAAGGCGATATCGTTGATATTGTCGGTTGGAGAATCAATGATGTTGTCAGGCTTATTCGTGGCGAAAAAGGTTCCCTTGTGCGTTTAAAGATTCTTCCAGTCAGTCAGGGCAACAAGGGCCCTTCCAAAGTCATTCGTATTGTCAGGGATGAGGTTAAACTTGAGGAGCAGTCTGCGCGTAAAGAAGTGATCAATCACAACGGCAGAAAAATCGGGGTGATAACCGTGCCTGCTTTTTACCTTGATTTCGAGGGGCAGAAACAGAAGAAGCCTGATTACAAGAGTACCAGCAGGGATGTCAGAAAAATTTTGGCCGAGCTTAAAAAGGAAGGTGTTGATGGTATTGTTCTTGACCTGAGGAACAATGGCGGCGGGGCTCTCGAGGAAGCTGTGAAGCTGACCGGTCTTTTTATCCCGGAAGGCCCTGTTGTTCAGATTCGTAACTCGCATGGCGGAGTAATGGTTCTGCGTGATGAAGAGTCCGATGTCGGATACAATGGTCCGCTTGCTGTTCTGGTAAACCGTTACAGTGCCTCGGCTTCTGAAATCCTTGCTGCTGCTATTCAGGATTACGGCAGGGGGGTGGTTATCGGCGGCAGAACGTTCGGAAAGGGTACTGTACAGAGTATCCTCAAGATCAACAGACCACTCAACTTTTTCTACAAAACAGAAGACCTCGGACGGATCAAGTTGACCATTGCCAAGTTCTACCGCATATCAGGAGAAAGCACACAGCATCTTGGTGTTAAGCCGGATATCGATTTTCCTTCGATCATCGACACTGAGGTGGTCGGGGAGGACACTTACACAAGCAGCCTGCGTTGGGATGCTATCCCGCCGGCAACGGATTCCGAAGTCGCAAGACTGGAAAGTAATGCTATAGCGTCTCTGAAGGAGAAGTATCTTGAGCGGATAAACAGTGACTCTCTTTATGCCCGGTATGTCAACGACTTGGACGTGCTGAACAGCTTCAGGAAAAGGGAGGTCATATCATTGTACGAGCCTGATTTCAAGGCCGAGATGGACCGGATTCAGGGGTTTGAGGCTCAATGGAATAAAGAAGACCAGCCTGATCTTCTTCTTAAGCAGTCTGCGGCAATTGTTGCCGATATGGCCGATCTGTCACAGAGCGGGCTTGTCGGAGTCGAAGCTACGCCGTGGCAGGCTAATGGGAAGAGAAACAGGTGATCGGTAGGCAATCTCACAACATCTTTCAGGATTTCAGGAATTATAGTTTTTCTCTGGCGGCCTTTATCTGTTCATCCACCGAAGCAAACGAGGTACTGCCATGAGATTGTTTTGTGTTGACGCTTGTTTCCGGTTTCAGCGCATCGTAAAGATCGCTGTCAAACAGATCGGAAAAAGTTCTGTAGGTTTCCAGAGGTATGTGCTGCAGGGCTGTTTCTGATTCAATTGCATGGCTCACAATCTTCCCGGTTATTCTGTGCGCCTCACGGAAAGGCAGGTTCTTTCTTACAAGGTACTCGGCAATTTCCGTTGCAAGGCTCAGATCCTCTTCGGTTAGTTTCGCCAGCCGTTCTTCTTTCAGTTTTGTATGCGCCAGCATCTTCGTAAAAATCCTCACACTTGAAATTGTCGAGTTTGAAGCATCAAACAAAGGCGGTTTATCCTCCTGCATGTCCCTGTTGTAGGAAAGCGGGAGACCTTTCATGATCGTCAAGATATTTATCAAGTCACCATATACTCTTCCTGTTTTCCCCCGAACCAGCTCGGCTATGTCAGCGTTTTTTTTCTGCGGCATGATCGAGGAGCCTGTTGCAAAAGCATCGCTGATCTTAAGGTAATCGAACTCGGAGCTGCTCCAGAGTATAAGGTCTTCGCAAAATCTTGAAAGGTGCATCATCACGATCGAGCATGCCGAAATGAATTCGATGATGATATCCCTGTCGCTTACCGCGTCAATGCTGTTCCGGAACAGTTCGCCGAAATCGAGCAGCTCCATGCTTCTTTTCGCATTCAAGGGCAACGTGCTTCCGGCAAAGGCAGCGGCACCGAGAGGAGAAATGTTAACCCGTTTGTAGAGGTCTTTCAATCTTTCTCCGTCCCGCTGGAACATATTGAACCAGGCGAGGTAGTAATGTCCTGCAGAGACGGGTTGTGCACGCTGCAGGTGGGTGTAACCGAAAATGATCGTGTAACGGTAAGTTTCAGCTTTCTCAAGAAGAAGCTTTTTCAGATCTTCCAGTGCATTGTTCAGCTCACCAATCGCCTGTTTCATATACAGCCTTGTATCGGTAACAACCTGGTCGTTCCTGCTTCTTCCTGAATGCATCTTGCCTGCAATGGGGCCGATCTTTTCTTTCAAACGGTTTTCTATTACCGTATGGATGTCTTCATCTTCCCAACCGGGCACGAGCGCTCCGGAGCTGATTTCCTGTTCGATTTCTTCCAGCCCTTCGACGATCAGCCTTGCTTCCTCCACCGGTATGATTGCTTCTTCAGAAAGCATTGTTACATGTGCGATTGATCCCTTGATGTCCTCCTGGTAAAGCACTTTGTCAACATCAACGGAAGAGGAGAAAAGCAGTGCTTCGCGGTCAAACGGTTCGGCAAAACGGCTTTGCCACAAAAGTTCCTTTTCGGTGCCTTTTTTTGAACTCATCGGTTTCAAAATCATGTTGGTAAAGTGCGTTAGCCGGAAGATAAGAAATATTGCCTCGCCCGAAAAACCTCTACCTCTTGATCGTGTTTTGCTTGCAAAGTACTTCAAAAAACAAAGCATGTATATCAAAAAAACCTTCCATTCATAGAGGAGAGGGTTCTGTGTGTTAAGGGCGGTATCTAATGAATAGCGATCGGGTGGGGTAGGGAGTTAATTCTGAAATCTGTGGGCTGCAGACAACAGTGAAGCTTTATTCGTTATCGGAAGTTCGAAGGTTGTGTGGTTGGTTGTTGAGGCATTCCCCGGATCCTTGAAAACCAATGAGAGATCCGGGGATGTTGTTTTGAATAGTTTTTTGACCTACTTCCTCAAATACAGAAAGCTCGGGTCAGGCCTTCCGACAAAACATGAGCGCGTAAAGCCGTATTTCTTAATGATAGCATAGGCTTTTTCCGCTTCTGCCTTCTTGTTGCCGAAGTCGAACATCCAGTGATTGCCATCGACTATCTTCCAGCTTCCGTTTATGTTTTTCACCTGGATCGTATTGGGATTGAAGCTTACGCAATCTTCTCCAGGCATACCGCCTTTAGGTGCTTTTTCAGAAGCCAGTAGGTACTGGAATGAAGGGTCAGGGCGGCCAACAAAACATGACTGATTCATCTGGTAATGTTTGATGATTTGAAGAGCTCTGTACGCCTCGGCTTTCTTGTTGCCGAAATCAAACATCCAGTGGTTGCCGTCGACAATTTTCCAGCGTCCGTTGATTTTTTTTACGGTTGTGTTTGGCGGATAAAATGATACGCAATCTTCATTTAGGGTCGGATTTGGCTGGGCAGGCAAAAGTGGAGGAGGCAACGGTATAGGTGTGAGTTGAAGCATTCGTTTGAAGGTGTGTGATGACGTATAATTCGAGCGGTTACTGCCATCGGTGAAACGGGTGAATGTTTCTGCTTTCAGACGATTTTTCCCGGCAGGTTTCACGATAATCAGGGTCTCGCTGAAGCCGGTTTTATAGTTCGCCGTCATGACTTTGCCTGTTTGCATCATGTTTGCAGAAATGTTGGGAGCATAGAGGAAAGCAGGTACGGTTCCCCAGTCGCAATCTTCCGGTTGGCATTGTCCCCAGGCATGCATTTTGAGAGCGGAACCCTGTTTTGTTATTTCAAGTTTGGTAATTCCCCCGGTATCCGGGTCCGTGTTGGTCCATGTGCCGGTGAACTGGTTGACCGATGCCCAGCTTGCGGACTGAAACAGCAGCAGCAGAAGCACAAATGAAGAAACGGTAACAATGATCTTTTTCATGTAACCTCCTGGTAGAATTGGTTATGGAAGGGGAGAGACCGGCGTTGCGCGTTATGTACGATAACAACGAAAGTTACGGTTACGCCGGGTAAAAAGCAATCGGGGCACGGAACAAATTAATGAAAGAAGTGTAAACCCCGGCCTTTGTACGACCGGGGAGAGCTTGCTTTACTTTTTGTTTTTCGCCTGTACCTCACTGTAAGTTTTAAGACCGAGTCCGTAAATATGGATGAACCCTTCGGCAGCCTTATGGTTGAACGTGTCGGCTTCAGTATAGGTTGCCAGTTGTTCGTCGTAAAGAGACCAGGGTGAGGTTCTGCCGAGCAGGGTGACCGAACCTTTGAAAAGTTTTACGCGTACCAGGCCGCTGACATTTTTCTGTGTTTCCTGGACGAAAGCGTCAAGTGCTTCGCGCATCGGAGAAAACCAGGTGCCGTTATAGATCAGGTTTGCGTAGTCCTGACCGATGTTGTTTTTGTACTGGAAGACAGTTTTCTCCAGCGTCAGCCTTTCAAGCTCCCGATGTGCGAAATGCAGGATGGATGCCGCCGGAGCTTCATATATTTCTCTGGACTTGATGCCAACCACGCGGTTTTCAACCATGTCGAGACGACCGACACCGTGGGCGGCACCGACCTTGTTGAGTTCCATGATAAGGTCGAGGCCCTCCATTTTCTTTCCGTCAAGTGAGAAGGGAGCTCCCTGTTCAAATTCGATGTCGATGACTGCTGCCTTGTCGGGAGCTTTTTCAGGAGATGTGGTGATCTGGTAGGCGTCTTCCGGAGGGAAAACCATGGGATCTTCAAGAACACCGCATTCAATACTGATGCCCCAGATGTTTTCGTCTATGGAGTAGGGGTTTTTCTTTGTTGCCGAGACAGGGATGTTGTGCTGCTGTGCGTAAGCGATTTCTGCTTCTCGTGAAGTGAATTCCCATTCACGGAGTGGCGCAAGAACTTTCAGGTGTGGAGCGAGAGAAGCGAATGTTACCTCGAAACGGACCTGGTCATTACCCTTGCCGGTACATCCGTGAGCCAGCATGGTGCAGTTTTCGGCCAGAGCGACATCAACGAGAGCCTTTGCAAGGAGAGGGCGCCCGAGTGCGGTAGCCAGCGGGTAGACATCCTCGTAAAGAGCCCCTGCTTTTAGTGCTGGCCAGATATACTCTTCGACAAACGTTTTGCGCAGGTCAAGGAACGAAAAACTTGACGCGCCCGTGGCAATTGCCTTTTCTTCAAGGTTCTCTATTTCTTTCTGCTGGCCAAGGTTACCTGTGACGGCAACGATATCAGCATCGTATTTGTCTTTCAGCCACTTTATCATAACGGATGTATCGAGTCCGCCGGAGTAGGCAATAGCGATTTTTTCCTTGTTCATATTTTGCTTTGTCAGGTGTTTAAAAGATTTGATTCTATGTAGTTCAATGTTGACCGGATGTCGCGAACCGATGCCGGAATGACAAGAACGGTATCGTCTCCGGCGATTGTTCCCAGTATTTTAGGGTTTTTGAGATGGTCGATAAAAGAACCGACCCCGTGTGCTCTTCCGGGCAATGTTTTGATGACTATCGCTGTTTCATTGGCTTCGACTGACTGGATTTCCATCTCCACAAGCCCTTTGATCATCTGCCCGGGGTTGTCTTCAGGGAAGATAAGCCGGTAGCCGGTAGCAGTCCGTGAGCGCAGGACACCGAGCTCAGAACAGTCTCTTGACAGTGTAGCCTGAGCAACCTCAATGCCTGCATTTTGCAATAGCTGCATGAGGTCATGCTGATTACTCACTTCATTGTTCAGGAGGATCTCCTTGATTTTACGCTGCCGGTTCTGTTTCCCCATGGCTTTTTTGGTTTGTTTCAGGATTTAAGCTTTCTTGCGACATTCTGAAGCCTGTGCGTAAGATGAAACTTCCTGTACTCTTCATGGTTGAGCAGTTTGACCAGTATTGCTTTTTGAACGTGCAGGCGGTTCTCCGCCTCATCCATAATAATAGACTGCGGCCCGTCCATTACCTCTGCAGTTATTTCCTGTCCGCGATGCGCAGGCATGCAGTGCATAACTAAAGCGGAAGGTTTTGCGATCTTGAGCAGTTCCGGATTGACCTGATACTCCCTGAATGTCTGAAGCCGTTTTTCGGCTTCATCTTCTTGACCCATACTTGTCCAGACGTCGGCATACAGAACATCTGCATCTCTTGCAGCTTCCTTGGGATCGTGAACGATCTCTATGGTGCCTTTGGTATTCTTTCTGGCGGATTCAAGAATCTTTGTGTCCGGCATATACTTTGACTCATCGGGGCATGCCAGCACAAAATGGAAAGGAAGTATGCCGGCCAGTTCTATCCACGAGTTTGCCACGTTGTTGCCGTCGCCGACAAATACCACTTTAATTTTTTCATGCCACAACCCTTTTTCATAAAGTGTAAATGCATCGGCAAGGATCTGGCAAGGGTGGGAGAGGTCTGTAAGCGCATTGATAACAGGTATTGATGCGTGTTTTGCGAGGGCCTCGATAACCGAGTGTTCATGCAGTCTTGCCACGATTGCATCGTTGTAGCGCGAAAGAAGCTGCGCAATGTCTTCGACGGCTTCACGGGAATTGACACCTATGGATTTCCCTTCGAGGTTAATTGCATATCCGCCGAGCTCATGAATACCGATTTCAAAAGAAACCCTTGTCCTGAGTGACGGTTTGTTGAATATCATGGCTACCGTTTTGCCGGTAATAGGTTTGTAAGGCTGACCGGCAGCAGCTTCTCTGCGCTGTTTTTTTATAAAAAGGGAAAAGTCGAAGAGCTCTATAATCTTGCCGGCATCCAGATGGGAAAAGCCGAGGAAATCCCGTTTGTTGGTATGATTATCCAATAGATATCTCCAAGAATGTAGTTAAAGTTCAGAATCTTTTTCCGTGACAAACTGGGTCCCGACACCTTGATCGGTGAAAATTTCCAGCAGCAATGAATGAATGAGTCTGCCGTCTATAAGGTGAATCTTATGGACACCTCCGTCCAGGGTTTTGTAAGCTGAAAGTGCTTTGGGTATCATACCTCCCGAAATTACCCCACCCTCTATGAGATCGGCTGCTTCTGCTTTGCAGACGCTTTTAAGGATTGTTTTGCCATGATGGACTCCTGCAACATCACTGACGAAAATCAGTTTTTCAGCCTTGAGCGCAATTGCGATCGCGCTGGCTGCATCATCTGCGTTGATGTTGTAAACGTTGCCATGGTCATCGAATCCTATGGGAGCGATCACCGGTATGAGCTTGGCATGGCAGAGCAGGTCGAGATAGCTTGTGTTGATCATTGCGATTTCTCCAACAAGGCCGAGATGGGATGCGTCAGGGCAGGGAATCGCTTTTATGGTATTGGCATCGAGTCCGCTGACACCGACGGCCTTTGCTCCATGCTCGCTTATGAGACGAACGATATCCTGATTGACTTTTCCCGCAAGAGTCATCTGCACAACAGTGATCATCTCTTTGTTGGTTACTCTTTTACCATGGACGAACTGTGTTTCGATACCCAGTTTATCAGCAGTTCTGGTGATGGCTTCGCCACCGCCGTGAACCAGAACAACATTAATACCGACTTTGCGCAGAAGGGTCACATTCCGGGCGAAAGCGTCTTTCAGCATCTCGTCTTTCATGGCAGAGCCTCCGTACTTGATGACAAATGTCTTGTCCTCGAACTTACGGATGTAAGGCAGGGCTTCGATGAGCACCTGGCCTATTGTGGACTGCTGTTCCTTTGTCCCCCTGCCTGCCGGGAGATCGCTGTGTAAATCCTTCATTGACTGTACTCGTTTTCGTAATATCCTGAAGATTCAGGTTCTGTAGCTGCCGTTGATATCAACGTACTCCTTGCTGAGATCGCAGGTATGCAAAACTGCATTGCCGGGCCCGTTTCCTAATGTTATGGTGATTTTGTATTCACTCCGGCTGAGAATTTTTTTCGCTTCTTTTTCTGAAAACTCGGAAACATACCCCGGTTTGAGAATAACCAGGTCATTAAATTTTATAGAAACATTTGCCGGGTTAAACACAGCTCCGGATCTTCCGGCGGCTGCAATGATTCTTCCCCAGTTTGCATCCTCGCCATGCAGGGCCGTTTTCACCAGGTTTGAATTGGCGACGGTTCGAGCGGCTTTTTGTGCGTCCGTATCCGCTACGGCGCCTTCCACACGTATGGTTGCCAGTTTCGTTGCGCCCTCGCCATCTCTGACGATCAACTTGGCAAGGAAAGTCATCAGGCTCTCCAGTGCGGTATAGAAAATGTCTGCATCACGGGTTCCCGGCAGGATTTCTTTACTGCCAGCTTTGGACAGTATGGCAACCATATCGTTAGTACTTGTATCCCCGTCAACCGTAATACTGTTGAAACTCCTTTCATTTGCCTTTGAAAGCATTTCCTGGAGCAGACTGTGGCCTATGTTTGCATCAGTCACGAGAAAGGCGAGCATGGTTGCCATGTCGGGGCATATCATTCCCGAACCTTTTGCTATGCCGCAGAGACGTACAGAACCGAAAGAAACCGAGACGTCCAGGGCAAAAAATTTGGGGAAGGTATCGGTTGTCATGATCGCTTCGGCAGCGTCAGCGCATGAGTCTTCGAGCAGAACAGCTGAAAATGAGTCGAGCGCGCTATTAATCCTGTCCATCGGAAGAGGAACACCAATGACACCTGTGGACGAGACGAGGATGTCCCGGGGCCTCAATCCAAGCACTTCGGCTGTTTTTTCCGCCATGGTTTTCGCATCCGCTACACCCCTGCTTCCTGTTGCTGCATTTGCATTGCCGCTGTTGCAGACTATGGCACGCATTGAAGATGCGGACTGTTTAAGATGTTCTTTCGACAGGGTCACCGGTGCAGCGGAACAAAGGTTTCTGGTAAATACTGCTGCGGCAGACGAGGGTTCATCAGAAGTAATGACCATCAGATCCCGTTTGCCGGGTTTAATGCCCGCGTGTGCGGTTCCAGCGGAAAATCCTTTTGGCCAGAACTGCTTTTTTGAAGCATCCCGGATGCTGAGAGGAGTTGTATGTTCAGGCCATGATGTTCCGGCTGCAAGTTTTTCAATAGCCGAATAAGCCTTGTGTAACGATTTCACGGCAGTAAGTATTCGTTGGTTAAATTATTTGACAATTCACAGTAACCCATGAGTTTCATCGTAGCCGAGCATAATGTTCATATTCTGGACGGCCTGCCCCGCTGCACCCTTGACCAGGTTGTCAATTGCGGTAACAACCACTACCAATCCGTTATCTGCACTTTCAGCGATGTGAATATCACAGAAGTTCGTGTAAGCCACATGCTGAACTTCCGGCATGGTTTCCCTGACACGTACAAAGGGCGCTGAGCGGTAGAAGGCGCTGAAATGCTCCCTAATTTGTGAAACAGGCAGCTGTTTTTCAAGCTGAATGTTCAGTACAGCGTAAATCCCCCTGACAAGAGGGGCAATCATCGGAGTGAACATGAAACCGAAAGCAGGTTTTATGGTATCCGTATCGAGGGCCTGAAGAATTTCAGGGGTATGCTGGTGCATTCCCGCTTTGTAGGCGCGTACGTTGCCGCTCATTTCCGAAAAAGAAAGCTCGACCTTTCCGGTCCTGCCGGCCCCGGATATTCCTGAAACCGCTGTGCAGTTGACATTTTTGACCGCAGCACCTTTCAGGGGCCTTTTCACAAAAGGGGCAGCCCCCAGGATGATGCTCGTAGCATAGCATCCCGGATTGCTGACAGCTTTTACCTGTTTGATCGCATCATGGTAGAGTTCCGGCATTGCATATGTAAGAACGGCCTTGGCATCTTTGTCCTTCCTGTAATATTTCAGGTGCTCTTTCGGGTTTTTCAACCTGAAATCACCTGAAAGATCAATTACCAGCTTTCCGGCATCGGCAAGCTGCGGAACTATCGAGAATGCTTCACCATGAGGCAGGGCGAGGAAATAAATATCTGTGTCTTGTGCGCCCCTGTACGATTCGAAAACCGCGTCCGTGTCAAGCGCCGGGTATATATCCCGAGCTTTTTTTCCTGCCTGTGTGTGAGCGTAGAGTTTCTCAAGCTTTACCGAAGGATGCCTGAGAAGAATTTTCGTCAGCTCAGCGCCGGAATATCCCGAAGCGCCGATAATCGAAGCAGTAGGTTTTTTGTAGCCTCTCATAATGCTTTGCAAACTATGTAATACCCATATGTAATACGAGAAAAAATTCGTCGAAATGGATATTTTTTGATTAAATCGTTAAAATAAAATGAATTATTTCTCTGGATATATATTCTTTTGGTGAATTTATATTCAATAATATGGATAAAATAGTGATTTTTATGATGATTGCAAGGTTTCCAGACGGATGTTTTTTCTCTATCTTTGCACTGGAGTCGGTTGAAGCATATCACTGAGAGGGTTTGAACAAGATTTTCGGATAAGTATGGGGCGCGGGAAAGGATTGATTTATCTGACGGCAGCCATTGCAGCCGTATTGGTGGCAGCGGTTGTTATCTTTACGGTAAACCGTCCGGGCATTGAAACGGTTGTTGATGAAACAGCAAAAAGCGGTTTGTTGAAGGTCGGGGTTGAGCCTTCTCTTGCTACAGTAACAGGAGCTGTTGCTCCGGTTTTCAGCCATCACTACCCTGATGCGACCATTGTGCTTGAAACCGGCTTATTTCCTGATCTTTTCAACAGGTTTCTTCAGGAAGATATCCGTGCTATGCTTTTGAGTGGTGACCTGGGGAACCGTGAAAGATCTTTGCTGGAGAAAAATGGAATAGCATACCGCCTTGAGCCTGTAGCCAGAGGTGCTATTGCCTGTGTTGTTAATGCAGCCAATCCGGTGCAATCTCTTTGCGTGGATGATCTTGCGATGATCTATACGGCCAGAAAAAGCCGCTGGGGGAAAGGTTCGGTAAATGATGGAGAGATAAAAGCTTACGTAAATAATAACGATGTCAGGCTGCAACAGTTGTTCCTTGCCATGGCGGCCCCGGAGGAGAGTCATTTAACGGCTTGGCATACCGCGGGTGATCATGAGCTGGTAAGACTTGTTTCCAGGGAAAAAGGTGCTGTAGGTATTCTTCCGCTTTCGCAGGCAGCCGGCTTGATAACTTCGGGTTCTGCGTCATCCTCGATTCGTATTGTTCCGCTCTGTGAAAAAAAAGGGGACATTCCTGTTATGCCGTCTCAATATAATGTCTATCGAGGGAAGTATCCTCTTGGCTATATTGTGTACTATATGTACCGTAAAAGAGAAGCACTGGCAGCCGGTTTCGGTGCTTGGCTGGCAAGAGAGGGCCAGAACGGCTTTGCACAGAGTGTTCTGGCACCGTACAAGCGACCGGTACGAATCATCAATTTGAAATAGCTGCATCTCCTGGTTGATTTATGTCCGAGTCCGGTAAAACATCCTTCCAGTCCCTGTCGTTAAGACCCGTGTTATTCTCGGGTATACTTTTTGCCTTTCTTTTGCTCGGCGGTACAGCCGGTTTCATTACTTATCAGGGGAATCTCCAGAAAAGAGCGGACGAGGCACAGGTGATATACAAGGACCTTCTTGATTTCCGCTCAACCCTCACACTGATAGACCAGCAGTTGAGTCTTACCCCCGATCGCTCTGAGGTTTTGCGGGAGATCACCCAGAATATAAAGCTGCTTCAATTCCGTTCAGTCAATTTTCAATCAAGGGCGGCAAAAAATCGTATGCCTGAGCTGGCATCGTGGATGAGGTCGAGTCAGCTGGCGCTGGAAAAAATGCTTACTGATATTGATATGAAAAGGGGGATTGCCGATAACAGTATTCCCCTGATGATACTTGAGCTCGATGATGTGATCCTGCAAACGGCTATCGATGTGAGACTTGCCAATGACAAAGTGTATGATGCGGTGCAGCTGTTTTTTTTCATTGTGCTTGCTGTTCTCATGGTCATTATCATTTCCGCAGGCTGGCTGATTGTGAGCAATTACCGCCAAACGGTCATGCCGTTGAGCCAGCTGGCAGAAAAGCTGCGGATGCTCAACGAGGAGTTGCCGGAAAGCTTTCATGATACCGCAGAAGAAGTTAAAAAGAATATAAGGCGTGAAGAGTTCTCGAGTGATGTAAACCAGATAACCGACTCAATTGTAAGATTCTGCCAGGATATCGAGTTGAAAAACAAGAAACTTGATGAGCTTTTTATCAAGGATGAGAAAACGGATTTGTATAATTACCGTCATTTCAAGGACCATTTGATCGTTGATGTGGCGAGAGCGAAACGTTTTAATGAGAAGGTATCCATTACAATGATGGATATTGACCGATTCAAAGCATACAACGATGCAAACGGCCATGTTGCAGGTGATATTGTTCTCGAACGAATGGCAGGGATCATTCGTGAAGAGTGCAGGGAAGCCGATATACCTGCACGATTCGGCGGTGAGGAATTTGCTGTATTGTTTCCCCGTACAGACAGCAGAGAGGCAATAGAAATTGTTGACAGATTAAGAAACATAATCGCTGCTGAACCTTTTTACCACGAAAAGGAATTGCCCGGCGGCCAGTTAACGATCAGTGCAGGTGTTGCAACCTATCCGGACAATGCGGTTGACTGGTATTCGCTGATTAATAATGCAGATAAGGCGTTGTATCGCGCAAAGCAGACAGGGAGGAACAAGGTGGTCCACTTCAGAGAACTGGAGCAGGAGGAGGGAGAAAGTGCTGAGTAAACTTTTTGACTTTCTCCCTGCTCAGCGAAACGTTGCTCGTAGTCGTTCGGTAATCGAGAGAATTAAGCAAGTATGAAATCAGAGCTATACATTGCGCGCAGGTTTGCTTTTAAGCCTCGTTCTTCATCAAAACCGACGTTTATTGTTTTTATAGCAGTTGCTGGAATTGCGCTGGGCACAGCAGCGCTTATTCTAACGCTTTCTATTGTCAAAGGTTTTTCCTCGCAGATTGAAAACAAGCTCATCGGATTCAGCTCTCATTTCCAGATCCGGCAGGCTGAGGGACGCCTTTTTTTCCCTCTTCCAGCCGACACTGTCCGCCTGAACAGTATTGACAATATTTCTTCCGTTCAGCCTTTTATGGAAAAAAACGTCGTCTTGCAGAGCAAAGGAGATAACGGGGAACTGATACAGCCGGCAATGCTCAAGGGTATTTTCGGAAAAAGTCCACCTGCTTTTCTGAAAGAGAACATCATCGAAGGATCGTGGTTCAATGATGAAGAACCTTCTTCAATGCACGTCCTTGTCGGGAAACCGCTTGCCGAATCCTTGCAGCTGTCTCCCGGCAGCAGGCTTATGGTAATCAGTGCCGTAGATGAGTCGTCAGGGGAACTGATCAAACCTACAGATAACATTGTTGATCTTCTTTCCGCCATGGATCTTGAGCTTGCGACAGTCAGCGGTATTTATGAAACCGGTCTTAATGAAGGTTTTGATGACTATATGGTTATCGCAGACCTTGCCGCAATGCAACGCATTTTCCATACTGGCAAAACTCGTATCAGCGGCTATGAAGTTATGGTGCATGATATCGAGCAGCTCAACGCTACTGCTACGGCTGCTGTAAATGCGCTTGGTTATCCTTTCTACGGCTATACGGTTTACGAGCGCTACAACAATCTTTTCGAGTGGCTGAAACTACAGCAGAACATAACCCCGCTTTTGATCATAACGATCACTGTTGTGGCGGTTTTCAACATTATCTCGACCCTGCTCGTGCTGATAATCGAAAAAACCAAAGAAATCGGTATGCTGGGAGCATTAGGGCTTGCACCGGGAAAGATCAGCGGCATTTTCCTTTCCCAGGCATTCCTGATTGCCACGGTTGGCATCCTTGCCGGAAACCTTCTTGCTTTCGGCTTTTCAGTTTTCGAGCTTCATTTTCAATTGATAGCGCTGCCACAAAAGAATTATTTCATCAAGCATGTTCCGATCCAGATAGAGCTGCTTGACTACCTTTTGGTTTCGTGTATTGTCGGTTTATTGACAATTTTTTTTGCGTTCATTCCGGCCAGGGTAGCGGCAGCATTGAAACCGGGCACGGCATTGTTGAGCTGATGAAGACGGAAGCCTGAAGTCGGGAAGTCAGGAGTAAGGAGAAGTGGATTTAGTTTTTTTTCATAGTACTCAGTTCTAAGATTCTTGGTATGCGTTTTTCTCCAGGTTTGTGGATAGCCCAGAGATACAGTTTTGCCAGAAAACGGTTCAGGGTTATCAATATCATATCGACAATAAGCCTGATAGGGATTATCCTTGGTGTCAGCACTCTGCTTATTGTCATGAGTGTGCTCAACGGCTTTCAGCAGCTTGCGTGGGATCTGTTTGTCACGGTTGAGAGTCCGGCACAGGTTCTGCCTGCGAAAGGAAAGCTCATGGAGGTGCCTGATTCCCTTCTTGCACGTGTTACCGCGCTCAAGGGCGTGACATCGGCCGAACCCTTTGCGGAAGGCCCGGCTATCCTGTCCGGTAAAGAAAGCGGTGAGCTTGTCATGGTAAAAGGAATTACCCGAAATGCCCATGAGCGTCTGGTACGACAGGCGGACAGAGATGTACCTTATTTCGGCAGTGAAACAGTGTCGGTTGGGGAGATGCTGGCATACAAGGCAAGTCTTGCACCGGCACAACAGGTAAAAATTTTCAGCCCGGAACTCATATCTCTCGGATTGCAGTCTTTGTCCCAGCCGTATCTTCTGCCGGCGTTGACCTTTCCTGTTGTTCAGGTTGAGTCGGTTTTTTCCCTGCAACGCATTTTCAATGACCACTATGTGCTGACATCAAGAGAAATGGCAAGAAAGATACTGCTTCAAAAGGAAAATCTCTATTCAGGTATTGATGTAAGGGGGAGCGATGACCGTTCTACTCATGCTGCTCTGATTCGAAATCTGCGTTCCTGGATTCAAGAAAACGAGCTGGAAGATGCCTATGTAATCCGGCCTCTGGAAGAGAAGTACCGGGATATTTTCGGCGTGATGGAAATGGAAAAATGGGTGAGTTTCAGTGTGCTTATGCTGGTAATAATTGTGGCTGCAATGAGCCTTACCGGTTCTCTCACCATGACCGCTATCGACAAGCGGAAAGAGTTGTTCTACCTGCGTTGTCTCGGGCTTGAAAAGCCACAGTTTTTGATGATCTTTATCATGGAGGGAGGGATGATCGGCCTTGCGGGCACATTGATAGGAGCGGTGGCTGCATGGGTGATATGTTTCATACAGAAGAGCTACGGGATAGTCGAACTCCCATCAAAAAGCGCTTTCATAATCGAAGCGTACCCCGTGAGCATGCAGGTTTCCGATTTTCTGATTGTCTCCGGAGCAACCATGACTGTCTCGCTCTTGGTCAGCCTCTATCCCGCATTCAAGGCAGCAGGTATCGCCAGCAGCAAAAGCTTGGCAGACAAGGCCAATTAAGGGCACCTCTATTAATTTGTTGCGCGCCCCGAATACTTCGTTGGGCGGATAGAAAGGGGTTTCTGCGCTCCGTCCACCTTGTCTTCAGGTCGTTCACGACAATTAAGTAAAGGTGCCCCATAGTTGCGAAGTGCCGTGGTTCCAAAAGGAAGTAGCAACATGCAGGAAGCTCTTATTCCTCGACTTTTTCAAAAAATTCCTTTTCGACACCACACACAGGGCATACCCAGTCATCCGGAATATCCTCAAAAGGTGTTCCCGGCTCAATGCCGTTATCCGGATCACCATATGCCGGGTCGTAAATATAGCCGCAAGGCTCGCATTTCCATTTATCCATAGTTGATCTCTCCTTTTTTTATGATGTTGACAAGAACTGAAACATACTGCAAAGAACATCTGCCAAAACCCACGGTCATTATTACAAGAAGTTATTTTGTAAAAACGGTTTGAGATGCAAAAAGTTCATTCACGGTATGAAAATAATTTCCTGAATGCCACCATACCGGATTGTTCGAAACCATATTTCTCATACAAGTGATGTGCTGCAGTATTGCCACGATCGGTAAGAAGGGTAAGACGCCCGAGTCCTTTTTCTTTTGCAAGATTGATTGCGTGTCTCAGCAACATGTTTCCGATACCTTTTGAGCGGTATGCCGGGTCAACGATCATATCTTCGAGAAGGGCAACTTTTTTCCCGAGAGCAGTACTTACCGTATAAAGCAAAGTAACCATGCCAACAATAAAACCGCTGTTTCTCTCTTCGCATAACAGAACAGTCCCGGAAGAGGGGTTTTCGATAATCAGCGCCAATCCTTTTTGCTGACATTCCGGGTCAGGGGAAAACTCGGCTTCCTTCTCGAACAGGTAACCAAGAAGTTCACTGCATCGGCTTATATCAGCTGGGGTTGCAGAACGAATAACCATGTTTATTTGCCATTTTTCCGTTTATCCCGGAACTCCTAAAGGCATTTCCGGAATTATGTTAGCAGAGTTTGCCATAACCAGATTATAGATTATGTTAAAAAAAATGTTCAGGAAAAAGCCCGTTGCCAGGGAACCATCGACAGTTGTGTCAGTCGATGTAGCCAGATATTGCGGTACTTGGTATGAGATCGCTTCTTACGCTCCCAAAGAAGAAAGGGGCTGCATAAAAACAAAGGCAGAGTACACCCTCAACAGAGAGGGGTACGTTGATGTCCGCAACTCCTGCCAGAAAAAAGGGCGGGAGAAATCTGTCAAGGCAAAGGCGTATTCTGTTCCGAACAACGGGAACGCCAAACTCAAAGTGCACTTTTTCAGGTTTTTCAAGGGCGATTACTGGATTGTTGATCTTGCCGACGATTATTCCTGGGCTGCTGTATCAACACCAACATCGAGAAGCCTTTGGATTCTGAGCCGCACCCCTTACATGGAAGAATCAGTTTATGATGAGATTACTGACAGGCTGAGAGAGAAGGGTTTTGATACAGATCGTCTTGTAAAAACCGATCAAAAAAATTAAAGATAGTGAATGCATTATGGGTCTCCCTTGTCATGATATTTGTTGCCGAACTCGGTGACAAGTCACAGCTTCTCGCACTGACTCTTGCAGCTTGTTTCAACCCGTGGGTTGTTCTGTGGGGAATTTTCTGGTCTACCCTTGCAGTACATGCGGTCTCGACCGCAGCAGGATGGTATCTGGGCGAGCTGTTGCCCACTGACTGGGTGCTTTTTATTGCAGGCATTTCCTTCATCGTTTACGGTTTCTGGACCTTGCGGGGTGACAGCCTCAATGGTGGCGATGAGTCATGCAAACCATCAATTCATCCTTTCTGGCTTGTGTTCAGCACATTCTTCGTTGCGGAGCTTGGCGATAAAACCATGTTAAGCACACTCTCCCTTGCAACCACATACCCGTTTATGGCGGTCTGGATAGGTTCTACGCTGGGTATGGTCCTTTCCGATGCCTTGGCTATCGCCGTTGGTAAAATGCTCGGGAAAAAACTTCCCGAGAATATCGTCAAGGTTGGAGCAGGTGTTGTTTTCTTTGCTTTCGGTGCTCTAAGTATGTATGAAGGCGGAGCGGACTTTGACCTCAGCGTATGGGCTTTGGCCCTGTGTATTGTTGCTGTGAGCGGTTATCTTTTTCTCAGAAGACCATCCTGATGGTCGCTGAATGCCTCAATTGTCATCCGGCGTTGTACGGCTCCTTCTTCCCAGCTGATTGACCAGAAGGGAAGCCATGCAATGCTGACTGAATGGACCGTCACATCGGTTCGGCGGGGAGCCAGTTCTTCAGTGCCGGCAGTCTCACGGATGTTTTCCCATTTGCGGCTGATTTCTTCTACCTCTGTTTTCAGTTCCTCTTCAAGCTCATTGATTTCATCCTGAAGCTCTTCGATTTCCTCATGTGATTCCTCGATATCGGCTTTGGCTTTTGCTGTCATACGCCGTTTGTTCAGTGCCGTTCCGATTCTGCCGGTGCTTCGCCTTCCCATAAAAAACCCCAGGACGGTCTCACCGATGCTGACCAGCTCCTGCCGTTTACGGTTTTCGTGTTCCATCTCATCCTCTGCAAGCTCACGTTCTTCCTTGCGGAGCTTTTTTTCCAGTCGTTCTATCTTTGTCTCGAATTTCTTTTCGAGCGCATTTGTTTCCTCATCGCGTTTTTCCCGTGCCGCCTGCGAAAGGCGGATCATGAATTCCCTGATAAGTTCATCCGAATGTTGGAAAAGTTCTAATTCATCATGTACGGCAATAGACTTGCGCTCATTGTAGTAGAGCCAGTCTTCGAGCTGTTTCGAGAGGGTGCGGATTTTTTTTTCATTGCTCACGGTTTCCATGATGGGCAAGAAGAACGGGCCATGAATTTCTTCAGGTTTTTCCGGAGCCCGGTGTAACTGTTTGACCTCGATTCCCAGTTCCTCGGCGTCACCCCAGTCGGGAGTCATAGTGTGTTCAGACAGGCGAAGAAGCAACTTTTTTTCGGTTTTCTCTTTGATGTTTCTTCGTTTGTCGATGAAACTAACATCACCAAGGCTGAGGAGGGCGGGCCGATAGAGCAGCCTGACGGACGGGGAGCCGGTGACCGATTCCTTTTCAAGAGATTGAAGCGCTTCCTGAGAAGAGACAAGTAATGGCAGAAAAACCTGCCGAACGGAAGGATCGAGAGAGGGTTTCTGGGAAAGATATCCTTCCGGCTGTTCAGCTTCTGCTACAGGTTGACGGCTGGATGTCCCGGTTTTTTGCGGTTTCTTTTTGCCATCCATTAGCTGTCGGACCTGGGGTCTGGTCAGAGGCCCTCTCAGATAGCTCATTGCCCATCGGGTGTGGAACACGACCGGTTTGTTTTCATGAACGCTATGCAGAAGAAAAACCCGGCTGCCGAGCTGTGTAATCATGTTATCGTAATCAACCGACTTGCTGCTCCCGCCGGCTTCAGCTATTGCGTTTTTCAGTCCATCCAGAACACGGGCCTTGTCCCGTTCAGCCTGCAGTTTTCCGATAAACCACGTTCCGGCATTTGTCAGTCCCTTATAGTCGATGTCTACAGGGTTCTGTGTGACAAGTACGCAGCCGAGCCCGAATGCCCGCGCCTGCTTGAGCATTGTCATCAGCGGACGCTTGGATGGTGGTTCGGAGACAGGGGGAAGGAACCCATAGACTTCATCGAAGTAGAGAAGGGCTCTGAGGCTTGTGGTGCCGGTTTGGGCACGCATCCAGGTAAGCATGTTTTCCAGCAGCAGGGTGACAAAAAACATCCGCTCACTGTCAGAGAGATGGGCCAGGTAGAAAATGCTGTGCCGTGGTTTGCCGTCAGAAGTAAACAGCATCTTGTCTATATCCAGAGGCTCTCCCTGAAGCCAGCTCTGGAACCCAGGGGATGCCATCAGGTTATTGAATGCCATGGAAAGGTCAAATCGCTCTTTCGGGGGAAAAAAGGTATCGACGTCGAATACTCCGACCTGGCGCATTGGCGGCTCCTGAATCGAGAGAATAAGCTTTCCAAGATCCAAATCCTGGCCTTGCTTCCAGAAATGTTCGAAAATGCCTGCCAGAAGAATCGCCTCACGGCTTCTTACCGGGTCTGCTTCCAGTCCGGCAAGCCCCAGTAGCGCGCTGACCGTTCCGCTGATACGCTCACCGATCGTTTCTCTATTTGATTCGAAATCAAGTTTTGGTGCGGTAAGACTGCCGAGAATACTTACCGGTATACCTGCGTCTGAACCGGGGGTGTAGATAGTGTAGTCAACCGAATCCCTGAGTGATTTTATGCGTTCCGCTCCGATACCCCAGTCGGCCAGGCCATTTTTCCACTTTTCAGCAGTGGCGGCGGCATAGGCCTGGACGCTCATCTCTTTTCTTCGTGCATCATCGATATTGATCCAAGGCTTGAAATCCTCCGGTTTCAAGTCAGGAAACTGAAGGAGCAGGTTGGTAATGTCACCTTTGGGATCGATCATGATTGTCGGGACCTTGTCGAGAGCTGCCTCCTCAAGCAGCCCCATGCACAAACCTGTTTTACCGCTTCCTGTCATCCCTACGCATATGGCGTGTGTTGTCAGGTCACGTGCG
This sequence comes from Prosthecochloris sp., assembly GCA_004028745.1. Taxonomy (GTDB): domain Bacteria; phylum Bacteroidota; class Chlorobiia; order Chlorobiales; family Chlorobiaceae; genus Prosthecochloris. The sequence continues at coordinate 197,243 of RAZP01000006.1, forward strand.
TCATAGTGAACAGGTGTGTCAAGCTTTGTATCGCTGTTCAGGTCATATTCGTTGCCCAGGTAAAAAGAACCCAGCCTTTCTTGAGGTAAAGCCATGAGGTTCTACTCCTTTCAATTTTTGAAAATGTATATCTTATCGGAAGAAAATGTTCAAAAGAACCCGAAAAGCAAAATATGCGATTTAACACATCTTTCTTGGAGCGGAATATTTTCTTTGCTCTTTTAATCAGCCTTGTTTTTGCTTTTACAGTTGCCCCTTTTCTTGAAGAAAGAGGCTTGGCTTCGCAGTTACTGAATGTCTTTCTGGTAATCCTGCTGGTTTTTTCGATAATCATTGTCAGCGATACTAAAATAAGCCTCTTCATTGCGATACTTTTGGGAGCACCGATGCTTATTTCCAATGCGGCTTTCTTGCTGTATGCCAAAGAAGAATTTTCAGTCTTTGTTGCATCCACTTCGGCCTTGTTTTTCGGGTACATTATTGTGATGCTTTTGAAGAAAATATTTGCCTCCAGGATAATTGATATAAATATCATCCTGGGAGCTGTCTGTGTTTATTTTTTGATCGGGGTGGTGTGGGCTTTGCTTTATGCTCTGGTAGGGGCATATGTTCCTGGCTCTTACGATTTTGTCGGTGAGAATATCTCACAGGCAGATATGAATAATTTTGTGTATTACAGCATAGTTACACTAACGACGCTTGGCTATGGTGACATTACACCTTTGTCAGCCTCTGCGAAGGCGCTGGCGGCTATGGAAGCTTTGGTAGGGCAGGTTTATCTGACTGTTATCATTGCCAGACTTGTTGGGCTGCATATGCAGCAGAAAACATAAAGGGCAAAAAACATTACGGCTGAAAGCGGTTAAAGCCGTCCATTGGGAGTCATTGATGCTGGTTTAAAAGGTGCGTGTAAACAAAATCAACTGTTCTTTTGACCAGATTTTTTACTGCCTCGTTAAAGACGATTCCGGCAAGTGTAACGCATGAGAAGGCCACTTTTGCGGTAAACTGCATAAAAAGTGGCTCTGCCGGTCCGGTATCAGGAGAGGTGGGGGAAATTTGCTCCAGCAGCAGCAGTTCGGAATAGAGCCCGCAGAATGCACAGAATACAAAAATGAGTGCGTAAAGGCGAACCACGGTTTTTCCATAAAGACCGGGATAGAGCGAGGGATAGTAAACCAGATTGAAAATCATCCCGATGCCGGTGAGGATGATATAGAGATTTCCTGAGCGCACGGAGTTGTAAAGCGACTCAAAATGGCTCTTGTCTATGTTTCCCTGCAGTATGATAAACATGTTGGAAACAACCAGCCCGAGTGCTATCGCGCTGAAAAAATAGTATGCCGGAAAAAGAAAGAAACTATTGTACAACGCTCCGGGCTGGAATGTTTTGGGGCGCCAGGCCCACCATTGGTTAAACCAGGCTTCCGTGACTCCAAGTTTTTCAGGGTCCGTTACTCCTTTTATTTTAACAGTGTACAGCCTTTTTGCCGGATCAGCGGCAATGCCGGCTGCCACAAACATTGCAAAGGAGACAATTATCCCCATATGGATTCGCGGCAGGGTATCGGGCATCTGCTGCAGTAGTTTCAGAAAGGCATAGGAGCCCCATGCTGTCAGAAAAACCTTGAATACCCAGGTGGACGGCTCTTTCAAAAAAGTAACAGCCGGGAGCTTGTCGGTTTTTTTCAGCAGTATACTGCGGTCGATTTCGCTCAGAAAAAAGCAGAGAAAAAAAGACAGGCAAATGGTTATTAGGGGAAAATAGTTGATGTTGTCCTTCAGCAAGAAGATGAATTTTCCCAGAAACAGGAGAAAATCTTCAAACGCTATCATAAATACTTACCGGAGTATTCAGGATTGGAATCAGGCCGAGCTTTTTACTATCTTGTTCCAGGCTTGAGCTATAGGGAATTGCTTCTCGCAAGCCCTTCTAAAAGGATTTCCTGCAATATAGCTATTTACATTTACCACACAATTACCGCATGTTACTGTAGTCATAACAGCCGATGCAGCCTTTGCTGGAAATTGAAGCCCTTGGTTTTTCCTATGAAAACGCCGTAACACCTGTTTTCCGTGAATTGAGCCTTCTGGTCAATGAAGGAGAACTTGTGCTCATAAAAGGTGCTTCCGGAACAGGAAAATCAACTCTGCTGCGCCTGATATGCAGGTTGCAGGCTTATGAAAAAGGCCGAATTCTTTTCAGGGGAAGAGCTGTGGAATCGATTGCTCCTGCCGAGCTTCGCCACTCTGTTACTTATGTTGCGCAAATTCCCTCAATGATGGATGCAAACGTAAAAGATAACCTGCTTTTTCCGTTTTCATTTACCGCAAACAGCAGCAGGACAGAACCTTCGGACAAACAGCTTTCCGGGATGCTCGAACAGTTTTATCTACAGGATATCAGTTTGTCTCACCAGGCTCGAAACCTCTCTGTCGGCCAACAGCAGCGCATTGCTTTAATGCGTGCATTGCTGTTGGATCCGGAAATTCTTCTTCTCGACGAACCCACATCAGCACTTGACGCGAAAAGCGCGTCCATGGTATTTAAGATCATTGAACATCTCAACTCCAGGCGGGGCAAAACAATTCTTATGGTAACGCACAGCAACTATTTCCCGAACAATGTAGCTCCTGTCATCTATATGCTCGAAAACCGTAAACTTCGAAAAGTATGAGTCAGGTTGTTGAAATAGGTCTCTGGCAGCTGCTACTTGGTTTGATATTCATCCTGATCGCCCAGACGGCCTCCTTCGTGTACCATCTCGGGCTGAATCGTGACATTACCGTCGGTACCGTCAGGACTTTTGCACAGCTTTTTCTCATGGGCTATGCACTGACTTTTATTTTTCAGCTGAACAACCTCTGGTTTACCCTTGGGATATTTGCTGTTATGGCGATTTCAGCATCATTTATCGTCAGGGGGAGGGTAAAGGAAAAACAAGTGCCGTATATGCTGCCGACTTTTCTTACCATGTTCATCAGCTATTTTGTTACCGCTTTATTTGTTTCCGGTCTCATCATTGGTGTTACCCCTTGGTGGGAGCCCCGCTATTTTCTGCCGATAGGCGGAATGGTGATCGGCAATTCAATGTCCGCATTGGCCATAGCGCTTGAACGGCTGTTCAGAGAGATGCGCCAGCAAAAAGACTTGATCGAAACAAAACTTTGTCTTGGGGCCGACTACAGGGAAGCAAGTTCGGAAATGTTCAAAAATGCCGTTACTGCCGGAATGATCCCTTCGATCAATGCGATGATGGGGGTAGGGCTTGTGTTTATTCCGGGGATGATGTCCGGTCAGATTCTTGCAGGTGCAGACCCGCTTCAGGCAATTCGCTACCAGATCGTCATCATGCTCATGTTAGTCGGTTCAACCGCCACAACATCAATCATAGCCATTTTAATTGTCCGAAAACGGTGTTTCGGCAGGGGAGAGGAGCTGTTGCTGTCAACAAGTAACCAGTGAGTAGAGTAACAGGTAACAAGTGACGAGTGACGAGTGAGTCGTCCTGAAAACGGTTGACACAAAAAGGAGGGAGGGTCAACCAATGGGCGTTAGCAAAAGATACAGTGCAGCCTTCAAGCACAAAGTGGTCACCGAGATCGAAAATGGTAAATTCAGTATAGGGGAAGCCCATCGAGTCTATGAGATCGGAGGAGGCACAACAATTTATAACTGGCTTCGTTGTTATGGCAAAGGCCATCTGATCAACAAAACGGTGTTGGTGAAAATGAAGAATGAGTCGGACAGGATCAAGCAGTTAGAGAAAGAGAAACGAGAGCTTGAAGCAGCGCTGGCAAAGACCCAGGTACGTGTGGTCATGCTGGAATCGGTGATAGAAGTGGCCGAGAAAGAGCTGAAAATAGACATTAAAAAAAAGTCTGGCTTAGAGCTGCCGGGCTTACCAGGGAACGAATGAGAACCTCGGGAAAGCC
>RAZP01000060.1 GCA_004028745.1 Prosthecochloris sp.
CCAGCTTCCTTTACAACTGCTCCGCCAGACAAGCGAACCATTCAACAATGAGCTGCCGGAGTTTTACCGAAAGCTGTTCAAGCTCACCAACACGGAAATATTTACAAAGGGAAAAATCGAAATCCTGAACCTCAACGTTCATGACACTTCAGGCTGCATGGGTTACCGGCGTTATCTCGACGGTGAATCCGCATTCATTGTGGCGAATTTCAGCTCAACCGGAGTCGAGATCAGCATTGAACACGAACAACTGGTAGAACCGGATAAAAGAAAATCCACGATCTTCAGCACACAGCAGAGACAGAACCTTGGTGAAACATGCCAGCACGAAACAGGCATAAGCATCAAGCTTTCCCCGCATGAGGGGATTATCATCCACTGTACTGACTGGCGGGAAACAGGTGGCGAACAGTGCTGAGTTAAAAGCAACGAGTGCCAAGAGGAAAATCAGTCGGCAGTTCCCAGACGGCAACTGGCAAGGAAGAATAGGTAATAGGCAAAAAAGGAAATCGGGCCGAAAGGGAATCATTTGTCCCGGCTCGCAGGTATGTCCGGCTTGGTTGCGCGGCTTGCTTCACGGCGTTGCACAGTTCATATTGTGAGTGTACATTATTACTTGCTTTTCTTTACCGTGAAACGATAATTGCCGTACCTAACAATAGCAGCATGCATGAACTCAACCGACTGCTCAACGGTGAAATTCTTATCGATCTTTCCTACCACGATAACGATGTCATAGGTGTAACCGGCGGAATATATATTGAAGCCCCGCCTCAAGATGTTTGGGAAACATTGACGGATTATGACAATCTCAGTAAAACGCTCCCCAAAGTCGTAGCAAGCCGTCTGATTGAAAAGAAAAACGGGGAAATAATCCTTGAGCAGACCGGTAAAACCGGCATCCTGATCTTTGAAAAGACCGTCAATTTCCGGCTGAAGATATACGAAGAATATCTTCACCGGGTTTCATTTGAGCAGATCAGCGGGGATTTCCATGTCTATTATGGAGAGTGGCTGCTGGAAACACACCATCAGCAAGAGGGAACATTTTTACATTACAATGCCAAGATAAAGCCGTTGTTTTTTGCTCCTCCGATACTGATAAGCTTTGTGCAGCGACAGGACCTTCCGGGTATACTCTCCGCACATAAAGAACGTGCTGAAACCGGCGCACTTTACCGCTGAAACATAAGGGTATCTCAATTTATTGTCATGACCCGAATAATTCACCAAAGGAATACAAAAAGGAGAAAGTGCGAAGGTGCTACGTGCCAGGCGGGCGAAAAATAGTGTTGAATTGTTGATGTGTTTCGAATCGTACTCGCACTCGTTATCGTAATCGTACTCGAAAAAAGTTCGGGATCCGGAATTCGGAAGCAGGAAGTCGGCAAGAGATGAGTCGGCAGTTGTTTCTTGTTGAACTGTTGATGTGTTGAGTTGTTTGGAAGCATGTAAAAGACATCTCAGGCGGAAGAAACTAATCGGGGGTCGGGACAACGACGTAATAAGGGTGCGCAACAAATTAAGAGAGGTGCTCTATATGAAAAAAGGAATCGCTCCGGTCGTACTGGTTAACATTCTGCTCCTGCTCTTTCTTGCAGCGCCTTCTTTCGCTGAACCCTCGAAGGAACAGCTATCGACAGAGCAGACCAGGCTCCTCGATGGAGAGACTGTCATCACCCTTCAGAGAAACGATGACGATATCATCGATGTGTCAGGCTCGATCTACATCCGCTCGATTCCTAAAACCATATGGGCTGTCATCACCGACTACAATAATCTGGCCAGTACAATGCCCAAGGTAAAAGAAAGCCGTGTCGTTCAGGAGAACGGCAACGTCAAAATCGTTGATCAAACAAGTAAAACCGGCGTGCTGTTCATAAAAATCAAGTTCAGCACCAGAATGGCAATTACCGAAGTCTTTCCGGACACACTTTCCTTTGACCTCATCAGCGGGGATTTCGATACGTTCAACGGAAAATGGGTACTTACACCTTATAAAGAGGAAAAAGGAACTTTTCTTTCGTGGT
>RAZP01000061.1 GCA_004028745.1 Prosthecochloris sp.
TGCTTGGCATACATAGTCTTATTCAGGAACAAAACGCCTTTCCCGGAGTGACAACAAAGCTGCTTGCCGTTCTTGCCACCGAGGTGCATCTCTCTTTTCCTGACAGCAGGCGCTTTCTGAAAAGAAAGAGAGGCGTCCATGTTTCCGGCAATCCTGCCCGCGGGTTCCCCGTGACCGACAGCCGCAGTGCCAAGGAGCATTTCGGCCTTGATCCCGATCTGCCGACCCTTCTTGTTTTCGGAGGGAGCCGTGGAGCCCGTTCTATCAACAACGCTGTCAAAGGGTGGATTCGGGAACTGAAGGGGAAATCAAATGTTATCTGGCAGACAGGTTCTCTTGACTACAAATCGATCAGCGAAGAGTTCAGTCCTTCACGCAATCTCTGGATCGGTCCGTATATCAATGAGATGGGCAAAGCCTATGCTTCTGCGGACATCGTTCTTTGCCGTGCCGGAGCATCGACCGTTGCGGAACTGACCAATCTCGGTAAACCGGCGATCCTTGTGCCCTACCCCTATGCAACGGGCAATCATCAGTTTTTCAATGCCGAAGCATTGTCAAGGGAAGGTGCTGCTGAGCTTGTCGAGGACCGGGAGGTTGCGGGCAGCCGTGCAAGGGAGCTGGTGCAGGGCATGCTGGCGGATGCCGGGATGCGTGAGAGAATGGCGCAAGCCTGCCGGAAACATGGAAGGCCGGAAGCGGCAGGTGAGCTTGCCGGAAGAATCGCTGAACTTGCAAATCAATAAATGAAGTGCCGTGGAGCTGGGAAAAACAAGGTGTGTGCATATTGTCGGTATCGGCGGCGCAGGCATGAGCGCGATTGCCGAGCTGCTGCTGAAGTCCGGTTTTGCTGTTACGGGGTCCGACCTTGTCGCCAGTGAGGTGACGGGGAAACTTCAGGACCAGGGTGCAACGGTTGCCCGGGGGCACAGCGCGGATAACATCGGCGACTGCGATGTAGTTGTGTACTCGTCCGCAGTAGCGGCAAATGACAATGTAGAGATTGCAGCTGCCGTACAGAAGGGCATTCCGGTTATCAAAAGGGATGAAATGCTCGGGGAGCTGATGCGGTATAAAAGCGGTATCTGTGTTGCGGGTACGCACGGTAAGACAACGACGACCGCCATGATCGCAACGATGCTCATAGAGGCAGGCGAGTCGCCTACCGTTATGATCGGTGGCATTTCCGACTACCTGAAAGGGAGCACCATGGTAGGAAACGGGCGGTATATGGTTATAGAAGCGGACGAATACGACCGTGCATTTCTGACGCTGACCCCTTCGCTTGCCGTTATCAACAGTCTTGAGATCGAACACACGGATACGTACGCCGGTATTGAAGATCTCAGGGAAGCTTTTATTGCATTTGCCAACAAGGTCCCTTTCTACGGTAAAGTATTGTGTTGTGTGGACTGGCCGGAAGTAAGGAAAATCATCCCCCTGTTGAACAGACGTTCGTTTACCTACGGTATCGAGGAGTCGGCGGATCTTACAGCCCGTGACATACAGGTAGATGGGTATGAGACGTTTTTCACGGTCGAATATCGCAAGCAGGAGCTGGCTCGTTTCAGCATGGCTGTCCCCGGACGGCATAATGTACATAACGCTCTTGCTGCAATCGCAACAGGGCTGGAAATGGGATTGCCGGTTGATAAGATTGTTTCGGGACTTGCCGCATTCAGCGGGATGAGACGGCGCTTTCAGGTTATCTGCGGCAAAAGCGGAGGACCGGTAATCGTCGATGATTACGCGCATCATCCCTCAGAGGTAAAGGCAGCGGTTAAAGCGGCAAAAGCAGGCTGGCCCGATTATGAGGTCATCGCGGTTTTTCAGCCCCACCTCTTCTCCAGGACAAAGGATTTTGTCGATGAATACGGCTGGGCTCTTTCAAACGCCGACCGTGTCTGTGTCACCGATGTATTTGCCGCGCGTGAAAACCCTGCCGATTTTCCCGGGATCACCGGTTCCCTTGTTGCCGAGGCGGCAAAGGTTGCAGGTGCTCAAAAGGTGTTGTTTATCCCTGACAGGGAGGAACTCTGCAGGAGCCTTGCAGGTTACTGTGTAGCAGGAAAGCTCTTGCTATGCATGGGCGCAGGGGACATTACAAAGATTGCAGTAGAGCTTGCGGAGAAATGTAAACGCCAGAATTCGGAATTCGTAAACCGGAAGTAAAAAGTTTGTTTATCTGTTGAAGCGTTGAATTGTAAGGGCATGAGAATCAGTCGGCATTTTTTCAATGAGCAATAGACAAATCGTAGAGGGATGGGCCTATGTGCCCACCCGCTTATGTTGGGTGTATTACACAAAGGCTTGTTGGCTGGATAGCTTGTTAGCCAAACATTTTTTTGCTATCGAGCTAACTCGTTGACAAGCCGATTCTTAACAGTTCAACGATTCAACAAATAAACAAACCAACAGTTGTGTATAGATGATTAGTACTGAAGAACTGCTGGACGCCATCAGGGGGCAGGTGCTTCTGGGCGAGCCCATGAAAGAGCATACCGCTCTGAAAATCGGGGGTACGGTTGATTTTTATGTTGACCCTCTTGACAGGGAGGATCTTTGCCGGGCGGTAGCGCTGTTTGAAGCGAGAAGCCTTCCCTATATGCTCATCGGCAGAGGATCAAATCTTCTGGTAGATGATGACGGTGTCAGGGGGGCGGTTATCGTAACTTCCAGGGCTTTGGGGAAGTACAGTATCAGAAAAAATACCCTGACGACAGGCGCGGGTGTGCCGTTACCGGTGATTGCAGAGAAGACATTTGCTCTCTCACTTGGTGGTTTGGAGATGCTTCAGGGTATACCCGGAACGGTTGGTGGAGCGATTGCCATGAATGCTGGTGCGCACGGGCAGGAAGTTTCCAGCGTTGTATCCCGGGTCGAGATACTCGCAAACGGTAAGCCGCAGGTGATATCCAGGGAAGAAATTGTGTTCGGTTACCGCTACAGTTCTCTTGAAGGGTGCGTGATTCTTGGTGCGGAGATGAAACTTGAGAGATTTTCCAATGCCGAACGTGACAGGCGCGACAGGTTGCGCAGGGAAGCTCTTCAGCGGCGGAGCATTTCCCAGCCGTTATCATGGCCTAATGCGGGAAGCGTTTTCCGTAATCCGTCGCCAGAGGAAAATCCTTCGGGGCTCAGTGCGGGTCAAATGATCGATGCCTGTGGGCTTAAGGGCTTGTGCAGAGGCGGAGCGATGATTTCGGAATCCCATGCCAATTTTATCGTCAATACAGGTGATGCAAGGGCAGCCGATGTTATGGAGTTGATCTGTGTGGCAAAGGAGCGTGTTTGGAAGATGTTTGGGGTCTCTCTTGAGCTGGAAGTCAGGCTTCTTGGATTTGAAAAAAATTGCTGCTGATGAAAGGATTTGTTTACGATGACGATTCGGAAATTCCTCCGGAACCCATTGGGCGGTCCGGAGGAGATCATCAAAATGACTCCGAACTTTCAGGTTCCAGGTGGAAAGCCATTGCCGGGGTTACGCTGCTTGTTGTTGCAGGACTTGCCGCACTGGGGGTCTATGCGCAGCAATGGAAAAAAAGTATATGGATCAGGGAAGTTGTTTTCAGCGGTAATCATTTGCTGTCGGCGGAAGAGCTTATGAAAAAGGCTGATGGACTTATTGGCAAAAATCTTGAAGAGGTTGATGGTCCTGCTCTTACGGAAAGCTATGCCGCACTTCCCTATATCAGGCAGGCTGAGGTTGTCAAGGAGATGAACGGAATCGTTCGCGTCAGGGTTGAAGAACGTGTACCAATGGCAAAGGTTGTGAGTGGTGATAAAGTTCAGGTTATTGACACGGAAGGTTATATCTTGCCTTATCGTGACTTTCCCCCATCCTCATCGATGCTTCTTCGGGTCACCGGCATGAAAATAAAGCATGTAAAAGGAGTGCGTCTGAAGAAAGCAGATGAAAGAAGTTTTGCTGTTCTCAAAGAAATGATAGAGGCTGTAACGGCATCTGAATACGCGCGTTTTCTGGTAAGGGATATTACCTTCGGCGAAGGAAATAAAACGTATTTTATCGCGGCGGGCTCCCCTACTCGTTTTATTGTTGGGAATGATGGGGACTACAAGGAAAAGTTGAAAAAATTCGAGATATTCTGGCAACAGGTGGTTGCAAAAAAGGGACTTGACGGTTATGCGAAAGTTGATCTGAGATTCAACAAAAGAGTTTTTGCTGTCGAAAACAGCCTACCAGGTTTTCACAGGATATCGCCTTGATATCATTGTGCACAGGATGAAGCAATGCAGAGAAGCAATATAGTCGTCGGGCTGGACATAGGGACAACAAAAGTTTGTGTTGTTGTTGCCGAAAGGGATGAAATGGGGAAACTCAACATCCTTGGGCAGGGCCGCACGGATTCTGAAGGGCTGCAGCGGGCAACGGTTGTCAACATCAATAAAACGGTTGAGGCCATAAAAACCGCAGTTGCCGATGCCGAGCGCGAGTCCTCGATCCGGGTAAAAGGTGTTAATGTCGGGATATCCGGTGCTCATGTCCATTGCATCAACAGTCATTCCGAAATAAGCGTCAATCAGTCGGGGATCGTCAACGCTTCGGATGTAAAGCGTTTTCTTGAAAAGGCAAAGACCAACATCCGCTATCTGGACATTGACCACGAGATCATCCATGTTATTCCCCAGGAGTTTATTGTCGATGACCAGGAGGGTGTGCTCGATCCTATCGGTATGGCCGGAACCACGATGCGCGGGAGCGCCTATATCGTGGTGGGAATGAAAACCAAGATCCGCAACATCAAGCAGTGCGTTGAAAAAGCCGGTCTTGAAGTCAATGCAATGACTTTTGAGCCTATTGCGTCCGGGCTGGCCGTTATGAAAGAGAGTGAGAAAAAAAGCGGGGTCGTCATTATCGATATAGGCGGCGGCACCACGGAAGTTGCCATCTATATTGACGGAGCTATTCGTTTTTCGGAAGTGATAAAGGTAGCGGCCAACGATGTAACGCATGATGTCGCTTACGGTGTCAAGGCGCTCTACGAGGTTGCTGAAGATCTGAAGATCAAGCACGGTTGTGCCTGTACAGGAGAGCGCTCCGAAGATGAGGAAATACTGGTTGAGGGCATTGAGGGCCGCCCCCAAAAGTCTTTCATGAAAAGCTCGCTGACACTTATTATCGAGGCCCGTATGATGGAGATTTTTGAACTGATAAGAGACGCGATCAAGCGTTCCGGATATTTTGAATATCTGAATGCAGGAGCAGTGATTACCGGGGGCGGCTGTTTGATACCCGGAACCGATGTTCTTGCCGCAAGTGTGCTGGGGCTTGATGTGAGGACCGGTTTTCCTGAAGGTGTTTCGGGCGGGATGAAAGGAGCTATAAACAGTCCTATCTACGCTACGGTTATGGGACTCGTTGCGTACTCTTTCGAAAACAGGGTCTTTCAGGATAGGGATGTGATCGACCTGCGGGAAAGCCAAACTGAAACAGCTGACATCGAAAGCGAACAGGGTCAGTCGGGAAAGAAAATTGTCGACCGTTTGAAAGATTGGTGGGAAAAGCTTTGAGGGTTTCGGGGCGTGGAACGAAATTAACAGGAATGCCCCTAAAAAGGAGGAATACGATACATGGCATTTGAACTGGACCCCGGCTTGTTTGAGCATGAGGCGGAAAAAGGCGTATCCATCAAGATTGTCGGTGTTGGGGGCTGTGGGGGAAATGCGGTCAATAACATGATCGACCGCAGGATCGCGGGGGTGGATTTTATAGCCTTCAATACTGATCGTCAGGCGCTGCTGAACTCTAAAGCTCCTGTAAGGATACAAATCGGCAAGAAAGCAACCAACGGGCTCGGCGCCGGTGCCGATCCTGCAAAAGGAAGGCAGGCGGCGGAGGATGACCGTGAAGTCATCGCTGATCAGCTGCGGGGGGCGGACCTTGTCTTTATTGCTGCGGGGATGGGTAAAGGTACGGGAACTGGTGCTGCTCCGATTATTGCCTCCATTGCAAAGAATATGGGGATCCTTTCCATCGGTGTTGTTACCCGTCCGTTTAATTTTGAAGGTAAGGTCAAGGCGGAAATTGCTGATGGCGGCATTGCCGAGCTGCGTAAATATATCGATACACTCATCGTTGTCGAGAACGAGAAGATTCTCAGCATTGCTGAGGAAGGGGTCGGCGCCACCGAGGCATTCAATATGGCAAACGATGTGCTTTACCGTGCTGCAAAGGGAATTGCCGATATCATTACCAGTCATGGCCACGTGAATGTGGATTTTGCCGATGTGCGGAGCATCATGTCCGAAGCGGGAGACGCCGTAATGGGATCGGCTTCGGCCTCCGGTGAACGAAGGGCCTTGAAAGCTGCCTCCGATGCCATTGCCAGCCCGCTGCTGGACGGTATAGCCCTGAAAGGTGCGAAAGGTGTGCTTGTCAATATGACAGGTGATGTTACCATGCGGGATATGTCTGATGCCATGAGCTACATAGAGGAGCAGGCAGGCAGGTCGGCAAAAATAATAAACGGTTACGTCGAGGATCCCGAAGCTTCGGGGGAGATCCGTGTAACAGTAATCATTACGGGTTTCAGTCGCAGCCGCGCCGATCGTGAGCCTGAGGATTCCGAGAGTACATACGCTGTCGATACAAAAGCATCAAGGGGGATGTTTACCCAGCCTCTGTCCCGACAGGTTACCCCTGGTGTTCAAGAGCTGAAGCCGGATGATCTTCGAATCCCCACCTATATTCGCAGAAAGATAGCCATTCACGACCCCATGGAGGTGGGTGCCAAAGGCAGCATATCAAAATCCGGGGATGATCGTCTTGAAGATGTCATTCGTAAAGGGGAGGCCAATACCCCCGCCTATCTGCGGCGGCGCAAACAGTAGCTCTGTGGTTTGTTCATGCCTGCACGGCCTGTGCCTGTTGGAAGTCTTTTCAGAATTGTAACGTAAAGAGACATGTCGGTAATGGTTCTTTTTCAATGACATGTTATCTTGCGTGCGAATGTTGCCTGTCAGCAGGTTTTCTTACCACATTTATCGTTTAGGGATGCAAGAGAACATTGAGCGGTCCGGGCCGTCAAGAGATAACCCTTCGTTCAGAACGTTTCTGTCCATGATATCCTCCTACAGGATCCGTGCAGGCATGGCAGCATGGCTGCTGCACCGGTTGACGGGTCTCTCTCTCGTCTTTTATCTTGTGATTCACATCATGGGGCTGCGCTCCCTCGGTGACCCTGCTGCATTTGAGTTATACATAACGACCTTCCGCAACCCTCTCTTCAAAATTGCAGAGGTCATGCTGCTCGGGGCTATCGCTTTTCATGCATTCAACGGTGTGAGGATACTGATTCAGGATATATTTTTTCGTTCTGAACGACAGCGTATACTGTTCTATGCCGTGCTTGCACTTTCGAGCATCGTGACGCTTGCCGGCGGGCTGCTTATTATTTTTCCATATTTCATAGCGCCATTTTTGCCATGAGCAGCGAGCACGGTTTACAAAGGATCTACTCTTCCCGTTCCGGGCAGCTGGGATGGTTGATGCGGCGTATTACCGGGGTAGGCCTTTTGTTTTTTGTAGGACTTCATTTCTGGATACAGCATATGCCAAACGGCTTTCTTGCAACAGCGGAGGAGTATAATGAAATAATCAAAGGGTTTGAAAAGATCACCCCGGAGTTTGCTGATGCCATTGCCAAAGGAAAGATCAGAGAGGCGCTGCCGGGCGAGCATGTCATTACTTACGACAAAGTGCTTGAGAGACTGCATACCCCTTTGTGGAAAACGGTGGACATTACGCTGCTTCTTTTCGCTCTTTTGCACGGTATGCTTGGCATGGCCAACGTTCTCGGGGACTACATACAGAACGCTTCCCTGCGGAAAGTTGCCGTGATATTCTGCTGGGCGGTGATCTTGTTTCTTGCAACACAGGGAATTGTGACCGTAATGACTGTTGGAACGAATTAGGATGTCCGGATATTATGCAGGTTGTGTATCATGATGTGATCATCGTCGGTGCGGGTCTTGCAGGGCTCAGAGCTGCTGTTGAGATTGCCGGAAAGCATGATGTTGCGGTCCTGTCGAAACTTCATCCTCTCCGATCCCATTCGGGAGCGGCCCAGGGGGGAATATCCGCAGCACTCGGGAACGCTGAGGAAGACTCTCCTGAATGGCATGCTTATGATACCATCAAGGGATCGGATTACCTTGCTGATCAGTATGCTGTCCAAGTGATGTGTAATGATGCACCGCGGGCAATTATCGAGCTTGAGCATCTCGGGGTGCCTTTTTCGCGTTTTAGCGATGGGCGTATCGCTCAGCGTCCTTTTGGCGGCCATACAAGAAACTTCGGTGAAGCTCCGATCCGGCGAACATGCTACGCTGCCGACAGGACTGGCCATGTATGTCTTCATACACTCTATGAACAGTCCCTAAGGAAGAACGTCAGCTTTTACGACGAGTTTCAGGTGCTTGATCTGTGCCGGGCTGAAGGGGCGGTTAACGGAGTAGTAGCTCTCGAACTGAAGACAGGAAAACTTTTGTTATTCCATGCCCGCGCAGTGGTGTTTGCAACCGGTGGCTATGGAAAGGCCTGGAAAACAACATCAAACGCCTTTGCCAATACCGGTGACGGACTGGGCATTGCCCTTAATAACTCCATCCCTCTGGAGGACATGGAGTTTGTGCAGTTTCACCCGACAGGCCTTTATCAGCTGGGCATTCTCATCACCGAGGCAGCAAGGGGAGAGGGCGGTGTGCTCCGCAACAGCCAGGGGGAGAGGTTTATGGAGCGCTACGCTCCGAGCATCAAGGATCTGGCTCCCCGGGATATTGTGAGCAGGAGCATCTATGAGGAAATCAGGCAGGGCCGGGGGGCAGGAGCGATGAAAGACCATGTCTTTCTTGACCTGACAGGGCTTTCGAGGGAAAAAATCGCTGAAAAGCTGCCTGAAATCGAGTCGTTCGCAAGGATTTATCTCGGCGTAGATCCTGCAAAAGCACCGATTCCGGTACAGCCGACCTGCCATTACGCGATGGGTGGGATTCCTACGGATGTGAACGGCAGGGTGAATGCTGACGCTGAAGGGAGAGAGGTGTCCGGGTTCTGGGCGGCGGGAGAGGTTGCCTGTGTTTCAGTTCACGGGGCCAATCGCCTTGGTTCTAATTCATTGCTGGATCTTATTGTTTTCGGGAGGCGTGCAGGCAAAGATATCAATCGATTTTTGGACCGTGTCTGCCTTACCCCGCTTCCTTTGGCAACAAACTCTGCCGACAGGGCTAAAGAGACGATCGATGGTTTTCAGGCAAAGAAAGATGGTGAATCCCTTGCGTCGGTTAGAACTGGTCTTCAGAAAGTGATGATGGAGAAGGTGTCGGTTTTTCGTGACAAACAGGGGCTTTCGGATGCGGTCGGAGAAATTTCCGTTCTACAGAAAAGAGCGATGTCTGTCAGCGTTTCCGACCGCAGTGAAAATTTCAATACGGAGCTTCTCGAAGCAATTGAGTTGCAGCATATGGTGAACTACTCGAAAGTCGTTGCTGTGTCGGCCTTGCAGCGCAGGGAAACAAGGGGCGCTCACAGCAGGGATGATTATCCGGGGCGGGATGATGGAAACTGGCTGAAGCATTCGCTTTGTTTTCTCGAAAAGGATGGGGCTGTGACGCATACACACAAACCGGTTGACCTGTCGCTTGCCGAGACCAGAGCTGAGTTTGTGCCGAAAGAAAGAAAATACTGAAAGCGAGTGCGTGGGTAGGGGGGGGGAACTCTGTGCTATGCAGACTGGGTATGGCAGGAACACAGAATATTGTTGGTTTGTTGAAGGGGTGAGCACGAGGTTGTTGAGGGCAGCCCTGATGCTGTGTGTTACGGAAATCGAGGCAGGAATGAAAAATATTTGGAATGTTTATTCAAAATCAAGACAAAAAGGAGCTATTGAAATTCATGAAGTACAAGACAATTGCCGCGGAAGAAGCGGTTTCGATCGTCAAGTCGGGAGACAGGGTTTTTTTGCAGACAGCAGCAGCAACGCCGCAGAGGCTTATCGATGCGCTTGTTGACAGGGCGGACGAGCTGCGGAATGTTGAGATTGTGAGTCTTCATACCGAGGGGGAGGCAGCGTATGTCCGGCCGGAGTATAGCGAAAGCTTTCGGCTCAACGCATTGTTTGTCGGAAAAAATGTTCGATCTGCTGTTCAGGAGGGTCTGGCGGACGCGATACCTATTTTTTTAAGCGATGTTCCGGGATTGTTCTACAGAAACGTGCTTCCTCTCGATGTGGCTTTTGTTCATGTTTCTCCTCCTGACCGTCATGGCTACTGTTCTCTTGGAGTATCGGTAGATGCTGCACGGTCGGCAGTTCATACCGCAAGGTATGTTATCGCCCAGGTGAACCCGAACATGCCGCGAACACACGGGGAGGGCCTGCTGCATGCCAGCCATATAAATGCTATGGTTGACGTTGATGACCCATTGCCGGAAACTCCAAAGCACGAGCTGACCGATATCGAACGAAAAATCGGGCAAAATGTTGCGTCCATAGTTGAAAACGGGGCAACCCTTCAGATGGGGATAGGCGCAATTCCCGATGCAACCCTTGCGGCACTTTCACACCACAGGGATCTGGGTATACATACAGAAATGTTTTCCGACGGCGTTGTAGATCTGGTTGAAAAAGGTGTTATAACGGGAAAATACAAGAGTACCCATAACGAGATCATCGTTGCCAGTTTTCTGTTGGGGACGCGCAAACTGTATGATTTCGTGGATGACAATCCTCTTGTTGAAATGTTTGGTTCGGATTACGTAAATGATACGAAGGAGATCCGAAAAAACCCCAGGGTTACAGCTATCAACAGTGCAATTGAAATCGATATGACCGGCCAGGTCTGCGCCGACTCGATAGGCCAGCGCCATTTTTCCGGTGTTGGCGGCCAGATGGACTTCATAAGGGGAGCGGCTCTGTCTCCGGACGGAAAACCCATCATAGCGCTGCCTTCGGTTACAAGGCGCGGTGAGTCACGAATTGTTCCCATGCTTAAACCCGGTGCGGGTGTGGTTACCACCAGGGCTCATGTACAGTATGTTGTTACTGAATACGGGATTGTGAACCTTCACGGCAAAAACATGCGCCAGCGTGCTGAAGCGCTTGCAAGTATCGCCCACCCGGATTTTCGTGAGGATATCTGCCGCGCAGCTCATGATCTTTACGGTAGTTACCAGAAAGTTTGCTGATAAGTACGGCGGGAGTGGAATGATAATATCCGTGAACGGTTCAACTACAGATATATTTCCGGGGTCAGCTTTTTCGTGAAACGATGCATCATGTAATTTGCAAGCCAGACCCAGTTGAACGGCTTGCCTTTCATTCGCTGCGTGATTGAGCGCCCTTTATAAACCTCTTTCTGAAGTTTGACGAAGTTTTCCAGCAGCTTTTCTCCCGGCATCTTTGTCGGTTCGAACATGTAATGGTAGGTATCATACTTGTTCCAATCGAAATGGCGGAGTCTCGGTTTCATTTCATCGAAATAGGGTGTGCCGGGGAAAGGTGTTACAAGCGAGAAAACCGGGAATTCAATCTTGTTTTTCATGATGAAATCATAGGTCATCTGGAAACTCTCTTCGCTTTCGTCGTCAAAGCCAAACATGAAATAACCCTGTACGGCTACGCCGTTTTCGTGCAGATTGCTGACTACCTTTTCGTAATTGCCGAGCTTGTTCGATCCTTTGTGTACGGTTTTGAGGATCTCAGGGTTGAGTGACTCGAAGCCTATACTCATCAGGTCACAACCGGACTTCCCTGCGAGTTCGGCAACTTCCGGTTTATGCAAGAAATTCATTGAGATGTTTGCATTCCATCTAATACCGAGCTTGGCCATCTCTTCAAGCAGTTCCATGAAATACTTTGGTCTGAAACTGATATTGTCATCCATGAAAGACAAGAAAACTTTCTCTTTCCCGAGCCGTTCCTGGTGGTAGCGCATCTCATCCAGGACCAAGTCTATCTCACGGTAGCGGTAGTTCTTTCCATAGATGGTTGGCGTGGTGCAGAAATTGCATCCCACGGGACAGCCTTTAGTGGCAAGAATAGGTATACGGCTGCTGTATTTCTTTGCTTTTTTCGATTTGAGAGCAAGGCCGAAGTTGGGATGCGTCATCGACGTCATGGGCTTGAGAGTCTGCGCCCGGTAGACCGGTTTCATTTTGCCCAAAAGGATGTCGGTGGCAAGCTCTGTCCAGACCGATTCAATTTCGCCATACACGATGCTGGTACAGTGTTCTCTTGCTTCATCATGCATCATGGTAGGGTGGACACCGCCCAGAATCACGGTCTTGCCCTGTGCAAGCGCGGTGTCGCCGAACGCATATGCTTTCGATGCGTTGAGGGTTCGTGATGTTATGGCAACGACATCGTATTCCGACAGGTTTTGAGGTACCTTGTCGCCGATTCTTTCGTCGATAAAGGAGACATCAAAAAGCTCGCTTGCCAAGGTGGCAACCATGATGAGATTCAACGGCATGCTCACCGAGCCGGAATCCACCATCATACTGGTATTGCTTACCGGCTGTATTAGCAGCCATTTTTTTCGTGATTTCTTTTCTGAGGCAAGCTGCTGTAAATTTTCTTCAGAGTATCTGGCAGATTCAGATGAAAGGCCAGTCTCGGGCTGATGATCGATCAGCATACCTATTGACATTAGGGCACCTCTATTAATCGTGAGCGATCTGAAAACAAGGCGGACAGGGTGCAGGAACCGGAGTTTACACAGAGTACATGAGGATTTCGAGTACCGCCCAACGAAGTATTCGGATCGCGCAACAAATTAACAGAGGTGCCCATTACTGGTATTGAGAATTTCGAGTCTTACCACCGCTCACCCCGTTAAGATTTAACAGGACAAGCGACGGTTGGGTTTACATGGGTTTTACGGCCTCTACGTAAAGGTGTTCGTAGCGGCGAACCATCCTGACATCCGTGAACCCGATTTTTTCAAGAATGGGTTTGTAGTTTGACTGTTCCTTGAAGCCGAGAACGGAAAACGGCATGCCGATACCCATGATGTAGTGACTGAGATAGTCGTAGTTTGGATTGTCCTTTTCATCGACAATCATATCAAGGACAAGTACTTTGCCTCCTGCCTGAAGAGCGTTGAAAGCCTTGGTGCACATCATTTCCGTCAACTGTTCGTTTGCCGAGTAGAGAATTCTGCAGAACATGACCGCGTCCGCTGCAGGGTAGTTGTCTCTGTAAATATCTACGGCAGCTCCCCTCAGCCTGTCACCAAGACCTTTTTCCGCCGCGTTTTCGTTGACAAGTTCGATGGCTCCGGGAAGGTTCAGAATCGTTGTGTCGAGCTGTGGATACTTTTTGCAAAGAGCGGCTGAAATATCTCCGATTCCGCCGCCGACATCGACAAGCTTTTTGTTGTTGCCGAGGTCCGCTTCCTCAAGCAGAAGCTTGATAGAGAAATGGGCGTTCCGCCGGTGTATTTCTTCAAAGTAGAGGTTCTCTTCTCTGGTTTGCGGCGGGTAGGATGTTTCACCTTTGTAATCGAGTTTTCCCCGGACGGCTTCGGCCATATTCATGTAGAAATTCTCGGCTGTATATGCCATGGCATCGGCAACGGGAATCATATACAGGTTCGGGTGTGAGTCGCTGGGCACAAACATGTTTCTGGCGAAATCCGTCAATTTCCATTTCCCGTTTTCCTGCTGGGTGATTCCGATCTGACGCAGAGCTTCAAGAAGCATTCCCAGTCTTTGCGGCACGGCACCGAGAGTCGTGGAAAGGGTTTCGACTTCTTTTGCTTCTCCAGCGAGTTGATTGAAAAGGTCGAGTTCAAGCGCAGCCTTGAAACAGCCAAATTCCACGAGCCCTTTAAAGAGGATTTCATTGGCCCGTTGATTTTGTTTCAATAGCTCATTGTCATTCATGTTCAGGTAAGGCTAAAGAGTTAGAAGCCTAAATCGAGCGTTTCACATTGCCCCGGCTTCGGCGGGATGCTCGAACAATCGCTCAATTTAGGAAAGGATATTAAAAAAAGTTATTAAGTCTTAAGTCGGCCTCGATTTTTTTTGAATTAAGCACCAATTTACCCCAAAATGCTTTATGAAACAACTGTAAGGAACGTATGCAGTTGCATATAATTACCACTATATGGGCAATATTATTTATAGGGCGCCTCTATTAATTGTCGTGAGTCCCGTATCGGGATAAACTTCAAAACAGGAGTCCCGACAGGTCGGGACCAACGAAGTAATCATGGGGCACAATAAATAAATAGAGGTTCCCTGAAAACCTGACGGGGGAAGAGTTGCGGCAAGCAAAGGAGCCGGAAAAAACTTAGCACGATGCTGGTTGCTGTCAGGGAGTCCGGTTCACGGAGCTGACACCTATCAGGCTGATCATGCGGCCGGTGTTTCCTCTTTCTTTGCGGTGGGAGAAAAAGTCCCTGTTGTTTCTGAATGTACAGAAGGGGGAAACTTCTATGCAGTCACGGGGGATGCCGGCCTCCAGAAGCTGATCAAGATTTGCCGCAGCAAGGTCCAGCAGGACCCTGCCGTGGGGGGATGGCTTGTGGTATTTGTTGCCAAAGCGGGCGGCCACTTCCTGCCCGACTTCATAGATGCTTCCCGATATACCTGTTCCGATGTAGGCGCAGCAGCGGGATGGCGACGTGCCGAATTTTTCTTTCATCGCCTCGATAGTTATGTCCGCAACATTTGCTGCGGTACCTTTCCAGCCGGCATGTGCTGCTCCCGAAATTTCATTTTCGGGATCAAAAAGAAGCACGGGAAAACAGTCAGCCGTAAGGATGCACAGGAAAACATCCTGCCGGCCGGTTACAAAAGCATCATACCCGGAGTAATGTCCTCCCGCAACCGCATGCAAAACCTTTGTTCCATGTTTCTGGTCAGCCGTAACAAGTGACGATGGGGCTACGCCCAGGTGACTGCAAAGTATCTCCCTGTTCCGGAGGATGTTTTCAGGAGTGTCAAGGGTATTGGTACCCAGATTCAGGGAGGCAAATGGTTCAGGGCTGACGCCGCCGTGGCGGGTGGTCTGCAGGGCGACCAAATTTTCGTAAGGTGCAAAGATTTGTGGTTTTTTAAACAATGTGTTCATCCGGATTCAATAACTTTCACCTACATTGAGCGATTGTTCGAGTATTCCGTAACAGTGGCAATTAACAAAGGAAAGTCAAAAAAAGGACAACATGGCAGCTGTCAGACCGACAGACATCTATGATTTTAACAGTTCAACAAATAAACGAATCAACAAATCAACAAGTCTTGGTTCGTCTCTTGTCACTGTTTAGCGGGACAGTTTGAAGTGCTCGATTTAGATGCCAAATTATTGATCTCCCCTTTAATATTGATGAAAGTGTTATCTTTGGCAAAGAGAAATAAGAGGCCTTAAGAATAATTCAGTTCCTCAGTACAGTGAAGATACTTGTTATAGGCGGCGCAGGATATATAGGCAGTCATGTAGTCAGGGAGTTTTTGGACCACGGCTATACCGTTACAGTTCTTGATAACCTTTCATCCGGTACACGGCGAAATCTTTTCGGCGAAGCAGCATTTGTACATGGTGATATCATGCATCCGGTACGGCTTCGGGAGGTTATGTCCGAGGGGTTTGACGGTTGCGTGCATCTTGCCGCCCTGAAAGCTGCCGGTGAGTCTATGGTCAGCCCTGAACAATATGCGGAGATGAATATTGCCGGTACGATCAACATTTTAAATGCGGCACTATCGGCAGAGATGCCGAACATGATTTTTTCATCATCCGCCGCCATATTCGGCTCACCGCAATATTTGCCCATTGATGAGGATCACCCGAAAAATCCTGAAAATTTTTATGGGTTCACCAAGCTGGAAATCGAGAAGCTGATGGAGTGGTACGACCGGTTGAAGGGCTTGAAATATGCTTCGATCCGTTACTTCAACGCGGCAGGCTATGATGTGCAGGGACGAATTAACGGACTTGAAATGAATCCGGAAAATCTTCTTCCTATCGTTATGGAGACAGCGTCGGGATTGCGCAAGGGAATGTCGATTTTCGGGGATGATTACCCCACAAGGGATGGGACATGTATTCGTGACTATGTTCATGTCAATGATCTTGCGGCGGCTCACGTTTCTGCATTCGAGCACATTAACGAAATGAAACAAAGCATATCGGTAAACCTGGGTAGTGAGACGGGTGTTACCGTATCGGAAATGATCCAAAGGGCGCGGGAGATGACGGGAATGCCCATTCCCGCTGCAGCAGCGGAAAGAAGACCCGGTGATCCTGCTGAGCTTGTTGCGTCATCGGCAAAGGCGAAAGAACTGCTTGGATGGGAGCCGCGCCACAGTGATCTTGACACCTTGATCGATTCAACTTGGCAGGTATATTGTAAAAATTTCAGCCTAACCTGAGTTCCATGGCGTCACATCGCAAGAAATCCACTGTTTATGCCCTCAGCCTCATTCCTGTTGGAGGCCGGTCGAGGCCGGTTACGCTGCTTAAGGGCAGACGGGCGGTGTTTATTTTTGTCCCTTTCATTATTCTGGTAATGTTTGCGGGTTTGGCGGGGCTGCTGTTGTTCAGCACTCCGTTGCGCAGCATGATTCCCGGGTGGTCACTGCCCGGCCATCAGAAGCAGCTTGTTTCCCGTCAGGCAGCAAGGGTCGACAGCCTGATCATCGAGATTGAAAGAATGCGTGCATTCAGTGAAAAAGTGGAAGGAGTGATGCTTCAGGAAAAGGTTTTGACACAGGAGCGTGATTTATCCGATGGCGGTGTGGGACGGAACGTGTTCTATACGGGTATTATGCCTGCCGCCTCTTCCGTCAACTCCGGAGAACATCCGAAGTTCACCGGGAGGCTGGTGACTGGCTCTGTGTCGCAGCGCTTCAAGCCGGGCAGGAGTCACTATGGTATCGATATCGCGACACCACGCAATGAACCTGTTGGCGCCGTTGCGGACGGTTCGGTGATTTTTGCCGACTGGACCGGTGCGTTCGGTTATACAATGATTGTTGACCACGGTGAGTACATGACCTTTTACAAGCATTGCCGCCGCCTATTCAAAAGAGGCGGGGAGCAGGTAAAGCTTGGAGAAGTGATCGCGCTTGCTGGAAATACCGGCCAGGAATCTTCGGGTGTTCATCTGCACTTCGAGGTCTGGAGGAACGGTACTCCTGTCAACCCTGAAACTTATCTGAATTTTTCAATGTAAACAGTGCAAATCATGTTCAGTAAAAAAGGGAAAAAACGAAGAGCCGGTTCAGCCGGCGGCTTGACGCTTATCATGCAGGGGGCCTCGATTCAAGGGGAACTTGTTGCTGAAGGCGACATCAGGGTTGACGGTAATGTTTCGGGCCGGATTACCTGCAGGGCAACTCTTATCATAGGTAGCGAGGGTTATGTAGAGGGTGAGATAAGCACCGAGAATATGAGAGTTGCGGGAAGGTTCAAGGGAAACGCTGACGCGTCCGGCGAACTTTGGCTTGAATCTACAGCATCCATAGACGGTGATCTTACCGTTGCCGCCCTTGATGTCGAGGACGGGGCAAAACTGAACGGGAGAGTCTACATGAAGCACGACGCAATGGTGGAAGAACGGCTGCAGGAGCCGGATGCCGAGCCGCAGCCACAGCCACAGCTTTCCGGGATCAAAAGCTGATGAAACCCGAAGAAAATGAAAAGTTCACGGACTATTTTGGCAAATCCGTCAGAGCACTGTCTGATTATCTCGGAATAGGGTTTCAGATTGCCGTGAGTTTTGCTTTTTTTGTCCTTGTCGGCTACTGGGCTGACGAAAAGTTTGGCACGGCCCCGCTGCTGCTGCTTGTCGGAGTTGTCGCCGGGATGATCGGTATGGTGCTTGTGCTGATGAAAGTGGTGAAAAACGCAAACAAGAAAAATCGCTGACTTTTAATCTTATGAAACCATTATTTGATTTTCTTCTAAAGATCTTTATCTTGTCCGTCATTTTATGGGGGGTGATATTCTGGGGGGCAGCGGCGTATGGTATTGACCTCGTCTCTGTATTTGTTGCTTGGATATTGATCGCAATAAACTCCCTTACAGGCTATCTGCTTTTTGAATATGCTTTTGACAAGCCTCAAGCTGAGTATACCAAAATCATATTTGGCGGTTTAGCTCTAAGGTTGTTGGTGCTCATGGTACTTGTCGCTGTTATCATCGTGCAAGACCTTGTCGCGATAGGTGATTTTGTATTGTCATTTTTCGCTTTCTACTGTATCTACGTGATTATCGAAATTCTCGGGTATCAAAAGAAGAATAAACAGAAAAAGAAAGTTGCATGAAACGGTTTAGGGCTTTACGCACCAGGGATATTGTCAGAATTGCAGTACTGATTATGCCATTGCTTTTTGGCGTTGGTGCTCTGGCATATGCCGCCCCAGCGCAGGAACCTGGTGCTGCCGCGGCTCATGGTGAAGAAGAGCATGGAAGTGCAGGTGATGTCATCATGCATCATCTTCTTGACAGTAATGTCATGGCTTTTGAGCCTTTTGGGGAGTTCGAGCTTCCGAAAATCGTTGTCGGCGGTTTTGATATATCGATTACCCGTCATGTCCTCTTTATGTGGATTGCCGCGGTGATCCTGCTGCTTGTGTTCGGTTATGTCGGCAGCAAATACAAATCGATCGGGAATCGTCAGGCTCCAGGCGGCTTGGCAAACGCCATGGAAGCCCTTGTCGAGTTCATCCGTCTCGATGTTGCCAAGTCCAACATCGGCGAGGGGTATGAGAAACATATGCCGTATCTGCTTACAGTGTTTGTTTTCATTCTGGTATTGAACCTTCTCGGTCTTGTTCCTTACGGGGCAACCGCTACAGGTAACATCAACGTGACGTTGACACTCTCTGTGTTTACCTTTTTGATTACCCAGGTATCAGCAATTAAAGCGCATGGCATCAAAGGGTATCTCGCCCACCTTACTGCGGGTACGCATTGGGCTCTCTGGATTATTATGATCCCGATCGAGGTTATCGGTTTGTTTACCAAGCCATTTGCACTGACCATCCGACTTTTTGCCAACATGACCGCCGGGCACATCGTGATTCTCAGCCTGATTTTCATCAGCTTTATTATGAAAAGCTATCTTGTGGCGATATTTTTATCAGTTCCTTTTTCCATATTTATCTATCTGCTTGAGATATTTATCGCGTTCTTGCAGGCGTTTATCTTTACCATGCTGTCTGCGCTCTTTATCGGGCTGGCTTCTTCGCATGAAAGCCACGAAGCAGAAGCCGCGCATTGATCGGGAAGAGAATATTCTTATTAATTAGTTATATTTTGTACCTTTGTCAGGATTTTAAACCGTTTTTTGCAGTAAGTTCAATACATAACAAATCATTTGGAGGGAATTAAAACATGGAAGGTTTGGGTAATGAAGGCTTGGGTTATTTAGGGGCCGGTATAGCCGCAGGTTTAGCTGCTCTTGGTGCAGGTCTTGGTATCGGTCAGATTGCCGGTTCGGCAGCAGAAGGTACCGCCCGCAATCCCGAAGCAACTGCAGATATCCGTACAACCATGATCATTGCCGCTGCGCTTATCGAGGGTGTGGCTCTGTTCGGTGAGGTTATCGCAGTGTTGCTGGTTTTGAAATAAGCGGAAAGGTATATAACATCATATGTCATGAACCGAATGCGGCGATTCCGTGATGCTGCATTCAGGATTGAGTCCAATCGTAAAGGAGAATAGTGTTCCAATGCTTACGTCAGGAATTATAGTTCTTAGCGGCGGTCTGCTCGACCCTAATCCGGGCCTGATTTTCTGGACCACCATTACGTTCTTTATTGTGCTCTTCATTCTGAAAAAGTTTACCTGGGGCCCTATGCTCAGTGCCCTCGAGGAAAGGGAAAAAGGTATTCAGGATTCTATAGATCGTGCGTATACGGCGAAGGAAGAGGCAGAAGAGGTGCTGAGGAAAAACAAGGAGCTTTTGGCAAAAGCTGACTCGGAAGCCGAAAAAATTATCCGGGAGGGAAAAGAGTACGGTGACAAACTCCGTGCTGAGATCACCGAAAAGGCTCATTCCGAGGCTTCCAAGATGA
Source organism: Prosthecochloris sp. (assembly GCA_004028745.1). Lineage (GTDB taxonomy): Bacteria > Bacteroidota > Chlorobiia > Chlorobiales > Chlorobiaceae > Prosthecochloris. The sequence goes on from RAZP01000061.1 coordinate 20,045, forward strand.
TTGCGTCAGCGAAAGAGGAGATCGAACAGGAAAAACGCCGCGCACTGACCGAACTGAGAACAGAGGTTGCCGATCTTGCCGTCAAAGGTGCCGAGAAAATCATTATGGCAAACCTGGATGCTGAAAAGCAGAAAAAAATCGTCGACAGCATGATCCAGGAATTATCACAAAATCGTAACTGAAAACGCCCCGGGAAATGTCAAGTACAATAGTGAGCAGGCGTTACGCCACAGCGTTACTCGATGTCGCCGAAGAGGGCGGTTTGGTCGAGCAGATTGCCAGTGATCTTGAGCTCATTCGTGAGACCATGGCAGGTTCACGCGACATCGTCAATATGTTGAGAAGTCCTCTTGTGAAAGGGGATGTAAAGGCCCGTATTCTCAAGGAGGTATTCAAGGACAAGCTGAGTGAGAAGACAATTTTATTTATCGACCTGCTGTGCAATAAAAAGCGGGCTGCTCTTTTTACTGATATCATCGATGAATACTATGCTCTTCGGGATGAACGGAACGGTATTGTCAATGTAGATGTTACCAGCGCCGTTGAGCTTGATGACGAGCAGTCGAAAAACCTCATCAGCGGCTTGGCAGCCTATACCGGTAAAAAAGTCCGGGCGCGGTTGTCTCTTGACGAGCGCTTGCTTGGCGGTGTAACCGTGCAAATCGGAGATACTATTTTAAATAACAGTGTAAGGCATCAGCTGCAAGTGCTGAAAAACACTCTTGCCGACAATGCCTGAAATCCCTGCGCAAAAATAATATTCCAAAGCCTGCTCTTCCAACAGCAGGCTTTTTTTCGGCATGGTGCCCACACTTGCAGTTGCACTGCAAGGGTTATACATTTTAGAAATAATACAGAAAGTTTTTCTATTAAAGGGCACTTCTATTTATTGTTATGAGCGGTTCGAGTGCAAGGCGAACGGAGCGCAGAAACCCTCTCCTATCCGCACAACGATGCAATTGAATCGCGGAATAAATAAAGAGAAGTTCCCTAAAGGGGCTTTAGCTCAGCTGGTAGAGCGTCTCGTTCGCAATGAGAAGGTCAGGGGTTCGACTCCCCTAAGCTCCACGACGGCAAGGTTCGGGTGAAAAACCAAAGTTGTGCTGCAGGAAAAAGTTGCTTTCAAAAACAAAAAAAATCATGAAAAAGACACTTTTACCGGCCCTCATGATCATGGCGGTCCTCATCATGCCAGATACGGCATACACCGAGAGCTCCCACGACCATCACGATCACCACGACCACCGTGCACATCATGATCATAATGGCCATCATGTCCATGAAGCAGGCGGATTCGAGATCGGCCTGTCAATAGGGTGGGTCCGTCTTGAAGAGGATGGCCACCACCATGAGGAAGAAGAGCACCGTGAGGAAGGCGAGCATCATGAAGAAGAAGGCCACTCCGAGGACGCGCTTGGCGTGCATCTCCACATCGGCAAACGGTTGGCTGATGAAGGCATTCTTTCCAAGGTATCGCTCGGCATAGGCGGTGAGGTGATTTTTTCAGAAGAGGAGCACTACGGCCTGATGGCATTCACCTCAATCCATCCCTGGAAAGGCCTGGTACTCAGTATCGGCCCGGCTGTCGAGTGGGCCAAACATGACGGCGAGTGGGAGTCAAACTACTCGACTCACATGGAGGCCGCATACGTCTTTGATATTGGTGAAATCCATCTTGGACCGGTTGTCGGCTACTCGACATCGAGCCACGGCGAACACTATTCGGCCGGGCTCCACCTCGGTTACCACCTCTGACCACGAGCTGACCCCGGTAAAACTCGGAGAACCCCAAAAGAGGCGGTCTCAGAATTAAAACTGAGACCGCCTCTTTCTTTTTCCCAGCAAGTTCTCCTGACCAGTAGCAATTTCCGATGAGTATGAAAAAAGCGGGATCTTATCCCGCCATTTTAGCAATATTGTGTGCCATTGCTGCCAGTCCCATCTCAATTTCCACGTTT
>RAZP01000062.1 GCA_004028745.1 Prosthecochloris sp.
TGCAGCAGACCTTTGAAGAGGGGGGAAATGGAGAGACAGAAGTTGCCGGATGAAATCGAAGGGGTTCCTGTGGAAATGGTTGTATCCGGAGATGTTGTTGCTTTTGATGGTTAAGGATACCAGGGCAAGCAATCGAACCACACGGGAATAGTGCATTTTGATCCTTGGGGTGCAGTTTGTGAGATACTTTTCCTAAAAATTTTCGCGTCAATCAAATCATGAAAAAAAGGACGGTTATCATGGAAACAAGAAACTGGTATGCGTGGGTTAATCTCATGCCACCGAAGCCTGACGACTTTCACGTTGTCGGAGAAATATTGGTTGCAAACCCAGGGATTCAGGCATCTCTATACGTTAAAGAACCACCGGGAATTAATCCCAATATTTTGCTTTTGGACTTGCATTTAAGTCAACAACCGGGAATGTGGCCTCAGGTTCTGACGTGGGTGCAAGCCAGGTACGACAAAGTTCTTGCTCCTGGCAGTCCACAGTATGAGCAGGTGGAGATATTTTTTGAAAATGAATCAATTGTGCAAGTCTCTGTTGACGTGGTGAGTTAGGTTGAATGCCCAGCAAGTGCGTTGTTTTTTGGTTGAAAGTTCAAACACATACAGGGGGAAGTCATGAAAAAGGAGCTTGTAAGCGTAAAAAACTATCACCTCGCAGGTGATGGTGTGAAAATTGTTTTTTCCATGGAGAATCCAAATGAGCTTGAGCTTGTTTATGAAGATAAGCAGGGTGAACGTAGGTTTTCCGGACGGGCGATATACCGGGAAAAAACAATGCTGGGTTTTCTTGTCTCTGTGGTTCTGGAAGATATCCCGGACTTGCATAGGATAATGCTTTCGCTCGCTGTTCCCTCCGCCAACAGGCTCGATAATATGAAGTCAATTCCGGTGAAAACTTTTGCTGTCCGAACCACGAGTCGAACCAGCATCAGCGGACAGGGCGGAGTCGAAGGCCAGATTCAAACCTATGAAACAATGGTTCTGGATGGAAATGCCTGGTAGTCTGAGCCAGGTCTGAGGATGGGCATAGTTTTCTTTTTGCATTTACCGGAAGTAGCATTACATTTGAAAAGAAGTCCCACGAAGTATCTTTCCTTTGTACCCCATAAGTGCGCAGTAAAAGCCGTACAAGAAGTCCCCAAGCAGTTCCCTGAAGTTCTACGTGAAGCACCTTTGCTGGTTTCTGCTATGTGATACCTGAGCAAGAGGTATTGATTGCTTATGTGTTTTGGTCGATAAGCATGCTGATCAGCAGCCGGCGCGGGGAAGAGTTGACAGATATCGTTGTTCTGGAGGTGCCCTGGATGGAGTAGAGTGTTTTGTTTCACAGCAGTGAGAGGCGAATGAAAAAATAATATTGGGCAATACAATAGGCCCTTGGGTATTGCCTGACTATTCTAATTGAAGGGCATATGGGAGATTAAAGCTATGGCCGGAGTAGCAAATGTTAAAGGCAATCTGGAATTGGGTGGTGGAGCACAGTTTTGGGCTTACATATCACCTCAGAACGAGACTTCTAAGTTTGTCACTAAATGGGAAGTAAGGCTTGAGCAGAAAGATGGTAATTGGAGTGATCGTATAACCTCCGATGATCCAACAAAAATGTTGCAAACACCCGGCTTATCTGGAACTTTCTGGGTAATTGTCACGGCTTCAGGGCCTCTTTTTCAAGAAAAAAAATTAACCCCTGTTTCTTGGAGCAAACCGGATATTGGCTGCAATTCGAACTGTGCTGCAATGGTTGGAATCGTAGCAACAGCAGATGGTAAAGACGCGAACTATTGGACAGTATGGGATGCTGTTTGCAAGCAGTAATGCCTGGTAAAGAGTTACACCGGACAGCAAAAACTGAAGAGTCTTTGCGCTGCTCTCTGCTTTTTGCTGTCGGTGAACCTTGGAATTAGTCTTTGGATATCAGGAATACACTGCATGTGACTGAAGGTTTGCAGTTCAATCAAGGAGTTTTGGTGTCTTCGTATGTCTAAACACAAAGGAGAAGCTATGCGTACTCAACTTGTTAATGCATGGATTTTTTTGAACGAAGATGAGCCTGCCGGAACCAACTACAATAGCCCTAACAGTTGCTATCAAAGACTCATTCAACAAAACATTTATCAGTCGGTCGACATCCTGTACATCTGCTTCGTAACGACAACTCCTACAAGCTCTCATACCGTCCCTTCTGGAGATGGTTCTTCTTACACTATTGAAATGGGTGCTTCATCACACCCGGGCGGGTTGACCAACCAAGACTACATGAACAGTATAATTCGGGATGCCCGGAAGAACAATCCCAGTATTAAAATTGCGGTTACGTTAAACTGGGGTGACGGGAGCCTGATTTCAAATATTTTTTCGAATCCCAATTATTCAGATCAGCAGAACGCTGAACATTTCGCTGCCAATTTGGTGGCTTATTTAAAAAATTATACTCTGGATGGTTTTGATATAGATTGGGAAAGCCCGATTTCCACCCAAACTACCCAGAGTCAATTTGCATACCTGATCAATGCCATAGGAGAACAATTCCAAAAGCAGAAGGATAAACATTATTACCTGACGCTCTCTCCTGCTGAAGTAGGGCATTTGGATGCCGCGGCTGTAAACAAGTTCATTGACTTTGTGAATCTTCAGCTATACTCCGGATTTACATTTCCGAGTGATTTTAAGAAGGCAGGAGTCAACCCGGACTTATTCGCTTATGGTGCGAAGTTTGAAGCCGTCTCTGCTGGCTCCGAGCAAGGTTATCAAACAGCGAAAGAGGCCTACCAAGACAATAAGGAGCATTACCATTACAGCATATTTACCAACTGGCGGCTCAATTCAAGTAATTACGTCTTTGAACAAACGCAACAACAGGAATTGTATCAGTTGGTTTTCCCGGATGCTGCCAAAAAGTAAATCTGCTGATTTGCTCAGCTGTTTTAACCCCAACCATTTCGGTTCGTCAACACAGCTGTTTTGTTGCCAGAGTAGCTGACGGTTGCAACAAAAAATGAATGCGGCATTTCGTGGATACCATGGATGCCGCTTTTTTTCTGTGCTGCGGTAGACGTGGTTTTCAACTTTGACATGTCCCCGCAGTTCCGGTTCATCGCTGCATAAGTGCTTGTTGTTTCGTCACTCATGCTTTTTCCGAATGTTTGAATTGCATTATTTTGCAATAACTCTAACAAATAACAAATGCATACCAATACTCCATGGGTATTGGCTCGGTTGGCTGGGCAGGGGGGGATCGTGATAGAGCGTGGCCGCCGGGTTTTTTGCAGGTGATCGACAGCTTTTTTAACCGTCATAATATAGGAGGAAAGAAAATGAGAAAGATATTTGAAGGGATGAAACGTATTCTTTCGATAGTACTATTGCTGGGAATAATTGTTTCCGTGAGTACGGCCTGTTCGGAAGGTGATCGTCATAAGCCGATAACCAAGGAGCTCATACAGTTAATAAATGACCAGCCTGAAATCGGCAAAATGCTTGAGACATCAATTGCAAAAGCAAAAAAAATTAATCCTGACCGGAACACCAATCCTGCCCAGAGCTTATCTGAATACTATGATTACATTGATCGTTCAACGGAATTGCTTCCCCAGGAGATACTCGATAGGCCATCCGAATCTGTACGTAACCAGATGTTGCAAGGTATTTGCTACTTCTATTTTCTAGTTGACCGGCCCCTGGATGAATTAAAAGGAAAAGGCCTCTACAAAAATGCAATTCAGTATTATCCGCCTTTTTCTGCCTGGTTGCGTAAATACGTTGATACCTGGGGAATGTTCCTTGATACTGAAGAGTCATGGAACGAAAAGGTTTACCAGCAGATTTATAATGATCCTGCCTTTGGTTTGCAAAAAGGATGGTATGAGCCTTCATCCAATTGGAAGACCTTTAATGAGTTTTTCGCCAGATATCTAAAGTCGCCCGCTGAGCGGCCCATAACTTCACCCGATGATCCGCACGTGGTTGTTTTTCCTGCGGATTCCGTTCCTCAAGGAGTTTGGCCAATTGATGGGGATTCAAATATTAAGGTAGACGGCGGGCTAAAAGTCAAACTTGCTACTTATTACAGTATCAAAGAATTGCTTGGCGAGAATAGTCAGTACAAGGATGCTTTTGCGAATGGTGTGCTCACACATTCTTTTCTAAATGTGAATGACTATCACCGTTATCATTTCGCTGTTGGCGGTACGGTTAAAGAAAGGAACTTGATTTCGGAGAATGTTGCGCTTGAGGTTGCTTGGGATCCGGAGAAGGGGGAATATGACCCTATTGACTCTACAGGGTGGCAGTTTACGCAGACCCGTGGTTATGTAATAGTGGATACTGGAAAATATGGGCTTGTAGCACTTATCCCCATGGGGATGGCCCAGGTTTCTTCTGTAAACTTTGAAGGTGATGTCGAAGTGGGAATCATTCATAAGAAAGGCGACATGCTTGGTAATTTCTTGTTCGGGGGATCTGATTTCGTCATGCTGTTCCAGGAAAAGGCCGGGTTTGAAATTACAGCACCGGCAGAAAATCCGGTGGCTGCGAATTCCGGTGAAGGTCATGGAAACAGTGCGACAACCTACAAGCACGGTCTCGTCGGTGAAGAGTATGGAATGATGAAAGGGAAAAACTGATAAGCAAACTTTTCGTTACAGAAGCATGTCTTTCATTGCCTGATTGTTTTCTTGTTGTGCTACAGGGACACCTCTATTAATTGTCGTGAGCGGCCCGAAGACAAGGCGGACGGAGCACAGAAACCCCTTTCTATCCGCCCAACGAAGTATTCGGGTCGCGCAACAAATTAATAGAGGTACCCTACAATGATTATGCGAGACACAACGGGAGATACAATGAGGCAGTGGAGCAGCATGACACTGAAATGGCTGGTGTTTGCCGGGTTGTTTGTAACAATAAGCTGCAGTGAGGTTAAGCCGCCGGGAGAAGCTATTGGGCACTCGCCCGGACTGGTTCTGAAGGATCAGTATACCCTTGTAGGAAAAAAGAACCTGTATTCCGGTTACCAGCCAACGGATTCCAGGGGAAATGTCCATGTTATCGTGGAAATTCCATCGGGAACAAACGGTAAGTGGGAGGTAAGCAAAAGCAGTGGAAATCTTGAGTGGGAGTTCAAGAATGGCGCTCCTCGCGTTGTGGGGTATCTCAGCTATCCAGGCAACTACGGCATGATACCGCGAACACTACTGCCTGAAGAAAATGGTGGGGACGGAGATCCGTTGGACGTTATTGTCCTTGGCCCGGCTGTTCCCAGGGGTACTGTTCTGAAGGCACGGCTTATCGGTATGATCAGGATGCTTGATGGAGGTGAGCAGGACGACAAGCTGATCGCGGTGATGCTTGATTCTCATTTTGGCGGTATCAGATCTTTGGAAGAACTGGAAAGCCGCTACAAAGGGGTTACCCGTATTCTTGATCTCTGGTTTTCCAACTACAAAGGGCCCGGAGTCATGCAATCAGACGGTACAGCCGGTGCGGAAGAAGCGGAAAAGGTATTACAGGCGGCAATCGATGCCTATGCAGAGCAGGAGGCACCGGCTGCAAAGTGATTTTTCTCAAGACAACTCAATTCAGGTTAAAATAAGACAGTAAAGACATTATGAAATATGAAGAACCAAAGGTCAGGGAATTGACGGAAAGAGAGGTTGCATTTGTTTCGTTTACCGGCAACTATATTGGTAATGCACAGGTCTTCGGAGATTTGTTCGGCAAGCTTGGTGAATGGGCAGGACCTAAAGGGTTGATGGGACCGGATACGGTTTTTTTATCTGCGTACCAGGATGATCCTGAAACCACCCCACCCGATGAGCTGACCCTTGAATGCTGCATGAGCATTCCCGCCGGTACTGAGGTTGAAGGTGATATTCAAAAGAAAGTGCTGCCAGGTGGAAAGTATGTTGTCATGCATGCGGAACTGGAAGGGCCGGAGGAATATGGGCCTGTGTGGAATGTGCTTATGGATTGGATGAAAGAGAACGGTCAGGAGGTTGACATGTCGAGACCGGGTTATGAAATCTATCTGAACAACCCAGAGGAGCACCCTGAAAAGCATCATATTATTGAAATCTGCATGAGTGCCAAAGGAAGTTGATCAAGGAGGGGGCCCGTGATGAAAAAAAACATTCAAGGTTTTCAACACGAACTCCGGTGGGTACAGCGTATCGGGGATGCTATTGCAAGATATGATGCATGCTGATAGGTTATCTTTTCAAAGAGGATTGCCTGAATCGTGCCGTGCAAGTGCCGCTTCTCTTTATGATGAAGCGTTCGGCCCAAAATTCAGAGTTGCTGTTCGCTCCGGCCAACAACGGCGTTCTCTTTTAAGAGATTGTTTTAAAAGGGAATATGCAATTGTTGCCATGGTTGATGGCAGGCTCGTTGGAATTGCGGGCTTCCATACGCAAAAAGGTTCGTTTACCGGAGGAATTACGTATAAGGATCTGGTTTCACTGCTGGGGTTTGTCAGAGGCAGCTGGGCGGCCCTGGTATTCAATCTCTACGACAGAAAGCCTGAAACAGGGGAGTTGTTAATGGACGGGATTGCAGTCCACCTTGATTACCGGGGTAAAGGGATTGGCGGAAGGCTGCTGGAAGAATTGGCAGCGTATGCACGAGAAAACGGATATGGGAGAATTCGTCTGGATGTGATAGATACCAATCCGGGAGCAAAGAGGTTGTATGAGCGTGCTGGTTTCAGGGCCGTCAGAACAGAAAGATTCCCATATTTACGATGGCTTTTGGGTTTCAGCGGTTCTACGACAATGGTACAAGATGTCGGACACAAGTCTTTACTTCACCAGACCCGAGAAACCCATGAAAGCAAGGGAGAGGATCGCTGCTGAAATGAATCCGATCGGGACGTTTTTAAACGGCTTAGGCACGTCGGCTTCTTCGAGTTTTTCCCTGATACCTGCAAACAGGAGAATGGCCAGGATAAAGCCCATTGCCGAGAAAAAGGCGAATACCACAGAGGTGACAAACGAGTAATCTTCCTGTATGGCAATCAAGGCAACACCGAGGATAGCGCAGTTGGTGGTAATGAGCGGCAGGAAAATCCCAAGCGAGTTGTAGAGTGACTTGCTCACTTTCTTCAAAACGATTTCAACAAGCTGAACGAGAGAAGCGATCACGAGGATAAACATGATCGTCTGCATGAACTCTATTTTAAAGGGCACCAGTATCCCGTAATGCAAAACGTACCCAATGGCAGTGGCGATTGTCATAACGAATGTTACGGCAAAGCCCATACCGAGGGCGGTATCCAGCTTTCTCGAAACGCCGAGGTATGGGCAGATGCCGAGAAAGCGGGCAAAGACAACATTATTGACGAATATTGCACTGACGATAACGAGCAGAAGTCCGGATATTTCGTTCATTTCTTACCTCCCATTTTCTTTTCAAGTGAGTTCAACCCGGCAATGATCAGCCCGAGCCCGGCAAATGCACCGGGAGGAAGTGCGAAGACCAGTATGGTATTGGCGTCTTCGCCGACAAGCGGGATGTTGAATATCGTTCCGGAGCCGAGGACTTCACGGAGTATTGACAACAGAAGCAGGGCAAAGGTAAAACCAAGCCCCATACCGATAGCATCGATAATCGAGTACCAGAGGCCGTTTCTGCTCGCGAAGGCTTCAGCTCTGCCAAGAATCATACAGTTTACCACGATCAGCGGGATAAAGATGCCGAGCGACTGGTTCAGCTCAGGAGAAAACGCCTGAATCAGCAGATCGACAATGGTCACAAAGGTTGCGATAACCAGAATAAACGATGGTATTCTGACCGTGTTGGGTATTGCTTTCGATGCCAGAGCTATAACAACATTCGATCCGAGAAGGACAAATGTTGTCGCCAGTCCCATACCAAGCCCGTTGACAGCTGTTGTTGTGACGGCAAGCACCGGACACAGCCCGAGGAGCATCTTTGTTACAGGGTTTTCTCTGACAAACCCTCTGGTGAAAATATTTAACGCTTCGTTCATTCTGCTGAAGATTTAGGGTATTGCTCTTTAATGAATTCAAGGCCTTTGACGACGGCATTGGCAACGGCTTCCGAGGAGATCGTTGCGGCAGTGAGCTCGTCGATGTCTCCACCGTCCTTTTTAACTTTCCAGTTGGTGTTTTCAAGTGTGCGTCCCTTGAACTGCTCTTTGAATTTGGGTTTGTCGATTTTATCCCCGAGTCCGGGGGTTTCGCGATGAAAGAGGACTTTGTAGCCGAGGATTTTCTGGTCGGGCGAAACTCCGAGCAGGATTTCAATAAGTCCGCTATAGCCTTCCTCTGTTGAGGTCTCGACAGCAATGCCTTCAAGCGTGTTTTCCTGGTTATACGCTTCGTAAAAGGTTGTTTTTTCGGTTGTAACGGTGTTCAGGCTGTCAAAGGTAAACGGAAAGATCTGTTGGATTGCTTTTCGTTTCATTTGTTCCTTGGCAACTGCTATCGGTTCACGTGTGAGGTCCTCCACGACAGCAAGCAGCGTGGCGCTCAGTATGCCGACAATAGTAAGAATGATTATTGGTCTCATGGTGTTTCCGGCTTCTTTTTATTTTCGGCTTTTCTGTCGTTAAGATCCCAGCGGTCAATGAGCGGGACGAAAGAGTTCATGATAAGGATGGCGAATGAAATTCCTTCAGGGTACCCTCCCCAGAGGCGGATTACGGCCGTCAGAAGCCCGCATCCAAGCCCGAAAAGCAGCTGGCCTCGAATGGAAAGCGGAGAAGTTACCATATCGGTTGCCATGAAGAACGCCCCGAGAATCAGTCCGCCTGTGACCATATGGAAAGCCGGTGAGGCATAGGTCCCCGGATCGATCAGGTGAAAAAGGCCGGTAAACAGAAATACGGAGCCGATAATGGTAAAAGGTATGTACATCGTGATGTACTTCTTGTACCATAACCATGCGGCGCCTGCAAGCAGGGCGAGGGCTGACGTTTCGCCAAGGCTGCCGGTCATCGTGCCGTAAAAGCCGTCCATCAGTGAAAGTGAAGCGAGCGCGGCTTGAACACCATCCGTCTTGAGAATGCCGAGAGGCGAGGCTCCGGTCTCCATATCTACCATCATGTCAAAAGAAAAAGGAGCAGGCATCGGCCAGCTTGTCATAGCTGCCGGGAATGAGATAAGCAAAAACACCCTGGCGACAAGCGCAGGGTTGAAGACGTTGTAGCCAAGACCTCCGAAAACATGTTTTGTGGCCACAATGGCAATAAATGCCCCAGTCACTACCATCCAGAGCGGTAGATTTGCCGGCACGTTCAATGCAAGAAGCAGGCCCGTAACCAGTGCACTGCCGTCAAGACAGGAATTCGGTTTGTTTCTTGCCTTGTCCATGAGCCATTCGAAAGCGATACAGCTAAGAATGGACACCACCGTCACTACAAGGGCTTTCATGCCGAAAAGGTATACCGACATAACTGTTGCAGGGGCGAGGGCAAGGGCGACATTGTACATCACCGATTCGATGGAGTCCTTCGATCGGATAAATGGCGCATTCGAGACTTTAAGGTTGACTGATTCCATAGAGATAATACTGATCCGTTAAGCTGATTTGCGTTTTTGGCGGTTGTTGACAAGCGCCTTGGCATATTTGATCCAGTGCACAAGCTCGCGTTTCGAAGGGCAGACATAAGTACAACTACCGCATTCCGTGCAGTTTGCAAGGCCCAGAAGCTGTATCTCATCGAAGTCACGGAGCTGCGCGACATTTGCAAGCAGCCACGGGGCAAGGTCCTGCGGACAGACATCGACACATTTGCCGCATCTGATACAGGTTCTTTCACGTGCTTTTTCGATACCGGAATTGTTGACGAACAGAATTCCGGATGTGGTTTTGACAACCGGTACATCGAGCGTGAAAAGAGCCTTTCCCATCATTGGGCCACCCGAGAGAATCTGGTTTGTGTTTTCTTTGGGATCTCCGCAAAACTGCGCAATATCCCTGAAGCTGGTACCGATTACCGCACGGATATTTTTCGGTTTACCTATTTCCAGACCGGAGACCGTTACAATCCGGTCGATGAGCGGCTTGTTTTTGCAGACGGCTTCGTAGACGGCGACTGCCGTTCCGATATTCTGTACGAGGCAACCCTTGTCGAACGGCAGTTCACCCTGCTCGATCGTTCTTCCGGTTATCGCGTTGATAAGCTGTTTCTCCGCACCCTGAGGGTACTTGGTTTTCAATGAAACAACTTCTATCCCTTTGGGAGAAGCGATCCGGGATAGGGTTTCTATGGCATCTTTTTTGTTTGATTCGATGCCGATGTACGCTTTTGCCTGTCCTTTGAAGAGTGACGCGATGATTTCCAGCCCTTGAACGACTTTTTCCGGTGACTCCAGCATAAGACGGTGATCGGCTGTCAGAAACGGTTCGCATTCAGCGCCGTTCAGGATGATCGTGTCGATCTGTTTGTCCGGGGGAGGGGAGAGCTTGACATTTGTCGGGAATCCTGCACCGCCCATGCCGACGATACCGGCGTCTTTTATTTTTCCTATGATTTCCTCTTTTGAGAACGGCCGCCAGTCTACCGGTTTGGTATTGAGCCCTTCCGCCCATTCATCTTTTCCATCGGCAGTGATGAACACTGTCATGGCATACTGTCCACCGGGATGGGGATGAGGCTTGACAGCCTTCACTTTGCCGCTGGTGCTTGCGTGAACATTAGCGGAGATAAAGCCGTCAGCTTCACCTATCAGCTGCCCTTTCTTAACTTCACTGCCGATCTTCACAACCGGTTTTGCATGCTTGCCGAGGTGCTGGTTGAGAGATATTGCCAGTTCTGCTGGAACCGGCATATCCTCTATAGGAATATTTTCGGTGAACTTGCTTTCAGGAGGATGGATGCCTCCTGTCTTGAATGTCTTCATTTATGAGACTTTTTTTTGTTTTACATCTTCAAGATCATGTTTCAGTATGATGCAGTTGACCTTGGTGGGGCAAACCTCGATACATTTGCCGCAGGCAGTGCATTTTTCCTGGATGATCCTTGCGAGGAAATTCTCGATGACTATGGCGTCATCGTCACATACTTTGACGCACTTCTGGCAGGCGATGCAGCCTGCATCACAAGCTTTCTTGGTTGCAGCACCTTTGTCATGCGAGTTGCAGGCTATGTAGTAACGTTCGGCTTTCTTTTCCTGCATAACCAATACCCCTGTTGGACAAGCCGGAATACAGGCCCCACAACCCGTACAGAGATCCCTGTCGATAACGATAAGGCCGTTTTCAAGGCGCATTGCGCCGAAATCACAAAAAGCTATACATGAACCGAGGCCTACACAGGAGTAGCGGCACTGTTTCGGGCCGACATAGGTCTGTGTCGCAGCCCAGCAATCCTGGATGCCGAAATATTCCGCGGTTTCTCTTGCCGTGTCATTGTCACCCTGGCAAAGCACGACTGCGGTAATTGGCTTTGGTTCCGCCATGGTTATCCCGAGCGTGGTGCCGAGTTTCGCCGCGAGATCGGGCCCGCCAACGGGACAGGACATCGAGGAATCCCTGGTTTCAACAAGCACCTCCGCGAACTGTCCGCAGCTCGGATATCCACAGGCTCCGCAGTTGACGCCAGGAAGGATATCATTGACGATGAGCACTGTGGGGTCTTCTTCTACATGGAATTTTTTTGAAACGTAGAAAATTATCAGGCCAAGTGCGAGCGCAACGGAACCCAAACTTGCAACAGCCGGAATAAATGCTTCACTAATCATGCGTTATTCTTTAATTCCTGTGATGTAGTAATACGTTTTGTTTTTCAGAGCATACCGGAGAATGATATAGGTGATTCCCAGAACAAGCAGCCCCAAAAGGAATGACTGCCAGAGTTCTAAAGCCAGGGCGTTTGCAAGTCCGAGTGCAATCATAAATAATACAAGTGGCCCGATGAGAAGCATCAAAGCGGCTTTCACTTCCGCATGTTCTTTCAGCTCACATGTAACCATATCGCCGGGTTTTGCCTTTATCCTGTTTTGAGCAAGAACCGTTTCGGGTTTCACTGAAGGCTTTTGACCCATGCTGCAAACTCCACAGTGCACATTCTCCTTTGACGCTTCCTTGCAGACTATCTCGATTTCAGCTTTTCCTTTATATGTTTTGAGCACTTTAGCGTACATAAAGCATAATCTTCTCCTATGTTATTATCGACGTAATAACATGCAATATTCAACGGTATGTCCAAATGTTGGTGACAGTAAATGTGAGATGTTCCGATCCGTTCCAAAACCTTTTACTGCCTCCGGTTCAGGGACGAAAAGGCCCCAAATTTAACAATAATCAGGAATATTAACAAGCTGTTTAACGGCGTTAATGATCTCAAAGCCCGTTGCGGGCGAAGATAATATCAACGCTTTTTCTGAGCTTGTTCAGGATGTTTTCCGATGAAAAGAGCTGCTCTATTTCTTCTGTGGACAGACGCCGGAGAATATCCTGATCCTTCAGGACATGCTCTTTAAGCTGGACCTTGTGTTCCCAGCTTTTCATCGCGTTTTGCTGCACTAGTTTATAGGCTTCCTCGCGGGTAAGGCCTTTTCCAGTGAGAGCAAGCAACAGTGTTTGTGAGAGAGTGAGCCCGTAGGATGTGTTGAAATTTTCCTCCATCTTTTCCGGATAAACAAGCAGATTTTTCAGGGTATCCGTAAAGGTGCGAAGCATGTAACAAAGCGCGATCGTCGAATCCGGCATGATGATCCTTTCGACTGACGAATGTGAAATATCCCGTTCATGCCAGAGCGCAACATTTTCCATGGCAGCGATGGAGTTCGACCGGACAACCCTCGCGAGCCCGGTCAGACGTTCGAAAGTAATGGGATTGCGCTTGTGCGGCATTGCTGAACTGCCTTTCTGTCCTTTGCTGAAAAATTCTTCGGTTTCACGCACTTCGGTACGCTGCAAATGGCGAAACTCGACGGAAAACTTTTCTATCGAGGACGCTATGATGGCAAGAGTTGTAAGAAACTCGGCATGCCGATCGCGCTGCAGAATCTGTGTTGAAATCGGTGAGGGTTTCAGGCCAAGCTTTTTACAGACAGCGGCTTCTATTTCCGGTGAAAGGTGTTGATAGGTGCCTACAGCACCCGAAATTTTACCCACGGAAACATTCTCAACTGCTCTTTTGAGCCTTTCGAGGTTTCGGAGCATTTCCTGATGCCAGAGCAGGAGTTTCAGCCCGAAAGTAGTTGGTTCAGCATGAATGCCATGCGTTCTTCCCATCTCCAGGGTGTACTTGAACTCTACGGCCCTTTCGGCAAGCACCTCAATAAGCTTTTCGATATCTTTAACGAGAATTCTGCCGGCATCACGCATCTGCATGGCAAGACAGGTATCACCAACATCGGAAGAAGTCAGGCCCTCATGAATATAGCGTGATTGCGGTCCCACGTACTGGTTGACGTTGGTAAGAAAAGCTATCACATCGTGCTTGGTTTCCTTTTCTATCTCAAGGATTTCATCGACGTTGAATCTTGCATGCTCTTTTATGGTCAGCAGGGCTTCCTGCGGGACTTCACCCGCTTCAGCGCGTGCTTCGACAGCCGCTATTTCCAGTTGCAGCCAGCGTTCGAACTTTGCTTCGTCCGTCCAAATGGCTTTCATGTCTTTCGGTGAGTAACGTGGTATCACTGTGCTCTAATTTTATTGGATCAAACGGTTAATCCTGATTTTCAAAAAACCTTAATATATCATTTACTTCAGACTTCCGGCTACTATCTTCCTGCTATGTGTTCTGCATCTCCCGGTATGCTTTTTTTATATAGTCGAGGGCGGCATCCCTGTCATAGGGGATTTCTCCCTCGATCACGGCGGCTTCCACTTTCTTCTTTATGACCCCGACAAGCCTGCCTTCAGGAAGGCCAAGGGTTTCCATGATATCGCGGCCGTCGATAGGAGGTCTCCATTTTGCCAGGAGGTCTTTTTCGGCAACCTCCGTGATTTTCCTCTCCACGATGTTGAAATTGTTCATGATCCTCTTAACTTTCCCAGGGTTTTTGCTGGTGACATCCGCCCTGCAGAGTGCCATCAGATCATCCAGATCTTCTCCTGCTTCATACATCAGTCTCCTTACGGCTGAGTCTGTGATTTCACTTTTTGACAACGGGATCGGGCGATGATGCAGCCTTATCATTTTCTGTACGTATGAAAGGGGATCAAGCGGCCATCGCATGGAGCGGAAGATTTTTTTTGACAGCTTTGTTCCAACGACTTCGTGACCGTGAAAGGTCCAGCCCGATGATTTATTGAAACGCTTTGTTACAGGTTTTGCGATATCATGGAGAAGGGCGGCTATCCTGAGCCAGAGATTGTCGCTTTTTTCGGCAAGCTTATCGACAACCTGAAACGTATGAAGCAGCGTATCTTTATGGCCAAGACCGTCAACCTGTTCTACTCCGGCCATGGCGGTGAGCTCCGGCAGGATTTCGCGCAGAATGCCGGTTTTATAAAGGATCATAAGCCCGATCGATGGCTTTCTGCTTGCCATGATTTTCAGAAACTCCTGGCTTATCCTCTCTTTTGATACAATGGTAATTCTCTGTGCCATCGAGGTCATGGCGTTCATTGCCAGCCGGTCAAGCTGGAACTCAAGCTGACAGGCGAACCTTGCTGCTCTCATCATGCGCAGAGGATCGTCGGAAAAGGTTTTTTCCGGTTCAAGAGGTGTTCTCAACACTTTTTGCCGAAGATCACTGTAACCGTTAAAAAGATCGACGATGCGGTTACGATTATCGCTGTTCAAGGGAATTGCCAGTGCGTTAATCGTAAAATCGCGCCTTGAAAGGTCGTCTTCGAGAGATCCTATTTCGGTGATCGGTTTTCGTGAATCCGGGTTGTAGCTTTCCCTGCGCGCACCTACAATTTCAAGCAGTATCTTACCGCTCTCAAGGTCTTCAAGTTCAAGGCGTGCAGTCCTGAATCGTTCGAAAACTACGAAGTTTTTGCCGTTAAGCTCTTTTTCAACCAGTTTTGCGAAAGGTATAGGTTCACCGATAACCATGACATCGATGTCATGGGTTGTTTTATTCATCAGAACATCTCTGACATAACCTCCGACAAGGTAGCATGGTATGCCTGACCGATCTGCGATATCGCCTATCCGGTAAAGAATATCAGGAAGAGAGTGAGGTGGCAGTTTTTCCTTGCAGGACATAGATGTATCAGAGTTCTCGAAAGAAATATTGTTCAAAATTTCCGCTATTCTGTTGCTTGTGGGTCAACCGGGGATTCGGGCTGTGAATCCAGCGCTTCTATCTCGTATTTGAACAAACTCAGGGAAATCATGGTTCCGACAAGCATAAGCACGCCGGCGAAGATAAACGGCATCGAAGGGAGAATACCGTAGCAGATGCTGCCACTGAATGGGCCCAGTATCCTTGCAAGGGAATTGATGGATTGTCCGTAACCCATGATCTGCCCCTGTTTTTGTGTGTAGCTGTAGAGGGATATCATCGAGATGTTGATAGGGTTTACAAGGCTGGTCCCGACAGCGAAAAAAAGAAGAATGCCCAGCCCAAGCGTAAAAAGAGTTGTTGGCGGAATGAAAGGCACGAAAAACACGCCGACAAATGTAATGATATGCCCCCAAAGGAAAAGCTTATGCTCTCCGAAAAGTTTGTTCATTTTCCCTATCATGCCGCCTTGAACGATTACCGATATAAACCCTACATAGGCAAACAAGTAACCTATTTGCTGGTCTGTAGCATGAAAATACTCCTTCCATAGCAGGATAGCGGCAATCTGCATATTGACAATGCCGAACGTGAAAATGAAATTTGTGCTCATGAGCAGGGCTATGGGGCGGTAACTGAACGCTTGCCTCACACCCTCGAAGTAGGTTGCCGATCTTTCCTTTATGGAAGTCAGTATAGGCTGTCCTGTACGTTTCATTGCGTCGGTGAGCACGAGGGAGATTTTTTTTGCCTCTTTGTTGGATTCCGGCAGGAAAAATATGGCAAGGATAAAATCAATGCCGATCAGACCCGAAGCAACATAGCCTACCATCTCTATGCCGAAATTGGTTTTGAGAAATCCGCCGATTAGCGGGCCGATAATAAACCCTATGCCGAAAGCAGCCCCGAGCATACCCATCGCCTTGGAGCGGCTTTTGCTGTCGGTTACGTCGGTTATATATGCCTGTGCAGCCGCAATATTTGCTGAACCGATACCCGAAAGTGCACGGGCAAGGATCAACAACGGGATAGTTGATGCGTATGCGAAAAACAGGTAGGAAACCGAGGCCATGAAAATGCTGACCAGCATCACCGGTCTCCGACCGATAAAATCACTGAGTCTTCCCCATACAGGGGAGAAAAGAAACTGCATGCTGGAATACATCGCGGCGATAAAACCTATCATAAAAGGGCTTGCGCCGAGATCTTTGGCGTATGTTGGAAGAAGCGGCAGGACAATGCCGAACCCTATCAGGTCAAGCAGCACCGTCAGAAACAATATCGCCAAAGGTGATTTTCTCATGCAGGGAGGCTTTTAATAGTAGTAAAGCCGGAAAGATAAAAAATTGGCCGCTTTTTTCCTCTTTCGGGGTTATTCGTTATACCTAATGGCCGGACAGCACTTTGTTCGGGCGGACACAGGGGTCCGCCCTTACATTATTTAAACTCCGTTTTGTTTTCGCCCCTACGTAGCTCCAATACACCCCTGCATTTTTCATAAACAGATCAACGATTCAACACTACTTTTCTCGATTATGAATACGATTACCACTTCGCTGGAAAAGTGACAAGTGACCAGTAACGAGTGACAAGTCAAAAAGTAAAAGCCATTGCAAGCCTCCCCGCCTATTCCATCCAGCCCTCATGACCCATAGCACGTAACACTTACTGTCTCATCGCTCATCGCTTGCCGCATCAATAATGTGTCTGAGCTGTTCTATCCCTTCAAGAATGCGGGGGCCGGGGCGGAGAAATATGCTGTTGTCAAAGTTATCGTAGATTTTTTGCCTTTTTACCGCCTGAATATGCTCCCAGCCTGGTCTGGAAGCTACTTTTGCAGCAATATCCCCTTTTCTTGACATATACATGCAGGCGATGATGTCCGGGTTCTGTGTGATCACCCATTCGGGGGAAACCTCAAAATATTCCTTTTCAACAGCGTCGCCTATATTCTTACCTCCTGCATAGGCGATAAGGGCGGAGACATAGCTGTTTTTTCCACCGGTCCAGAGCGGATCATCCCATATTTCCAGGTAGACTTTCGGGGATGAGGTATTGGTGTCGATCTGGCTCCTGAGTTTTTCCAGACCTTTCTCGATAATGTGAGCGAGGCTATCTGCTTTTTCAGGGTTGCCCGTAAGTTCACCCAGCTTACGGAGTGCCGGGGGAATATCATCCGGGACACGAACCGCCAAGCGCTCCCGCCCGATGCCGAGCTCGGTTATTTTTGCCCCAATGTTTTCATCTGCGAGATCAGTATCGAGTACGAGGTCCGGTGAGATACCGGTCAACACTTCAAGAGACGGTTTACCGAAGGCACCGACAACCTGGATTTTTCCTACTTCCGCCGGCCAGTCACATGCACTGGTTCTGCCGATAAGTTGATCGCCGGCTCCGACTGCGTAGATCATTTCCGTTATGCTTGGAGCCAGACTCACGATTGTCGGTTTATTCGAAGAACGAGCTGTTTTTTTGGAAGGGACGGTTTCGCTGCATCCGGCAAAGAATGCAGTGATCGTGATGACAAAGAGAGCCAAGAGTTTAGCGGGATGCAAGGTATTGTTCATAACGTTTAAGAACTTCCTGATGATTGAATGCGAGTTTCAGACTGTGGGCTTCCCTTATGGAAAGCCAAGAAATGTCGGATACTTCTCCTTCTTGCGGGCTTAGTGAGCCGGTTCCTGTTCCGTGAAACATCAAGACGACCGCATGGAAGTTGAATTCAGGGAAAATTTCATCGCAATAGCCAAGAAACTCGGGTGATTCCAAATCAAGTCCCGTTTCTTCGGCTGCTTCACGGATAACAGCGTTTTCAGCGGTCTCACCTGAATCGATATGCCCGCCAGGAAAGCACCAGAACCCCCTGAACGGTTCTACAGTTCTTCGTGTCAACAGAATAATGTTTCTTTCCGCCTCTGAAGGTGATATTATTGCGGTTACCGTTGCTTTTACCATAGCTGAATTGAGCGTTTCAAGGTTTCATTTTGCTGCTGTTTTTCTGTCAGTAGGGATATTTTTATATGGTTATACAGTTATATATCAATGATATCCATGAGCATGA
>RAZP01000063.1 GCA_004028745.1 Prosthecochloris sp.
ACACACAGCTATTCTGTCGACACCGACCTTGCCGAAGCATACCATCAAGCATTCAATGATCCTGACTGTCTGAAGATGGTTCTCAACTGGAAAGCAAACTCTTAGCCTCACGAACTGAGACACCTGAACGCCGGGGAAAAATTATAATTGTTACTTGCATGACACCACGCACTATTGCCATATATGGAAAAGGAGGCATCGGGAAAAGTTTTACGACAACCAATCTCAGTGCCACGTTCGCCCTCATGGGCAAAAGAGTGCTGCAGCTTGGCTGTGACCCGAAACACGACTCAACGACCTCTCTTTTCGGGGGTCTATCACTGCCAACTGTTACCGAAGTCTTTGCCGAAAAAAATGCCCGCAACGAACAGGTACAGATCAGCGATATTGTCTTCAGGAGAGATATACAGGGGTTTCCACAACCGATATATGGTGTTGAGCTTGGTGGCCCGCAGGTTGGCAGAGGATGCGGCGGCAGAGGCATCATTTCCGGTTTTGATGTTTTGGAAAAGCTGGGGCTGTTCTCGTGGAATCTTGATATCATTTTAATGGATTTTCTTGGTGATGTTGTTTGCGGCGGTTTTGCCACACCCCTTGCACGCTCATTGAGTGAAGAGGTTATCCTGCTTACAACCAACGACCGCCAGTCGATATTCACCGCAAACAATATCTGCCGGGCCAACAATTATTTTAAAACCGTCGGCGGTCAGTCGAAACTGCTCGGTCTCATTATCAACCGGGACGACGGCAGCGGTATTGCTGAAAAATACGCGGCGGCAGCCGGCATCAACATTTTGATGAAGCTGCCTTACAATCCGGCGGCAAGAGACAGAGACGACAGCTTTGGCTTTGCCGTCAAACTGCCAGAAATCGGAGAAAAGTTCCGTAAACTCGCAACAGATATTCTTGACAGGAAAATCAATCCCTGTGAGGCAGCAGGGCTTGATTTTCATACATTTGTCCGCCTTTTCGGAGAAGTAAGCAAGGCACATCCTAAGCCTGCATCCGATGACGAGCTGACAGGGCAAAAGGCAAAAACCGCTGATAGCTCGTCTGAAAACACATCAAACGGCTCCTCGTCGCCGGACAGCATCAGACTGCTTGCCTGCATAGACGAACTGCCTCATTCCGAGCAGGAAATCTACCGTATGATCGAGGTTGACAAAAAAAGCGCTTCGGAAGCCGCAGCACTCAAAGGAATCAGCGAATCAGAGGCTCAGACCATTCTTTCCAGTGCCAGAACCCACCTCAGAAAACTGTTCTTTTCCACCTGAGTAGAGACAAGTGGTAAAAAACAAGTGACGAGTCTCACACGTACTCGTAATCAAGGGCACCTCGATTTAGTGCTTAACGGAAAACAATTCAACAACTACCCTTTGGCTTTTTTTGCTGATTTAGCCCGCTGGTTGGAATTCAGAATCCTTTTTCTGATTCTGATGTTTTCCGGAGTCACCTCAACCAGCTCATCATCATTAATAAATTCGAGAGCCTGTTCAAGCGTCAGCTTTTTCGGGGGTGTAAGACGAACCGCATCGTCTGCACCGGAAGCTCTCATGTTGGTAAGCTTTTTAGTTTTACAAGTGTTCAGCGTGATATCGAATTCTCTCGTCGATTCACCGACAACCATGCCTTCATACACTCTGGTATTCGGTCCGATAAAAAAAACACCACGATCTTCTAATCCCGCAATAGCATAAGCAACCGACATTCCGTTTTCTCCGCTTACCAGTGTCCCTGTCTCTCTTGACGGCAACCTCCCCCTGAAAGGCTGATAGTCATGAAATACATGAGACAGGATACCCTCACCCTTTGTGTCGGTTGTAAACTCCTGGCTGTACCCTATCAATCCTCTGGTGGGAATTTCAAACTCAAGCCTGACCATCCCTCCTCTCAGGGTTTCCATATGCTTCACTTCCGCTTTACGGCGGCCCATCTTTTCCATGACGACACCGTTGTATTCATCCGGAACATCAATAGTAACATGCTCTACCGGTTCAAGCAGGGTACCGTCCTCAGCAGTGCGGGTAATCACTTGAGGGCGCGAAATAGCCAGCTCAAACCCTTCACGGCGCATATTCTCGATCAGGACGGAAAGATGAAGCTCACCTCGTCCTGAAACACGGAATGTATCTGCATTTTCGGTCTCCTCAACCCGAAGGGCCACATTGGTCATAACCTCTTTCATAAGCCTCTCCCGGATTTTGCGGCTTGTCACCTCCTTACCCTCCTGGCCGGCGAAGGGTGAGTCATTCACTGAAAACAGCATCGAGAGGGTTGGTTTGCTGATCTCGAATGATTCGAGCGCTTCAGGTCTCTCATTCGAAGCAAGTGTTTGCCCAACATTGACACCGGAAATACCTGAAACAGCGACAATGTCACCTGAACCAGCCTCTTGAACCTCGATGCGCTGTGTCATGTTGAACGTAAAAAGTTTGGCGACATTGCCTTTTCCAAAAGTCCCCTCATCCGTTACAACTGCAAGAGTATCCCCCTTATGAACCCGGCCCCTCTGAACCTTCCCAACAGCTATCTTGCCCAGATAATCGCTGTAGTCAAGCGTTGTCACAAGCATCTGGAAACCATCCTCGTCATTGCTTTCCGGAGGAGGGATCTCCTTGACGATCATATCGAGAAGCAGACTCATATCACCATCCCCATCCGTCATGTTCAATTTTGCAATACCAAATTTTGCCGAAGTAAAGAGATAAGGAAATTCCAGTTGATCCTCATCCGCACCAAGTGCGATAAAAAGGTCAAGCACCTGGTCATGCACTTTGTCAGGGTCAGCCTGCGGACGGTCGATCTTGTTGATAACGACAACCGGCTTGAGTTTCAGCTCAAGCGCTTTACGAAGCACGAATTTCGTCTGAGGCATCGGTCCTTCGAACGCATCGACAAGCAGCAGCACTCCGTCGACCATTTTCAGTATGCGTTCGACCTCCCCTCCAAAATCGGCATGACCGGGGGTATCGACTATATTGATTTTACAGCCATTATAAACCGTTGCAGCATTTTTGGACAAAATGGTAATGCCGCGCTCCCTTTCCTGGGGATTGGAGTCAAGCACACGGACATCAACCTGCTGATTTTCTCTGAAAACACCGGTATGGCGAAAAATGGCATCTACGAGCGTTGTCTTTCCATGATCGACGTGCGCGATTATGGCGATATTTCGAATATTCTGTTTCATGCTCATCTTTTTCGAGGCAAATAATTATATTTCATTCCGATCCGGGCGAATATACACTTTTTTTCATGACTCCGAGCATGATCTTTTATAACACTGTTCCCTTAATCCGCGAAAAGAAACACTTCTTTCAATGAAAATCTTTAGGGTACCTTTTAATACCCCAAATGACACCTATGGATAACGCAATTCTGAACAACACTCTACTCATCATACTGACCTATGCAGTATCGTTACTGTATATCATATCGCTGGGCCTTTACGGGGCCGACTTCTTCAAGGGAAACGCTGTTGCCAAAACATACAAACAGCCGGCTCTCATCGTAACCATTGTCACTCATGTCGCCTATATCGGCTTTCTTACGGCGCCAGAAGGTTACAGAATCAGCTATTCCAGCTCCATGCTCATGAGCATGGTTGCCCTGACACTTGCCGTCATCTATATGTTCATCGAGTTCTCAACCAAAACCGACAAAACCGGCTTTTTTATCCTTTCATTTTCTGCAGGCGCCGAAATTCTCTCGTCAATTCTCCTCCTCACATCTTCAGGAAACGGGCCTGCATTCAGCGGACTGGGTATAGGCATCCACCTTCTTGCAGCCATATTCAGCTTCAGCGCCATCGCCATAGCAGGCCTTTACAGTTTTCTCTACCTTTTGCTGTTCCGCCAGATAAAAAACAACAAATTCGGTTTTCTTTTTGAGAACCTGCCCAACCTCGAGGTTCTTGAACAGCTTATCAAGCACGCCGTTGCATTTGGCTTCCTGTTTCTCTCCATAACTCTCTCGGCAGGTGTCATCGGCTCGATTCAGACTTCAGAGGTTGTAAACCTTTTTGAAACAAGGCTCATCGCGCTGGTTGTCATTTGGCTGTTTTACGGTGCCAGCCTGTTCATTAAAAAACTCTTCGGATGGGATACGATACACATGGCCTACCTGCTCATAGGTTTCTTTGTTCTTGTCACCATACTCATCATGCTGATGGGCATTTTTTCGCCAACTTTTCACAGCATAAGCTTTTAGTCGGGAGTTTGAGATTTGATATTTTTGGGGCTTTGAGGTATATTTCACTCCATTGACTTTTAACAGTGACCGGCAGTTTCACATCGCTTTCAGGCAAGCCACTAAACAATTCACATCATGAACATTATTTCAGTTGGTGTAAATCATAAAACTGCACCTATTGAAATCCGCGAAAGAGTCTCTTTTTCAGAAGTTCAAGCAAAAGAATTCCTGACAAACCTGATCGATGACGGCATAGCACAGGAAGCCATGGTGCTTTCGACCTGCAATAGAACGGAGCTGTATGTCGTTCCCGGAATGTCGGAAGTCGACGGAAGGTACCTGAAAGAATACCTCATCGCTTACAGGGAAGCTCAAGGCGAGGTTCGCCCGGAACATTTCTTCAACCGTTTTTACTGCAACACAGCAAGGCATCTCTTTGAGGTAGCAAGTGCCATCGACTCACTGATCCTTGGAGAAGGTCAGATCCTTGGGCAGGTCAAAGATGGTTACAGAATAGCCGTCGAAGTTCAGTCAGCAGGCATCCTTCTGACCCGCCTCTGTCACACGGCTTTCAGCGTGGCAAAGAAAGTCAAGACCAAAACAAAGATCATGGAAGGCGCAGTTTCCGTAAGCTACGCCGCCGTCGAACTTGCCCAGAAAATTTTCTCCAACCTTTCCATGAAGAAGATTCTTCTGGTTGGGGCTGGAGAAACAGGTGAGCTTGCCGCAAAACACATGTTCCAGAAAAATGCACGGAACATAGTCATCACAAACAGGACTCTTGCAAAAGCCGAAGCCCTTGCCGAAGAGCTGGGTACCAATCAGGTTCTTCCCTTCGAATCGTACAAGGAGCACCTTCATGAATTCGATATTATTATAACTGCCGTAAGCACAAAAGACTATGTACTTACCGAGCCGGAGCTGCAGCAAAGCATGCAGAAAAGAAGGCTCAAACCGGTAATTATTCTCGATCTTGGTCTGCCCCGCAATGTCGATCCCGAAATCGGCAAACTCAAGAACATGTTCCTCAAGGACATCGATGCCCTCAAGCACATCATCGACAAAAACTTGGAGATGAGAAGAGCCGAACTTCCGAAAGTTCAGAAAATTATCGATGAGGAACTTGTCGGGTTTGGCCAGTGGATCAATACCCTGAAAGTTCGTCCCACCATTGTAGACTTGCAGTCAAAGTTCCTTGAAATCAAGGAAAAAGAACTCGAACGGTTCCGTTACAAAGTCAATGACGAAGAGCTAAAGAGAATGGAACGCTTGACTGACAGGATCCTCAAAAAGATCCTGCACCATCCGATCAAAATGCTCAAGGCACCGGTTGACACCGCCGACACCATACCAAGCAGGGTTAACCTTGTAAGGAATATTTTTGATCTTGAAGAACAAAATCAACGAACAAAGTAACCAGTTAAACGCTAATCAGTAACCGCATTGAAAAAAAAATTAATTATCGGTACCAGATCCAGCCCCCTTGCCTTGTGGCAGGCAGAATTCACTAAATCCGAACTCTCGAAACATTATCCGGAACTCGACATAGAGCTCAAACTGGTTAAGACAACTGGCGATGTGCTGCTCGACTCCCCCCTTTCCAAGATCGGAGACATGGGTCTTTTCACAAAGGACATTGAGAAACACCTTATCACAAAAGAGATTGATCTTGCCGTCCACAGCTTGAAGGACGTTCCGACCGAAACACCGGCAGGGCTTATCCTTTCTGCTTTCACAGAAAGAGAAGACACCAGGGACGTTATTATCTCAAAAAACGGTGAAACTCTGAAAACACTCGGACAGGACGCCAAAATAGCAACCAGCAGCCTGCGGAGAACATCCCAGCTTCTCAGCATGCGACCTGATTTCCAGATCGGAGACATCAGGGGCAACCTTAACACCCGGTTCAAGAAATTTGATGAAGGCTGCTTCGACGCCATGCTGCTGGCTTACGCCGGTGTTCACCGACTTAATTTTGGTGACCGCATTTCTGAAATACTGCCTCACGAAACCATGCTCCCCGCCGTTGGTCAGGGTGCACTGGGTATCGAGACACGCATTGATGACGACCAGACAAGAGAAATTGTCAAAGTCATGAACAACCAGAACACGGAGTTCTGCACCAAGGCGGAAAGGGCACTGCTCCGCCACCTGCAGGGAGGCTGCCAAATTCCTATCGGTTCCTACGCAAGCTTGAAAAACAACACACTGCATCTTCTTGCTTATGTCGGTTCTGTCAATGGCAAACGTGCCATCCGGAATGAAATCACCATGGAAAACTGCACTGCACCAGAACAGGCAGAGCAGGCAGGCATCGACCTGGCTGAAGAATTGCTCAAACTCGGAGCCAACGAGATCCTTGCCGAAATCAGAAAAACCTGCTGATGAAGTGTGTTCTTGTCACACGTCCAAAACACCAGGCAGGCTCATTTGTAAAGGAACTGAAAAAACATGACCTGGACTCGGTTGTTTTCCCGACAATC
Organism: Prosthecochloris sp.; assembly: GCA_004028745.1. Taxonomy (GTDB): domain Bacteria; phylum Bacteroidota; class Chlorobiia; order Chlorobiales; family Chlorobiaceae; genus Prosthecochloris. The sequence goes on from RAZP01000063.1 coordinate 6,675, forward strand.
GAGATCCAGCCCGCTTCAGAATGGGACATCCCCGACGTCTCAGTCTACACCGGCGCCTTTTTTACCAGTCCCAACAGCGTTCATTACTTTATCGAAAGACTGAAGAAGGAGGCTCCAGAGGAACTGGAAAAGCTCAGGCAGATAAAAGTTTTTGCCGTTGGAAAAACCACTGCATCGGATCTTGCAGAGCATGGTATAGTAACCGAGCCCATTCCCAAAGTGGCTGATGCTGTAAACCTCATGCAAACCATAAATCCGGCGGAAATCCAGGGAAAATCTTTCCTGTTTCTCCGCGGCAGCCTTTCCTTAGGCGTTATACCGTCAGTCATTACTGAACGGGGGGGCACCTGTGACTCCTTAACCGTTTATGAGAACCACCCACCGAATCTGGGAGCTACCGAGCTGGTAAAAAAGATGATTGTGGAAGGCAAAATAGCTTGCTTGTCCTTTACCAGCCCCTCGACTGCCCAGAACTACTTCAAAGCAATCGGCTCTACCGATGTTCCCTCAGGGGTTCTTGTGGCCGCGATCGGAAAAACAACCGCCAATGCCCTGGAAAAGCTTGGGGTAAAAGTCGATATCGTCCCGAAATACTATGATGGACCGCACTTTGCTGAAGCGATTGCGGAAGCATTGAACAGAAAGAAATAAGAATTTGTTGAGTTGTTGA
>RAZP01000064.1 GCA_004028745.1 Prosthecochloris sp.
GCTTCGGCATAGTCGGAGACACCTCCGATGGGCGGGTTGCGTTTCCTGACCTTTATGGTAATACTTTTCAGAATAGGGAAATCAACCATAAATTCTGTTGCTATGGTATAAGCAACTGCTTCGATGAGATAAAATTTTTTCTCTGTCAACACATTTTTAATCTTTTCATAAACCAGCCTGTAGTCGATTGTACTGTGTATGTCATCATGTTGAGCTGCTTGCCTGTAGTTAAAATACATTTCGGCATCTACCTCGTATTTTGAGCCTACAAAATGTTCTTCTTTGTGCACGCCGTGATGGGCATAAAATGTCAGATTGACAAGACGGATACAGGATGCTGAGGCACTGTTGTTCATAGAGGTTCAGGAATATTTGGCCTTGAGAGCAGAGTTTTAAGAACGGTTGAAGATATTGTTAAGAGGATGTTCTTCAAAAAGAGTTATGGGCACCTCTATTAATTTACTGCGCGCCATGATTACTTCGTTGAGCGGATAGGAGAAGGTTTCTGCGCTCCATTCGCCTTGTACTCAAGGCGCTCGTGACAATTTATAGAGGTTCCCTTATATTCATGGGGCAAGACTTGAAACGCTTAACTGAAAAACATTTTAATGAATAATATAGCGTTCACAAAACAATTTGACTGGAGCGGTTCCCGCCTCGTCATAATGAGGAAAGTGTTACCTTTACCTAAATTAAGCGGTTGTTCGAGTATGCTGGAGGTACCCTGGAGATGCAGAGGGCAGAGGGGATATGTCAAGTTGTAACTGCTTGAATAACCTTGAATATAGGGTTTTGGTGTTCCTACCAGGGAGTAAATATGAAAGAAAGGGATTTTTACGATTTTTTTACTATGTGCAGGGCACGCGCCATTATGCAGTCGCTCGAAGAGGACAGGTATGATGGTGATGTGACAACGCTTGCGACGATTGAACCCGATCAGGTGGGCTTTGGGATCGTTCGTGCAAAAGCCCCCGGAATTGCGGCGGGAGCTGCTGTTGCGGAACAGGTGTTCCGGGTGATCGACCCTGATATTCAGATTAAGCAGGTTGTCGTTGATGGGGCAAAGGTCGAAGACGGCGATATTTTGCTTGAAGCGGGGGGAAAGGTTGCTTCGCTGCTTGTCGCCGAAAGGACGGCGCTTAACTTTATGCAGAGAATGTCGGGTATTGCAACACGTACCCGCATGTATGTCCAAAAGGTTGCGCATACCGGTACAAAAATACTCGATACAAGAAAAACGGCTCCAGGGCTTCGGTATTTTGACAAGGAAGCCGTGAAGATAGGTGGTGGACAGAACCATCGTTTCGGGTTGTTCGACATGGTTCTCATTAAGGATAACCATGTCGATGCTGCGGGAGGTATTGTCCCGGCTATAGAGCGCGTGAAAAGCTATCTTGGCGAAAAAGGGATAGCCATGAAAATTGAAGTTGAAGTGCGGTCGATTGATGAGCTCAGGCAGTCAGTCAGTGCAGGACCGGATATTATCCTGCTCGATAATTTTTCCGTTGATGAACTATCCGGGGCGGTCGGTTACGCGAGGGAAAACGCGCCCGGAATACTTCTTGAGGTTTCAGGCAATGTAGGACTGCACAATGTAGCGGAAATTGCAGAAAAAGGCGTGGACTATATCTCGGTAGGTGAATTGACTCATAGTGTTCAGGCGCTTGATTTATCCATGAGTATCCGCTTTGCATGATGGATGTCGGTGGTTCAATTCCTATTCGTTGTTGTGCTCAGGGATTGGCTTGTTTTCTCCGTTGATGGTAACGGAAGACTTGATGATGCCGTAAATTTTATCTTTAAGGATGGTGTCGGTGATATAGTCCCTGAATTCCGTTGACATATATGTTTTCAGAAGGTCTTCGGCTTTCAGTTCAGGATTTTTCTCCGCTTCTTTTTCAGCAAAGGCTTTAATGTCATCATCGTTGACCTCCAGCTCGTTCATCTCGGCGATTTTCTGGCTGATAAGCATCCAGCGGGCATGTTTTTCAGCATTGGGGCGGATTGATGTTCGAAGCTCGCTTTCATCCATGCCTGGAGGAAGTTTTCCGCCCATTTGCTTTTTAGCATTTTCAAGCAGCATGTTTTCGAAGGAATCCACCATTGCCGAAGGAGTAGGGACGGGGTTCTCTTCGATAAACTTCGAGGAGATTGTTTCAAGGAGGTCCTGTTCAGATTTATTACTGAAGTGCTGTTCAAGCTGACTTCTGACATCTTCACGGAAGTCGTCTATCGATTCGAATTTTTGCTGAGAGATCTCTTTTATCAGGTCATCGTTGAGTTCAGGAAGCTCCAGCCTTTTTACTTCTTTTATTGTGACTTCGTAACGGTATGTTTCTTCACCTTCTTTCTCAGGCTCGATATCGACGGTGACATTCTCACCTGCTTTTTTCCCGAGCAGTGATTTATAGAACGGGTTGTCTTCAGGAAGATATTCAAGGTTGAAGTGATAGTTTTCGGTTTTGTGATCTTCCATGACATTACCGGAATCATCCAGTTTTAACAGGTCTGCGATAATGGTGTCTTTTGCTTCAGATTGCTCATCGACCGGAACGAGAGTGCCGTGACCCTTGAGGATAAGATTTATTTCCCTGTCGACATCTTCATCGGTTACGGGGTAAATGTCCTGAACAAACGAGTAGCCGCTGAAATCCTTGATTTCGAAATCGGGATGAATCTGATAGGAAAGAGTGATGGCGAGCTGGTCTTCGTCAAATGAATAATCTTCAAGCTCCGCACGGCTTGCGGGTTTGATGTTCTCTGCCTCGGATATCTCGACAAAATATTTCGAAGCAAGCTTTTCGGCAACGGCTGCTTCAATGGCCGGTCCCATTACCTTTTTTATCATACCGACGGGAACGTGGCCTTTCCTGAAGCCTTTGAGCTGAATGTTTTTTCTTGCGCTTTCTATTTCACGATCTGTTTCAGGGGTGAATTCTTCTGCTGAAAGGATTATTTCAAGCTTCTGTTCGGTATCGCTGACGTTCGTAATGTTTTTTTGCAAGGCTGTATTCTCTAAAAAGTTTGTACAAAATAAAAGGCACCTCTAAAAATTCTCATCTTTAGAGATCCCTCATAACCTCTCAATGTACGATTAATTCCTGACTTTGGAAAAGCAGGTTAAAGAAGGGGTTCATATATCAGTGTGGAGGCATCTGCATGTTGCTGCAGATATGCAGCTGCATTTCCCAGGTCGTCGGGTGTGACTGCCTCAATGCCTGTGATTTTTTCTTCGAGGCTGATAGCTTTTCCGAAATAAAAGATATCCCTTGCAGCTTTTGACATCCTTTGTGTCATTTTTTCCATTTCCATTACAATGCCCCCCTGAAGCTTGTTTTTTGCTGCCCGCAGCTCTTCCAGGGAAATACGTGAAAGGTTATCTGCGTTGAGAATATTTTTTATGATCAGCAGGGCTCGACCTGTATTTTCGGGATCGGTCCCGGCATAAATGTTGAGCAGTGTTGCATCGTCAAAAAAAGTAAGCGAGGAATAGGCGTTGTAGGCCAATGCGTTTTTTTCTCTCAGTTCGAGGTTGAGCATGGAACTCATGCCTCCGCTGAGTATGGTGTTGAGCAGGAGCAGGCAGTAAAAAAAAGTGTCATTTCGAGGTACGACTCTCCCGTAAAGCATTTGTGCCTGGTAGAGTGGCTTTTTCCTGTGGACAAGAAAAGCTCTGTAGTCATCCTGTTCGAACGCCCGGCTGCTGCCCGGCGATTTATTGTTGTTGTTCAGCCCCGAGAAGCTTTTTTCGGCATGCAGCATGATTGCGTCATGGGGCATATTTCCGACAACGGTGACAAGCATGTTCTGTGCAACATAATGCTGATGCATGAAACCTCGCAGTGCGTCGGTTGTTATATTTTCAACGGATTTTTCCGTGCCGAGGATTGCGGGCCCGAGAGGGTGTTGGGGAAACGCGAGGTCATCAAACTGGTCGAAAATGAGCTCTTCGGGTGTGTCATTAATGCCGCGAATCTCTTCGATGACAACCTCTTTTTCCTTCTCGACTTCTTCCTCCGGGAAAGCAGGGTTACAGACCAGGTCAGCCAGAAGGTCGAACGCAAGTTCACTATGCGTCTTAAGACAGCGGATGTAGATGCAGGTGTTTTCCTTGGTCGTATACGCGTCGATATAGCCGCCGACCTGTTCGATGCACCGGGCGATGGTTACATAATCTTTTGAGAGAGTTCCCTTGAATACGGCATGCTCCAGGAAGTGTGAGAGCCCGGCCATACCTGCGGGATCTTCCCTGGAGCCGGCATTCACCCATATGCCGAGTGTGATACTGGTTACATGGGGGACATGGTTGGTGAAAACACGGAGACCGTTGGCAAGACGGTCCTCGACAACCGGGCCGGCTGAATGAAAAAACTTGTCATCCTGCATGTGCGTGGCCATTTGATCAGATTGTCACTCCTGAGGCTGTTATTGTAATTGATTGTTCAACTTTGGTCACACTTCCTGATGTTGGATTTGAATGCAATGTAATTTTTCTTCTTATTTTTAAAAACAAAAGGGGACGGAGCACAGAGACCATTTTTGTCCGCCCAACGAAGTAGTCAGGGCGCGGAACAAAATAGCAGTCCCCAGAAACTAATAGCATCTGGATAAGTTGTAATAACAGAGAGTTTGGATCAGAAAAAGCGGGTTGTGCTGGTTACGGGTGCATCAGGTTACATCGGGTCGCAGGTAGTATATGCGCTGCAGAAGATGTACGGTGATACCTTGCATATCAGGGCTCTTGTCAGGGAGAGTTCGGATACATCTTTTCTGTCCGGGCTTCCTGTGGAGATTATGCGAGGGGACGTTATGAATCCGGTATCCCTTCAGGAGTCATTTCTTTCGGCTGAAGCAGTTTTTCATTGTGCCGGCCTTGTTGCCTATACAAGGAACTATCGCCACAAGCTCCATGAAACCAATGTCATAGGAACTGCCAATGTCGTTAATGCATGCCTCCGGGAGGGAGTCAGACGTCTTGTCCTGACCAGTTCTGTTGCTGCAATAGGGGTAGAAGAAGATGCTCCGGCTGATGAGAGTACGGTTTTCAGAGACTGGCAGCACAGGATAGCCTATATGGAATCAAAACGTCTTGCGGAAATGGAGGGCAGGCGTGGTATTGCCGAAGGTCTGGATGTCGTGATGGTGAATCCAGGAGTTGTTATCGGGAAAGGTGAAGGTTGTATTCCGGTTACCAACAGCGCGACGGAAACTTTAGCCGGCATTTATCAGGGTAAAATCCCTCTTTATCCTGCCGGTGGTCTGAGCCTTGTAGATATTCTGGATGTAGCGCGGGCGCATATCGAAGTTTGGAAGAAAGGAAATACAGGAGATCGGTATATCGTTGTATCCGAGAACTGGTCGTACAGGAAGTTGTTTACGATGATCCGGGAAATGAACGGGAACAGGATGGGATTTGCAGTTTCAGCTGGAAAGTTCTTTTATGGAATTGCCGGGGCAGGCGGTGAGCTTTTTGCCCTGCTTACGGGGAGGAGGTCCTATATAAGCCTTGAAGGTATGCAGCTTGCGAAACGGAACTTGTATTTTTCAAACAGGAAATCTGTCGATGATCTCGGCATGACGTATCGTCCTGTAAGGGAGATCATGCAATCGATTGTTGGGTAAAACATTTTTGAAAGCCAAGGAAAAAACCTATGGAAACAAAGAAAACAGTACAGGCAAAAAAAGAGGCGGACCCGGCTAAGTTGAAGCAGCTTAACCTTGCTGTGGAAACGTTGGAAAAACAGTTCGGCAAAGGTGCCATTATGCGCCTGGGTGACCAGAATGCGGTAATGCCTGTACAGGCGATTTCCAGTGGATCTATTTCTCTGGATTTTGCGCTGGGTGTCGGTGGCTTTCCCAGGGGGCGTGTTACCGAGATATATGGGCCGGAATCTTCGGGGAAAACCACACTTGCACTTCACGCGATTGCAGAGGCGCAGAAGAATGGCGGCATTGCTGCGATTGTCGATGCCGAACATGCTTTTGACCAAATGTATGCGAGAAAGCTCGGTGTCGATATCAATTCGCTTTTGATCAGCCAGCCTGAGTCGGGCGAACAGGCTCTCTCAATCGTTGAAACTCTTGTCCGGAGCGGAGCGATCGATATCGTGGTAATTGATTCCGTGGCGGCACTTGTTCCTCAGGCGGAACTCGAGGGTGAGATGGGGGACAGTGTTATGGGACTGCAAGCCCGTTTGATGAGTCAAGCATTGAGAAAACTTACCGGAGCTATCTCGAAATCCAGCTCCGTTGTGATTTTCATCAACCAGCTGCGGGACAAGATAGGGGTGGTATACGGCAACCCTGAAACCACAACGGGCGGCAAGGCGCTTAAGTTCTATTCATCCGTTCGACTGGAAATTCGTAAAACCGCGCAGATCAAAGATGGAGCTGAGATTATCGGCAACAGAACAAAAGTAAAAGTTGTTAAAAACAAGGTTGCTCCTCCTTTTAAAACGGTAGAATTCGATATTCTTTACGGCGAGGGAATCTCCATGCTGGGAGAATTGATAGATCTTGCCGTAGAGTTCGGTATTGTGAAAAAAGCCGGAGCATGGTTCAGCTATGAGTCGGATAAACTCGGGCAGGGTAGAGAGGCTGTTAAGAAAGCTCTGCAAGAAGACCCGGCGCTTACCGGAAAAATCCAGCAGCAGGTAAGGGAAATCATGAACCCTGCTGTTGCAGGCGGAGATACTATGGCTTAATTGGAGTTATGATAATAGGTGATCTGCACATAGAGCGCCCGGTTATACTCGCTCCCATGGAAGACGTTACCGACAGGTCTTTCAGAAAAATCTGTAAAAGGTTCGGGGCGGATATTGTCTATACTGAATTTATCAGTGCCGAGGCTCTTCGAAGAGGCGTCGAAAAAACGGTGCAGAAAATGCTTTTCGAGGATTATGAACGCCCCGCGGTTATTCAGATTTTCGGTAACACCGAGGAAGCAATGGCTGAAGCAGCAGTTATCGCTGCATCGTACAGGCCTGATTACCTTGACATTAATTTCGGATGTCCTGCAAAAAAGGTTGCGGGAAAAGGTGCGGGGGCGGCACTGCTCAGAGAGCCGGAAAAAATGGCCCGTATTGCGGCATCTGTTGTAAATGCCGTTTCAGTTCCCGTGACGGTAAAAACCCGTATCGGTTGGGACAGGGAGTCCATCAATATTCTCGATATTGTGCCGAGACTTGAAGATGCGGGAATACAGGCTATCGCGGTTCATGGCCGTACAAGGAGCGAAATGTACAAAGGAACGGCAGACTGGGACTGGATTGCCAGGGTGAAAGAGCGCGCGAGGATCCCGGTTATTGCCAACGGAGACATCTGGTCGCCCGATGATGCAAAAGCCATGTTTGAGCATACCGCTGCTGACGGGATCATGATCGGGCGAGGTGCTATTGGTAATCCGTTTATCTTTAAGCAGGTGAAAGAGATGCTGAAAACAGGTGTGGTTGCCACAAAGGTTGATTTCAGAGACCGGATAGCGGTTGCTATCGAACATCTTTCGCTTTCTGTAAAGAACAAAGGCGAAAAATACGGGACTCTTGAGATGCGGCGACACTATGCTACTTACCTGAAAGGTTTGCCGAGGGTTTCCCGCGTGAGAGATAAACTTGTCAGGGAGGATAACTGGCTGCATGTGATCGAGATACTCAGGGACTACGAGGCTGAGTGCGAGCAATACGCCCGTGAGGGGAAAATCCGGGAATACGCGGAGTATCTCAACGATCATTCCAGACGGCTGATTCTGAAGTGATTGTGACAAAATCAGCTTGACAGCTTGAGTAGGGGCGAAAAATTTTTCGCCCGTACGGTGGTATGATGAGTGGAAAAATTTTGAACCAGTAAGCAGTTCTCAGTGAGCAGTTGGCAAAGTCAGGAGTATCAGTTATCTCGTAAAGCCCAGGATAGTTTTATAAGTCCTACAGGTCCCATAAGACCTATAAAAGATCTGTTCTTTTATAACTTTTTGGTGAAATTTACACTCTTTAAAGGGCACCTCTATTAATTGTCGTGAGCGCCTTGAGCACAAGGCGGACGGAGCGCAGAAACCGGAGTGTACACGCGAGTACATGAGGATTTCGAGCACCGACCAACGAAGTAATCAAGGTGCGCAACAAATTAATAGAGGTGCCCTAAAGTAATCACATATAATTAAAACGATAAAATGAGTAGTACAGAAAAAGCATACAGCGTGGCGATACTGGGGGCAACGGGCCTTGTTGGCAGAACCATGCTGCAGGTACTTGATGAACGTGATTTTCCGGTACGCAAAGTTCTGCCGCTGGCTTCGGCAAAGAGCTGCGGTAAGGAAATTGAGTTCCGCGGTGAAACATATCTAACAGAAGTGCCTTCCCACGAAGTTTTCAGCAAGGCGGATATAGCGTTGTTCTCCGCCGGTGCCGCAGCAAGCAGGCAATGGGCGCCGGTGGCGGCTGAAGCAGGTGCAGTAGTTATCGATAACTCTTCTGCATTCCGTATGGATCCCGAGGTGCCTTTGGTAGTGCCTGAAGTAAATCCAGAGGCTATTTTTGGTGCCGGCGGCAGGCCAAAAGGGATAATTGCAAATCCGAACTGTTCAACCATCCAGATGGTGGTTGTTCTCAAGCCACTGCATGACAGATATCGTATCAGAAGAGTGGTTGTTTCGACGTATCAGTCCGTTACCGGAAAAGGAAAAGCTGGAAGAGATGCGCTTGAAGGCGAGCTGGCAGGGAAGATTCCGGAATCCTTTGTTCATGCCCATCAGATTGCGTTCAATGCAGTGCCGCATATTGATGTGTTTCAGGAGAACGGCTATACGAAGGAAGAAATGAAGATGGTCAATGAGACCCGTAAAATCATGTGCGATGAGTCTCTGAGTGTTTCGCCTACTACTGTCCGCATTCCGGTTTACGGCGGTCATGGGGAATCACTGAATATAGAATTCGAGGATGATTTCAAAATCGAAGAGGTCAGGGAATTGCTTGCCGGAGCACCAGGGATTATCGTGCAGGATGATCCTTCATCAAACCTTTATCCCATGCCGCTTACCTCCTACAAGAAAGACGAGGTGTTTGTCGGGCGAATACGAAGGGATTTCTGGCATCCGAAAACGCTGAATATGTGGATTGTTGCTGACAATTTGCGCAAGGGAGCGGCAACAAACACTGTGCAGATCGCTGAAAAGCTCATAGGAATACTCTGAATCATGGGCACCTCTATTAATTGTCGTGAGCGACCTGAAGACAAGGCGGACGGAGCGCAGAAACCGGAGTGTACACAGAGTACATGAGGATTTCGAGCACCGCCCAACGAAGTATTTGGGTCGCGTAACAAATTAATAGAGGCGCCCTTAATAGAAGTGCCCTCATTTCAGGGAAGAGCCGAAAGCTCCATGAGCGCAGCGCTCAACGCCTTCAGTTCTATAGGCGAGTTGCATGGAGAGCGTACGCTACGCTGCATTGAAAACAGCTCGACAATGCTGAAGGGATGGAGATCTGTCCCTGTTTCGCGTGATATCCTTTCGTGAAGAGGCTTTTCAACAGCAAGATTTCCTGTTATATGAACAGGGTATCTCCGGCTTTCCCGGTTGGCCGTTAATTCCCGCAACGCAAAATATTCTGCGTCACTGCTGTGATTCAGCTGCCAGTAGCTAAAATATTCGAGCTCCCCATTGCTGCCGGCCGAAAGCGTTACATACTCATTTTCCAGTTCGAGAAGAATAAAAGGTTGAAAGGTTACTGCAAGGCTCAAAATCATCGGCTTGAGGTAGTATGCTCCACTGCTGATGGAACAACATGAGCGGAGTCTGTCATGCACAGCCTCATAGAGGTCGGAGGGGTAGTAAAACAGCAGGTGCCTGCGGACATGATCCTGTTCTGAACTGAGGGTGTAAGGTATATGGTCGTGCAGGTACTCACCCGGTTTGCTCAGCAAAAAAGATGCTTCTGCTTTGCAGTGGGTATCGAAAGCCCTGTCGGAGATGTTTCTGGAAAAGACCGTGTCCAGCGGAAAAAAGCGCGGGGTCTGAATGGAAAGAGTAATGGTGTTTATCTTCTTCTTTCTAAGCATTGACACGAGCCTGCTTGCGGCCCGGTCGCCGTTCGTGCCGGCATATTCCCCAATGCCTGTTTGCATGGTTTTGCATTCTGTAATTGTATAACCATCGGCTGTATCATGTGCGACGCTTGCAATTGCTGTCGAATGAGCGTCTATTGCGCACGCGTGGGTAATGCTCATTTAATCGAGGATGAGGTGCTGTTCAAGGGTTTCCATTCTTTTTCTGCCAATGCCTTTAACTTCCAAAAAATCCTGAAATCTTTCAACTTTTCCCTGCCTTGATCCCCTGAAAGTTATCAGTCGACTTGCAAGGACGCTACTTATTCCCGGCATGGCAGCGAGCTCGTCAGCCGTGGCATTTGAAAATACAATTTTTGGAGAATCGGCAGACTTTTCCGGCAGTACATTTTTTTGTTCCTGAATATGCGGTGCCTGCGCACCGGTTTTGACGAGAGCGGCTTCGAGTAACGCTGCTTCCCTGAGAAGGCTGTCTACTTCGGCGTCGGTGAACCGCTCTGTTTGTTCTGTTGCCATAAACAAGCCGGCTTCCTGCAGTGAGCGGCTGCTGTTGACGATGATGCCGAGGATGAAAAACAGCAACAGAGATGATATGACGGTTATCTCCGTCCTTGTCATGCTGAGCATGACCGCTATTTTATCCCGAAAGGTCATTTTACGGTTGATCGTTTTTCCTGTCTTTCTCGATTTTTTTGCTTCTTTTTAAGGTTTGCCATCCGGCTATCGAGCCATCAAGCTATCAAGCCGTTTTGACTTTTTCCTGTGTTGATTTGTTCTATGCCAATACTCTTGTAACCCTCGATGAAACAGCACAAAGGATTTCATAGCTGATGGTCCCTGCAGCCTTTGCGATATCTCCGGCGGAAGGGCCATCCCAGCCAAAAAGCACGGCATTGTCGCCGACACGGACATCGCTGCTGTCTCCGAGATCGACCATGATCTGATCCATAGTAACCGTTCCGACTTGGGGATAGGTTTTGCCCATGATGGAAACTTTGGCCAGGTTTGACAAAGCCCGGTGGTATCCGTCTGCATAACCCGCCGATACGGTTGCTATCCTGCGTCTGGATTGAGCTGTCCAGGTACGATTGTAGCTGATCGTTGTACCGGCTTCGACTTCTTTAATGAAAATCACCTTCGCGCGCAACTGCATTACCGGCTTCAGGTCGATATTGTTTTTCAGCCGGTCGTCGGGGGGATATCCGTACAGCATTATTCCAGGCCTCACCATGTCCAGGCAGGCATCGGAGCGGCAAATTATGCCTCCACTATTTGCCGCGTGTTTGCAGATGCTTCTTTTTGTGTGGTGCTCAAACTCGGAGCAGATCTTTGTAAACGTTTCAAGCTGCCCGGCGGTAAAGCTACCGTGCCGGGTGCTCTGGGCGAAATGAGTATAGACACCCGCAAGCCTGAGGTGAGGACTTTCTTCCACGGCCTTCAGGAGATGGAATGCTGTTTCGGGGGTTATTCCCAGCCTTCCCATTCCAGTATCGATCTTTACATGAACCTTGAGCGGTATATTATGTGCCGAGGCAATGGATTCAGCTGTACGAAGCATGTTGAAATCACAGATGGTTGCTGTGATATCGTACTTCAGATACAGGGCAATATGGGAGGGAAGAGGAGAGCAGAACGCAAGAATTGATGAACTTCCAGAAACGGCTTTATGCTTGCGTAATGGTACAGCCTCTTCAACGTTTGCCACTCCGAAATCGCTGACTCCCAAATTTTCAAGGGCTTTCGATATCCAGAGGGCATTATGCCCGTATGCATTGGCTTTAACGACTCCCATTACGCGGCAATTCTCCGGGATGTGTTCCTGTATTCTCCGAAAGTTATGCAAAAGATTGCCCGAAGAGATGAGCGCTTCTGCCAGATGCTCTCCGGGCAAGGCGCTTTCGCCTGGAAACGTTATTGTATCCGCTGTCAATGGAATCTTTGATGTTTGTTAATCGTGCGTGAACGGCAACGCGAGGAGATGTCTGCTGTGCCATTTAGGTAAAAAACATATTTTGTTCTTGTTTTTCAAGTCCATTACATTGTAGGGGCGTACAGTTTCAACACATTTTTCGGCTGCAACATGTGGCAACAGGACATTTTCAAGATGACAGGTCAGACCCCGATGGTTCTGATCAACCGTTCGGCCCGGCATATCAAGCCGCAGGTCATGGCGAAAGTGGAGTACCTGAATCCTTCAGGAACCCATTACTGTCGTGTTGCAAATACGATTGTCGACCATGCTGAAAAGGAGAGGCTTATAAGGCCTGGAATGACTCTTGTTGACTGGACATACGGGAGCAGCGGGATTGCACTTGCCATGGCGGCTGTAACGAGAGGTTACAAGGTACTGCTGGTTGTTCCGGATAAAATTTCGAGGGAAAAACAACAGGTGCTCAAGGCTCTCGGCGCTGAAATCGTCATCACTCCATCCGATGCTCTTCCCGGTGAACCCCGAAGCTGCGTGAATGTTGCGGAAAATCTCGTTCAGAACCTGCCGCATGCCTATTTTACCAACATGTACGAAAACGAGCTGAACCGCAGGGTACACATTGAAAAAACCGGTCCGGAAATCTGGGAGCAGGCGGAAGGTGGGATTAGCCATCTTTTTGTCCCGGTTATCTCCGGTGCAATGATTTCAGGGCTCGGCCGTTTTCTGAAAACCAAACGTCCTGAAGTCAAGATTATCGGGGTTGAGCCTGAAGGGTCGATATACCGTGAACTTTTTCATACAGGCAGAGCGGGTGAAACGGCCGGTTACGAGCTTGAAGAAATCGGCGGCTTGTGGGAATCTGCGTACTGGGAGGCTTCTGTTATCGATGATATTGTTCAGGTTAACGACCGTGACGCCTTTAACTGCGGGCGCGAACTGCTTCGGAATGATGCGATCTTTGCCGGAGGTTCTTCCGGTGCGGTACTTTTTGCCGCGTTACGGGCAGGTGCCCTTTTGGATGAAAGTGCACGTATCGTCGTTATCATGAGCGATTACGGAGGGTACTATCTCAGCAAGATGTACAGTGACGAATGGATGAAGCAGAAGGGTTTTTACAGGAAAGTTTCTTCACCGAAAGACGAGATTACAGCGGAAGATATTGTCGAGCTGAAAACCAGGAAAGACCTTATTTGCGCCCATCCCGAGCATACCCTTTCCGAAGTGTTCGAGATGATGCGGCAGCATGACGTATCCCAGGTGCCGGTGGTTTCCTACGGTACGGCTATCGGGAGCATCAGTGAAAATAAAATACTATCCATTCTGATCGAGAACGACGAAGCTATGAACTCCAAGGTTGTGGGATACATGGAACAGTCTTTTCCTGTCTGCGGTTCGCACACAACCATTTCCGAACTTTCGGAAAAGCTGCAGGAAAGCGCTTCGGGTGTACTGATAACACTTTCTGACGGCGGTCTTCAACTGCTTACCAAATCTGATCTTATTGAGGCTTTGACGCATAAATAACCTGTATAGGGATACGGATTACCACCTGTCAAGCTGTCTGTTGCACAAGTGTCGAATCTTTTTTTGCTGCTGTGGTATATGCCGGGGATTCCAAGGGTTAGGCCTTGTATTGTAATTATGCGGTTGTTTTTTTGAAGAGATTTATTTATTTAAGCAATCCTGAACACACTTTATCAACCTGCGTAGGGAGCCTTTGGAAGAGACCGTTAGATTTGTCATGTTCCAGAAGGAAAACATGGTTTAAAGAGGTATGGCTGCTGAAAAGAAAACGAGAAAAAAGAGAGCTGTTGAGCATACCGTAAAGCCTGTACGTACTGATCAGCAACAGCTGCCGGTAATTGAGTCGAGAAAAAGGCGCTATATTCTTGAGGGAAAGATAAAACCCTTTTTTTGTGAAGGCTGCGAAGCGCTGACCGAAAAAATGTTTGTCGGAGAGTGGAAGCCCAGTGACAAGCCAAGGGATTATGATATCTTCGCTGAGCCTGATTCCGGAAAACAGAGAAAGAAAAACCCTGGCGCTGGTGAGTCGCAGTCTGCTGCGGAGAACCGGTACTGGATAAGGTGCTCTTCCTGCAACCAGGTTTATCTGCTCAAGGAATGGCAGATTCAGATAGATAAGGAATTGAATCTTCAGGAGCTTAAGCCCGAAGATTGTCAGTTGTACTCTCCTCATGGGATTTATGCTCAGGGAGATGCAGTGTATCACAAGTCTCTGGATGAGGTTGGAGTCGTCCGGGAGAAAAACGCTACCGGAAGCGGCGCTCATGTTATTATAGTAGAGTTTATCAACAGTGGAAGAAAACAACTACTTGAAAACGTGCTGGTAAACCAGGGCAAGCCCGGCCAAACGGAGTCATTGACGGATATATTAAAAATGAAATTAAAACGATAAAAACATATACCGTAAGGGGGTGAAAGAGTTGGTAAGCGTACAGTCCAATGATAACGAGTCTATTGACAAAATGCTCAAGCGCTTCAAGAAAAAGTACGAGCGAGCCGGTGTGTTGAAGGAATTTCGAAAAAAAGCATACTTTGTGAAGCCTTCGGTTGAAGGCCGTCTGAAACGTTCAAGAGGTAAACGCAGAGCCCAGAGAGCCAATGAAGAACGTAACTCCTGATTGACAATAATCAGGGGGGAAAGATGCAAAGCAACTCCTAAGGGAGTTGCTTTTTTTTGCCATTTTTAGCCGTCAAGCCAACCAGCTATTCAGCCAGAATTTATGAAAGTCTACAAAGGAGAAGTGAGTTCTCTGCCTCCGGATAAATCAATATCGCACCGTTCGGCCCTTATAGGAGCTATAGCGGAAGGTACAACGGAAATATCGAATTTTTCCGGAGGGTTTGATAATCAGTCAACCCTCGGCGTATTGCGCGCTTGTGGCATCAATCTCCGCCAGGAAAAGGTAACCGCCCGGAATGGTTCTTTTACCAGAAAGGTAGTTATTCACTCGGGTGGGCTTTGGAGCTTTACGAAACCGGAACAAGAGTTGATGTGCAACAACTCCGGAAGCACGATGCGGATGTTTGCAGGAATCCTTGCCGCACAGCCTTTTGAGAGTACGCTGGTGGGCGATAGTTCATTGATGAGACGTCCGATGCAGCGTGTTGCAAATCCACTGCGTCTGATGGGTGCGGAGGTTGCCCTTTCTCCGGATAATACGGCTCCGGTGATCATAAAGGGCACCAAAAATCTTCAACCGATCAATTATGAGCTGCCAGTTCCGTCTGCACAGGTAAAATCGCTTGTTACTTTTGCCGCTCTGCACGCAGAAGGTGAAAGCCGTATTGTTGAACACCTGCCTTCACGAAACCATACGGAACTTATGCTTGGGCTCCATGTTGAAGAACTACCTGACGGAAGATTTTCAGTTATAGTTCCCGGAAAGATGACTGTTCCGGCAAAACCTTTTCATATTCCGGGAGACCCTTCGGCGGCATGCTTTGTTATTGCGCTCGGTCTTCTCAGCCCCGGCTCTGAAATTCTCCTGGAAAATGTTTGTCTTAATCCAACTCGTACCGGATATATTGATGTTCTTGCCGGGGCGGGAGCAGGACTGTCACTGGAAAATGTCAGTATGAAGGGAGGCGAGAAAATAGGAGATATTCTGGTGTGTAGCAGCCTCTCTATGCATCCTCTCCGTATCAGCGATCCTGCCGTGGTCGCAAATATCATTGATGAAATCCCGATGCTTGCGGTTCTTTCGGCATGCGTGACCGGTGAGTTTGAGTTGCACAACGCGGCCGAGCTTCGTGCCAAAGAGAGTGATCGAATCAGCGCGGTGGTAAACAACCTTGAGCGCCTCGGGTTTGTCTGTGAAGAATATGCCGATGGTTTTGCCGTTACCGGCAAAGGTGCAGAAGTGAAAGGAAAGGTGCCTATCGAAAGCTATGATGATCATCGTATAGCTATGAGCTTTGCCATAGCGGACAAAGTGTTGCCTGCGGAGCTCGACATTTCGGATGCAGAAGTTATCGGCGTTTCCTTCCCCAATTTTTTCGAGATTATCGAAGGTCTTGCACATTGAGCCTTTTTAGTGCAGGCAACAGTATTGGGCACCTCTATTAATTGTCGTGAGCGACCTGAAGACAAGGCGGACGGAACGCAGAAACCTCTCCTATCCGCCCAACGAAGTATTCGGGGCGCGCAACAAATTAATTTAATAGAGGCACCCTTAATGGAGGTGCCTTGTCTTTTCCAAATGCTCAAGCAAACAGGCATTGAAAATTTCCGGCTGTTCCATGTTGGAGAGATGGCCTGCATGAGGGATGAGGTGCAATGCCGAGCCGGGTATCTGCCGATGCATTGATTCTGCAAGGGAGGGTGGGGTGAGTGTGTCTTCTTTGCCGTTGATAAAGGTGACGGGACAGTTTATGGTTGCAAGTGTATCAACGGAGTCGGCCCTTGAAGCAATTGCCTGCATGGCGGAGGCTATAACGTCGCCGGACTGATTCTTGACGATGTGTTTGAAGGCATCCACAACTTCTGTCTTGGCAGTATAGGTTTCAGGTGCGAACACATTGGGCAGCATTCTTGCGATGGCTTCGTCAGGTCCATTTGCCCTTACAGCGGTTATAAAATCCCTGCGGTTGGCCAGAGCATCCTCATTGTCTTGCTCGGCTTTGGTATCGCACAGAACCAAGGACGTTACTTTTTCAGGGAACATCCGCCAGAGTTCAAATGCCTGATAACCGCCCATTGAAAGCCCGGCTACAGTGACTGTTCCGATGTTCAGAGAGGAGAGCAGCGTTGATAACTCTTCGATGTAATCACGAAAATTCCAGTTGTCTCGTACCGATGAGCCTCCTACGCCGAACACGTTCGGGGCAATTGCGGGCATTCCCTGTTTTTCAAGCATGGAGAATTGAGGAGCCCACATTTCGGATGAAAGAGGGAAAGCGTGCAGTAGAAGCACGGCATGGCCGACGGGAGCTAAGGAATCAAGATTGATACTTCTGTAGCTCAGCATGGTTCTTCCTGTAAACCTGTCCTTAATTATCCTGAGGTTTCGACTGTCCTTTCGCCTGGTTTTTTATCTCCTTGAGAATGGTGTTTGCATCATTGAGAATCTTCCGTGCTTCATCTCTGGCGTTTTCGATGATCTCTTTCGAACGCTCTCTTGCTTCGTTGTCATAGATTTCGCCATGTTCATCACCATCGTAGAATTCGGCAGCTTTGTCGGTTGCCAGATCGAGGGCACGGCGCAGTTTGCCTGTAATTATCCGTTGAGTTTCCTGGCCTTTGTCCGGCGCGAACAGCAAGCCCATGACCGTCCCTATGGCTGCGCCGAGAGCGGCACCGTAGAAGAGTCCCTTATAGTAATTGTCCTGATTTTCCATGATTTCTATCGTTTGTTTGTGCTGATTATTCTACAAGGTAATAAAAAAGCTGCACAAGGAGGGGTAATGCTATTCTTTCAATACCTCGATGATTTCATCCTGAAGTTTCAGGATTGCGCTGCAAAGGTCATCACGGCAGACGATCCTGAACTTTTTTGTATAACGTTCGAAAGAGAGAATAAAATCCGAGAGGAATACCGATTCGCCAAAATCATCGAAACGTATATAGTGCTCCGAGGTTGGTCGTGAATCATTCAGATGCTCGTGGCGGGTTGGATAGATTCGCAGTTCTCTGAGATCGGCATAGTCGAAAACATCTTTCAGTGAAGGCGGGTCAATGAGTGTTTCATAACCTTTCAGATCGAGCCTGCAGCGCTTGTTCAACAGCTTGCAGATTTCAATTTCCTTTTTCTTGCGCCGTTCATGGTCTGTTGCATAGGCGAACATCCATGTAATCGGCTCGTTTGCGCCGTTGCTGTATGGAGTAAGTGTGAGGGAGCGTTTGTAGATCTTTCTCTGCATGATATTGTGCAGAAGTTTTCCCGACGGAGGCCATACCGGAGTCAGGCGTTGTGTAAGTTCATGAAGCACTCTGTCATCGGAATTGCCGTAAAAGAGCTCCCTCAGTTCATTCAGTGAAATAGCAGCGTCATCGACCGCGTCCTGGAGCATTCTGCGCAGCATGACCGAGAAGGCACGGCTGGTATGGTGCCAGTAAACATTGCGCATCATCATGTATTTCGTGAAAAGCAGGCTTTCAAGCGGTGCGATACCTTTTTCGGTAATGGCGAAACGGCCCAGTTCAGGGTCGGGTACAAATGACTCGATAAGCCTTTCAATATCTATGCTGCCGTAGGGTATGTTGCAATGGTGCGCGTCCCGCATCAGATAATCCATTTTATCGGGGTCGAGTGTACCACTGATCAGTTTTTTAAACCGTCCTGACGCTTTTCCGGTGATGATATCGGCAGTTTCCCGAGGGTCGACATTCCAATCGTTTTCGAGAATATTCGCTATGGGCGAAAAACCTTCATAGCGTTCAAAAAGAAATCTGTCAATCAAAGATTCGTGAGCGGCAAAAACAGGTTTGCCATGGTAAACGGGAGCCTGTTCCTCGAGAACATGTGCGTGCGGATAATGCCCGATATCGTGAAGCAAAGCAGAAGCAAGCAGCAGTTTGCAGGTATGGTTATCGAAAAACAGGCTCTCTCCTTGAAGGCTTTCTGCGAGGGGGTTGGTTAGTATCCGTTGCAGGATAAGCTTCATGAGGTGATAAACACCGATCGAGTGTTCGAAACGGGTATGATTTGCGCCAGGATATACCTGCTGGGCAAACGAAAGCTGTCGGATGCCTTTCAGTCGAAGGAACGCGGGGTGCGCTAGAATTTTTTTTAATGGTGTATTGAGCGGAATATGGCCCCAGACGGGGAGCCGGATAAAGCCTCCTTCCGAACGGAACAGAAAATTATCGGAAATCATGAAGGGTTAATGATTGCATTATACCGTGGATGTCGCGGGATGTTTTTCTGTTTTCAGATGCAGTGCACAGACTTTCCGGAAATGGTGACCGTAGATGGAAAGTGTTACTGCCAGAGACAGTGACTGGTGTTGTCTGAAAAGTGTCCAAAGAAGCATTTTCCAGTAGTGTAACCGTTCCTTGCCAACGATGCCAAGGATCACCATGGATCGGAAAAATGCCATCAACTGCCCCGGACGGAAGCGGGACTTGAACTTCGGCGGTTTGTATTCGAGCAGCAGTGTTTTGATGCGGTGATAGTAGTTTTTAGGTGAATAAAGATAGTCCATCATATCTCTGTATCCTTTGCGAAGAGTATCGATATCCATTTTGGGTACAATGTTCGTGGTATTATCGACATTGTCGCCGGTTGAACTGCTCAGCAGTCTTCCCTCGTTCTCCATTCTTTCATAGAGCCTTGTACCGGGCAGAGCCTGAAGAAGTCCAACCATGGCGGTAACAATACCGCTGTTCTGGATGAACTCGATCTGCTGCTGGAAAATCGAAGGTGTATCGGTATCAAACCCTACAATGAATCCCCCCTGGACTTCCAGTCCGGCCCGCTGGATTCTCTTGATGTTTTCAAGCATATCCCGTGATGTGTTATGCTGCTTGCCACATGCTTCCAGGGCAGAGCTGTCGGGGGTTTCGATACCGATAAAAACCTGGTTAAAACCGGCCCTGACCATGAGCTTCATGAGTTCCGGGTCATCGGCGATGTTAATGGAGCATTCGGTGTAGAACTTCGTAGTTGTTTTTTTTGATTCCTGCCACTCGATGAGTTTCGGCAGCAGCTCCCTCTTCAGGTAAGACTTGTGTGCGATAAAGTTATCATCAACAAAAAAAATACTTTCGCGCCAGCCTCTTTTGTATATGGCTTCCAGCTCCTGTACAATCTGTTCGCTGGTTTTCGTCCGGATTTTGTGTCCGAAAAGGGTAGTTACATTGCAGAAATCGCAGCGGTAAGGACAGCCCCTGGAGAACTGTACCGCCATTGACGCATACTTTTTCATATTCAGCAGTTCCCACTGGGGAACAGGTGATGTTCTGACATCGGGAAAACTTTCCGACCGGTAGAATTTTTCAGGAGTGCCGTTGGCGAGATCCTCAAGAAAGGGAGCTAGAGTGACTTCCGCCTCGTTCAGCACAAAATGATCCACTTCCGGGAAACATTCCGGTTCAGAGGTGAAAAGAGGGCCACCGGCAACAATTATGAGACCGGCGTTTTTACACTTGGCGATGACCTTTCGTGCGGAGCTTTTCTGGACACCCATTGCACTGACGAACGCGATATCAGCCCACTCCAGGTCTTTTTTCGACAGTTTGGAGACGTTCAAATCGACAAGCTTCCGCTGCCATTGCTGCGGCAGCATTGAAGATACCGTTATGAGGCCGAGAGGTGGCAATGAAGCCTTTTTTCTAACGAACTTCAGCGCGTGTTTGAAGCTCCAGAACGTGTCAGGGAACTCCGGATAGAGCAGCAGGATATTCATACCTCGGTTGATCGTTTCAAATGGTGTTTAGAGGTGCCTTTATGATGGTTACGTTTTTCAATTTGCCTTATCGGAAATGCCTACAATGAGAGTTTTGCTCCCGGCAGCGCTGATCTGTCAGAATATGGGGCTGATTAAATATAAACCTTCAAGGATTATAGTTTGTTCCGTGACAGATATATTAGGGAGGTATCCTCTCTTGTCTTCAGGATTTCTTGCCGGGGATATACGTTTCAGGTATGTCCGAAAAGCTGCTCAAACTCATGGGTACCTCGATTTATCTATTCTTCCGCGCTTCAATTGCTTCGTTGAGCGGATAAGAGAGGGTTTCTGCGCTCCGTTCGCCTTGCATCCCGATACAATCGGGACTCATGACAATAAAGGGCACCTCTATTAATTGTCGTGAGCGGCCTGAAGACAAGGCGGACGGAGCACAGAAACCGGAGTGTACACAGAGTACATGAGGATTTCGAGCACCGCCCAACGAAGTATTCGGGGCGCGCAACAAATTAATAGAGGTGCCCTAAATAGAGATGTCCTCATGTCATACTCCAGTAAGGATATTCTGCCTGATCTCCGGTTATTATGGAAAAAGTAGAGCCTCGTTCAGGTTGACGGGACACGGCAATTTTTACCTCGAACGCATCCTTTAATCTTTCAAGATGAGTAATTAAAACAATTTTTTCAAACTCCCCGGTAATACGGTGTATGGAATCGATAATTGCATCCAGTCCTTCCTCATCCTGGGTGCCGAATCCCTCATCGATGACCAACAGCTTGATGCCGTGACCGGTTTGCATGGAGAGGAGCTTCGACAGAGCGATTCTGAGTGAGAGGTCGATACGAAACTTTTCGCCTCCGGAAAAGCTTTCATAATCCCTGACCTCGCCTTGCGAGTCTGAAATGGCTATTTCGAGGGTTTCGGTAATGTTTTTATTGATGCGTTGTTTTTGGGTACGGATTTCAAATGCCATGAGGTTCTGGGTGAGTTTTGCCAGGATACGGTTTGCCTGTTCTTCCAGTTGAGGCACGGCATTTTCAATCAAGAGGCTTTGAATTCCTTTGATCCCGAAAGCTTCCTGCAGAATGGTGTAAATATTTTTTTTCTCCTCTTTTTTCTTCAGTTCATCGGACAGCTCTTTTCTCTGTTTTTCTTTTTCGGCAAGATCATCAAGGTTCTTTTTCAGGCTCTGTTTTTCTACCAGTAGCTGTTGCAGTGCCTGTTCCGCATTTTTTTTCTCTTTCCCTGCGCTCTCAGACCGCTTTTTGAGTTCCGGTTTGCCTGCAAGCAGGGCGGCTATTTCATCAAGGCGTCCAGTTAACGCATTCTGCTCTTTTTCAAGGGCGCTGAGCCCTTTCTTGCAGGTATCGTGTTCAACGATCAGTTTTTCAAGGCGTGAAGCGGCCATGGCGAGTGCTCCCGCACGGTTTTCGGCATCCGAAAGGGTTTCCAGCTCCGCTTTTACGGCCTCGTGCACTTCAGGTTTGTACCCGAGCGAAGTTATTTCTGCGTTGATCTGTGAAAGTTGCCGGAGCTCCTCTGCTGCAATGGCTCCCGACGCGAGAGCACCACGGATTTCCCGGAGATCCGCTGCCTGGGTTTCCCGTGTTTTTCCGGCTTCGTCGTATGCTATTTCAAGTTCTTCAAGCTGTTTAAGCCGTTCTTCAAGCACCGAAAGCTTGCTTCGGAGGGCCTGAAGCTCTTCCTGTTTTGCATTGAATTCCTGCTGTTTTTTTTCGAGACCGCCCCAGAGGGTTTCGAGCTGCTTTTTTTCTTCTCTGTCATGTGCAAGCTGTTTATCGGTGTTCCGGTACTGAGTGCGGTACTCTTCGAGCACCTTTTCCTTATGGGCGTCATCAACTGTCGAGTGGCAGAGCGGACAGATCGTCCCTTCGATGCCCTTGAACTCCAGGCCCTTTTTCTTTATGTCCTCAAGGTTTCCAAGCAATGTGTTTATTCGGCTTTCGACCAGCGAGAGTGAACGCATGCAGCGGTCTTTCCCGTCAAGCTCCTTTTCGAGCTCCCTGGCTGCCGTTTCCAGTATTTCCTGCTTTTCACGAAGATCCAGCATTGTCTGGCGGTCAGCTTGCAGGTGCTTTATTTTTTCCGTGAGATGCTGCAGGGTTGAGTCGGATGTGCGCAAGGCCGACTCGATGGTTTCAACCTTGTGGGAGGCTTTCTCTGTTTTAAGCGTTTTCGTCGATTCGATCCGCATGCTGTCCTGACGGAGCATGTCTACGGTTTTTGAAACACGTTCCAGAGCAGCAAGCCGCTCTTTCAACAGGTTGAACTTCCTGATATTCTGTTCGATAGTTTCCCTGCTGTCGACCAGTGCCCGCAATTCCGCTTCTTCCTCCAGAAGTTTTTCCCTACGGACGACAAGTTCTGCTTTGCGGGAGTCCATTCCGGCAAACTGAACGCTGAGAGACTTCTGTTCCAGCTCCCGCTCTTTCATTGCCGTCAACTGCTGCTCCAGTTCCGTGCATAATGCAGTGCAGGCAGTGAGTTCCTTTTCAGCTTTTTTCGACTCTGAAGTTGTTCTTTTCAGTTCAGCGCGTAACTCCGGGGAATGGGAAATATCTTCACGTAAGGTGCCGATTCTGCCGGAAAGGTAATTGGTTTCTTCACCCAATACTCTTGTTTTTTCCTTTGCTTTTTCAGCCAAGGCAGCGTAGCGGTCAATCCGGAGGATTTGGGCCAGGATTTCCTTGCGCTCTTTCGGAGATTTAAGGGTGAATTCGTTTGATCGCCCCTGGCTTATGAAAGCGGAGCTTATAAACGCATCGTAATCAAGCCCGACGAGGTTGAGGATTTTTTTCTGGGTGAGTCGGAGGGTGTTTTCATTCAGGCTTTTGAAAACACCTGTTTCAGGTTCAAGGATATGCAGGTCGACCTGCTCGGTGGTTCCACCGCTTTTCTTTCTTGTTGCCCTGCGTAGTGTCCTGTAGATCTTTCCGCTTGTCTCGAAAACGCAGGAAACCTGCATTTCATCGGCATTTTCATTGATCAAGCCTTCCTTTCCTGTGCGGCCTTTTCCCCAGATGCACCAGCCCATTGCTTCGATCAGGCTCGATTTTCCAGCCGCATTGGCCCCTGTCAAGCAGGCAATTCTGAAACGGTCAAAATCGAGTTCCTGAGGCTCTTCACCGTAACTCTGGAAATTGCTGATAGTGAGTTTTTTCGGGATCATCGCTTTGCGGCGGAGATTGGGAGCTCAATAACGGTCAAGTGAGAATTTTTCGCCCAGGTACAGTTTCCGGGCTTCCGGGTTTTCTGCAATCTCTTCAGGAGTTCCCTGCATGAAAATTGTTCCGTCAAACAACAGGTAGGCGTGGTTGGTGATGGAAAGGGTTTCGTGCACGTTGTGATCTGTAATCAGTACCCCGATATCCCTTTTGACAAGGCCCTCTACAATTTCCTGGATATCCTCTACGGCAATCGGATCGACACCTGCAAAAGGCTCGTCGAGCAAAATGAATTTCGGCTGAAGCGCCAGCGAGCGAGCTATTTCCGTGCGCCGTCTTTCACCTCCGGAAAGAGCGTAGCCCATGTTATTGCGTATGTGAGCGATGTTCAGGTCTTCAAGCATTTCCTCGGTTCTGTCCCTTTGCTCCGTTTTTGATAAAGGGGAGAATTCCAGAACGCTGAGAATGTTCTCCTCGACGGTCATTTTTCGGAAAACCGAAGCTTCCTGGGGAAGGTAGCCGATGCCCAGCCGCGCCCGTTTGTACATGGGCAGGTCGGTAATATTTTCTTCGTCGAGAAAAACCTCACCCGCGTTAGGCCTTACAAGCCCGACGATCATGTAAAACGTAGTTGTCTTTCCCGCTCCGTTCGGCCCCAGAAGCCCGACAATCTCTCCCTGTTTTACTTCCAAGGTAGAGCTTCTGACAACTTCGCGTTTGTTGTAGATCTTTTTCAGATTTTTGCAGCTCAGTGTCGATACGATACCGTTACTCTCCATATGTTCCTGTATGTCTTTCTGTCCCCGGTTTTGAATACTAACCTGCTTATCAATATAAGAGATTCCTGAGATGTT
>RAZP01000065.1 GCA_004028745.1 Prosthecochloris sp.
TCCTGTCGCTGCACAAAGCTTATCAGTATCGGAGGAGCAAAAAACAACGGCTTTATCTTGGCATTGTAATGTAAAAATGTTCCCTCTTGCTGATGGTGTGTTTCCAGCAGCCACTCTCCATAATAGACATGGAAATCCCCGCTGATCTGCTCAAATGAAACCCGGTGAAGATATTCTTCGTATATCTTCAGCCGGAAATTGACGGTCTTTTCAAAGATCAGGATGCCGGTTTTACCAGTCTGCTCGAGGATTATTTCCCCGTTTTTCTTTTCAATCAGACGGCTTGCTACGACTTTGGGGAGCGTTTTACTGAGATTGTCATAATCCGTCAATGTTTTCCAAACATCTTGAGGCGGGGCTTCAATATATATTCCGCCGGTTACACCTATGACATCGTTATCGTGGTAGGAAAGATCGATAAGAATTTCACCGTTGAGCAGTCGGTTGAGTTCGTGCATGCTGCTATTGTTAGGTACGGCAATTATCGTTTCACGGTAAAGAAAAGCAAATAATAATGTACACTCACAATATGAACTGTGCAACGCCGTGAAGCAAGCCGCGCAACCAAGCCGGACATACCGGCGAGCCGGGACAACTGATTCCCTTTCGGCCCGATTTCCTTTTTTGCCTATTACCTATTCTTCCTTGCCAATTGCCGACTGGGAACTGCCGACTGATTTTCCTCTTGGCACTCGTTGCTTTTAACTCAGCACTGTTCGCCACCTGTTTCCCGCCAGTCAGTGCAGTGGATGATAATCCCCTCATGCGGGGAAAGCTTGATGCTTATGCCTGTTTCGTGCTGGCATGTTTCACCAAGATTCTGTCTCTGCTGTGTGCTGAAGATCGTGGGTTTTCTTTTATCCGGTTCTACCAGTTGTTCGTGTTCAATGCTGATCTCAACTCCGGTTGAGCTGAAATTCGCCACAATGAATGCGGATTCACCGTCGAGATAACGCCGGTAACCCATGCAGCCTGAAGTGTCATGAACGTTGAGGTTCAGGATTTCGATTTTTCCCTTTGTAAATATTTCCGTGTTGGTGAGCTTGAACAGCTTTCGGTAAAACTCCGGCAGCTCATTGTTGAATGGTTCGCTTGTCTGGCGGAGCAGTTGTAAAGGAAGCTGGAGCTTGAGTCCTTCCAGTTGTCCCTGATGGATAAGGTGCATGCCGGGTGACGTGAGGAGGATTAAAGCGCCGACAAGATGATTCGGTCCCAGCTTTTTTGCGGCACGCGGTTCGTCATGGTTTTCCAGGAAAAGGCAGAGTTTTGACTGGTAATTCCATTCGGCTTTCAGATGCTCTCTGAGCCTGGTGATGTTGACAGGATGTGAGGTGATATGATCATAAAACGGTTTGTCGTATGTGTAGTCGAAACCCAGCTGTTGCAATTCCCACTCCTTGTTCCAGTAGGATTCCGCAAGAAAAAGAAAATCGGATTTCCGGGATTTTACGGTCTTGATTGCTGTTGACCAGAATTCTTCAGGCATAGGACCGCTGAGAGGGGCCCATGTGGTGTCGAAAACCGATTTGAGAATAAGCATGGCTACATCGCAGCGTACAGCATCACATCTTTCGATGATTGAAAGCAGGTTTTCAATCATGAGATCATGGGTGGCCGGGTTTGCATAATTCAACTGCAGTGTATCCGTCCACGCCGGGAAGTATGGATCCTTGCCGTGAGCAAGGTAATGATCGTGTTTATATTCAAAACATGAATTGGGATCGAGGTAATGCTCTTCATCTGAAACGGTGACAAAGTATTCCGGGTTTTCAGGAAGCCATTTGTTGTCAAGAGCCAGATGGTTAGGAACAAAATCCAGCATGAGCCTGATGCCTGATTCGCCGAGCCTTTTGCGGAATATTTCAAGCTCCTCTTCTTCGCCGAGGCAGGGGTTGAGGCTGTATTCAGGTATTGCATAGGGAGATGCTGCAATGTCTTCGGGTTCGACATATTCAAGCTGTTCAAGAAAGACCGTCCGGAGACACTGGTGTGAGCGGGCTATTGCCTGACTGTAGAGACTTGGTTTCCATATACCCATGAGCCAGACAATATTGAAG
>RAZP01000066.1 GCA_004028745.1 Prosthecochloris sp.
GGAGAAATGCAATGGATTTAAGAAACGTTCCGGTTTCACGGAACCCGCAGGAGAGCGGGTCGGTTGATACAATGCCGTCGCAGTTATGGTCAAACGCCGTAGTAAGACGCACGAACATGTTATAAACAATACTGTTTCGAGTCCATGTGTCAGCTGATATATCGTTTCCGGATGGTAAAAAGGGTAAAACAGGTTCCCGTGAGAGCAGCAGGTCGAGGTTCTTTGCATAATAATCGGCGGGATTGACTTCGCTTAAGCCGACAGTATTCCCCTGCCAGATTTTCGGAATGAAGTAAGGCGATGAAAGATCGCTTTTCTCCATCCGGTTCAGAGCACTGTGTAGTATTTCAAGGTAATGTAAGCTCAATTCTAAATCGCTGCCGTTATCTGAAAGTGAACCTGTTGCGCTACGGCTAAGGTAACTTAATGTACATAAAGCTAAATTAGTCCCCAATGAGGAATGTTTGCATGACTATAGAGTATGACGGTACCGATTTTGCAGGCTGGCAAAAGCAGCCGGAAAATGTGGGTACTGTTCAGGGAGTGCTTGAAGCGGCGTTGAGCCGCATCGTTCAGGAGCCTGTCCTGTTGACAGCTGCCGGTAGAACGGACAAGGGGGTTCATGCAAGGGGACAGGTTGCAAATTTCAGAACGGAATCTGCCATAGAGCTTGATCGGCTGGTCCATGCGGTAAATTGTCTGCTGCCTTCTACCGTGTGCGTCAAGGACATGAAGGAGGTTCCCGATTCATTTCATGCACGCTACAGTGCGCTCGTAAGGGAATACCGATACTTTATTCTTGAAAAGCCCTCGGCCGTTTACGCGAGATACACCGGCTTTTACAGAACACCCCTGAATGTCGAAGCGTTGAACCATTGCGCGCGTGAGCTTGTCGGCAGGCATGATTTTTCGGTGTACTCAAAGGAGAACATCCCATCCGGAAATGCTTTCTGCACGGTCTACGGCGCATCATGGGGCCGTCACGAGGAGATGGTTGTTTTCAGGATCTCGGCAAGCAGGTTTCTTAGAACTATGGTTCGTTTTCTGGTTTCTGCCCAGCTCGAAACATCACCCGGAGAACTCGAAGAAACGTTACGAACAGGCAGGCTTGTTAAAAACCTCGTCCCTGCCGATCCCGCCGGGCTTTTTCTGTGGAGGGTGGGGTATTAGGATGAATGTTGAGTTGTTTATTTGTTGAATTGTTGATTCGTTTATGAGAGATGCAGAGGTGTATTGGGACGAGGTGGAGACAAAAGACAAGGTGGGGCTCAGTGTCACTTTTCCAGCAAAGCGGTAGTTGTAATTGTAATCGGGAGAGAAAAGCTTCGGGGAAAAGCCGGTTGTAATAATGAGGAGGGCTGTTTATGTTTAAAACGTATGTTTCCGATGTGTTGTGTTTCGTTACGAATTGTTGCAAATCTTCTTAAAGAGACGGTGTTCGTGAGAGTTTCTCATCTGTATATTTTTCCAGCCACTTTTCTTGTTCTACTGACTGTTGTTTTTTCCGACGGTTATGCGGGACGGAGAGACGTTGAGGCTGACGACACTATTGTTGCCGAGATACTGGACAGTCTTGTTTCGGCCGCGTACTTCAAGGACAGTCATTTCAAGGAGTGGAGAGAAAGCGGTAATTACAGGTATCCACCTACATTTATTCCGCAGTTTGATGACGAGACCTATTTGGAGAGAATTTCCCGGCTGAACCGCAAAACGCCTCTCAAACTTACTTATAACAACCATGTAAAAAGCTTTATCAAGCTTTATTCAGTCGATAAGCGGAAGCTGACAGCAAAGATTCTCGGCCTGACCGGGATTTATTTTCCGCTTTTCGAAGAGAAACTCCGACAATACAACATTCCTCAGGAGCTCAAGTATCTTGCGATTGTAGAATCCGCACTGAACCCTACCGCGGTATCGAGAGCGAACGCGAAAGGTCTCTGGCAGTTCATTTACGGAACCGGCAAGATCTACGGTCTGGAGTCGTCGGCGTTTGTTGAAGACCGTTTTGACCCCGAGAAAGCAACAATAGCTGCTTGCAGGCACATGCGTGATCTCTATAAAATTTACGGAGACTGGTTTCTGGTGCTTGCTGCCTACAACTCCGGCGCAGGAAACGTCAACAAGGCTATTCGCCGTGCAGGCGGAGCAAGGGACTATTGGGCTATCTGGTCACATCTTCCTTCGGAAACCAGAGGATATGTTCCGGCTTTTATCGCCGTGACCTATATCATGAACTATTATCAGGAGCATAATATCTATCCCATAGAGCCTGGGTATCTTTACGAGGATATTTCTGCAGTCAAGGTGTCGGATGTGGTGGCTTTCGATCAGGTCAGTGAGGTAATCGGAGTTCCGGTAGAGGATCTGCAGTTTCTCAATCCGCAGTTCAAACTCAACCTTGTGCCTGCTGATGCCCGCAACCCATATTATATAAGGCTTCCAAAAGAATATATTGGCAAGTTCGCCAGAAAAGAGAAGGAAATTTATGCCCGCAAGACCAAGCAGGGGCTCGACGGAGCGGCTTTGCTGGCGAAAGCACGTGAAGTGAAGGGGGTTCCTGGGGAAAAACAGAAAAACATACATGTTGTCAGGCGTGGAGAGACGCTTGCCTCGATAGCAAGAACGTACCGTTGCTATGTCAGCCAGCTTATCCGGTGGAACGACCTGAAGAATTCGAGGATATATCCCGGTCAGAAACTCAAGGTTTTTGGTGCCCCGGGGTCTTCTGGCCGCAGCAGTGCCAAAACATCATCGATGGTTTACCACAAGGTGAAACGGGGTGAGAGTCTTGGACTGATAGCAAAAAAGTATGGCGTCAGTGTCAGTAAGCTGGTATCTTGGAACAATCTGGGCCGTAAGCGGACAATCTATCCAGGGCAGAGGCTGAAGGTCTATGGAGCGCGTTCTTCAACACCCTCTTCAAGGGCGGAATACCACAAAGTGAGGCGGGGCGAAAGTCTTGGACTGATTGCGAAAAAGTATGGTGTAAGCGTGGGTAACCTGGTTTCCTGGAACAACCTCGGCCGCAAGCGCACGATTTATCCCGGACAAAGACTCAAGCTTTTTGTTCCGACGAAAATTCATAAGGTGAAAAGGGGAGAAAGTCTGGGTCTGATCGCCAGAAAGTACGGAGTAAGCGTGAGTCAGCTTGTTGCATGGAACAATCTGGGCCGCAAGCGGACAATCTATCCGGGTCAAAAACTGAAGATTAATGCAAACTGACGGAAATTTGTTTCCGGCAACTGTTTTTCGGGAATAGGGGAGACGCGAAGATAGGGAGAAGAGAGCCTGAAATGGGTGTACAATATTTTTTTTGATATTCCCTGATGTATGGGTTCAGTTTGTATGTAAAAAGGATAATTTTATTATCTTTAGCCTTCTATAAAACGGTGTGCCTGGTATCTGGTAGATATTGCTTTTCAATTTCCATTAAATGAGAATAATTATTACGTATGCGAAATATCATTTTTACGGGTAAGGGAGGCGTCGGTAAAACCTCTGTTGCTGCTGCAACGGCACTGAAAGCTGCTGAGTTGGGGTATAAGACGCTGGTCATGTCAACTGATCCAGCGCACAGTCTTGGTGATTCACTGGACATAACCCTGGGCCCTTCACCTGTCAAGATCGCTGACAATCTTTGGGGGCAGGAAGTCAGTGTGTTCGGTGACCTCAACCTGAACTGGGATGTTGTCCGGGAACACTTTGCACAGCTAATGGAGTCGAGAGGCGTGGAAGGGATCTATGCTGAAGAGATGGGTGTTCTGCCCGGCATGGAAGAGCTTTTTT
>RAZP01000067.1 GCA_004028745.1 Prosthecochloris sp.
CCAGAAAGCTGAACTCCCCTGTCCCCGACAACAGTTTTGTATTTTAGAGGCTTTTCTTCGATAAACCGCTCTGCATTGGCTAACTTTGCCGCTGCTTGCACCCGTTCATGCACAACATCTTCATGAACACCATAGGAAATATTCTGCTCGATGGTATCATTGAAAAGAATCACCTCCTGACTGACAACCCCGATCATGCAACGCAGCTGCTTATAATCAAACTCACGAATATCAACCCCGTCAATGGTAATACGTCCTGAATCAACGTCGTAAAACCTCAACAACAGGTCAACGACCGTCGACTTGCCCGAACCGGACTGACCGACAAGAGCAACCATCTCACCTTTTCTGATTTCAAAGGAAATATTGTCAAGAACAACAGGAGCACCAGGATCTTTTCGATATTTGAAACTGACATCCTCAAACCTGATGCTTCTTGAAAAACCTGTGATAGCGCTTGTCCCGTTTTTAACTTGTGGTTCAGCATCGATAACCTCAAAAAGTCTCTCCGCAGAGGCCATACCGCTCTGGATCGTCGTGTTAGCTTCGCCAAGCATCTTGATAGGACCCATCGCTGAATAGAGGCTGAAAGCAAAAACCATCAACTCATTAGCTGTCATGCTCCCCTCGAAAACCTGCAGCCCGCCGAACCAGAGTACCATGGCAACTGCACTCACCATCAGGGTTTCGTTAAGAGGACTGATAACATTCTTCAGACGATAAATTTTCAGATCAAGGCGCCGGAAATCACTGGTAAAACTTTTAAACCTGTCAACCTCTATCTCCTCAAAACCACTTGATTTTATCACCTTGATCCCGTTGAACTTTTCCTGCAAGACAGAGTTCATGTCCCCCATCCTCTCCCTGAAAATCCTTGAAAGTTTTTTAACTCTTCTGCCGATAATTCTGCCGATAAAAAAAATGACAATAGAAACCCCAGCAGCAAACAGGGTCAGTTTCCAGCTTAACACAAACAGCACGGCAACGTACACAAATATTGAAAATGGATTCTGAATAAAATTGATAAAAGTTGTACTGATAGAGCTCTGGACGCGTTGAACATCATTGTAGACATGATTCATCAATCCCCCCACTCGCTGCTTGTTGAAATAGTCAAGATGCATCTCAATAATCGAGTGAAACACGTTGTCTCTTAGCCTTTTTGTTGCTTTTGTCTGAATCCGGAAAATCATTTGCTTGTTGATATAGAGAAAGAAATTTTTCAACGCAAACGCAGCAATGATGAACAGACATATATTCAGCAGCGTCTGCTGCTTTGTTTCAGCCTGAAAAATTTTCTGAAACGCTTCGGTGATTTCCTGCTGAAATGCTTCAGTATCGATCAAACTCACACTTTCTTTTTTCCCTTCCTGCGGGTCCTGAACAGCGTGCAAATTGCCGGCAAAATTGCTTTGTTCTGAAACCACAGAGGTACTTACCGTTTTATCCGCAGTAAAAATCGCGTTGAGCAAAGGAAGGACGGAGTATATGGAAACCACCCCGAAAAGAGAGGTTAACATGCTCATGAACACAACAAGTGCTATCATCCACTTGGAGGGGACAAGGTAGCGTAATATTCGTACAATCAGTCTCATGCTTTTTAACCAACGTCAACCACTCAGCCGACAGTGCGCAGATAAAATATACTATAACTATTTTTTGTCAATGTTCCCCCTCTTCCAACGGTCATGCACCCAGAACCACTCTTCAGGGTAACGGAAAATATACTTCTCAAGGATCCTGGTATAACGCGTGGTAAGCTCCTGAATGTTCTTCTTTGAAAATGAAAGGTCTGACGTGTCAATCTCTTCAGCTTCAAGAACATACTTCCCGTTAGGCTGCCGACGACACATGAGTGCGAACATGGGTACACGAGCCCTGAGAGCGAGAAAAGCCGGGCCGAGAAACACCGATGCATCCCTTCCGAGAAAATCCATGATAAATCCGCCTTTGGGATCAGACTGATCACCGAGAACCGTCACAATGCCACCTTTCCTGAGTACATCAAAACCCTCCTTTAATGCTTGTTTTTTATAGATTACCACATTGCCGTGCAGGCAACGCAAGCGCTCAATCTCATTGTTAACCAGTTTGTTTTTCAGTTTTTTCGCCACAACGGCAATTGGGGTCACAAGCAGTCCGATGCATACCCCGGTCAGCTCCCAATTTCCGAAATGCCCTGAAACAAGAACCCCGCCTTTTCCCTGCTCCCTTGTTTTTGCAAGAAAATCATCTATATGAAGATCGATAAGCTCAGCGGCATCTTTCCTGCCCTGCAGCAAAGGCAATCTAAGCACTTCAAGCAGGTTTACAGCCTGGTTGCGATACACCTGGCGGGAGATACGTGCAATCTCACGTGAACTTTTTTCAGGAAAGGCACAAGCAAGATTTGTCTCGACAAGTTTTCGCCTGGGCCTGAGACAATAGTAGGTAAAGTCTCCCATAACCGATGCCAGCCATTCAAACTGACGGCGGTTTATCCGCCTGACCAGAAAACCGAGAAACAGAAATAGCCTGTAGGTGATTTTCTGGTTAAAACGTCCCCAACTTTTTTTCAGAGAACCCATAAAAGCAAATATTCTTCTGTGCTCACCCGGTGGAGTGATTCAGAGCACCTCAAGCTGATATTGAAAAGAATATCTGAAATAAATTTCATATCTATTAAATACTGATTGTAATAATTTCTTTGCGGAACCATGCCATTAAAAGCAAAATTGCTGACACCTGATGCCGCCACAGATACCGTTAAATGCTGGAAGCTGCAGGGCAAAAAAGTTGTCTTCACCAACGGCTGTTTTGACATTCTGCACGCAGGTCACGTTCAGTACCTTGAAAAAGCCAAAGCTTCAGGTGATATGCTTGTTGTAGGAGTTAACAGTGATGCATCGGTAAAACGGTTAAAAGGCAATGATCGCCCTTTAGTTCCCGCAATCGACCGTTGCACTGTTCTTGCAGCTTTCGAAGCCGTCGATGCAATTGTAATCTTTGACGAGGACACACCTGCTGAGATCATCGAAAAACTCCTCCCGGACATTCTGGTAAAAGGAGCTGACTGGCCAATCGACAACATCGTTGGTGCCAAAACCGTCCTTGCACATGGAGGTGAAGTAAAAACAATCGAATTTCTTGAGGGACGATCTACAACGTCAATTATCGAACGAATCATTGCTGTTTATTGCGACAACAAAAAGAAAGCCGATAGATAAGAATGAAAACCGTTGATAATAAGTAAAGACAAGTTTGGACACCGTAAAAAAATATATTCTCGTCTTTGCAGTAAGCTTTTCTGCACTTATCCTTGTTCTTGCAGTCATTATTGCCATCACCCTCAATAGCGGCTCACTTGACCTGATGGTCAAGAACCGTCTTACCGAATTTTTTAACCGCGAGTTTCAGGGCAGGCTCTACATAAAAGAGGTCGACCTGCAATTCCCGTCAAACGTTATCCTCCACTGGCCGGAACTGTATCGTCAAAACAGGGAAACACCCGATATTTCCGCCGAAAATATTACGCTGAACCTGAATTTCCTGCGGCTATTGTCAAATTCTTCATCAATAGCCATACGTTCTCTGAAAGCTGATTCTCTCTTTCTTCATTTCGAACGCTATCCCGACGGCAACACAAATATCGGTGAAATTTTCACTCCGGCTGAAGAGAAAGGGCCTGAAAGGTCAGGGCTTGAAAGCCTCCTCTGCGGCAGAATACAGCTTGACAACGGATCGGTGGAATACATCAACTACCCGGAACAAAAAGCTGAACCGGAACTTCTGAATATCACCGGCATTCAGTTCCAGGGAAGGAAATTCCGCTATTCTCCGGAAAACATCAGCGGGGATGTCCGCAAACTCATGTTTCAAGTTCCACAGCACAACTTCACGTTGAACGAGGGATCGGCAAAACTTTCCTTTACCGACAAGCGCTTTGAAATTCTCGGCCTGAAAGCAAAAACCGGTAAAAGCAGTGCGGATTTGTCCATTGGAATTTACGAGTTCAATGTTTTTTCTTCCGAAAACATAGGACAGTATTCAAACAGCCCAGCGGTGTTTACAGTTAAGAACGTCAATATACATACCGATGACCTCAACTTGCTCCTGCCCAAACACCCTCTTCCTTCGGGCATCTACCGGATTTCGGGCAATGCGGAAGGCTTGCTCCGCAGGCTGGATATCAAAAACGCTGTTATTGCACATAAAGAAACCATATTTAAGCTTAAAGGTGAGCTGCTCAACCTCAACCAGCCTGATTTCTTCGGGTTCAGACTCGAAACCGATGGTTCGACGATTTCGAAGGATTTTCTGCAAACCGCAATAATGGATACCTCGCTCAAAAACCTTCTAAAGCCAATTGGAGACATTGAGTTTTCAGGTTATGGACAAGGCAACATGCAGGAGTTCTACAGCGACCTGTCCCTCAGGATGGAAACGGGCGATGCACAGTTTTCGCTGCAAGCTGAACTTGAGGATAATAGCGAAGTTCGGTACAGCGGAGAGTTAGAACTGCAGAATTTTGAGCTTCACAAGTTTCTGCTTGAAGATACAACCGCGGCAAGCGGCATAAACTGCACTGGATCATTTTTCGGCAAAGGCATTTTTCCCCACCCGCTTGAAGCATCCCTTTCAATTGACATTCAGGATTCATACTGGCAACAGCAGGAGCTGACCGGCGGTAGTATTGACCTGAACTATGGGAGCAACATCCTTTCAACAGACTCGAAACTTGCCGGAGACGGCACCGAGATATCGTTGAAGGGAACAATCGACTGGACGAAAGACATACCCGTATACGAAGGAAACGGAGCAGCGGCAAATCTTGATCTTTCAAATTTTCTGGATTCGGGAGAAACACGTTCGAACATGAACTTTTCCATGCAGCTCAGAGGAGAACACTTTGAACCTGAAAAGATCAACGGAAACCTCCTCCTGCGCTTCAGTCCGTCCACTCTCAACGACTACAAACTGAAAGACGGCTCAGAGCTGTCGCTAAGCATTGCTCAGCAACCACCTGCAACAAGCGTTGTCCTGAAAAGCGACTTTATTGATTTCAGCGCTGAGGGGGACTACACTTTCAAGGAGTTTCTTTCCGGCATAAAGCTCACAGCCCAATCGACAGCCATTGAAACAGCAAAGAACAATATTTGGAAAAGCTCCTCGCGCCCCCCTCCACCTGCTGAAAACATAGACAGGGATTTTTCGGCGAATTATAACCTCACTGTCCGAGATATTTCACCACTGGCAATGTTTCTCCCGGTCAAAGGTTACAAGCTGGCCGGGAACGCTTCGGGGAAATCCTACAGAAGTAACGGTTCGTTTTACCTCACGTCGTCAATAAACATAGGCAAAGTAAGCCGTGAAAAAGATTTTTCGATAGACAACGCCGTCCTTGAGGTCGGCGCAACCTACAACAGTGAAGGTATCGTCCGGGCATCTGTCGATGGAAAAGCTGCTGCGTTGCAAGCAGGAAAACGCAACATTGAACAAATGTCATTGAAAACTGTTTACGGCACATCCGGCTTGAATACCACTCTGCGCTTAACGGTACCTGAAATAGAGCACTCCGTAACGGCTGACATAACAGCCGACAACAACAACACGCTGTATGCAGTAACTGTTAATGATCTCACCATAACCGGGCCTGATGGAGCATGGGCCGTCAACAAAGGCTCACGGCTTGATATCGGCAGAAACTACACACGCATCTACGGACTGAAGCTGCACAAGAAAGAACAGGCCATCACCTGCAAAGGCTTGCTCAGCAATGAACTGAGTGGTCTTTTCGAATGCAGCGTGCAAAACCTCGATTTGCGGGAACTCGAAATTTTCTTCCCCGGTGCCGGACTGAAAGGCACAGTATCATCCTCGTTTAACGTGAGCGGCACCCCTGGGGCAAAGGCTGCTTCACTGAAGCTTACCGGACATGATATAACTTACGACGATATCATTTTGGGAAACCTCAACCTCGAGGCTTCTCATAAAAGAGAGCGATTGAAGGCCGATTTTACTACCGGCCGCCTTTCTCCAGAGCCACTTAACGATATCAAGGGAACCGCATCGATACCACTCAAAATAAACTGGTCTCCTCCAGGCTATTCAATTCCCGACAACCAGCCGGTTTCCGTGTCGTGCTCATCCGATCATTTGTCTGCCGAAATACTGGAGCTGCTGCTCCCCTTTTTCGACACTGCAGAAGGCACTATTCCCGCGAAACTTATAGTGCGCGGGACTACCCCGGAGCCTGATATCGATTTCAGTACAACATTGAAAGACACTGAAATAACCGTTACTCCGACTGAAACGATCTACAAGCTGTCAGGCTCGATTGTGATCACTCCAGAAAAAGCTGATTTCAGGAACATTGCCATAAAGGACACGCTTGGAGGAACAGGTAGAATAAACGGTTCGGCAGGCCTTGAGAAACTTGAAGCGACAACCGTCGAGCTTGTTGCATCGTTTGAAAATCTCCTGCTTTTCAACAAGCAGGACAAGAAAGACGAAACCTCGTTTGGAACGATTACCGGGACGTCGAACAAGATCCGTTTCTACGGCGACATTGACCAGCCTGTTCTCACCGGAAACCTCCTGATCACCGATGCGGATTTCACTTTGTACAGGACCGGCTCCAATGAAAGCACAAAGTATATAGGGGCTGAACGATT
The DNA here is from genome assembly GCA_004028745.1 of Prosthecochloris sp. Classification (GTDB taxonomy): domain Bacteria; phylum Bacteroidota; class Chlorobiia; order Chlorobiales; family Chlorobiaceae; genus Prosthecochloris. The sequence goes on from RAZP01000067.1 coordinate 6,654, forward strand.
TATTGAATTCGTTCCCCGCTACCCTGAAACCGCCGCCACTACGCAGGCTGAAAAGGGCAGTAGACCCGAAAGCCCTGAGTTCTACTACACGCTTATAGACATAGTTCAGATACAAGACCTCAATCTGAAAAGCACAGCTCCGTTGAAATACAACATGATATTCGACAGAACACGGGGCGAACAGCTTGAAACTACGCTGCAAAACCTCTCCCTCAACGTCAATAAACGTCAACAAAGCTACCAGTTGTTTGGGTCCGTGAATATATCTTCAGGCAAATACAGGTTCTCAAGTAGCAACTTTGACCTTGAGGATGGAGGAAGCATTGTCTGGAACAACGTCGATATAAGAAATGGTGTTATGGAAAACCTTTTCGGGAGGAAATATGTCAACGCATCAAACGCACAAACAGGTGAAAGCGATAATGTGCGTCTTCTGTTAGCCATACAGGGCACACTGAACAACCCTGATGTGCAGATGGGCTACTATCTTAACGATGATTCCCAGCCATATTCTTCCGAAAACATGATTGGAACACAAAGCAGTAAAATCGATCCTAATGCCGAGCCAAATGTTGTATCGCTGCTTCTTACCAAACAGTGGTACATACGCCCGGGTAGCCAGGGGGGTATAGGAAATGTTCCTTTCTCAAGCGTAGGCCTGTCTGCGGGAACCGGCCTCATTTCATCCAGGATTTCCCGTTTTGTCCAGGAAACGGCAGGCTTTGAAAGTTTTAATGTCAGTGTCGGTCTCGACGAACAGGGCAGCTTGAGCGGGCTTGAATTTTCATTAGCATTCCTTGTTCCGGAAACCGGAGGAAAAGTCCGGTTCATAGGAACGGGGAGCAGCCCGGATATTGGAAGAACCGCACTTTTCGACTATTACGGAAACAGCCAACAGCTCGAATACCGTATCACTCCAAAACTCTTCTTTGAGGCATACCGCTCATATGGCCTTTTCGGCAATGATGTCACAACGACAAACCTCCTCGAGCCAAAGGAAACCTACGGGCTCAGTCTTTCATACAGGGAACGTTTTTATAGCTGGGAACAGTTCTGGGACAGGGTCTTCGGTACCGGCGAGAAAAAATAATACCCGGATTCAGGGAACAGCACGGGCATTTTAACAGGATTCGCGTACATTGGTATATTGTTCTCCCTGTCGTGAATCGGGATCGGAATCGGGGATCGAAAAGGAATCAGTCGGCAAGGGGGGAAGTGTTAGGTAACCTGATTGCAGTTGGGGGAGATTCTGCGGTAGGGGCATAGTGCTTAGTTCTCAGTTCTGGGTACTTAGTTGGGGATTACAGAGAAGAGTTTTCATTACTCAGCACTAAGAACTACGAACTAAGAACTTTCACGTAAGTGAAGCAGTCGGTAGTCGGCATTAGAGAAAAGATAAAGATCGATTCCCGATACCCCCGTGAAATCAAACCAGATATTTCACAAAGCCGACGGCGAACACCGAAAGAAGAAAAACCGGGAATGGCAGGCTTAATAACTGATTGAAAACAGTAACAGGGATTTCTTTTTTTCAGTCATTCCCGTGCTTGACACGGGAATCCGTTGTTGGTTTTGAACATCCTTATGGATGCCGGATCAAGTCCGGCATGACTATAGAGATGCTTTATAGTCAAAGCATCGGAGATCGGGGGCAGGTAAATATAATGTTACTCGGCAGCGGCTCTCTCGGGGGTAACCGAATGTCCAAGATAATTGAGGAAGAACATACATAGCAATGAGTTTAAAAGACAAAAACATACTGCTGGGCATTTCTGGAGGTATCGCCGCCTATAAAATACCTATACTCATAAGGCTCCTGAAAAAACAGGGCGCCAATGTACGTGTTGTCGTTACCGAGGCCGCGACAAGGTTCGTAACTGAGCTTACCCTATCTACCCTGTCACAGGAACCTGTATGCAAAGATATTTTTCCTGATTCTTTTTCCACCAGAGATGACTGGACCAGGCATATTTCCATGGGTGAATGGGCCGATGCATACGCTATTGCACCTGCAACAGCAAATACTATTGCCAAACTTACCGCGGGCGTTTGTGACGATATGCTTTCGGCATCTTTCATCACACTTCGTCCCAACAAACCGAGGCTGATCTTTCCGGCTATGGACGGGGAAATGTTTTCATCTGCATCCGTTCAGAGAAATCTCTCCTGGCTTTCGCAGAATGGGTGTACTATCATCAACCCGGAAAGCGGTGACCTTGCATCGGGTCAGTGCGGAAAGGGCAGAATGCCTGAGCCCGAAGCAATAGCAAACATTATCGATGAAGCGGTCAAGGATAAATCCCATGACTCGAAACTTTGCGGTAAATCCGTCGTCATAACCGCCGGGCCGACAAGAGAAAAAATTGACGATGTACGTTTTATTTCCAATTACTCCTCAGGCAAAATGGGATTCGCTCTTGCAGCGGCCGCAGTAGCGAGAGGGGCCGGGGTTACACTGATTACCGGTCCGGTTCACCTCCCGACGCCAGACGGTGTTGACCGACTGGATGTAGAGAGCACCGAGGAAATGGACCTTGCAGCAAAACAACATTATCGGTCTTGTGATATTTTTATAGGTGCTGCCGCTGTGGCTGACTATAGACCTGCGAACCACGTTGCTGGCAAGATCAAAAAAAACAGTAAAACCATGGAGATCAATCTTGTAAGGAACCCGGATGTTCTCACTGGTTTTTCAAAACAGAAAACGCTGCATCAGCTTGCGGTCGGCTTTTGCCTTGAAACAGAAGGAAACCTTCAGAATGCAAGGGAAAAACTGACACAGAAAAAACTTGACCTTGTCGCTTACAACACGTTTGACGGCAAAACATCAGGATTTGAAGTTGACACGAATATCTTGACTTTGATAGACAAAAATCTTGAAATCCACGAGCTGCCCCTGCTCAGCAAAAAAGAGGCCGCTGAAAGAATGCTCAATGTCATTGAAGAACTCATAAGTAGTGACAAGAAAACAAGTGACGAGTGACAAGCAAGAAAAGACAGGTATGAAATCGCATAGAGATTTGATCGTATGGCAAAAGTCTATGTCATTTGTTGAAGAGATCTATAATTTGACAAAGAGTTTTCCACCCGAAGAAAAATACGGTTTGGCAGCACAATTACGGCGAGCATCGGTTTCCATACCATCAAATATTTCCGAGGGTGCTGCCCGACAAGGCAAAAAAGAATTCAGGCAGTTTCTTTATATGGCTTTAGGCTCCTCTGCTGAAGTGGAAACACAGCTTGAACTCGCCAAACGATTACACTTTATTTCCGATTCTGATATCAACAGTCAATTCAACACAATAACTGAAATCAGACGAATGATTACAGGGAATGATAAGTCACTTGAAACAAGCTGATTGAATTCTCTGTCCGTTGCTTGTTACTTGTCACCTGTCACTCGTCACTATCTAAAAGATAATGCAGGGATCACTGTTTGAAAATGACAGCTCCGCCAATGCACAAAAGGAACCTCCAGCCAAGTTCCGGGATCTAAACGATCTCTACGAACAGTCAAAAACCTGTACAAAATGTCGTCTTGCGGCAACCCGTACCAATTTTGTATTTGGAGAAGGAAATCCTGAAGCTCAAATTGTAGTAATAGGAGAAGCTCCGGGAGCGGAGGAAGATGCACAAGGTCGGCCGTTTGTCGGCCGCTCGGGAAAACTTCTTGATAAAATACTCGAAGCTATAGGTTTTTCGAGGGAAGATGTATTTATATGCAACATTATAAAATGCCGCCCACCGGAAAACCGCAACCCCCTCACCGATGAAATCGAGTGTTGTATGCCATGGCTGAAAACACAGTTACAGTTGATTAAACCTAAAATTGTGCTGCTCCTGGGGAGAGTAGCGGCAAACACTGTTTTGAATAATAAACAGTCGATGGGAAACCTTAGAGAAAAGATTATTCGATGGAACGGTTACGATGTCATCGTAACGTACCATCCTGCAGCTTTGTTGCGCAATCCGAACTGGAAACGCCACTGCTGGGAGGACGTAAAAATGCTGCGAAGTCATTATGATAAAGTGTGCTGAGCAGATACCGGTCTTATGCCGGAGGTCGAAAAAGACCTTTGTTGAATCGTTGATTTGTAGGGGCAAACCTGCGTGTTTGCCCGTTTTCAGATACCGATAGCGCCGAAGGTGAAGCTTGAAAGGCACAAAATTTTGTTTATTACATCGATCAATCACATTTGGAGAAGGCTATTGTTGGCAAGGTTACCCTATCATCAACATGAAGCAAGCAGCAGCCCGCACACATAGTAAACCTCAGGTCGATCTGAGCAGGGATATAGATTTTTCGCAGGAAAGCAGGGTCCCCCCTTACTCTACCGAAATCGAGCAGGAAGTGCTGGCCTGCATCCTGCTTGAAGGAGAACCTGTAGAGCAGGTAATACAAATTTACGGAGAAAGCGGGGAAAAGGTGTTTTACGAGCAACGGCATCAGCTTATTTACAAGGCGATGCTTGTGCTCTACCAAAAACGGCAGGCCATAGATCTCATCACGGTTAGCGAGGAGCTTTCGCGGATGAATGAGCTGGCAAATGTCGGTGGCAGGCAGTACCTTGCGGAACTCACCAACAAAGTTGTCAGTTCCGCAAACATCGAGTATTATGCAAAGCTTGCAAAAGAAAAGTATCTCTACCGAAGGCTTATTTCCATTTCGGCACAGATTGCAAGCACGGCATACAGTTCGGCCATAGATGTCTTTGACCTCGTTGAGCTTGCATCACAGCAGTTTTTCAGTATATCCCAGGCCGGGATCAAGAAAAAAGCATCGAACATCAAGGAACTGCTGAAGAACGCAACCAGGATGCTCGAGACCCTGAGCTCATCACAGTTGTCGGTTACCGGAGTCTCCTCCGGCTACTCAGAGCTGGATGAGCTCACCGCGGGATTCCAGCCATCTGATCTCATTATCATAGCTGCGAGACCATCTGCCGGTAAAACGGCTTTTGCACTCGCTCTTGCCAGAAATGCCGCCGTAGATTTCGAGAAACCCGTGCTGTTCTTCAGTCTTGAGATGGCTGAAATTCAGCTTGCCATAAGGCTCATGTGCGCCGAAGCGTATGTCGAGTCTCAGGTTGTCAGAACAGGGAGAATTACCCCTGAAATGATGGGCAAGATTATCAACAGCATGGATGCCCTTGCTGAATCGAAACTATTTATCGATGATACTCCAGGCATTTCGATCATGGAGTTGATGGCAAAGGCCCGGAGAATGAAACAGGAACACGACATCGGCATGATAGTGGTCGACTACCTTCAGCTGGTTACTCCCGTTCGGGACGGTAAGTCGAATCGCGAGCAGGAAATTGCCCAGATCTCACGCTCACTAAAAGCTCTTGCCAAGGAACTCAACACCCCTGTCATTTCTCTTGCCCAGTTAAACCGCTCCGTAGAGCAGCGTTCCGGTGAGAGAAAACCACAGCTCAGTGATTTGCGGGAATCCGGGTCGATCGAGCAGGATGCCGATGTTGTCATGTTTCTTTCACGACCGGAAATGTATGGCATTAAAAACTTTGACGACGGTACGTCAACCAAGGATATTGTCGAAGTTATCATCGGCAAGCAGAGAAACGGTCCCGTCGGAATGATAAGGCTACGCTTCCTGAAAAATTACGGCCGTTTTCTTTCAACTACCAACGTCTACAGTATTGAAAACCATGGGGAGGTTGACTCCAATGGTTCGGACGGCGCATCTCAACTGCCGCCGCCTCAGGTCCGACCCCCTCTTCCGGAACCACCACCGCCGCCTGGAGCCGGAGGACCAACACCGGACCCGTTTATCGCACCTGATGACGCCCCGTTCTGAGCGTTTCAAACAGTGACGAAAAGAAATCAATCGGCAGTTAGCAATGACAAAAAAGTCAAAAGTAATACGAGTGAAACTTAGGGGCAAGTCCCGCCCATGTCGAGCAAAGCAAGCTAAAAAGCAGAACTTATAAGTAATTTATGAACAATCAAATAACACCCCCCATCGATCAGCCAAAAGAAAAGGTATTTCGGGGCATAGGAGCCTCCAAAGGCATTGCTATCGGGCCGGCATATCTCTTTATTAATAACACGATAGAGCCTACCCCTGATAAACTGGACCCTGGAAAAGCCGAGCAAGAGATTGACAAATTTCTCGATGCGCTCCGGCGTTCGGAAAAAGAACTGGAAAAAATTGCGCGGGTTACAACCCACAAGCTTGGTCAAGCTTACTCGGATTTGTTTCAAGCACAGATCATGTTGCTGCATGATCAAGTACTTATCGATAGTATTACCAGGCGAATTCACGAAGAGATGAAACCTGCCCAGCAGGTAATTGACGAAGAGTTTGAAAATTACCTCGAGCACTTCAATAAATCTTCCGAACTGATGTTTCAGGAAAGAGCGCAAGATCTTGTCGACATAAAGAACAGGATCATCAGGAACCTGTATAACCAGAAGCTGCAATCGACAGTACCGGAGAACATGATTGTAGTCTCAACAAGCCTTTCTCCAGCCGATATCATTCTACTCAGCAGGAACAGTGTAAAGGGATTTATTACCGAAACAGGCGGCATTACTTCCCATATTTCCCTTATCTGCAAATCACTGAATATCCCTATTATCGTCGGCCTGAGCAATTTCACCCAAAAGATTTCAACAGGGGCTCCCCTTGTCATTGACGGTGGCAGCGGAACGGCCATCGTTTATCCCTGCGAAAAAACGGTCGAAAGGTATAGGGGTAAAATCGCGGAAGAATCCAGAATGGAAGAGGCTGCCTGTAAGCTTGCCAGTGCTCCTGCCGTAACAAAATGCGGTATACGGTTGCATTTTTATTCCAATATCGACGTCAAAGAGGAAATTCCTTCCATGCGTTGTGCCGGGGCTGAAGGTGTAGGACTTTTCAGAAGTGAAAACCTCTTTATTGACAGCACCAAACCGCCAAAAGAAACCGAGCAGACCGAATATTACAGGGAAATGGCAGAAGCACTGAACCCGGATCCGCTTGTCATAAGGCTTTTTGACATAGGAGGAGATAAACTGATTTACTCTCCGATCAGCGAGCCTAATCCAAACCTTGGATGGCGGGGTATACGAATCCTGATAGACGTACCTGAAATTCTTGACAGCCAGCTTTTGGCTATACTCAAGGCTAACAGATGGGGTAACATACAGATCCTGCTGCCTATGATTTCATCGCTCGATGAAATCATTTCCATACGTGAATCGCTTGAAAAACATATTGCCGACCTCGAAGGATCCGGAATTAGTTTAAAAAAACCCGAGCTCGGGGCAATGATTGAAATACCGGCTGCAGTCGAGATTATCGATGAAATCACACAAGCAGTTGATTTTATAAGCATTGGAACCAACGACCTCACACAGTACACACTCGCAGTCGACCGAAACAATGAAATTGTTCAAGATCTTTTCGACAAATTTCATCCGGCTATAATACGTCAGATTCACAAGATTATCAGCACCGCCTGCGCGAACAACTGCCAGGTGTCACTTTGCGGTGATATGGGTTCGGATCCACTGGCTTTACCTTTCCTTGTCGGATGCGGTCTGAAAGTGTTTAGCGTAGTAAGCGCTGACATCCCCCAGTTGAAATCACTTGTTCGTCGTATCACTGTCGCGGAAACCAGAGAACTGGTAAAGGACTGTCTCAGCCAACCGACAGCTGCAAAAATAAAAGCCTGTCTGCAGAAATTCCAGGAAGACCATGTTCCTCACTAAAGCCCTCTCAGATCCTCAATTGTTGCAGCACGGCGTTCGGCGGCAAAATAATCCTGTAAAAACCTTTCCTCTTTTACCTGCTCAAGCATCGGACGGAGTCCTGCTTTCTCTAACTCCAGGTCGGGACTATCAGGATACGTTTTACCATGCAGTGCGATTAATGCTCTCCCACTGCGAACCGGAACAGGCCTTGAAACACTTCCGGGCTCCAAACCGATTATCGCCTCTATCAACCGGATGTCATTACCATAACCGGGGATTGCTCGCTCTTTGAAACGGATATTTTCCGCCTTTATCACTTGAACATCCCCGAGTGCCGCTGCGATTGCTTCAAGGTTGCCGTCTTTCTCTTTCAGCAACGCAGACATTCTTGCATCAAGCGCTTCTCCTTTTTTCCTAATCATGAGTTCCGTCCGTATGGTGTCCTGTAACCCGGCATTAAGTTCCCTGTATCCGGAGTCATTTTTTCCGCTAACCTGCATGACAAGAAATCCGGAATCGGTTTGAATGATATCGGAGATGGCACTTTTCGAAGAGCTAAAAGCAAATCTCGCTATGAGGTTATTATATCCTATCTCCGGGATCATACCTGTTTTTGTAAATGGACCGGTCGCTTGTTTTTCTTTCCCAAAAGCTTCACGAGCCTTGTCAAACCCTTTTTCTTCAGCCTCCATCTGAAATTCCGCAGCTTTACGGCGCGCGTTTTCAAGTGTGGCCCCCGAAGGCCTGATATCCCTTACTATTTCGGAACAGGTAATCGCTTTACTGTCTTTACCGGTAACCTTGATAATATGCAGTCCATATTGTGTTTCAACTGGACCGACAACCTCCCCTTTGGACACTTTAAAAGCAGCTCGATCAAATTCCGGCACCATAACATTTCTGCCAAACCAGCCCAAGTCGCCCCCGTTAGCAGCACTTCCGGTGTCTTTTGAATGCTTTCTCGCAAGGTCGGCAAAATTTTTCCCTAAGCGGATTTCCTGCATAATTTCCATTGCCAGCTTGCGCGCCTGCTGCTCACTGGAGGAGCTGCCAGCCTTGAAAGGAATAAGAATATGGGAAGCCCTTATCACAGGCTCTTTTTCGGAGACTTCTTTCACCTTTATCAGGCGAAAGGTATTGCGGTCCGCTACAGGCCCTATAACTGCACCGGCTCTGAGACTGCTCTCCCCAAAGACATAATCTCCCGCATCGACGGAAAAATCCGCCCGTGTGTATATCTTGTTAAAAGTATCGGAGCGGTCGCTCTGGAGATTCACAAAAGCACTGTCATCAGCAGTACCTGCAAAATCTCCCGCAAGCGATTCGAGCTCCGTTTTGATTGTCAAACTGTCCCTGCCTGTAGGAACGGCTGAAAACACCACGTAATCAAGAGATCTGGTAGGTTCCTGACGAAACAGCAAACCCTTGTTCTCTTCATAATATGCCCTTACCTCTTCATCGGTAACCGTGAAAAGACTGTCACCTCCCGCTGAACTGTAAGGAGCCACAAGAAAAGAGGCGGAAAAAGCAGCAAACTCCCTTTCGGCAAGCGCATCAAGCTCAGCGTCTGAAACCTTGACCATCGTTTGGAGGTTTCTTCGCAGCTTCTCAACCATAAGCTCCCTGCGTATAACATCTTCTATCCTAATCCAGATATTCCTGTTTTCCGGAGCCATTCTCGCCTTTTCAAGTTTTTCCCGGTCAATAGAACCGGTTTCCGGATCGAAGAAATTCTGAAGAATAACCATCGGCGGGTTGTCACTTTCAACAGCTGCAACTATCTCCTCATCAGCAACATGAATGTTGTATTTTTCAAACTGCTCCTCAAGAATGATCTGGTCGACAATTATGTCCCAGGCTCTTTGCCGAAGCTCCCTTTCCACAGCATCAGTCAACTCCGCCTGAGGAGCCTGGCTCCTGAAGTTGTCGACAAGCCTGTCATAGACCTGCTCATATTGCCGATACTCGATCGGTTTTCCGTTAACTTTTCCGGCAAGAGCTCCTCCGCCGGAAAAACCACTGAAATTCATTCCCCACTCAAAGACAATAAGTGCAAGAAACGCGGCCAGCAATGCATAGAGAAAAAAATGTAGCTTCTCCCGCAACTTGGATATAACTCCCATGTCAAAAAAGTTTTTTCTGGTTATTCAGTTTTAAATTGCTTTGTAAACTATACATGAAACCATTCAAGTGAAATCCCGGCTTCCCTTTAACAGGATCGCCCCTGATCTCCACTTTTTTTGCCGACTGCCAACTGAAAACTGCCGACTGACGAACTATCCATCCCTCCACCCTTCTTTGCCAATCAGGGGTACGAAAGCAAACGCATGAAACTCCTCACGCCTCAACGTATCCCCGCTTCGAGTGATCACGGTCATCCGTTGCCCCGCACTGCCGCCTATTGGAATGATAATCACCCCACTATCCGCAAGCTGTTCCAGAAGTGTAGGCGGAGGTTCAGGAGCCCCGGCCGTAACGATAATACCATCATAAGGAACATTTTCCCTCCATCCGAGTGTCCCGTCGCCAAGACGCTGATGTATCTTGAGACCGAGCGCACTGAAGATCGCCGAGGCTCGTTTGAAAAGTTCCGGTATCCGTTCGACGGTATACACAGAATACCCCATAAAATTCAGAATTGCTGCCTGATAACCTGATCCTGTACCAATCTCGAGAACCTTACCGGAAGGACAACGCTCTACCAGCATCGAGGTCATGTATGCCACCGTATAGGGCTGCGATATGGTCTGGCCGCACCCTATAGGAAAAGCACAATCGTCATACGCGTAACCTCTGTTTTCCGGATCGAAAAAAAGATGCCGCTCAACCGAAAGGAACGCCTCGAGAACCCTTGTATTCGTTATCCCGTAACGTTTTAACTGCTCCACCATCTCATAACGACGATCTTCATAGATACGGTCGTACTCCTGTTCAGCCATGCTTTTTTTCCATATGTTGCAGAAACCCGGTAATTTGCCGTAATACTATTAAGTTAAACTCGCCGCCTATGCAGATAACATGTTTCGGTAATAATTCATGTCAGGGAACGTATGCGCTCTTTATATCTCTCTCAAAGGAATTGAACCTTGCTTTCGGGAAATTTCTCGGAGGCCGGAAAATTCTCCTTAAACCCGGCTGTTATATGTACATCGGCTCCGCTCTCGGCAAAAGACTTTCCGGCATGCCCCTGGGACGCCGCCTCGTCCGTCATGCTTCACGTTCTCACGATAAACCTCCACACGAACTGAGAGACCACATGATTCGCTTTTTTCAGCACAATGGTCTTGCTGGTCCGGACTTACAACCGCCTGATCAAAAAAAGCTTCATTGGCATATCGATTACCTGCTTGACAGTCAACATGCCCAAATTGTCAGAGTTATTATCATCCGTTCACCTGACAGACTGGAATCAGCCCTGTCAAACCTTGCCGCATCGCTTGATGAAACATTCGTCATCGCCCGGGGACTTGGCGCCAGAGATGCCAGAAACAGCACCCATCTTCTCGGCGTCAGGAACCTTGACTCGTGTCTTGCTGCACTTGAGAAAAAAATACCCGAACTGCTCAGTGGTGAGAAGTGACGAGTAACCGGTAACGAGTTCCTGCCCCCCCGTTTCTCCATGTTCTTTTTACTCTTTACCCGAAGAAACTCACCGTAACCGATTTATTTTAGCCAATTGCTAACTGCCAATTGAATTCTCCCCTTGCTTCTTACTTCTGAGGTTTCTGAACTTTTTTCGATTACGAGTACAGCTTCGTCGAGTACGATGGAAAGTCAAAATTCAAAAGTAAAAAAGAAAAGATTGCCCTATTTATCGGGATATGCTACTGTATACTCATGCGGGTGAAAGATATTTCACCCCTACAGCTCAACAATTCAACACATCAACAGTTCAACAAGAAACAAATGCTGATTGCCTACTGCTCACTGCCAACTGGCTTTCCAAACAGTGCCTCCACAAATTTTTCACGGTCGAATATCTGGAGGTCATCTATTTTTTCCCCGACACCGATATATTTTACCGGTAATTCAAGCTCCCTGGATATTGAGAGCACAATTCCGCCCTTTGCCGTTCCGTCAAGCTTGGTAACGATCAAACCGGTAACATTGACACATTTGGTAAACTCCTTGGCCTGTGAAACAGCATTTTGACCGGTCGTACCATCGAGCACCAGCAACACTTCATGAGGAGCATCCGGAACCTTCTTCTTCGCCACTCTCATTATTTTAGCAAGTTCCTCCATGAGATGGGCCTTATTATGCAGTCGGCCTGCCGTATCAACGAGAACAACATCGGTATCTCGCACTACGGCAGAGCTGACAGCATCAAAAACAACAGATGCCGGATCTGCATTCTGTCCCTGGCTTACCATCGGAACTCCTGCCCTGTCAGCCCATATCTGCAGTTGTTGTACCGCTGCGGCACGAAAAGTATCTGCCGCTGCAATGATCACTTTTTTCCCCGCTTTATTATAGTTATGAGCAAGCTTAGCAATGCTGGTTGTCTTGCCTACCCCGTTGACCCCCACAATAAGAATGACATAGGGTTTCGCCGGCAGGGAAGCATCAAAATCCACGGGATGCGACTCCAGCGTATCAAGCAGCATCTCTTCCATCACCTGCATCAGCATTCTGTTCAGCTCATCTTCAGAACGATAAGCTTCCTCTTCCGCCTTTTCGGTAATCCGATCGACTATGCTGAGCGTTGTCTCAACACCTACGTCTGCCGCAATGAGGATGTTCTCAAGCTCTTCAAGAAACTCTTCGTCAATATCAGTCCTTCCCTGAGTGATCTTGGATATATTGTCACGAATGGATTCACGGGTTTTTGTCAATCCTTCCTTGAGCCGTGATAATTTTAGCTTGTCAAAAAAACCCATATGAAAAACAAATTGTCTATGTTACCTACAATAACGCTGCACTGGTCTTTTCCACTAAGAACTTGAATTTACTGAAAATGTCTTTTAAACCTATTTCCGATATCGGTGAATTTGGCCTTATAGAACGTATAGCCTCAATTGTCGCTCCGACCTGTGAAACCAAATCCAGACTCATCGAAGGTATCGGGGACGACTGTGCAGTATATGAGCTGTCCTCCTCCACTGTCCAAGTTGCAACAACCGACCTGTTGCTTGAACATGTTCATTTCGATCTGCTTACAACTCCGCTTCAGCATCTCGGCAGTAAAGCGATCAGCGTTAACATTTCAGACATTTGCGCTATGAACGCAAAGCCTTGTTATGCTCTGGTTTCGATCGCTCTTCCGTCAAAAGCATCGATCGAATTTGTCGAAACGGTATACCGCGGCATGAGTGAAACCGCCAGGTTGTATAACACTGCCTTAGCAGGCGGAGACACATCGGCATCCTCGGGAGGAGTTGCCATATCGGTTATGGTTGCAGGTGAAATCGAAAAGGAAAAAATAGCTTACCGGAAGGGTGCCCAGCCAGGTGACCTTGTCTGCGTAACAGGCTCTCTTGGGGGAGCCGCCGCAGGTCTCCGGGCACTCATGCGTGAAAAAAATGTCATGCTGGAACATGTCAAGCATGGAGAAACTTACGACAAGGATGTCATGAGCAATCTCGAAGAGTATAGTGAAGCCATACGGCAGCAGCTCCTCCCGTCAGCACGTGTGGATATCATAGATTTTTTTCATAAGCACAGCATCGTTCCGACATCAATGATAGATATATCGGATGGCCTTGCTTCCGATCTCGCCCATATCTGCAAACGTTCAGGAGTTGGGGCATACATCGAAGAAAGCCGCATTCCCATCTTTTCGCAGGCAAGGCATATTGCTGATGAGTTTCAGGAAGATGCGGTCAACTATGCACTGAGCGGAGGTGAGGATTACCAGCTTCTTTTCACCCTGAAAACCGAGCAGTTTTCCGCAATAGCTTCACATCCAGATATCAGCGTTATCGGGAAGATAACCCCGGAAGAAGAAGGGTTGTTGCTCTCTGATATTTACGGTATGAACATCGACATGAGCACGCTTGGAGGCTTCAACCATTTCAAGGGCAATGAATAAAGGGAAATCGTGGCGAACAAACGTTTTGCTTCTTTTTGCTAATTTCCCTGAAGATATTAAATTGCTCGTCCATTTACGCAGCAGCGCCTCGCCGAAGTGGCGGAACTGGTAGACGCCCAGGACTTAAAATCCTGTGTTCAGCAATGGACGTGCGGGTTCGATTCCCGCCTTCGGCACTATACCCGATAAATATGAAGTTTCGGTTCATAAATATCTTTAAGAGCCTTTATTTGCCTCCTCTCTTCTTCTCACTCATCAAGATGTATATTCTATGAGTTCAGAGTCAACAAAGATCCTGTTAAGCGAGGATGAAATGCCTCGCCAGTGGTACAACATTCAGGCTGATCTTCCAACGCCTTTACCCCTTCCTCTCGGTATGGACGGCAAGCCGATTAACCCCGAAGACCTTGCACCAGTCTTCCCCATGAACATCATTGAACAGGAACTCAGCACCGAACGCTGGATTACCATCCCCGAAGAGGTACGGCAAATCCTCACACTCTGGCGCCCGTCTCCGCTTTACAGAGCAAAACGACTTGAAAAAGCCCTCGATACACCAGCCAGGATCTATTACAAAAACGAAGGTGTATCTCCTGCCGGAAGTCACAAACCCAATACCGCTGTTGCGCAGGCATATTATAACAGGGAGTTCGGTATCAAATACCTGACAACCGAAACCGGTGCAGGACAGTGGGGCAGCGCCCTTGCCATGAGCTGCAAGCTCATCGGCATCGAGTGCAAGGTATATATGGTTCGGATCAGTTTTGACCAGAAACCTTTCAGGAAAATCATGATGAAAACCTGGGGTGCAGACTGTATCCCAAGCCCAAGTGAGACAACCGAAATCGGCCGCAAAATCCTGTCAGAACAGCCGGATACTCCCGGGAGCCTCGGCATTGCAATCAGCGAGGCGATTGAAGAAGCCGTCCAGCGTGACGATACCCGCTACTCGCTTGGGAGCGTGCTGAACCATGTCATGCTACACCAGACAGTTATCGGCCTTGAAGCAAAGAAACAATTTGAAAAAATAGATACCTATCCGGATGTCGTTATAGGATGTGCAGGTGGAGGATCAAACTTCGCAGGCATAAGCTTCCCGTTCATTTACGATAAAATCAACGGGAAAGATGTTCACATTGTTGCCACCGAACCTGAAGCCTGTCCGACCCTGACAAGAGGCCCCTATATCTATGATTCGGGCGATGTCGCTGAAATGACACCCTTGCTGGCAATGCACAGTCTGGGGCACGGATTCATCCCTCCTGCAATTCATGCCGGCGGACTTCGCTATCACGGCATGGCTCCGCTGGTAAGCCATGTACTGCAACATGACCTGATCGAAGCAAGCTCGTTGCCGCAGACCGAGTGTTACAAAGCCGCCCTGTTGTTTGCACACACCGAAGGGTTTATTCCTGCTCCAGAAACATCCCATGCCATCGCCCAGACAATCCGGGAGGCTAACCGGGCGCGAGAGGAGGGTAAAGAAAAGGTTATCCTGATGAACTGGTCCGGTCACGGCTTGATGGACCTTCAGGGGTATGATGCATTTATGTCGGGAAAACTGGAAGACTATCCGTTGCCGGACGAACTGCTCCAGCAGTCGCTGGCTGCTGTCAAGGACCACCCGAAACCATAGAAAGTAGTGACAAGTAACAAGTGACGAGTAGAAAAGAAATCATTCGAAACTCACTCGTCACTTGTTACTCGTCATTCGTCACCAACTAATCCTTACCGTTCGTCAGCTCTTCATCGATCGGCGTCTTTTGCTTGTTCTTTTTTGAAGTATCCGCAGCCTTCGTAAACTTCAGCTTGTCATTCTTCTCATCGTATGAAATCCTGACGGTGCTTCCTTCCGGAAACTTTCCTTTCAGCATCTCTTCGGCAAGAGAATCTTCAACATTTCGCTGCATTGCCCTCTTTAAAGGCCTTGCTCCGAATTTCTGGTCATATCCTTTTTCGACAAGAAATTCTTTGGCCCTGTCATCAATAGTGACCTCGATACCCATTTCATGCAGCCTCTTGAAAAGTTTGCCTGCGATGATGTCGATAATCTCGAAGATATGCTTCTTTTCAAGCTGGTGGAAAACAATGGTATCGTCAATCCTGTTAAGAAACTCAGGATTGAATACCCTTTTCAGAGCATCCTCAACGGTTGATTTCATCGATTTATAGCTGCTTTCAGCCGCATCACCGGAGGCAAACCCCATACCGCTTCCGATACTTTTGATATCTTTGGCGCCGATATTCGATGTCATGATAATGATCGTGTTGCGGAAATCCACCTTGCGGCCAAGCCCGTCGGTCAGGACACCTTCATCGAGCACCTGCAGCAGAATATTGAACACATCGGGATGTGCTTTTTCAATCTCGTCGATCAACACAACCGAGTATGGTTTTCTGCGGACTTTCTCAGTGAGCTGTCCTCCTTCTTCATACCCGACATACCCGGGAGGTGCTCCAACAAGTCTGCTGACTGAGAACTTCTCCATATACTCACTCATATCGGCACGGATAAGGGCATCTTCACTGTCAAAAATGTAGCGGGTAAGCGCTTTTGCCAGCTCAGTTTTACCGACTCCAGTCGGACCAAGAAATATGAAAGAACCGATAGGCCTCGCAGGGTCTTTGAGCCCCGCTCTTGTCCGCTGTATAGCCTTGGTGATCTTGTCAATAGCCTCATCCTGCCCGATAACTTCCTTTTTCAGCTCACTTGCCATGTTGAGCAGCTTTTTCGACTCGGACTGTGCAACCTTGATAACCGGTATACCCGTCATCATGGCAACAACCGAGGAAATATCAGCTTCCGTTACGTCATAAACCGTGTCGGCGGCACGCTCCTCCCACTCCAGTTTTGCCTGCTCAAGAGACTCGAGAAGCGTCTTCTCCTTGTCACGAAGCTTTGCAGCCTCCTCGAAGTTCTGCATCCTCACAACACGGTTTTTCTCAGCCTTGATCTCCTCTACAGCCTGCTCCAGGTCAAGAATATTCTTGGGAACATGGATATTGCTTAAATGCACTCGCGCGCCCGCCTCATCCATCACATCGATAGCCTTGTCAGGCAAATACCTGTCGGTGATATAACGCTCAGATAGTTTTACCGCCTTTTCAATCGCATCATCATCATACCGTACATGGTGATGTGTCTCGTACTTGCTCTTGATGTTGTGCAGGATCTGAATAGTCTCATCAACAGTGGCCGGCTCAATCATGATTTTTTGGAAACGCCTGTCAAGTGCACCGTCTTTTTCAATATACTGGCGGTACTCATCAAGTGTTGTTGCACCGATACACTGCAACTCGCCTCGAGCAAGAGCAGGTTTGAAAATATTGCTTGCGTCAAGCGAGCCCGAAGCCCCACCTGCGCCGATAATGGTATGCAGTTCATCAATAAAAAGAATCACGTCACGCGAACGCTCCAGTTCATTCATCAAGGCCTTCATCCGCTCCTCGAACTGGCCTCTGTATTTTGTGCCCGCCACAAGGGCAGCAAGATCCAGAGCAACAACTCTTTTATCATAAAGAATCCTCGATACCTTGCGCTGGACAATTTTCAGGGCAAGACCCTCGGCAATAGCCGTCTTGCCGACACCCGGCTCCCCTATCAGCACCGGATTGTTCTTTTTCCTTCGGCTCAAAACCTGCGCAACACGCTCAATTTCTTTTTCACGGCCTATGATCGGATCAAGCTTGTCTTCGATCGCCAACCTTGTAATATCCCTGCCGAAATTGTCCAGGACCGGAGTTTTCGAGCGATCTCCCCTTTTCGATTCGGCTTTTTTCGGATACTTTTCAGACCCGGATGAAAAAGCTCCTTCCATCGAAGACTCCCCTGATTCGCTTTTGCCGCTTGTTATCGTCATCAGCTCATCCCTGACAGCGTCGTAGGAAACCCCGAACTGCTCCAGAATCTGCGCAGCAACATTATCCTCACCTTTCAAAATAGAAAGGAGAAGATGCTCCGTACCGATGATGTTCGACTTGCAGATTTTTGCTTCGAGGTATGTTATTTTAAGCACTTTTTCAGCCTGCTTCGTCAAGGGGACATTACCCATCTGCGCCGCTGCCACTTTCTGGTGGGTGCTTTCCTCGATTTTCTGCTTGAGCTTATAGAGATCTATATTGAGGTTTTTAAGGATTCTTGCCGCAATGCCCTCTCCTTCCTTGATCAAGCCCAAAAGCAAGTGCTCCGTCCCTATATAGTCATGACCCAGCCTGAGAGCCTCCTCACGGCTGTGACGAATGACATCCTGTACTCTGTTCGAAAAGTTTCCGTCCATTCTCGTGCTTTATTGGTAAATGTTTTAATAACAACTTCTTCCAACGCATAATACACCAGTTCACAACCTGTTCATATTCACCTGAATCAAGCCCGGCCACCGGAAGATTCCGGCACGGCAGGGGGGAATTTGACGCTCAACTCAGTGCCAAATTAATTATATAAAGATAGCAGGTTAAAACCAATTAACTTTAAGGAAAACAGAAATGCTTTGCTAAAGGTTTCTACCTTTCAAGCAGTGACGAGTGACTAGAAACAAGTGACGAGAAAGCTGCTGATTTGTTGAATTGTTTATTTGTTGAATTGTAGGGACGTATCCCTGTGCACGCCCGGTTTTCGATCCCGATACCGACCCCGAAACCCGATGTTATCCTTCGGAGATCAGGGTCGGGATCGGGTTTCAGGTATCGAAAAGTCATTGTTGATCTGTTGAATCGTTGAATTGTTCGGGAAAACTGTAGGGGCAAACCTGTGTGTTTGCCTTGATTTCGATACCGATCCAGGGCTCGATCACCGAAAGAAATCAAGGAGCTACCCAGTCATCAAGCTATCAAGCCGTTTTAACTTGTCACTCGTCACTGATTACTTGTCACTATACCAGCGAAGCGGTACTCGTAATCGTAATCGAAAAGTCAAGCCGAACAAAAGGAGAAACTTCATGCGCCGGCAGGTTAATCATTCCCCTCGCTAACCAGCCATTGTGACTTTTGAATTTTGACTTGCTTTCAGAAATGGAAATAACACATATTCTCATAGACGATGCAAACCCGGCACACCGGGAGCTGTCCATTTACAGGACAGGTGAAATAAACCGGGTACGCCTCACCGATAATGACTACCGCACTTATGGCAC
Organism: Prosthecochloris sp.; assembly: GCA_004028745.1. Taxonomy (GTDB): domain Bacteria; phylum Bacteroidota; class Chlorobiia; order Chlorobiales; family Chlorobiaceae; genus Prosthecochloris. The sequence goes on from RAZP01000067.1 coordinate 25,512, forward strand.
GCTGGAAATATCAGCACATAACCATACAGCCCTGTTTCATTTCGATATCGTCGAGTCCCTCAATGAATTGCCGTTCATTTCAGAAACAGGCCACGGCCTGGACAGCTGGGACGAAGCCTTTTTGCATCACAGCCAGCTTGAAAAGATGCTTTCGATACTCAGGGAAGCTGAACAGAAAATAGATCCTGAAAAACAGGAAAAAGCACTCCTCGGCTGGCATGGCACTCCGGCAGCAGCCGCATACTGGAGAACAATCGACCCTCAGGAGTTCCTGAGCTTTCTCGACAAGCTGATAACATTCGTTTCGGAAACCATTGAGGGCAACTATGACCTGGAATTCATTCTTTAAGCACCTCTAACGAAGCATGGTGCGCAACAATTAATAGAGGTGCTCAGAACCGCAAAGCTATCCCCGTCAACCAGGTAGTATCAGTTTCAGCATCGTTCAACCCCCACTTGACACCCGCGTCGATATCGAAATCACCGGTCACCGAATAAATCAGGCCGCCAAGAATGAAAGCCGGATGGTTTTCGGAACCCTTCTCGGGATTGGTTTCCACCCCGATATTGCAGACCCCCACCATATCAGCGGTAACATTGATCTCACCGGCAAACGATGCGTGCCAGATGTCTTTGCGCAGAAACATGTCGTCCTCATCAAGGCCATACTCATTGCGCGCGTACGCCAGATTGAGATGCAGTTTGCCAAGCACGCCTTCCTTCGAAACCAGCAAGGCTCCTCCTCCAGAAACCTTCCCGTTACCCAGACCTTTTTCATCATCACCGGTAGGAAACGTAACCGCAGGCTTCAGGGCGACACTGAGCCCCCGATCTTCATATTCAAAAAACCGCCATTTAACCTCGAAAAAAAGCTCTCCGATCCCATCTGCATCAGCAACGGTAGCCCCACTTTCTTTAACCGTATACCAGGCATAAGGCATCCCAAGAATAAGATCGATGTTTTCAGCGACGCCATACGAGAGAATTGCAGCCACTTCGCCTCCAGTTTCCTCAAAGGCACCCTCCTCGTCATCGCCGAATTCACTGTTTATCTCAAGCTGAAACCTGCCGGTCCCCTGCGTTTCAGTGTCTTCGGTAATCAGCGGATGAGCTGCATGGAGAGGAAATGCGAAAAGCACCATAAATAATACAAACAATGTACTACGCAACACCATAAGGGCACCTCTATTAATTGTCGAGAGCGCCTTGAGTACAAGGCGGACGGAGCACAGAAACCGGAGTGTACACGTGAGTACATGAGGATTTCGAGCACCGGCTAACAAAGTAATCATGGGGCGCAACAAATAAATAGAGGTACCCATAAGATGTTTTCTTTGATGATTAAAAAGCCGTCTGCCCAAAAGAGGGAATTTACGTTTCCTGCCCGGGCAAATCAAGCGGATCAACAACCAGAAAGTGTTAAGCGAGAACCCTTTTAAGCTTGCCCCACTCTTCTACTCCCCTCCAAATGACTCTACATACAACTTCAGCGAGAGCATCTCTACCGAGCTCACCTCTAAAGGCTGTCCATCGAGTGGACCGGTGATACAGGCATTGATCACCGAAACCAGTTTCGGATTCTCAAAAGCCTTTTCAAGACCCTTCCCCCCAGGATGACAGGTTGCACAACTCGAAGCATTTACAGAACCGGCAAGTCGCGGATCATTGAACAGCTTTCCCCCTTCCGACGCGGATGGTTCCTTCCCCGCCGATCCACATGCATTCAGGGTTAGCATTGCCAAAAAGGCCACAACGAAAAACCGCGATTTTGTTTTCATACCTGTTCCTTTTTGATACTGTAACGACGCACTTGGTTGTAGAAGCTTTCCCACTTGGTTTTAGAAATAATGCTCCCCCAAGTATACAATAAAAAAGGCGGCGTAAAAATACGCCGCCTGCTTCGTATAAAGCACATTAAAAACCTATCACATGCTGTGTTTCATCATTTAGTTCAGTACTTGATGATCTTGTTGACTACAAGGAAAGGTTGAAGGTTATTATGTGGCTGACCTTCTCCTGATTCGCTTAATATATTGGTATACAACGTTGGAGTATGCTCTGGAATAGAAGGGTTATCATAATCATGTGAGACACCAAATCCAGCGCCGCCACCACTATGACTAGCATCACGGCTGCTCCCATACATAGAATGCTTATGAGGGCCATTCTCCGCTTCTGTCAGCGCATGCTTTTTTTCACCACCTAACCTACCGATAGAGTTAAAATCACCATCGCCTGCATCACGACCAATGGCAATCCTTCCTCTGAAATCCGGAACATTAAATGTAGACGACCCATCGCCGCTACCAAACGTCGTACCAACTGCTGCAAAAAGATCGCTATACATAGACCGTGAAACTGCCGTGCCGTCACATAACAACCATCCGTTCGGAGCGGTATTCATCGACCAGTCAAGCATCGCCCCTACAGGAGTATTGCCGCCATACACACCACCGATCGACAATGACCGTACTCCCGACATAGTAAGCGAATCGGCTTCAGCATCGCCTAGATACTTTCCGGGCCTCAATTTCCACCGTTTATTACCCGCATTGCTATCAGGGGTGATAACATACGGGTCGTTTTCAGCTTGACCTGAATCAACATCCAGCTCGTAAACATATGTTACGCCAAACGCTGCATCGATCACAAATGCAAGATCACCTTGCTGCAAAGGCGTATCACCTGGGCCACCTGTGTTACCATCAATACTGTCCAGTTTGTCAACAGAACCGCCAGTACGCCCTGTAAGTTTGAAAATTGCAATTCCTCTACTCATCAGTTTATCTCCCTAATTGTTGTTGAAACAAGCATATGTGACCCCTTCATAACTGTTTTAGGCATCTCCTCCACCCTTCCCCACACCGCATAGTGGGCCGGGTCGAGCCGTTCGGACAGTAACCATGCTTTCGGCTTACGCCCAAACGGGAAAAGATACTTGTGATAAAATTCTTTCCATGTATTGTAGCCAGCCGGATCATCGCCGTCAGAGCCCCACATAAAGACATAAAACGGAATGACTCGAGCGCGCCCAAGATCGACATAATAGGGATTACCCGACTGCAGCTCCTGCTCAATGCTGAAATCACGAGGTGAATTTTGATATGATTCCCTCTCCATATCCCTGAACCGCAACACCTCACCGGCTGCTAAAACCCCAACTTCAACGCGCCCTTCCAAAACCTCACAAACAATATCAAGCGTGCGCTGCATCCCGTGTGGCGATAAGGGTATCCAGATCACACCGTTGTTCTCGTTCTCCTTTGTATAGGTATACTCTACTGTTTCCGGCTGCTCACCTCGATCTGTCAGTCCGATTGCCGCCCCTGTTTCATCATAACCGGCCACAACAGTTTCGCTGTTTTCGTCGATCCCGAAAACGACACTCACCCCGACTGCAACAATCACCATTACGCTGTCAGCGTTGGTTGAAAACATCGCGATGGCCTCCGCATCACCCGACTCCGCAATTCTGATTGTCGCGCTTTGGCTGATCGCACGAAAAGGCTTACGCGGGTATTCATTCTGTACGTTTTCTACTGGATATTCCGGGTCTTCCGTTCCAGCCACCAAGCTGACACTTATTATCTTGTCGTTGTATATTATGTTCATAATTCATTCATTAAGCAGTGCCCGGCTATTTTTACACTCGACTTGATAAAATCGTAGCTGACACCTCGCATGTTGATTATTGTCTCGCTTGGAACAGCCAGCCTGGCATCATGCAGAGTAACCTGCTTGCCTGGCACAAACTCCCCGCATCCGCTTTCTGCCGGCACCGGCACCTCAGCCCACTGACCGTTGACCAATTCATAAATCCTCTGAAGCTGGCTGTCATTGCCGGTATAGTTTGCTGACAGGGTATAATCAACACCATATGGATACTCTGTACCTTCAAATTTATGCGTACCTGCAACGACCCGATTGACCGGTATTTCATCGGTATAAGCAGGCGACCGGAAAAAATCATTTGGATTTTTCAAACTCAAGGAGCCGTTACTTACGCTCATATCCTGCAAATACAGAATGCCGTCGGCAACCCAAAACAGATGACAGCAGAACGCTGCAACTTCAGAAGCCAGATCTATCACCAAACGCTCATTACTCAGGTTATGGTCCAAAGTCGGCGGGTCAGCTGTAGCTTTTGAGCTGTCAAGTGTCAGCCCGAGAACATCGCATACTTTTTCAAAAAAATTGATCAATGTACTATCGGGTGTTGACCAGGAAGCCAAAGATATGCCCGCCCCGATCGTCTCCGTATATGACGGGATATAGACGTCATAGACCACATCCTTTTCAGAAACCGACTCCCGGTACAACTTGCCCTCAAAAAGCTTGGCTACCCCTTGTTGGTCGGTTGACTTGCATCGAAAAATAGCATCCAACTCTTTTGGCGGCGGCCATACATCGATACTCCAAGGCTCTACCCCTCCAAACGCAGATGGAACAAATCTCACTTGTCCTGCTGAAACCTTTAAAAAACCACCGTGCCTTGTTGGTAAAGAGAGCTTAACCGGATCAACTTCCATGATAGTCCCGTGCCATTGCGCCGCCAACGCCTGATCTTTTATACCATATCGATAGATCATGCCTTCATGCTTGATGGATAGCAATAGTCCCGAGCCGTCACCATCTGCCGAATCAATCTGTTTAGCAGTCGTAACAGCACTGACATTCCCAGAAGAAGTGCACTCGGCACGCCTGCTTGTCTTATTAATGGCTGTTGCAACACCTGACCCCGCTGCAGAGGCTAGCGTTTGATATGTCGTGCCCCCTTCAGTGTAGTAAACCTTAACCTTGATCCAGTAAACACGAGCCCAGCGATTAGCAAGCCCTCCTTGATGTTCAGCCATTATCTGAACACCGAAGGTCGAGGAATTGACTATTGTGTCGGAGAGAGAGCAATTCCATGTATCACTGGAGCCGCCGTAGGTTGATGTTGCAGGGGTGCTTTCCACCCACGATGTACTTTGTGCCTTATTTTCAGACCCTGATATAATTGAACCACCCTCAACCAGATACACGTACTCGTCGTACTGGGATACAGTTTCGCCTGCTTTGTGTATCTGGACTTCTACACCGTCAATCGTTGCGCCTGACGGAAGAGAAAAACTGAAGTTGGTCGCGCGAAGGTAATCACTCAGACCACCGTCTTTCTGTAATGTCGCATCAGCATAATTAGATTCCGATGTAATATTTGAAGGGTTGCTCCAATCGGTCCCTGAACCGGAGATATTTGCGCCGGTTCCGCATAGCACAAGTCCAGTATCAGCCATTCAAACGCCTCCCTTCCTGGATTTCCGCTTCAGTGAAATCGTTGTAGCGGTTCTTGTTATCACGGAAAATAGTCTTCAGGACAAGCTCCTTTTCGTCTCGAAGCAGTGCCTGAGCTTTGTAGATATTCTTTGCTCGGGCAATCGAACAATCGTCAGCAGGAGCAGTAATTAGGTGCAGCAATTCGTACCGCAAAGCTGCACTGGTTGTTTTACCTGGACTGTGCTTAAACACCCACACCACCCAATCATAGCGGAAGCCTGGTGCCTTGTAGCACCTCGCTATACCTTCAGCAATGGTGATGTCACCGAATTTTCGGCAGAAATCCGGCCCTTCACAATCACCTCCTATGGATTCGAGGTGATCCATCCATTTTAACCATGATGATTTCAGCGTCCACATCAGTCTTCTGTAATAGTTGCATCACCTGCCAATACTTCAATTCTCTCGTCGGTATTGTATGTAAATGGTCCGTTGCTTACTGACATGAGGTAAAGAAAATTGCCCCCTGTCAGAGCATCGAACACCGCAAGCTCTACCGTGCCATTATCCTGCGTTGCGAAAGGAAAAGATATCGTTCCGTCATTATCAGCCTGTGACCCCGTGACTGTAAACGTCACTGATTGCCGTGCATACGCAGAATCAGATGTCGGCTCGGTTACGCCGCTGTCATCCCCTGCTGTTATAAGCCCAACGTACTTTGTCCCGCTGAGCAGGTGGTTCAGTGTTGCGTTTTCCGCATAATTTGATTTCGAACCCATTTCTCGATTGTTTTACAATTTTTACCCAAAAACCTTTTGCGCATTAACGACCCCTTTTCTCCGTTCAGCCCTCACAAAAACCTCATCCGCAAGCTCGGTTACTATACTCTCGAATTCTCTGTTACCAACTTGCACAACAACCTGCATTGGTCGATTTTGACCTTGCGTATGATTCGAGGCACTTGTCTCAACATTTTGCCTGCTGATGCTTGTATTACCGGTAATCACTGGCTCATTCATGCTCCCTCGAGCTTCAAACGGGGTTGAGCTGTACGTATAGTTTAGCACTCCAGCTTCGTCGAATGCCCCATACAAAGCACTTACAGCAGGCGCAACCGATGCGGCAATCTCCTGGGCCTGGAGTACCAGATCAGCCATCTCGCCGGGCGAAAGCCCACCAGACAACGCACCCGAAACCAACTCATTGAGGATAGGTTGCAGCATTGGCATAACAGCATCATTGATTGCCTGGCTGATGGCCAATTTCTTGAAACTGTCAACAATTTGCAGTTCCAGCGCTTCGGCGATTAAACGCCCGGCGTGGCCGGCATCTTCCGCCGTTTCGATAGCCAAATCAAACATAGTGACCAGATTGTCCGCCGTCAGCCCGAAAACCAGAGCAGAAATTTCCGTCATTTCCGCACTTGCGATATCCAGTATGCCCTTGACGCTTTTGGCGGCATACTCATACTTTGCCCTGACAGTATCAATGCTCCGTACAATTTCCGGTGAACCGATCTTCTCCAGCGATGCACCGATATCATCAAGCAGCTCCAGACGATTCTGATACTTGATCAGCTCTTCTTCATCCTTGTTCCCAAACCGTTTTTTCAGCTTGTCGTAATCCCAGCCGCTTTCCCGCAACATCTTGAGAGAGTACGGACCAGCCCCTGACAACGAGCGCGACAACATGCCCTGATAGATCTGCTGACGCATCCGTTCACGTGCAGCTTCCTCTTGCTCATCCTCGTCATCACCACCGAATATGGACGAGATTAAGCCAACAGCACCGCCAACTACAGCCCCTACAACAGCACCTGTGCCACCGGGAGCTATAGCTGAGCCTATAGAAGCGCCACTGGCCGCCATGCTGCCCATATTGCTCAATGCTGAACCAACACCACCCCCAATGTTGGCTCCAATACCTTGGAAAAGACTAGAAATACCCGCGACATAAGCTTTTGTCGAGTCGAAACCGGCTGTGCCACCAAGCTTTGAAGCAAGGGTAAGTTGCTCTATGGCAGTTGCAAAGCTCCCGACACCTTTCAGATCATAGCCGACCATATCGAGACCATCCGCAACATGGTTCAAAACACTCACCTGCTCCTTGATGCCGTCCTGTATTCCCTCAATATCATCTTTCTCCGATTCAGTCACAGACAGCACCTGACCCCCAACTAATAGATCTTCCCTTTTCGGTGGCTCTTCCCTTTTCGGCAAGCCACCAAGAGGCATTCCGTTCTCATCAAGTCCAAACCGGCCAAACATATACTTCCTACCCGCCTGAAGTTCCTTGCTTGCAACTTCATCAAACTGCTCAACGTTCTCAGCCAAATCCTTAACCTTCGGGTTAAGTTTTTTACCAAATGAAGCGCCGAGACCACTAATGTTTTCTTCGAGTTTAGCAGACTCATCCTCAAGCTTGGCCATAGACTTTATGCTCTCTTCGAACGTCTCAGACTGAATATTTTGTATTGCTTCTTTTTCATTTCCAACCGTTTCCAAATAACCAGGTGAGTGATTTAAATCCTTTTCTTTTATCAAGCCTGGAAATGTTTTTCTAACTGCCGCCGATGCCTCTTCATAAGTTGGAATCCCAAAGTTCATTCCTGTTTTCTTATTTATCCATTCTGTAAATCTTTTCTCACCTTCATCCAAACTTTTCAGTCCCACATAGGTTAGTCCGACAGCCCTTCCGATTCCTGTATAGCCGGCTATCTGGCCGAGCAAGGCTATTAAAAAACCTTCCTGAGCGCCTGGAATACTATTCAAAAGGTTTCCCAACTTTTCGTACCCGGGACTACTCTCGACACCCACGTCGACAAATTCATCAGCAGCCCCTCTCAAAAATTCTACTTTTTTACCCATTCTTGCCCTCATCCTTGAATAACATGATCAAGCCTGCACATATTCCGCCCTGGGATCTTCTGTTCCATCAGCACCCTCATGCGTATATCCTCAGTTAAAACCACCATTCCTCACATTATCCCGTTCTTCTTTTTCTATCTTGTACAGGGCGACCCAGTGCGCAAACTCGTCATAACTGATTTCCCGCTGTGCACGGGCAGCCGACATGCCTAATTCACGAGCCAACCCGAACCAGTCTCTCAGGCCCGGGTTTTCACGGAGTTTTTTTCGGCCTCCTCCACCGTAACCGATTTCATCATCTCGCCGGCCAGCTCAGCAAAGGTTTCAAGGCACGGCCAGTGCCGCATGTCGGCCGCCTGATCGTTCGAGAAAATCCGTTTACCGTTTTCATCGAGTGCTTTGAGACAAACCAGCTGCACATGGTAGTACGACAAGGGATCCTGGTCATCGACCGCTGCTTTTGCCAGCGCTGCTTCATGCGGCGTGGTAGATTTGAAATACACCGTCACTCCCCATGCCGGCACAGGCGTTGACCGCAGTCCACCTGCGGTCATTCGCTGTTTAATGCTTTCATACAAAGCATGCTTCGCCATTACACTTCCTTTTAATCGTTATGAAAATCAAACAACTGTTCCTTCAGTCGGTTTTAAAGAGTAAACCAGACGGAACATGCCTGAAGCTATGCTGTTTTTGCCCTGACCGCCGATGTTCGGAACCTGGGTCACATAGGCATCGCCTGAAATTTCATCGTTGCCGGTTGTTTTCCCTTCCGGGTAATAGTTTGCGGTCACAGTCGTTTTGTTATCATAAGCCGTCATCAATGCCTCCTGACCGTTGGTGTCGGCTGAATCCAGTTCAACGTTCACTTCAAGCGCATAGACGCCGCGTGATGAAACGCCAATGACTTCTGCCACATCATCATGCAACACCTCGGATGTAATCTCTTCACGGTCGGGTGTGATGTATGTCACATCCACGATGTGCTGCAAAGCATTGCTTCCGATGTACACATCTGCCAGGTTTGTTTTCCTTCTTGCCATCTTTCTTCTCCTGTTTTAGTGATTGTTTCGTTTTGTTAAAAACATGTTTTGGCAGCCGTTAATTAGACCGCTCGCTTTTCTTTGTTGTCAAAGTTTTACTTATGCCTCTACGGCTTACTACAATGCTGTTTCAGCATCTCCGTTTTCTGTTTGATATTCGCATTGATAGACAATCTCCATTACTCCATGTGCCACGGCGGCAGTGTCATCGTATCGGCTGTCCGAACCCGAGTAAACAAGATTTGTGGCCAACCCGTTAAAAAAACGCCCATCACCATCCACATCACCGTAGAGCGCTGTCTCGACCTCTGCCTGAATCTGCGCAAACGTATCGTCGTAAGTATCTCCCTCTACATAGGCATCGATCGCGATGTCCACCTCTTTGGTTGTCGCATTACGGGTCCCACCCTTCGATCGTTCCGGCCCGCAGTACACGCATATTCCAGGCATTGTTACCGACGTTAAAGGATGCACTGGCGACCGGTATATCCGGCTTCCTGTTGTGCCCAAACCTGTCAGCAATGTCTCTACACGGTCAAGTATCTGCTTTCTTACATGCGCCATTTACGTCTCCACTGCTCATCTTGTTGTTTACGAACACCTTCATCGTGCTCCTATTTTGTATAGCAGGATCCCGGACAGCATCATTTAAGCCTACTCCCTTTCCTGAATACCATCACTCGCATCGTTCTCACTCCCCTGCACAGCCTTACCCCCCTCTCCAGAGGCTGAAACATAATCGTCACTCACAATCCAGGATCCTGCTGGAACGCGATAGATGCCCGCTTTCAGTTCACCGGTTGCTTTATCCATGTACTGCACCTTCACGTTTTTATCTTCAAGTGTTCTGACCATCACGTTGACAGGTTTCTCGACGACCTTGGTCTGCATTCGGAAAGCAGTGCATCCCGAAAGCGAGCAGAATGCAATCACTGTACCGAGAATTAAGCACCCGTTTCTCGCTGCTTTTCTTCCTGCAGCTTTTTCCATAATCGTGAGTTTCTGATCGCCTTTTTCGCCCGCCGCATCGCTGAATCCTGCTCAGCAACCTGTCCAACCTCCTCTATCGGCTCATACTCCGGCATGGCTGAAACACGTTCAAGAACCGTGAACAAAAAATCCACCACGACACCCTTCAGCCAAACCCCAAACGCGGTAAAGAACACTTTCAACGTTACCATCAATCCTCTCCATCCGGAATGTTGAACATCTCGCGAATGCGCTCAAAAACCGGTTCGAGCACCGCATCGTCAATTTTTGTCCCGGTTCCGTCGACAAGATCTTCAAGCTTGTCAAGCAGGTTATCAGCAACATCTTGCATTTTGTCTTCCTCTACATACTTCATGAGGGTACTCATGAAAATGTTCACGACCGGTATTACAATGTTTTCTATCGCGCTTGCCATATCTCCATTTGATTAAAAGCCTCCTCTCCTACAATCAGTCATCAACGAGCTCAAAATGCACAAGGTCATCAAACGTATTGTCAAGCACCTGCGTATCCCTGTCCCAGTCACCGCCCCAGCGAATACTGATCCCCAGTTGTTTTGCTGTTGCAAGGACAAAACCGGCAAACAGGGTCATCCTCTCCCTGTCCTGCCAATTAACCGGCCCGACAGGGGGCGCATCGTATGGAGCAATATCGACCGCACAGCTTGGACGCCTGTTATGTTTGCTGTTTGGCCACCTTGTTTTCGACCTCCCTTCTCTGACCGCTTTTTCTTGATCGTCCCTGGTACGATGCCCGCACAATACCACACAATCAAAATGCCTTATTACTTCCCTGAACAGACTTTGTAACCTGTAATCGCACTCATCAAGACGCGAGTTTGATAAAGCACTGAACTGCGGCATCCTATCTCACATACTCGTTAATCAAAGCACATATAATCATCCATGAAACGCTATGATTTTTCCCCTGTAGGGTCAGCTAAAACACTCTCACCACTGTCATCACCCCCAATCTATCCTTTCAAAATCCGTGAATTAAAGTAAAACAGGTCGGCGAAGCATCTCACCGACTTTTGTCATTCCAACTTTACCCTTTCTTAGCGTAGTTTTTATCCGTTGCAGAGAACCTAAAATATGTGTGCATGAGCCCAGTAATAGCCAGTGAGATGAACGAACTTGCCGGGCAGCTTGGTATAGCCACCCTGTTGTTTTTCTCGCTCCTGATCGTGTCGGTAGTCCTGCTTGTTTATATCCGTTCCCAGGCCAGGCAGGCAGAAGAGTACATTCGCGTACAGGCATATGAAGCCGAGCAGCAAAAGGAAAAAGACAAGCAGATATATATGGGAATCATTGAAACCATCAGGCAGGACCGTGAGAAAGACCAGACGATTCTGATGAGTACGCTTGAAGATAACCGGCAACAAATCAACATGCTACGCACCGTTGTAGAACGGATGAGAACCCATGAACAAGCCGTCCAGGTTCTGCTCAACAAAACCAGCCAGATTCTTGAAAACAGGTGTGCCAATCATTTAACCCGTAAATCATGAGCCTTAAAAAATTGAGACTCAAACGGACAAAACAGCTTTCCAAACTCGAGGCGATACATAAATCTCTTGAAGACTGTATTGACCAGAATCTGATTGTTATTCTCAGTAAAGCCGATCCGACTTGCATGACGTCCGAGCTTGACACGAAAACGATTTTGAATGCAGCTCAAAACCTGCATGAAAACACCGCTACCCTCAAAGCTTTGGGTAAAACCATCCAGCGGCTGCGGGAGGAATTGTCCGGTTAAAAAACGAAAAAGCGATCCATGGGAAAAAAGGCCGATATCTTTACGCTGAAGTTGACGGCATTCTTGAAGTAAAGCAACGTATTGTAAATCTTTCCAACGTCATGGAAAAAACCCTTAGTGACCCGAAAGTTCTGCGTAAGACCAGCAATGTCCTGACTATTCAGGGATTGAATCAACAAGAGATCAGAGACATCGTACTTGATAGAATCCGGGAAAAATTGTAAACTTTTTCTTAGAGAACACTGCAACCAGCCAGTAATACCAGTGTACCACCACAATAACGACCTCCTTAATTACATCGCAACTGAGTTCGGTGTAGAAGCGGCTGCGTCTATTCAGGAAACTTTCGGGGGAGAATCTTTTTACATCCCCAAAAGAGTCGTCAAAGACGAGAAGCAGGCTTATATCGAAAAGCATTTCGGGAAAAAATCAACCCGCGAAATCGCAAGGGCAACGGGTCTTTCCGTCCGTCAGGTTCAACGCCGTCTCAACTGGCGAATCAGCAAAAACCAGCAACAGTTATTCAGTTAACCGGAAATGCAAACCCCCGGAAAACCGGGAGTTTGAAAAGAGTCTGTTTGATCCTTTTTTCAACCGCTTTTCGCGCCCTGCTTATTCTGCATCACCCTCAACACTTTTACGATCTTTCCAACCTTTTCGCGTTCGATCCACAGGATATCCCCGATATGAAACCTTTTTTGTAGAAATTCCTTGAATGCAGCCATCGCTCTTATCCACGTCCGCTGCCTTGTCACTTGCACCCATAGTCCTTCCAAATACCGCAGCTGTCCCGGCGTTGCAAAACGCGCATCCCGCGGGAGAAGCTCATCGTACCTAGTTTTTAGGTTTTTCGGTGCCGATGTCCAGAACATTGCATCTTTCCCGGCTATACCGTATGAAACCATCAACTTATCCAGAGCTGCGATCGCCTCCGCTGCCTGCTCACGGTTCATCTCCGTGCAGGACCTGGCACCCCAGCCCGACAGAAAGCCGCGGTAGTCCATATCCGACATCCCCAGCTTTTTTTGCCTGATTTTGATGTTTCTTCGCTGCTCTTTTGTGCTTTTCATCTCATCCACACTTTTGCCGCACCATTAAACAAAAGGATACAGCTACCCTTAGTCATTCCGTCTCTTCCCTGTCCGGGATGATTCTCAGATGTACTCCTTCGACCTCCTGCTTACTGACAACAACACCACTGTCCTGCAGATGTTCGCTCACCCGGAACCGCCTCACCCTCTGCCAGCGATACCCCAACAGAACCCGTTCCCCAAGTCTCGTTGAACCTTGTGTATCCTTGATCTCAAGCAGCGGAAGGATTTCTTCCTCGGCCAGTTTTCTGTTTGCTTTTTGCAGTTGCTGGATTTCCCTATGCCTTTTCAGGTACTTTTCGAAAACATCTAACCTGAACCTCTTACCATACACATGCGCAAGCGCGGCCAGCCTCGCTGCACCGTAATCCCTGAAGGGGCCGAAAACAACTTTTGCCTCAACGCCCCTGCGGCCGGCCGGCACCACCTTGAACACTTCATACGATCCATCCCCAAGGCCCATAATCAACTGATCGAGAAGATCAGGGTGTCTCGTTGCCTTTCTTTGCTTGAACCCACAGAGCCGCTGCATGCGTGCTTCCTCAATTTTATTTGCAAGCCTGCTGCGTGCTTCATCCAGTTCCTTCTTCGCCAGCTCAAGCTGATCCCCCCTGAACCATTTGTGCCACATTTGCTTATTGCCAATATGCAGGTAAGCCCGGTATCTCCGCCGCTTTTCATTCCAGGAAATCCCCCCTTGTTCCCTCATGCCTCGCCCCCGTTCCTTTTCAACTGCCCGGCAAGTAAAGCAACGCTTGACGCTACAGACGCCAATGATTGATCGATTGAATTGATAGCCTCGATGATGTAACGGCCGTTCTCTTCCAGCCGCAATACCCGATCCTCGAGTGTCTTTGTTTTAGTCTCTTTTTTCAAAGCCTCAATTTCCGAAAGATTTAACTCAAACATGTCTGATCCTCCTGTTTTAAGTATTCCATAAACCCTTCTGCCGAATTGAGAACCCATTTCATGCCTCAGTTCCTCAGAAAATCTTAACTGCATCGGCCGTTTTAACAATAAGCCTCTCATCCAGCTCCAGACCTTCCTCAATCATCTGGGCCAGCTTGAACACCAAAGTCTCAAGGAATCTCGCGGAACCGTCACATGCTCTTAGCAGCGCCTTTTCAAACCCATTCTGTAAAAGGATCTCCGTCCCAGCCAGCATCTTTACATCTGCCAATCCGAGGTCTTTCACCCGCATTCTCAGCTTGAACCTGTCAACCAGGTATTCATGTGAAGGCCTTGCCTTGGCAAGGGTATCGTAAAACGCTTCCTGTCCGATGAACAGAAGTCCTGCGTTTGCCCAGTCATTGATCTGACGTACCGTATCCAGCAAGTCAAGACTGACATTCTCTGCCTCGTCAAAAATCACAAGGCTTTTTCGCCGCCTCAGCTTCTCACACACCTTCACCAGCATTTCATAGGCACTCTTCTCATCGACACCCACCTGCTTCGCTATTGCCTGCATAAGATGTTTCCGGGTCATAAACCTCGACGTTCTTACATACACGACATTCGACACCGATGCCCTGTACATCTCAGCCGCGGTTGTCTTTCCCCTTCCCCCTTTACCCGTCAGCAAGCCTATCAGTCCCTGGAACTGACAGATTTTTGCTGTGCTGAACATCGCTTCCACTACAGACGTCTTAACTCTGCGAAACTTCTTTGCCTCTCGGTTTCCTGACATAAACCGTCTTTCCAAGATCCGCTCGAGAGCGGAGCGCAGCGCCACTTCAAACGCCATATCTTTGACCGAATACTTCTTGTTCATCCATGCCGATAACGCGGAATCCCTGTAACCCGCTTCTTCTGCGATGAATCTTCGCGTGATCCCTTGCTGCGAAATATCCCTCACCAGTTCACGAAGCTCATCGGCTGTCATCTCGGCCACAACCTCGGCCCCCGGCAAAGCCCTATGCTTTCTCTCTTTCATTGCGTGCTGCTCAAATGTTGAAAAAGCCATGACGTCTTATTTCATCAATCCACATCTTTGAACGTTCTCCACCTTTTATCCGACATATATCCTTCCCCCTCCCTTTCCCAGGGAAACAGCCAGTCGGATTGGCGCTCACGCCGAAACCAGCACAAAAACAAGCGTTTGATACTTATCATGAGTGCATCTCCCTGTTTAGTTTATGGTTAACTCCCTTTTGTATTAGAAACAGTGCTATATATCCCATTCGTCACTGTCCGGTATTCTTTCCGCCTCAGCCTTGATTATCCTTTCGTTCAAGTCGTCCCGTTCATTCACACCAGCCGGACATCCATCAGTACCGGTGCTCCTGGATTTCAATGACAACTGCTCTTTCACCTTACCATTCCCGAAAATCCGCAGCCCTTTCCGGTCGGAAAGACGCATTTGGAATACCTGTAAACCGTTCAACCCGGCCGAAGGCACCTCGATCGCATGCTTAACAAATTTCCGCTCATCCTTAACCGATGCCCATGCATCACGCAATGCCCGCTGCTCTCCTTCCGCCTCCGCAAGAGACCTCACACGGAAGAAATCCAGATACCCCACTCCCAGAAACTCATGAGTATCTTCCCCGAAGAAATATGCTTTCTCTGGCTGAGTCAAGTCGCGCCTCGGATACACCGCTTCCTTCTTGCCCTTCCATACAGACATCCACTGTCCCCAGTACACCGCCTTATAACCTATCCGCTTCGACACTTCTATGTCTTCGTACCCGTTGCGCCCAATTTTCCTTGCATTGCCTGTACGCCCCATCAACGAAATCAAAACCTCTTGACCAAGCATCGGACGCTCTTCATAAAACCTCGAAAAAGCCTCATTAGGAGTAAGCCCCTCCAACTTGTTTCGTTTATCAGTTTTCTTGTTGTTCAGATCGTCGATAAACAGATCCAGCATCAGGATAAAATCCTCGTAATCCAGCACGTCACCCCGCTTGATAGTTTGCTTCAGTTCATCCGTCCTTGCTTGAACATTCGTACCTGTATAACCTTCACATAAAACCCTCTCGAACCCCTCATGCAGCTTCAAAAACCATCGCTCTATCCGTTTCGCCTTTGCGTTGAACGGCATGGCAAAAATCACCCTTGCAACACCTGTTTGTCCGAGCACCGACCGCATCCATGTTTCATCGTGCTCGATACGAACCTTACGCGCCCGCCCGCTGAAATCTTTTGACCGGTAATCCTTGCCATTGTCCAGATACACTGTGTTCGGCACACCGTACCGTGCAACGGAGCCAAGATAAACGTCAATAATATCCTGCGAATTTGGTACCGATGTCTTAAGGACATAATAGAGCAGCTTCCATGACCGCATATCCAGTACACCCGATATCCAGAACCTCACAAGACCGTTATGCTCCGGCGTCTTCACCATTATATCAAGCTGTGCGTGATCAAACACCCATGCGTATGCAGCAGGGCAATCGCTATCATCGCGATCCAGGTAATGGCCATACTTCCTCTCGTATGCTACCAGACCATGCCGTGCACGGTACGCAGCCGCTTTGCCGGATACTCCAAACTCCCGCTCCAAATCATCATACAGCCTGCTCAGGAACGCTGAAGCCGATGGAAGCTTATCTGCAGCCGGAAAACCTGCACGAACAGCGACCTCTACAGCTAACTCCCGGCACTGGCGAATTGACGGGGCTGACGGCTGTAGAAAGGTTTTCCGGAAGGTTCCGAACACTATACTGTCAAGTCCCTGCTTTTTTAAATCTGCAAAGGACCAATGTTCCCCCCGGTTCTGACCGTACCCGCCGAAAAAAGCTTCTACACCCTTCTCCCTTAGCTCCTTTGCCAGCTTGTATACTGATTTCAGACCTACAGGCTGCATTGCATGCTCCTCATTCCAGTGTCTGATGAGCTCTTTCAGTTCGCTTAACCGGGGAAGTTTCAGATCTTCGAAAAACCCCACTGATTGGAAAAAAGGGTAATACTTATCGTATTTGCGGCGGTTGTAAATCGGTGTCCGCAAATACAGCTCCGGCAACTCCGTCAAATCCACTGAGGCATAAGCAGCAGACATCCCCCGATCAAATGCATCCAGATGCTCTTTTCTCCACTTCATCTGTGCTTTTTTCGGCAACGAGGAGAGAAGTATTCTATATTGCCTGCCACCGTTCCCGTTAACCATCTCGGTGACGTATTTTTCATTCTTGCAATTCTTTTTGACTGCCCTATCAGTGATCCCCAACAGTTTTCCGGCTTCTTTTACCGTCAACCAAACACCCTGCTTTACTAACCCTTTGTTTTCATTTTCGTTAGATATGGCAGGAACCGTTTTTGAAAGGTTCCCTCCATGGTTCCCGGCTTTCGAGTCCAAGGTGGGAACCTCTACATGGGGTTTTTCAATAAAGCTCATACAGCTTGACGGATTGAACGCTTGAATTTCCTGACCTCTCTTCTCCGTTCCTGCAGTTTGCGATTGAAGAGAGCTGCCAGTTCAGGGTTAGGGGATTTCCGCTTGAATAATGCTTTGTGAATGATACTGACATCGACTCCTGTTTCGTCAGATATCTCTTTAAGTATCCCCCTATAAGGATAGCTTCGCAGATCAACCCCCTTCATACTGTTCAATTTTTTTTATCTTGAATTTATCTTGCACATCACAAATATAATCAAAATGATTATAAATCCAAGTAAGGAAAAATCAATTTGATTAGAAGTAATGAAGAAATAGCTACTCGGCTAGCAACGTTTATAAAGTCAAAAGGATGGTCAAAGGCTGATTTTTCACGTGCTGTAGGAATTCACCCGCAGAATGCAAACAGGTATTTGAAAGGAAATTCTGACCCACGCAAAATTATAATCAATTTGATTCCCTATGGATTAAACCCTGAGTGGGCGAGAACAGGCAATGGAGAGATGTATGCCGATAAAGAGGAATTAAAAAGCTATTCAAAAGCCCTTGAACGAGCGCAAAAACAATACTCAAGCGGTTTGCCCCGCAAAGGGACGGCTTTATACACCATGCCGCCTGAAAAAGGCATGACAATGGCTCTTGGCTCAAAAATGTGTGTTGAAGGGATACAAGAAGGAGATATGCTCATACTTGACGATCAGACAACACCAAAGCCCGGAGATTTGATTCTGATGATTGAAAACGATGTGCCGATTATCTCACCTTACAAAGAAGGACAAACAAGTATCGTTGCCGTTGTAACTCGCCTCATCCGCGATCTCAGACAAAAGTAATAGGATGTTTTCTACAACCAAATGCGAATGCTCTCCGGAAACATGGGGAAAAGTTGAGGTTTTGGAAAAGAACATCTGTAAGCGACCAGCCCAAACAACTCAAAACAAAACAATCATTTAAATTCCTTGGTGTCATTTTCACAGGTTTCCAGAACCTGCTGCGTGCTTATAACAACCCTTTGAAATCAATACCCCGGTAGAGCACCAGGTGGTGCTGGATCTGAAGTAGCGGTTCCCTGCTGCTCCAGAAATGCTCGTAAACAAAAGTCACTATTTCCTCGATCTGCTCGTCGTTGTAGCAATGGACATCGGGATACAGCAGTATCATCCATATAACTTCCATGAATTTGCTGAAATCATCCACAGAAAACTCGACCCTGCTTGGCGCAAGCATAATCCGGGCGTCTTTGAATAGCCGGAGCTGTTCGAGCTGCTTTTTCAGGGTTAACAGGCTCTGGTCGCTTCGCACCCCGAAATACTTGCCGGCAAAATAATTGTAGAGCCATGTTGTCGTCATCGGGTTGTTGCTCTCGGCCGCCATCATCACGGCATGTATCGCCCCTCTGCGGGCAAGCAGGCTGCGGTAGATATTTTCAAAAAGACTGCTCCACTCCTCTTCACGGCAGTAGTAGAGCGAATGGTGCAACGTTATAAGATCAACCTTCTTCCTCTTGAGCGGCCCCTTGAAAAAAGCTTCGGTATGACCCGAATCGAAAAACGCCTGTTTGTAATCGCCCTGGATTGTCGCCACATGGCCGGTGCTCTGGCGGCGAATGCGCTCGTTCACCTTGTCGAGCGCTTTCTGGTCGATATCAAACAAATACAACCCGCCGCGGAATGCTGTTTCAAGAACCCTGAACTGTGGTTCGTTGCTCGAGCCGATCGACAGCGCGCGAAGTTTTTTCGTAAGAAGTAACGCTGCTGAAAGGGTCCTGATAACAGCAGCAAGCCGTTCACCGATATCGACCTTGTCGTTGCTGTACTGCGACCATATCCTGTCCTGATCGACCATCCGGGTAGCCGCTGACCGAATCCCTTCTTCGATAACGGCATCTCTTGTTTTTTTCCCCATCTGCGTTCATTCCCAAGCTTTTACCGGAAACCTCCATTAAGATATTTAAAAAACCGCCCAACTTCTCGATTTAAGCGTAAAAAACAACCAGAACATAGTAGCTTGGGCACCTCGAAGAAGCGTCGCGAGAGTTTTGAGAGCAAGGCGAACGGAGCGCAGGAACCGGAGCGTACACGAGAGTACGTGAGGATTCCGAGCACTGCTCAACGCAGCTATCGAAATTCACAGCAGCTTCTTCGAGGCGGTCCTATTCTTTCTCAACCAGATACTTCCAGTATTTAATCGGCATGAATGATCGCTGCAAGGCCGCATTTTTTCGTTCCGGGATGGCAATGTGCCTGAAAAAGGCTCTCCATAATCGCTGCACCTCTGGCTCTTCATCTGCAAGCTCCGGTGAATGGAAGGATTCAAGGGTACCGAAATCGAGTTTTTTTCCGTCCCAGTGTGAGACAAGGGAACGTTTCACGTCATAGATAAACCACTCCTGGGTTCGCAGCCTTTGTGTAAAGAAACGTGACAAAGGCTGAATGATATTGAAATCCGGCTCCATTCTGGCAAGATAGCTGCCGTCTTCAAGCATGGCAAAACGAAGGAGGCCTTTTAAACGGTGTGCTTCCCGGGCAACTTTCCGGGCAAGAAAATGCACATCATGAACCGCCGGATGGGTAAGGTAAGCTTCTATTCGGCTTCCATAAAGGGAAACCATGTGGATATAGCGCAGCAGGGATGTTTCAAGCCCCTCTTTTTCAGATAACACACAGTACATCACCTGGCTTGCATTTTCGGGATACGCCGTCGAAAACCTTCGCACCAGTATGTCAGCCCTCTCTGCATTTGTTACGATATACACCCCTTCATCGAACAAGGTCTGCTGCTGCGGCTTCAACTCAACGCTTTGTGGGTCCGTTTCATGTCGCAGGATATGGTCAATCGCCGAAAAAAGGCCTTCGACTGTCCCATCGTAACGGTAGCGGTTCATTGTTGCAGTGACCAGTGACAAGAGACGAGTGACGAGAATCAGTCTTTAACGGAATCCAGATGACTAATCATCCCTTGTATCATTCGTCTTATTTCAGTGATTTTTTGTAATTGACAGTTAACTGCTGAATCGGAGGCAAAATGAAGACGCCTGGCAAGTTCCAACTGTGTTTCGACTTCAGCTACAGATCCCAGTCCCATATAAAGAAAATGTCCGAATTCTTTCTTTCCGTGACGTGCTGCTCCTTCTGAAATATTTGAGGGTATGGAAACCGATGCTCGTCTTAACTGTGCTGTAAGACCATACTTTTCCTCATCGGGAAACCCTTTGGTAAGGCTGTAAATTTCTTCTACAAACGACATGGATTTCTGCCATACGATCAAGTCTTTATGAGAGTTCATAGCAAATCGGAGTCTACATTATCTCGTCACTTGTTACTCGTTACTCGTCACTGAAACAAGCTTATCTGGCGCTGTTTCAGCGATTGCGGAGCGGGGAGGGTTCCGGCAACAAGCAGTTTCTGACGGATCAAAGCGGGTCTGTCGAACAAGCACTCGATCGGCCTTCCGGAACAGGTGATAAAATATTTAGCGCGTTTCATAACGACCCCGATCTTTTTCAGGCCTTCAGGGGTTATGGCCGCGAACTTTCGGGCAGAGACAATGCGTTTCGCGGAAGTTACACCGATCCCCGGGACTCTCAAGAGTGCAGCATAGTCGGCCCGGTTAACGTCAACCGGGAAAAACTCCGGATGATGAAGCGCCCAAGCTGCTTTCGGGTCAAGATGCTCGTCCAGGAAAGGATGCTCTTCTGAAAGGATTTCGTCAGCGTTGAACCCGTAATTCCGCAGCAGCCAGTCGGCTTGGTAAAGGCGGTGCTCGCGCCGCAACGGAGGCCTTGCAAGCACCGGCAGCCGGGTGTCCCGGTTCACCGGCACATAGGCTGAGTAGTAGACCCGTTTCAGGTTCATTTTTTTATACAATCCCTGTGAGAGGCTTAAAATCCTGTAATCCGACTCAGGGCTTGCCCCGATAATCATCTGCGTGCTTTGCCCTGCTGGTGAAAAGCGGGGAGCCTTGCGGTTTTTCTTTCTCTCAAACCGGTTTGCGCTGATTGTGTCACCGAGAAATGCCATCGGCTGGAGAATCTGCTCTTTGCGTTTCTGCGGAGCAAGCAGCTTCAGCGAATCACCTGAAGGCAGCTCGATATTGACACTGAGACGGTCTGCGTAGAGACCTGCTTCACGAACAAGTTCTTCGCTGCATCCCGGAATAACTTTCATGTGAATATAGCCGAAAAACCTCTCCTCTTCGCGGAGCTTACGAACAATGCTCACCATCCTGTCCATCGTGTAATCGGGGCTTTGCATGACCGCTGAGCTTAGAAAAAGCCCCTCGATGTAGTTTCTGCGGTAAAATTTCACTGTAAGAGCGACCAGTTCTTTCACGGTGAATGATGTGCGGGCAACCGGATTGGATTTACGATTCACACAGTAAGCGCAATCATAACGGCAGTCGTTGGATAAAAGCACTTTCAGGAGCGAAATACAGCGGCCGTCATCCGACCAGGAATGACAAATCCCCCCCGTCGAAGCATTCCCGAGCGTACCTTCTCCGCCGCTTCTGCTGCTGCCGCTCGAAGCACACGAGGCATCGTAGCGTGCCGAGCCCGAAAGTATTTTCAGCTTTTCCAAAGTGTCCATATACAGTAATATAGAAAGACTGGAAAAATTGTTGATTTGTTTCGAATCGTAATCGTACTCAGCAAAGCGGTAATCGTATTCGTAATCGAAATAGCCGAGCTATAGACTTCATTTTTTGTCATCTTCGGGCGCGACCCGTGAAGTCAGGGCATCTATTTCACAGGGCGCGACCCGGAGATCCACTGGGACAATCGCAGACCTGTATGGATGCCGGATCACCCTGTGTAATGTTGTGTTATTACACGGGGCGGCATGACTTCTACAAACTTCCAAACCTTCTCTCTACAAGCTCTGCCACACGGCGCGCTCCGGTAACGACGCCGGGAAGCGATTGTCCGGGAAAAACCGAGTCGCCTGTTAGGAAAAGGTTCTTGAAGGGTGTTCCGGGCCCTCTGACGTTGAAAAGAGACTTTTGAGGATAACCGCCGACATAACCTTGTCTCCGTCCGGTATAGCGTTCCCAAGTAACAGGCGTTGCCGCGGAAAGTGTGCTTATTTTCTGCTCAATGCCATGAAAATGTTTCGCCAGGAGCAACATGACTTTATTCGTATAGGAATCCTTCAATTCCCCATAAGCTTCCTTTCCAAAGGATTTAGCCTCAAACCACCGGTCAGGGCGGGTATGGGTTGAAACCGAAACAGCCCTGAATCCTTCCGGGGCCCTGAGACTGTCATCCGATGGGGAAACAGAAACAAACAGACTGTTGCCTTCACCAAGGTCGCCGCTTTTCCCGACAATCTGCACATGGCTGACGGGCCTCTCGCTGAACGCAGATTCTTCGATACCAAGGTACAGAACAAAAGCACTCCATTCAGGAACCGGCCCCTTCTTTATCCCAGCTTCCGGGTAGGTATTTTCCCCGAATAGACATGAAAACGAGTCAGGCGTAAGATTCGCAACAACAATATCGGCAGGATAACAGGTTTCGTCCGAAGTTTTCACGGAAAACACTCGACGCCTCTTGTATTGTATGCTTTGTGCACTGGCACCATACATAACCCTGCCGCCATAATCATCCACTGCTGCGGCCAGTTTTTCTGCTACACTTCCGATACCTCCGGTAAGGCGGTGCGTTCCTTTTGAAGGCAAATCGAGTGCAATGGCGGCATTGACAGCGTTTGCATATTGAGCCGTTGTCTGAACGGAAATAAGCAGCTGGGCATCGATAAAACGCACAAAATCACTGTCGGTATCGAGACCGTATGAAGCAAGCCATTGCAGGGCTGTTTTGTTGACAAGGGGTAACATCGGAGAGAGGACAGGTGCTTTGCGAAGCGTTTTCCTGAAAAGAGCACCGAGCTCATCCATACCCGATGGAGGCCACGGCAAAGCTTCGGCTGCAAGTGACCAGAGAAGCGAAGCAAGACGGTCCTGCTCTTCCCAGAAGGAGATTGATCCTGGAAATTCCCTGAGAATTTCCTGCCTTGAATGAGAAAGATGAATTATCCTGTCACCATGGATAAAGTCCCAGGCCGCAGGACAGGACATGATCGGCCATGATATACCAAGTTCTTCCCCCAGCAGGTCAAGCGGTCCTTTCTTGTGAAAACCACACCCCACCGTGGCTCCTGCATCGAATCGATACCCGTTGTGTTCAAAAGTCGCTGCGCACCCGCCCGGATAGGGCTGGGATTCAAGAACGGAAACATTGAAACCTTTGCGGGCAAGCAGTGCCGCAACGGTCAGCCCTCCGATACCGGCACCGATAACAACTACCTTGACTCCTTTTCTTTTCAATTGTAATGACGATACGTGCTCATCGAAACATTCATCCCCTTCACTCACTAACATGCAGGACCCGTCGAAAAATCCCCGCTCGTTTGTCCAGCGCCAAAACCTACGTGCCATGTAAATTCAGCCATCAAGCTGTACAGCCTTATGTGCTCCACAACTCAAGGGCCCCTAACGACTCCAATCGATGGATCACCGGAAAAAGCCAGAAAAAAATCACACAAGCATCAAATAGATCTGTGTCTTGAGTTCATCGGGCGGGGTTTCAGCGGGATCGTTCAGATAGATTTCGTAGGCTACGCCGTTTGCTTCCAGACCATTATCCTTTATCCATTTAATGAGAGCATCGTAAACCGGCTCGGCCTCTTCATAAGGCCCGATATAAAGGCTGGTTGCAGCCTTACCCGCAGGCGTTACGGAAGGCTTAATATTTCCCTCCCCATCCACCTTTTCTTCAACTGGAAAACCGAATTCCACCTCGAGATTATCCATTTCCATGTTGTAGTAGATCGCAAAAGGAGGACCCTGAGGAGCTTTCCCTTTTGACCCAAGATACCCGGCGATTGAGCTGTATCCTTCGTCAAACACCTCCGCAATATCACCGGCTTTTGTTTTCAATCTGATGGTCAGTGCCGGGCGGGAATCGAGGTTCTGCAGCTCACATTGAAAAGCACATTCAAAATCCATTGCGTATCCTCCGTTGAAATGTAGAAAGGCACCTCTATTAATTTGTTACGCGCCTTGATTACCTCGTTGATCCCGACCTGTCGTGATCGAAATCCTCATGTCCCGACTTGTCAGGACACTCCGGTTTTGAAGTTTACCCCGACATTGGGGGCTCCGTCCGCCTCGTACTCAAGCCGTTCACGACAATTAGAAGCGGCCTGAAAAGAGAAAGAGAGTATGCTGGAATGAGGAGAGAACATTGAGTCGGCGTAGCGGGATTTGAACCCACGACCCCTTCCACCCCAAGGAAGTGCGCTACCAGGCTGCGCCATACGCCGATTGAAAACTGACATGGACGGGAAATAATGATAAAAAAATCTTGCTTAAATATAAATTATTTTAGGTTTTTCTTCCTTCCCCCTCCTCTCTTGCGGCCCAATACCTCTGCCAGTTCCCGCTTCCTGTTTTCACAACACCTTACGCTCTTGAAGAATCAAAAGTTATTATATTGTTGCTTTGATATTCCAACCTTGAAGACCGATGAGTTACTTCTCCAACGACCGATGCAACATGTTTTATACCGACACGGCGGAAAACGACCCTGCCTTGAAGAACAAACCCGTGGTTCTTTTTGTCAACGGGTGGGCCATTTCGTCGCGGTACTGGAAACCTCTTATCGAAAAACTCACCCCTGATTACCGTTGTGTAACCTATGACCAGAGCGGTACGGGAAAAACCGCAATTGAAACCAATCACAAGCCATCGTTTACCATTCAGGGGTTTGCCGACGAGGCCGCTGCTTTGATAGAGCACCTCGGGCTGAACAACGGAAGAAAACTGCACATAATAGGCCATTCCATGGGAGGCATGGTGGCAACGGAGCTTTCCCTTCGTTTCAGTGATTCGCTGCTCTCTTCCACCATCCTTGCCTGTGGCATTTTCGAGGAAAATGCACTGACATCAGTCGGACTGATGTTTCTCGGCGGCTTGATCGACTTTTCGATGAACTTGCGAAACATCTTCCAGGTTGAGCCGCTGAAATCACTGTTTATCAAACGTGCCGCAACCGCCGAAATAGGCAGGGAATACAGCAATATTATTGTGGAGGATTTCGTTACTTCCGACAAGGATGCAACAAATGCCGTAGGTCATTTCTCTATTGATCGTGAGGTTCTGAGAACCTATACAAAACACGTTATAGAGATTGCCTCGCCGGTTCTGTGCTGCGTTGGCATGAAAGATCATACTATCCCGCCTGAAGGCACGGTAACACTTTTCCATACCCGCAAACAGAAAACAGCATCACCAACGCGGCTTGTTCAGTTCATGAATTTGGGACACCTGCCCATGCTCGAGGATACCAAACGATTTGCGGAGCAACTGAAAAAACATTTTGAATTTGCAAATGATTTTTATAAAAACAATTCGCATGAAGATATTGCAAATGACGTCTTTCAGATAGTATAACCTGATTTTAAATAGCGACAAGTAACGAGTGAAGAGGGGCAGTTGAGCAAGGGGAAAATGTGTGTGCTAAGTGTTACGTGTTAGGTAGTAGGTAATGGGTAATAGGACAGGAAAAGCATGAAAAAAAACAAGGACGAAAAAAAGAAACGGGGAAAGCTTTTACCTTTGACGGTGACCATCACGGTGGTTCTGATCGCGTCAATTGCAGGATTCATCTATGCTTTCAGTCTCATCAGAACCCTTCCCAGTCTCGAAGAGCTTGAAAACCCGAATCCCGAGCTGGCTTCACTGGTATACTCTTCGGACGGAAAACTGCTTCACAAGTACTTTCTGAAAAATCGCACCTATGTGCCGCTTAAATCAATCTCGGAATATGTCCCCGAGGCCCTTATCGCAACCGAAGATCTTGTCTTTTACGACCACTGGGGTTTTGATGTCCGCAGATTTGTGCTTGTCATCGGTGAAAACCTTCTCAAGGGAAGAGAGCGGTGGCATGGCGCAAGCACTATCACGCAACAGCTCGCAAAAAACCTCTACCTGACCCAGGAACGTACCATAACCCGTAAAATCAAGGAGTTCTTCACTTCTATTGAACTTGAACGTACCTATACGAAGGATGAGATTCTCGCTCTCTACCTCAACACGGTATATTTCGGCTCCGGCGCCTATGGAGTCGAGGCTGCCGCCTGGACGTACTTCAACAAACCGGCAAGCAAGCTGACACTTCCTGAAAGTGCGACGCTTGTAGGGATTCTGAAAAGTCCGAGAGCGTATGACCCTTCACGAAACCCTGAAAATTCAGTCAGCCGGCGCAATCTCATTCTTGCCCTGATGGGTAAGGCGGGCTTTATTTCCGACAGGGAAATGAAAAAAGCGCAGAAAAGCCCACTTGCGCTGGATTATACTCCGGTCACGAACCATGGCAAAGCACCCTATTTCACCGAGTATATCCGCCAGACCCTGAAACCGATATCCCGCCAGCATGACATCAATGTGTACAGCGACGGCCTGAACATATACACGACGCTCGACAGCAGAATGCAGCACTATGCCCAGGAAGCGGTTAAGGAGCATATCACCTGGCTTCAGGAACGTTTCGACAAGTCGTGGAAATGGCCGAAAAACCTGAAAAACCAGATAATCAAGGAAACACCTCGCTACCGCGAACTGCTTAAAGACGGACGTTCGGCAGAAGAGGCTCTCGAGGAACTGAAAGCAGACGAAAAATGGTTAAACAAGCTGCTGCACGATAAAACCCGCGTGCAGGTAGCTTTCGTAGCTCTTGATCCCACAAACGGCAACATCAAAGCGTGGGTTGGCGGAAGCGAGTTCAGTCCCGACGAGTACGAGTACCAGTTCGACCATGTCTGGCAGGCCAGAAGACAACCAGGCTCAACTTTCAAACCCTTTGTCTACACAGCAGCGATTGACAAAGGCATTCCGGCCAATCACAGGATTCTGAACCAGCCGCTTGCCATCAAAACAGGCAACAAGGTCTGGATAGCGAAAAACGCTGACCATACCTCAGGGGGCCTTACCACCCTTCGCCACGCGCTCAGCAAATCCGTCAACCAGGTTACGGTCCGCCTGATGCACGAGTTCCTCAGCCCCTCGGAAGTTATCAGTTACGCGAAGAAAATGGGCATACAGTCAAAGCTTGAGCCCAACATGTCAATTTCCCTTGGCACGTCCGAGATCACGCCCCTCGAACTTGCATCGGCCTTCGGCACATTTGCCAACAACGGTGTATGGGTAGAACCGGTAAGCATTGACAGGATCGAGGACAAATTCCGGCATACCGTCACCGAATACAAGCCGATAACCAGAACCGCAATTGACTCAACGACAAACTATGTCATGGTTTCCATGCTTCAGGATGTCGTCAAACGGGGAACCGGGGTTGCCATACCCTATCGATACGGTTTGAACATCGAAGCAGCCGGAAAAACCGGTACAGGCCAGAACCTGAAAGACGCCTGGTTCGTTGGTTTTACTCCACAGATAGTCGCTGCCGCTTGGGCGGGCTTCGATGATGAAAGGATCTATTTCACCTCGATGAGCTACGGCCAGGGAGCGAGGGCCGCACTGCCAATATGGGCAGGCTTTATGAAAAAGTGTTTCGCGGACAGTACCCTCGGCATGGAAAACAGGTACTTTCACATGCCTGAAACCGTCATTGCCGTGCCGGTTTCACGCAGCAGCAACCGTCCGGCGGAGCTTTTTACCGATGACGTTTATGTAGAATATTTTACTCCTCAAGGGTTTAAAAAATACCAGTCAAGTCTGCTGGAGGAGCCTGTTGAAGAAGAGCAAGAAACTGCCTTTACGGAAGGAGATATTACAAATCCTTCGCCGGCACCACCCTCTACAGAATTCACGTCTTCAGATGACGACGACTAAGACTAAACCATTTAACCCGTTCACGTTTATGCATTCCGTTCTGGTTCTTGATTTTGGCTCGCAATACACACAGCTGATTGCGCGGCGTATCCGCGAGATAGGCATTTACTCGGAAATTGTTCCGTATAACACTCCGCTGGAAAACATCAGGGACCACAATCCCGGGGCGGTAGTTCTTTCCGGCGGTCCCAGCAGCGTTTACGGTGAATCGGCACCCCATCCCGATGAAGGCATTTTCACACTCGGCGTCCCAATCCTCGGTATATGCTACGGTCTTCAGGTAATAGCTGCTCATTTTGGCGGAACGGTTGACACCTCAGCAAAACAGGAGTTCGGAAGAGCCAAAATTCAGGTCGAGCGGAAAAACGGCACAACGGCAAGCATGCTTTTTAAGGATATCCCTGATTCCGATGTCTGGATGAGCCACGGGGACAAGATAGTCCATATGCCGGAAGGGTTTTCAGTCACCGCCAGCAGCAGCAACTCGGAAATGTGTGCGATTGAGGCATCGGGCAACAAAGCAGCCCTTAAAGTCTACGGACTGCAGTTCCACCCGGAAGTACAGCACACGTTGTATGGAAAACAGCTGCTTACCAATTTCCTCATCGATATCGCAGGCCTGAAACCCGATTGGTCACCCAAAAGCTTTATCGAGCACCAGATCGAGGAGATCCGCAAAACCGCCGGCAGCAGCACGGTGATATGCGGTATCAGCGGCGGAGTGGATTCCACGGTTGCCGCCGTTCTCGTCAGTAAAGCCATCGGGAAACAACTGCATTGTGTCTTTGTTGACAACGGGCTCTTGAGAAAAAACGAGGCGCAGAAGGTTATGAAAGTGCTCAAACCGCTTGGCCTCAGCATTAAACTGGTCGATGCCGAAGAGATTTTCCTCAAACGCCTGAAAAATGTCGCCTCGCCAGAGAAGAAACGCAAAATAATCGGCAGGACGTTTATTCATATTTTTGAAGAACAGGTTCACGAAGAGAAGTTTCTTGTACAGGGTACGCTTTATCCCGACGTCATCGAAAGTGTCAGCGTCAAAGGACCTTCAGAAACCATCAAGTCGCACCACAATGTCGGCGGCCTGCCGAAACGAATGAAGCTCAAGCTCATCGAACCCCTGCGTGAACTCTTCAAGGATGAGGTTCGCGCCGTCGGCAGGGAGCTTGGCATCGCAGAAGATATTCTCATGCGACATCCGTTCCCCGGCCCCGGCCTTGCGGTACGCGTCCTCGGCTCAGTCAATAAAGCCCGTCTCGATATCCTGAGAAACGCTGATGAAATATATCTTGAAGAACTTAAATCGCAGAACCTCTACCGCCATGTCTGGCAGGCCTTTTCCGTTCTGCTTCCGGTTCAGTCAGTAGGTGTCATGGGAGATAAGCGAACGTATGAAAACGTCCTCGCTCTCCGGGCCGTTGAATCGTCCGACGGCATGACCGCCGACTGGGCACATTTACCCCACGAGTTTCTTTCACATGTTTCAAACCGCATCATCAATGAGGTTCGCGGGATCAACAGGGTGGCTTATGACATCTCATCCAAACCGCCTGCAACCATCGAATGGGAGTAAACCACATGAGAGAACTGCTGCTGCTCAATATATCCGGCCCGGACAAAACAGGTCTGACCGCAAGCTTGTCGTCAATTCTTGCAAGATACAACATCACTGTTCTCGACATCGGACAGGAGGTCATTCATAACCAGCTCTCACTCGGCATGCTGGTTGAAGTCCCCAGTGAGTTCAAATCAGCGCCGGTGCTGAAAGACCTGCTTTTTACCATCCACACGCTCGGCCTGCAGATCTCTTTTACGCCGATCTCCGACAAAGAGTATAAAAAATGGGTTGGTGAGCAGGGCAAACCCCGATACCTGCTCACGCTGCTTGCGAGAGAAATCAAGGCTGAACAGATAGCACGCGTCACCTCGACAGTCGCGCAGCACAACCTGAACATCGATACGATTACAAGGCTTTCCGGAAGGCTCCCTTTGGGAAAACGTCATATTGAAAATACAAAGGCATGTGTCGAATTCTCTGTAAGAGGCGCATTAAAGAACGAAAACCATTTTCGTGAGCAGATGCTTGCGATCACCGACGACCTCGGCATCGACATTGCGTTTCAAGAGGATAACATTTACCGGCGAAACCGGCGGCTTGTTGTGTTTGATATGGATTCAACACTCATTACTTCAGAAGTAATCGACGAGCTGGCAATGGAAGCCGGGGCGGGAGAAGAGGTAGCTGCAATTACAAAGCAGGCCATGCGCGGGGAGATTGATTTTACTGTCAGCCTCCAGCGTCGGGTAGACCCCCTAAAAGGTCTGGATGAATCGGTGCTTCAAAAAGTTGCGGAAAGGCTGAAGCTGACCGAAGGGGCAGAGACACTGTTCTACAACCTGCACAATCTTGGCTTCAAAACCGCTATCATTTCAGGCGGTTTCACCTATTTCGGGCACTACCTGCAGAAAAAGCTCAATATCGACTACGTTTATGCCAACACGCTGGAAATAGAGGGGGGAAAACTCACCGGAAAAGTCCTTGGCGAAATTGTCGACGGGAAGAGAAAGGCCGAGCTCCTTGAACATATTGTTCAGAAAGAAAAGATCAGCCTCGAACAGACGATTGCAGTCGGTGACGGTGCAAACGACCTGCCCATGCTCGGCAAGGCCGGCCTCGGCATAGCCTTCCGCGCCAAACCTATCGTCAAGGAAAGCGCAAGGCAGGCCATTTCAACCCTCGGCCTCGATGCGATCCTCTATCTGATGGGATTCAGGGACCGGGAATCGCTAAGGAAAAGAAAGTGAGGTCATTAGGGTAGTGACGACGCCCGGTTATTACCGGGCTTGGTGACGAGTGACAAGTGACGAGAGGGGAGTCAGTAGGCAGTCTTCGGTCTGCAGTCTGCAACCATTTTGTCATAGCTCGGTGCTTGATAGATATAACGCTGCCTTCACTTGTGCCGTGTGAAGCAAGGTATCAAGTGCAAGGCGATGTTAAGCGAAATTCTCTTCCATGATTCTTCTTACCGCTCTAAGCATCTCCTCGACGTCTTCCTTCCCGAACTGATCCCATTGCCCGTGAGCTGCTTTATTTCGCAGATCAGCCAGAGTTGTGATTCGCTTCTGCACCAGCTTGGAAAAGACTCCGGCTTTCGCAAGATCGGAGTTCATACTGTCGAGCTTTGGCTTCGGAGGCAGTGAAATGCCGTTCATGTTACAGAGTTTGCGGAGCCCATCCTCAAGTACGGATCCGGCTACAACGGCGGCAGGCTGATGATAGCCTGAACTGAACAAGTACTCCGCTTGCTCGAGAAAATCATCGAAGAGCTCGGCTTCAATCAACCGCCGCACGCTGAATAGCTGCTCGTTTTCGTAGTCGTCCTTGGCGGCCTTCAGAATGCCTTGGGCACGATAGGTGGGCGAGAAAGAGAGGTATTTGTCGACCTGCGCCGAGAAATTCCTGTAGTGCTCACTCTCCGCTCCAAACACCCGAACAAGCAGGTTCTGTGTGCTGGTAGCCCATTGATACGCCATTTGCGTGTCGATCCTAGAGTCGCCGATGACCCCTGGCCCGGGGCTACGTTCTGTCCCAAGTACTTGCTCACCCATTGCGATTAGTTCATCCAATCGCTTCTGTATCTTTTCATCAAGTTGCATTTTCTCTTCCCTGCTTAACATCATTTTTTATCTGTACTACAGACTTTCTTGCTCTGCACCAACAATATACAGCGTAAACACTTCGCACCAGCATCAAACATTAATGTTCTCCCTATCCAGAGGCAGGTTTTGATGCCTTTTATCCCCATTATGCAGCAACCGCCGCATAACTCTTGATCAGCATTATCCCTCAATCTTTCCAGAGCCTGCAAAATCACCATTCTCGAAAGTCCCTGTTCTAAAAGGCTTGATGAAACGATGAAAAGCAAGTGGGTGTATGAGATACAAATGAGAGAAAACAGAAGGGGGCTGCCCCCCCTTATCACGTTCTATGAAGATTCCGGAAAATGCTCCTATAACCCTAACTCGCTATGTGAACCAAGACGCAACAGTTCAAGATTATGGTTGTAACCAAGCCTGACCTGTCAGGCGACAATCGTTTTGTCATAGCTCGGGGCTTGACAGATATAACGAAATAGTTGAGACGCGCCACCAGGACGAAGCTGCTTAGCAGGCACAGTAATGGTTCATGTTGGCTCCAAAAGCATATCAGATCATTTCTGGGTCTTTTCGATGGAGTTTATGATGTCCATCAGTTGTTTCTCTCCTTCAGGACTCGAATACGAGATAATTACCACCAAAGCATATCCGTTTACAATGGATGCGTAATACTTCTGTTTGAATTCAACTGCTCCAATACTTGCCTCAGCATCCAATACGTCAAAATCAAAGCCGCCCTTGTTACTAGCGTAAACTTCATTTGGGAAATCGTAGGCAACCTGGGCATTGTCTAAGGTCTTCTTTAAGTGAAATAGATAGTCTTTACCGGATTTTATTCCTGGCATCATTTTTACTTTCTCTGCTACTGCCGCGATGTTCGGATTGTAATCGACTGGCGTTCCTATTGGGTGCCTGAAAACCGCAAACAGGCCAACTCCTCGCTGCTCGGATGCTTTCAGGAGCGCTTCCATATCTTTATCATCACCGGCAACTAATTGCCTGCCTGTTGCCACTACCTGTTCGTAGACTTCACGGTTCTGAATTGCCCAATCACTTGGTATTTTGACTTTCAGTTGGAGGTAATCATTGGTGTAGTACTCACCCTTGATGGCTCCGTAGCCAATATCTTTTTCGGGTTTTTGCTCGCAGCCAGTTAGGATGATGCAACAGACAAACGCTGCGGTTATTAATCTGATTATTGTATTCTTCATTATTATGTGTTACTAAAATTATTTATCTGTACTACATATCTTTCTACTCCACTCCAACAATATACATTATAAATACTTATCCCTGTATTTAAACGCCTGCTTTCAGTCAATCTAAAGGTAAGTTTTGATGCCTTTTATCCCCCTTATGAAGCAATCGCTTAATTCTCGATCAGCTTTATTCCTCAACCTTTTCAGAGCCTGCAAAGTTACCATTCCCGAAAGCCCCTGTTTTCAACGGCTTGATAATGCAATGAAAAGCAAACGGGTAGATGGGAAAAAACTTAGAGTAAAAACAGAGACACGAAATAGATATGAGAATAACGAATCCAAATAACGAAAAAAGATAGTTGCCATAGCTTAATAAGTGTCGTATATTTGCACATAGTTATTGTCGTATGTTTAGAACAATAATGAACGATAAAAAAATGAGTAAGTACGGAACAATCGAGTACAAGATTATAGCAAGGATAGCGAGGAAGAAGGATAATGTTTTTGTCCGTAAAGACTTCAACGACATCAGCGATTACGATCAGGTAGGACGCGCCCTTAAAAACCTGACGAAAGAAGGGAGGCTTATCCGGTTGGGTTATGGCGTCTATGCCAAAGCAAAAAAGTCACCTATCAATGGCGAGGCTGTTCCCGTCGCTCCGCTGCCAGCCTTGGCAAAAGAAGCCCTGCAGCGCCTGGGGATCGAAACCGCTCCGTCCCGCTTGGAACAAGCCTACAATGCCGGACAAACAACGCAGGTTCCCTCTGGCCGCTTGATCGGCGTGAAGGGCCGCGTGAGTCGGAAACTCGGGTATCGGGGGGCATTCATAAGCTATGAACAAGCGGCCTAACCAAACCGAATTTGAAGAGGTTGCGCTGCTCAATGGAATCGAGCCGTCCTTTATCGAAAAAGACTGGTTTGTGACACAAGTTGTTGCAGCGCTTGCTGCCTTCCAGTATGAAGAGTTTGAATTCGTCTTCACTGGCGGCACGGCCCTTTCAAAAGCCCATAGCCTCATCAAGCGTTTTTCCGAGGATGTGGATTTCCTGGTGATTGCTCCGCCAGAACAAAAAAGCCGAAAGCCGCTTTCCAAATTCAAGAGAGCAGTGCTTGTCTATTTGCGTGAATACGGTTTTGCAATAGAAGACGAACAAGTAACGGCAAGAGATGACAACCGCCATGTGACCTTTGCATTCGATTACCCAAGTTATTTTTCCCTATACAAGGCTCTGCGCTCGCATGTGCAGCTAGAAATTTCCGTCCGAGATCCTCAATATCCGGCAATTCCGTTACCAGTATCCTCATTCGTAAGTGAGGTCTATAAGCGGCCTCCCGAAGTGGCTCGGATGGGATGCGTCAATCCTGTCGAAAGCGCAGCGGATAAACTAAGCGCACTTGCATGGCGGATCCCGGAAAGGATCCGCGGCAATGAAAAAGACGACCCTTCTCTGATTCGTCACCTTCACGATCTCGCCTTGCTCAAAGGCCGGGCATTAGCCGATGAAAAATTTCCCGCCTTGGTCACAGCGGCTATGCAAGTGGACAACCGGCGGGCTTCAGTACTTTCCGGCTTGTCTATTGAAGAGAAATTCGGGCAAATGCTGGAACGGCTGAAAAACGATCCCGAATATCCAGCCGAATATGACACTTTCGTGAAAGGCGTGTCTTATGCCGCCGAAGGCGAATGTCCCGACTTCGCATCAGCCCTGCAAGCGGTTCGGCAGCTTGTAAGAACAAGCTGCTCTGGTTTATGCTGAGCGAATGGTTGGAACCCGGGCATAGCCACAGAGTCTCATGACGAAGTGCCTGATAAATAGATTATGGATCAGCACTGTACAAAATATCGAAAAAACGATTATTCAGACAATGAAATTGAGGTGATTTTGGGTGTCGATGAAATTATGATTTATTGGACCATGTACATTCTCAGATACTGACAACGCTCTCTAGTAGCTATGGAGCACAGTGGAATTGCCAGTCCGAGTTGATGCGGTTGTTATACCGCTTTTTATTACATCTGTTTGTCAACTTCTCGGGCATAAAAAGCAGCCGCTGGTTTTTCTTTGCAATGGAATCAATAGTAATTCAATCTCGAATAGTGCAGTTTTTTTCTTGCTTCAAATAATATTTTTACAGCTTTTCGGGCGTTGTTTTCTATCTCCACGGCAAGAACAGTTTTTTCAGTCCACATAAAGGCGTTTTTAATTGGATCAGTGGTTTGCGGTCTTGCGTGTACCTGCGAGTCTATGCCGTGTACAAAATCATTCCGCAGCTTGTTCAACTCAAGCAGGTTCTTCTCTAAATCGCTGTCAATAATCCGCTTTGCTTTGGCTGTTTTGATGAGTTTTTCACCGGTTGCTGTCAAGGCGGAGCGTTCATCAGTGGGAGCGGTATAAGGCATTTCCAATAATTTCGCCAGGTGTCTTTCGATTGTCACCGCGCACAGAATGATGCACGCGACAAAGTCGCCCATCATGAATGTGTGGTAGGCCTCTTCAAAACAATACCACACGTCCGGTGGGATAAGTTGATCCTCCTCATCGTAATGCTCCAGCAAAAACGCAAGCCGTTCCTTGATTGCTTCTTTATTGGATTGAAAATAATCCTGTAAATATGCTTCTATGTCTTCATCGCTGTACTGCATGGCGCTTTATTTTGTTTCCCCTTCCACAATCCTGATCCCCTCTTCAGTCAGGCCGTAAAGGTCATAGACCATCTGGTCGATTTGTTTTTCGTATTCCTTGACCCGTGCCTGTTTGGCGGGGAGAACGTACCCCCGATCAACCGACCACTTGTTTTTGGAAACATTCTGTTTACTTTCCTCTCGTCACCCCTCCAGCTTCTCCCGCACCGTTTCCTCGAACATCTTCATCGCCTCTGGAATACCGGCCGGATTTCTGCCCCCGGCAGTAGCAAATCCCGGTTTCCCACCGCCGCCGCCCTGCACCTTGGCCGCAGCTTTTTTAACCAACTCTCCGGCATTCATGCCGCATTCTTTGATCGCTTCGTCACCGGCAAACCCGACGAGCATAACTTTCCCGTTTTCCTCACCGGCAAGCAAGCCGACACCACAGCCGATTTTTTCGCGAAGGTACTGCCCCAGGCTGCGAAGTGCATCGGCACCCGGCTCACCTGGCATCATGGTAAATATCCTGCAACCGTTGACGATCTCAGCTTTCTCAAGCTGTTTGAGGGCCTTGTCCAGAAGCAGTGACAGCTTCATGTCCTGCAACTGCTTATCGAGAGTTTTCCTTTCATTCAGAAGCTCCTGTACCCTGCCTGCAATGCTTTCCTCACTCCCGGCTTTCAGCAGTTGACGGGCCTGCTGGAGTTCCTGGTACTCGTTCCAGAGCAGCTCCTC
Source organism: Prosthecochloris sp. (assembly GCA_004028745.1). GTDB lineage: Bacteria > Bacteroidota > Chlorobiia > Chlorobiales > Chlorobiaceae > Prosthecochloris. The sequence continues at coordinate 61,922 of RAZP01000067.1, forward strand.
GGCAGCCTTTCCGGTGATGGCCTCGACGCGGCGAATGCCGGATGCAATGGATGATTCGCTGATGATTTTAAAGAGGCCTATCTTGCCGACATTGCTTACATGCGTCCCGCCGCACAACTCCATTGAGACTCCAGGAACCTCGACAATCCGAACGCGGTCAGCGTACTTGTCGCCGAAAAACGCAAGCGCTCCTTTTCCCAGCGCCTCTTCATAAGGAATGTCGGAATGCTTCACCAGTTCCCCAGCTCCCCGAATCCGTTCGTTTACTTCCGCTTCTATTGCCCCGATTTCCCTTGCAGAAACTTTCTCGAAATGACTGAAATCAAAACGCAGCCGGTCCGGGCCGACCAGCGATCCTTTCTGCTGAACGTGCCCACCGAGAACCTTTCTCAGAGCAGCATGAAGCAGGTGGGTTGCCGTGTGGTTCCGTTCCGCCGCTTCCCTGGTCTCCCTGTCGACTATGGCACGGACAGGGATTTTACCACCCCTCAAATCGACACTCTCAGGACCAGCACTCGAACCTGTATCACGATCAAGTACTTTGCCCGTTATATGGATAATCGTATCCCCGTCTTTCTGGGTATCGACAATGTCAAAAATATGTCTGTCGCTTTCAATACCCCCCCTGTCACCCACTTGTCCGCCACTCTCCGCATAGAATGGTGTTTGGTCGAGCACAAGTTGAAGCTGTCCCCCTGCAATTTTCACTCCGGTGATACAGGCATCGGCCTCCAAAGTTTCATATCCTACAAAAACCGTTGGCCCTTTTTTCCCAAACCAGTGCCATTCGCCCTCTTCACCGGCAATCTGCTGCTTTTCCTTGCGGTCCTTCCGTGCCCGCTCCCTCTGCTCCTTCATACATTCCTCGAATCCCTTTTCATCGATCGACAGCCCTTCCTCTGCAGCCATAAGCTTGGTAAGATCAAGGGGAAACCCGTAAGTATCATACAGCTTGAACGCATCCTCACCCTTGACAACCCGTTCTTTCGAAGCCTTGAGAGCCCCGGTTATCTCTCCGAAAATCTCGATCCCCCTGTCAAGGGTTACAAGGAAACTCTCCTCTTCGGACCTGATGATTTTCCGAACGGTCTCCTGTTGCTTCTTCAGTTCGGGGAACACATCCCCCATGGTTTCGGCAATCACACCGACAAGCCTGTACAGCATCGGTTGATTGCAGTCGAGCTTTCTTGCATAGCGTACTGCGCGGCGCAAGATTCTGCGCAGCACGTAACCCCGGCCTTCATTGCTCGGCACAGCCCCATCGGTAATTGCAAACGTCAGCGTTCTTGCATGATCGGCAATTACCCGCATGGCAATATCCTGTTCACCGTCGAGCGTCGCCCTGTAGGATACCCCGGTAATGCCGGTTATCGCGTCGAACAGCGGCCTGAAAATATCGGTATCGTAGTTGGAGCTTTTCCCCTGGAGCACTGCGGTAACTCTTTCAAACCCCATGCCGGTATCGACATGCTTTTTCGGAAGCAGCTCCAGTGAACCGTCAGCCTTACGGTTGTACTGGATAAACACAAGGTTCCACAGCTCGATAACCCGATGATCATCAGCGTTAACAAGGTCTCCCCCAGACAGATCATCGGTAAGGTCTATATGTATTTCCGAGCAGGGCCCGCAGGGACCTGTCTCCCCCATCTCCCAGAAGTTATCCTTTTCTCCGAATTTCATGATATGGCCGGGATCGATATCGGTCTCCCTTCTCCAGATCTCCAGGCTTTCATCGTCATCCGTATACACGGTTGCGTACAGACGCTCTTTCGGAAGTTTCCATACCTCTGTAAAAAGCTCCCACGCCCAGACAATTGCTTCTTTCTTGTAATAGTCTCCGAAAGACCAGTTGCCGAGCATCTCGAAAAACGTGTGATGGTAGGTATCACGGCCCACATCCTCCAAATCGTTATGCTTGCCTGACGCACGGATGCACTTCTGGGTATCGACAGCTCTACTGTATGGTCTGGAGCCTTTATCCAGAAAAACATCCTTGAACTGGTTCATCCCCGCATTGGTGAACAAAAGCGTCGGATCTTCCGCCGGTATCACCGGTGCAGAACGAACAATGGTGTGTTCTTTCCGTTCAAAAAAATCAAGAAACGACCGTCGAATATCTCTGGACTTCATATGTGTCTGATGTTTAAACACTTGCTGGCACGGCAAACCGATTGGCAGCTATACCGTATTTGATTTTCACTGCGTAATGTAAGAAAAAAGCAGGGGATTTTTCCCCGGCAGACACTTGCCGTTCGAGTAGACCAGCGATCAAAGGCAAACATGGACCGACACGGACAAAAAGATATACTGTCTTTCCGTGAAGGCCTGTGTGCGCCTGTGTCTGTCCGCCGAACCCCAGGCTTCGGTGAAAACCCATAATTCATGTTTTCATTTTTTTTTGATAAACTGTGGGTTATCTCTCAGTAAAAGCGGTCACGATTGATTATGAATGAGCTTGAGCACGCACTGAAATGGACTAAACAGCCGGTACCGGAAGTTCTGCATGAACTCCACCCGACACAGCAAAAAAAAGTCATCACCTATATTGAAAACCTTGTCAGTTCAAAAACCGACGGACTGGAAGAGCTGTACCATGCTATCAGCATGATCGTCAAGTACATACCTCACTTTGTGGTTATCCCTCTCATGGTCGAACACATCAAACCGCAGATTGCCGCCGGGGTATGTAAAAAAATGAGCGTCGATCAGGCAACCGGCTACGCGAACGACCTCCCGCTGGAATACTTCAGCCGGGTTTCCCACCATATTGAAAACACGCTCATGGCAGAAATCCTCGGCAAGATGAAAAAACATCGTGCTCAAAAGTTCATCCACCATGAATTACAGCACCACCTTCTTCACATGCTCGACATCACGGAACATCTTGACGAACGCATGCTGGCAGTCGTGGCAAAGCTCGTCACCCTGCCTGAACATGACGACGACCTCGTCAATCACCCACACAAAGAAATCATCGACAAACTGAGGAACATGCAGTAAAAAACTGCTATCTTACCGCTTCATCGACCTTTTGCCCGAAGACAATCTCCCCCAATTTCCTGCCGCATATGGGAATCACCTTGATATTGTATATTGAAGGTTGACGACAACGTCACCCGATCCACGGCAATCTTTCCAGGGCATTCAACCATTTAACGGAATTTCCGCAATGGCTCCGGATAACAGAAAACTGCAAAAACTCCACTCTGAACGGGAACACGCAAGCAAAGAACTTGAACGACTGAAACAAGAAAACACATCACTCCGGCAGCAAAACCAGCAACTCGACATGGCAATTGAAGGTACCAATGCTGGTTACTGGGACTGGAACATTCAAACCGGAGAACTAACCATCAATGAACGCTGGGCAGCCATTACGGGCCATACCATAGCCAATCTCCAGCCGATCAATATCGACCTGTGGACCAGACTTTGTCATCCTGACGACCTTGTCAAATCCAACTCCCTTCTGGAAAAACATCTTGCCGGTACAAGCGAATACTATGAATGTGAAACCCGAATGCGTCATAAGGACGGCCATTGGGTCTGGGTGCTGGATCGAGGGAAAGTGTTCGAATGGGACAAAAAAGGCAAACCGCTGCGCATGGTAGGTTCACACCAGGACATTACCGACAAAAAAAAGGCCGAAGAAAATCTTGAGAGTGAAAGAAAGCTCTTCATCGGCGGCCCGGTCTGTGTTTTTCGATGGGCCAACGCTCCCGGCCGGCCAGTAGAATACGTTTCCCCGAATGTCGAACAGCTCCTTGGGTACAAGTCGTCAGAACTGATAGAAGGAAATATTTCCTATAACAACATCATTCATGATGAGGATCGGCGTTTTATCATTGATGAAATTGCACTCCACAGCAAGCAGGGTCATTCTGCCTTTGAACAGGAATACCGTCTGTTGAAAGCCAATGGAAAAACAATTTGGGTATATGACCATACCATTATCCACCGGAACAAAGAAGGAGATATCACTCACTATGAAGGGTACATTATTGACTCCTCGACAAAAAAAGAATCGGAAACACAGCTCAAAAAACAACTGGAATTCGAGCATCTCATCGCCAACATTTCCAACAAACTCATCAACGTCGCCATTAAGCAGATCAATCCGGTTATTGATGATATCCTGATGATTATCGGCAAATACGTGGAAGCCGACCGGAGCTACATTTTTCAGTTTTATGACGACAACAATCTGATGGATAATACCCATGAGTGGTGTGCTGAAGGAATCAAGCCAGAAATAGAAACCCTCAAAGGACTGCCAACCAGTATCTTTCCCTGGTGGATGGAAAAAGTCAGAAAAAACAAGACCATTCATATTCCCGATGTTTCAAAGCTTCCGCCTGAAGCTGCCGCTGAAAAGGAGACCCTTGAACACCAGAATATCAAATCTCTTATTGTCATACCCCTGATCTCAGATACCAAACTATTTGGCTGCATCGGGTTCGATGCCGTCAGGCAGCATCGACACTGGCACCCGGAAACCATTGCCGTCCTTCAGCTTGCCGGTGGAATTATCGCCAATACCATGATGCGCAAACAGGCTGAACAGCTTCTTGAGGCAGAACTCGATCTGGCCCTGAAACTCAGCGCTTCACAGTCTCTCGAGGAAACGCTTCGCCTCTGCCTGGAAACGGCCATTTTGATTTCAGATATGGACTGCGGCGGCATCTATCTCGTTGAGCCATCAGACAAAAGCCTCTCGCTTTCCGCCCATAAAGGACTTCCCCAAGCCTTTCTTAAGCATTCCAGATCATATGCTCCGGGTAGTTTCCACCAGCAGCTCGTCATGAAAGGAAATCCATTATACAGCCGGTTCAGCGGCATTAAAGGCCTAAATATCGAACATGCCAGGAAGGAAGGGCTCAATGCCATAGCCATTTTGCCGGTACAGTACAAAGGTGATGTGATTGCCTGCCTTAATGTTGCATCTCACAGGTTGGAACACGTCCCGGAATTTGCAAAAAAAGCATTGGAAACCATTGCTTCCCATATCGGAGCCACAATCATGCAAGCCCGTCATGAGGAAGAAATTGCGGAAACCAAAAGAAACCTGGAAACCCTTTTCAACACCATTGATGACTATCTCTTTATTGTCGGTACCGACGGCAAGGTTATCTTCACCAACGAAACTGCCCGGCGTGCTCTTCATTACTCCGTAGAGGAAATATCCAACATGCATGTGCTTGATCTTCACCCGGCCGAAGAGCATGAAACAGCCGCCAGGAACATTGCCGACCTGCTGGCAGGCACCCGGAATATTTGCCCGGTGCCCCTGCAAACCAAGGAAGGCAGGCTCATCCCTGTCGAAACGAAAGTTACCAGGGGGATATGGAACAACAAGCCTGTTCTGTTCGGCATCAGCCGGAACATTACAGGCAATCTTAAGGCTGAAAAAGCATTACGGGACAGTGAAAAACGGTTTCGCGAGCTTACGGAACAGCTGCCGCAGCCGGTCTTTGAATGTGATCTTGAAACAAAGATCACCTATGCAAACAGGACCGCCTTTCAATTGTTCGACTATAAACCGGAAGACCTGGGAAAAAATATTACAGTATTTGATCTGATCATCCCTGAAAATCACCAGCTCTTGCACAATTGCCGGGAAAAGCTGCTTGCCGGCAGTCACCTTGAAATCCAGGAATTCACAGCTCTTACCGGAAAAGGAAAAACCTTCCCGGCCGTTTTGTACTCAACCACCATCGTTGTTGATGAAAGCGTCGTTGGTTTCAGAGGTGTGGTTTTCGACCTTACCAAACACAAGGAAATAGAGAATGCTCTTCGGGAAAACGAGTTAAAAAAACGCGTTTTGCATAAATACCAGAACCTGCTGCACAACATTCCCGGCATCGTGTATACCACGGACCAAAAAGGACAGATTGATTTTTTTCTCTCTCCGAAAGCCCTGTCAATCACCGAATACAGCGCAGAGGAAATCCAGGCACTGCCCAAAGGTTGGCTCTCCCTTATCCATCCCGATGACCGAAAAGACTACTTAGATGCATGCAGGACCATTTGTCACCATCCTGAACCGCTTATTCTGAACTATAGAATCCGGACCAAAACCGGTAAAGAAAAATGCATCGAGGACAGAAAAGCCCCTCTTATCTGTAATGAAGGTCACTGTATAGGCACGGATGGCATCATTTTCGACATAACCAAGCAAACCATCGCAGAATCGGAAAAACACGAACTGGAAACTCAGCTGCGCCAGGCGCAGAGACTTGAAACCATCGGGACGCTTGCAGGCGGAATCGCCCACGATTTCAACAATATCCTGACCCCTATCATGGGTTATGCAGAAATGCTGGAGCAAATGGTGCCTCCTGGAGAATCCATTGCAGATTATATTCATGAAATCCGGCATGCCTCTGAAAGAGCAAAAAATCTAGTTGAGCAGATTCTTACATTCAGCCGTATGGATGAATCCCGCCGGTCACTGGTCAACCTTACCACGACTGTAAACGAATCCCTGAAACTGCTGCGGCCTTCCATTCCATCAACTATCACCATTTCAACCGATATCGAAAAAAACACAGGCAACATCCTCGCCGACACCTCCCACATGCACCAGGTAATCATCAACCTTTGTACCAACGCCTATCAAGCAATGGAAGAAACAGGCGGTAAGCTGACTATCCGGCTGCGCTCGCTGCACCCCGACCCTGCTCTCCTTAAATCACTCCCCACCTTGCAGGACCAGCCATACCTGCTGCTGACCATCAGCGATACCGGCTCCGGCATGGACAGCAAAACCATGGAAAGGGTTTTTGAGCCTTTTTTCACAACGAAACCCGTTAATAAGGGAACCGGCCTTGGGCTTTCTGTCGTGCACGGCATCATTACACAGCACAAAGGAGCTATTACTGTTTCAAGCGAGCCCGGCAAAGGCTCCACTTTTAACATCTATCTACCGCTTATTGACAAACAAGAACCCATTGAACAAGCCAATCACCCAACTGAAACCACAACCAGGAAAAACTGTTCTATTCTTTTTGTTGACGATGAACACTCGACGGTAAAAATGATGAAAACCATTTTGGAAAACAACGGCTACACCGTAACAGCAACATCGTCAGCTTCCGAAGCGCTCGATAAAATACGTTGCAACCCCGATTCTTTCGATCTGCTCATTACCGATTTAACCATGCCCGAAATGACCGGAATCACTCTGGCCAACAAAGCGAATCATATCACGCCCGGCCTGCCGGTCCTCATGATGACCGGGCACGCAAACGACCAGAAACTCCTGCAAACACTGGACTATGCCAAGGTCCGGAAAATACTCCGAAAGCCAATAAGTTTTTCTATATTGCATACAGCAATTCAGCAAATCATAGGGCGAAAACAAAACTATCAAGGGTATGAAAGTCGTGATCATTGATGATGATGCTGGTGTTCTGAAATACATCAAGGAAATCCTTAAACATGATGGGTTTAACGTGCTTGCTACTGACAATGGTCATACAGCGTTCGAGCAACTTGCCCAAAACCGGGATGCAGCGATTGTTATTACGGACATCATCATGCCGGAACAGGAAGGCATTGAAATCATCAAAAAAATCAAGTCGGAACACCCCCGCATTAAAATTGTCGCCATTTCCGGCGGAGGAAGAATGAGCTCTGAAAGTTATCTCCAGCTTGCCCATGCCATGGGAGCTGATGCTACTCTGAAAAAACCTTTTGGGCATAAAGAGCTACTCAACACCCTACAAAATCTTTAGGGCACCTTTATTAATTTGTTGCTCATCATGATTACCTCGTTGGTCCCGACCTGCCGGGACTCCGGTTTTGAAGATAGAGGCGCCTTTTAGCCTGTTTTTCAACAACCGAATCCTTATCGAAAAAGGATCGGAAGATTGCCTGAATATTTCCAAACCACAAAAAAAAACCGCTTCATGCTGGCACATGAAGCGGCTTACACGTGGACGTCCCCTTAACATCCACGCAACCTCTCACAGGTGTGAGAAACAGCAGTCCTACGCTTGAAAAAGGAAGAAACGTATCCTCTCTTTGATTATATCAAAAAACAGCCTCCAAAAGCAAGTGGTGGCAAAAAACAATATATAGCAAGTAAAAAACATACAATACCAATAAACATATCGTATTAACCTGCAAACCTCCTCTTCTCTCTTTCATCTTTCGTAAAACCTTCCCACTCACAAATCTCGGAGCAAAGCATCCTTAGAACCCACAAAACAACCCGAATACACTTTAAGTTTATCACCATAACCTCTTGATACAGAAGTAATCGGGCAATCATGCACCCCCTTCACCATCATAAGGTTGGGAAAAATCTCCGAAAACCGGTAAGTTTTTCCCACTGGGCAAAACAATTCAGGAGATTATTGGGCACCTCTATTTATTGTCATGAGCGGTTCAAGTGCAAGGCGAACGGAGCGCAGAAACCGGAATGTACACAGAGTACATGAGGATTTCGACCCCGACCTGTCGGGATCAACGAAGCAATTGAAGCGCGGAATAAATAAATTGAGGTGCCCTATTGAACAGCAACCTAACTCACAGTTATATGAAAATCCTGGTCATTGATGATGATGAAGCTGCCCTGAAATTTATCAGAGAAATCCTGAAACATGATGGATTTAACGTCCTTACAGCGAGCAATGGCTGTAAAGCTTTCGAGCTGCTCGCTCAAAACCCGGATGTTTCGGTTGTGATTGCAGACATCATCATGCCGGAACAGGAAGGCATTGAAATCATCAGAAAAATCAAGTCGGATCATCCCCACATTAAAATTGTTGCCATTTCAGGCGGAGGAAAAATGAGCCCTGAAAGTTATCTCCATCTTGCCTATGCCATGGGAGCTGATGCCACTTTGAAAAAACCGTTCGGGTATAGAGAACTACTCAATGTTCTGCGGTACCTTTAGGAAGTAAAAAAAGCCGCCCCGTGTCGATACAAATGACACTATGAGGCGGCCTTCCAGTGGATGTCCCCCAACCAAACACCCACCTTACATCACATGGACGAGAAATTAACAGGCATCTCTACTGGGTACCTCTATTACATCAACCGACCCAGCGGGCCTAAATCCAGATTCAGGTCCTCACTTTTCAAGCCAAAATAATCCTTGAGCTCGCCCATTTTCTTTTCAAGAAGAAGCAGTGATTCACCAAGTCTTTCAACTTCTTCGTCGGTCAGAGATCCTCCATCCAACCTCCTCATGGCCTGTTTTTCCATAAGTTTTCGAATAAGCTCAATAAGCGTGAGCACTAACTTGGCCAAGCCATGTTCAACATTTTCAGGGTTTACGTCAATATGCTTTGGCACAGTGTGGCTGACATTCGATAACTCTTCAACAAAAACATCAATGACATCTGAACCAACCAGCACTTTATTGCTGCTTTCCATAGTCGGGTCCCTATGATTTTTCAGTTCTCAGCGACAAAATTATACGGCGGCCATGGTCCGGTCAACAAAAACTTCAGTTCCGGATACATTCCCTGTAACGCCTCAACTTTCGAGCAAAAAAAACTTTCTGTCTTTTTTTCCACCAGGTAGTTGCAACTAAAAACCACATGTCCACTTATTTCCGCATTCTTCACGCTCATACTGCTAAGTTTTTGTAACTCTTCATGAATGACATCGACAGTCTTCTGATTTACCCGTTTTCGTTCTTCATCTGCCCGATATTCATAAAATTTTTGCAGCAAATATTCCTTGCCGTCTTTGCATTGTTTCTTATTATTCGCGTTGTGCGCCTGAACACTTTTTTCCGACAGTATTTTAAGACCGAACTCCTGCTTACCCCTTAATTCTTCCAGCTTCTTTTTATAAAAAAAATAATGCTCCTGTAATACCTGTAATACTGCATTCTCATCTTGTAAAAATGTCCCGAACCTGCAAGGGAGTAACGTAAACTTTTCATTGAGAACCTCAAGAGTAGCCCCATATTCAATAGCTGCTTGTTGATCAAATGCTAACCGCTCTTTGCAAGTAGTTTCAACAACAGCAGCGATCTCCTTGTAAGCAACAGGATATAATGGCCGCATATTCAACCTCTTGGCAGAATAGTCTACAATTGCATACATGCAAGTCAACATCTGCTTGTCAGGCACTTTCAGGCTCTCCAATAGTCACCTTTTTTTTGTTTTGTTCCATTGTTTCAACCGAACAAAGAAGGAGTTTCACCCCCAAGTAAAGCAAATCAATATCGGCAACAGAAATGGTAATATCTCCGGCAACGACAACGCCTTTATTCAGCACTCTGTCCAATAATTCAAGAACCGTGACATTTTGTGAAGCGTCAATCTCGTTCATAGCTGGTAAACTTGTTCCAAGGCACCTCTATTTATTTATTCCACGGTTCAATTGCTTCGTTGATCGGATAGGAGGGGTTTCTGCGCTCCGTTCGCCTTGCACTTGAACCGCTCATGACAATAAATTGAGGTGCCCTCCTGTTAATTTTTCACAATATCAGCAAAATTATAGGGGGGCCACGGTCCGGTACATTCCAGGTTAATCATCGCCGCTTTCAATGTTCCCCGTTTTTTTTCAACTTCATGCAAAAAAGGCTCCGTTTCATTTCCGGCAACTAAAAAAGCCGCTTTCAATGCTATTTCACCGCCCCCAACAGTTACACCACTTTGCAAAGTATTTTTGTCTGAATAAGGAACCAGGTCGTGAAGGCACTCCTGAGCTTGTTCGTTAAAAAAAGAATGGACGGTGCTTTTTAACAAATCCTCTTTTTTCTTTTTCAGCAGAAAAGCTTTACCTGGTGAGCTTTTCATAAGCTCTTCTTTCAGGACCTTCATCTCATTGTTCGAGGCGTCAACGTAGCCGGTTACCTCATCATAGTTTCCCCATACCTTTAGACCCCACTCCTGCTTGCCAATCAACTGCTGCAAGCGTTCTTTCATCGGTAACTCATGTCGTCTCAGCATAGCCTTCACATTTTCTTCGGAATAAAACACCGTAGCAAATTTAAAAGGGAGAAGAGTCACACGTCCTGCAAGAGCATTTACAATCCTGTGATGCTCTCGTACTTTAGATTCAAGCCAAACAACATTCTGTATATTCTCCGGGAGATTTTTTTCTGAAAAATCCTCACCCGGAGCCTTCCGGGCCACCGTGATCAATCCGCAGTCCGCAATGGAGTATATATGCTCATCAATCTCCTTAAGCTCCGCAAGGCACGCCTCTTCATGGGTTACACAGTATGTATAGATGCAGGTGCACATTTCGACATGTTCTACCTAAATTGAGCGTTTCAACAAATGCTCAGTTTAGGTTTTATTCAAGTGTACTCACTTTCTCAAAAGCTGTGATCTCCAGATCATCGGCCAGCTTCACTTCATAAAGATTTTTATCCTTCACACGGGTTTGTAACCCCAGTTCTTTAATAAAGGCACTGTCCTCATAAACCTCGGCCAAAGCCTCCCAGCCATCTTCAGTTTTGAGAGTTTTAACGACTTTAATAGACTTCACCATTAATGCATCTCCCAAAAAAGATGTAACTTTTTGCCGCACTCCAATAATAACGGGAGGTTTCTGTGAAGACACTTGCTCTTGTGTTGAAGGTTTGTCGGTGATATTTTTTTTCGTTCGGCTCATAGCTTTATTCTGTTTCCTTTTTCAAATACTCAAGCAGCTCTTTTTCCTTTTGATTGTACTCTTCCTCAGTTATTTCATCAAGCTCATAACGTAATTGCAATTCCATAAGTTTTTCTTTTATCTTCTCTTTGTCGGATAGCTCTTTTTCAGACATATCTTCAATCTTTTTAGCGATCCAGATTATACCATTAATCGGAGCAAGCAATATATCATCGACAAGTAACATAAAGGCGCATCTATTAATTTGTTGCGCACCATGATTACGTCGTTGGGCGATGCTCGAAATCCTCATGTACTCTATGTACGCTCCGGTTTCTGTGCTCCGTCCGCCTTGTACTCAAGGCGCTCACGACAATTAATAAAGGTGCCCACAATTTTTGAAAAACTATAATGATAAATTAACAAAACTATAAGGAGGAATACCTCCTACATACTTAAAGATAATTTTATCACCATATTGTTCACCTAACTCATTGACACAATTGTCAAACTGATTCTCTCTTTCTTTATCCACAAAGAAAGAAGCATTCACAATCATTCTATCACCAAAGCTTTTATTCTCTTTCATCTCTAATGCTACAGGCTCGAGTGCTTCAAGAATTATTTTCCGATATTTTTTTTTCTCATCCTCCAGTGCATTTTCAACCATTTGTCCTATTGCAAGGCGATCGTAATATGTTTTTTCATATGGCAAGCCCTGAATTTTCTCTTTCAATGCGCGAATATCGTTATTCTTCAGCAATATTTCCTCAAAAACAACATCTTTTTTAGCAATGGCTTTAACACCAAGCTCCACCTTGCCCTCTACTCTTTCAAGCTCCTCGACAAACCTGTCATACTTACCTTTTAACAACTGTTTCACATCGGACTCTTCATTCATAACAGTAGCAAACCGCAACGGGAGCACGGCATAATCTTTCATAACTGTTTCTATAACTAATTCATGAGCCATCATGTTTTCCCGTGACGTATCATATTTCGTCAACGGTGCCTGACTGACAACAGCATGCATATCATCATAACTTACTGTCCTTACTTCATCACCTCTGCCCCCAATACCGATATTACCAAATGATGCCGATTTTGGTGATTTGATAATACAGTATACATATAAACCATTTTCTTGACTCATTCAAACAAACAATTAGAAGTTTATTTTATATTATATTTCCCAATTTTCCGGATAAATATTTATATCAACAAAATTATAAGGAGGAAATGGTTTTGCATAGATAAAATTCACTTCATTTCCATATTCTTCATTCAAATCATCAATAATATTATCAAATTCCCTTTCACGTCCGGAATCAACAAGAAAAGCTGCATTTAAAAACATTTTCTCACTCGACACTTTATTTACCTTATAGTCAACAGCTGTTCTTTTCAATGCACTTAAAATCGCATCACCTGCATCTTCGTTTCTCCTCATTAATTCCTGCTCTACTATTTTGCCCAATTCCACCATTTTCCCGGTATCCGATTCGCAATTATTCTGCTGTATTTTTTCCTTCAGCATCTTAATTTCCTGATGCTCTTTACCAATTTTCAGAAAAACATCATCCATGCTTTTCCATTCGCATTTGATATTTAATTCAATTTTATTTTCGAAATAGTTTAACAAATCCATAAACTCCCGGTATCTCCTATCAAGAAGATCTCTTATTTCATCAGCATTTCGTGCAACCGTTCCAAATTTCACCGGTAAAACACTATTATACTCCTGCATTATTTTTTCAATAACCTTTTCATGTGCGAGAACTGTTCTCGGCTTAAGCACAAACCTCGCAACCGGATGATTACTCACAACCATACTCAGGTTCTCATAACTTATGGTCATCACCTCGTCCCCTCTCTCCCCAATCCCTATCGGCCCGAAGTTTCTTTCTTGCGATGAAGCAACTATACAATAGATGTACTTTCCTTCTTCTGACATACTACTTTATTGACAACTGGTTACGCTGAACATGCATACTATTGAGGACACCTAATTTATAGAGGTACTCTCGAGTAAATCAATAGCCGCATTAAAATGTTCTGTGGTTAAGAGTAACGGTGATTCCTGATGTGCTTGTGATGTAAGCAGCCTGATATGCTCCCTTATGGTCAACATCGAGGCTCTTTTACAGATAAATGCAATATCCGCCCCTGTTATCCCCTCTGTTTTTGCGGCGAGCATTGATATATCCACATCTGCTGCAAGCGGCTTCTGCTTTGTATGTATAGCAAAAATAATTTCCCTTGCTTTCCGGTCTGGCCTGGGTATTTCAAGGACAAGATCAAATCGCCCGCTTCTGAGCAACGCAGGCTCTATAAGATCCAGACGGTTTGTTGCTGCAAGCACCAAAACACCTTGCAATTCTTCAATACCATCCATTTCGGTTAGTAACTGGCTAATAACCCGTTCAGTTACTCGTGCTCCTGAAGCTTCCTGGCCCCGCTTCGGCACAAGGCTGTCAATTTCATCAAGAAAGAGAATCGTCGGAGCTGCCTGCCTTGCTTTTTTAAAAACTTCTCTTACACTGCGCTCAGACTCACCAATGTACTGATTGATCAGCTCAGGGCCTTTTACAGCAATAAAGTTTACCTCGCTTTCAGTAGCCAGTGCTTTCGCAATCAGGGTCTTGCCCGTACCAGGCAGGCCATACAGCAGGATACCTTTCGGTGGCCGGGTCTTTGTTGCTCGAAAAATCTCTGTAAATTTCAGCGGCCACACAACCGCTTCCTGCAACTCCTGCTTCACGGTGTCCAGCCCGCCGACATCTTGCCAACTAACATTCGGGACTTCAACAAACACCTCCCGGATCGCCGAAGGATCGACCTCTTTCATGGCGGACAAAAAATCATCCATGGTAATACTGAGACTCATCAACAGATCATAAGGTATATCGGCAAGATTAAAATCTATATCAGGCAAAATTCTGCGCAGCGCAACCATAGCGGCTTCCCGTGCAAACGCGTCAAGATCGGCCCCAACAAAGCCATGTGTTACTTCAGCCAATCTTTTAAGGTCGACATCTTCAGTTAACGGCATGCCTCTTGTGTGAATTTGCAAAATTTCATAACGGGCATTTTTATCAGGGATCGGTATCGAAATTTCCCGATCAAACCTCCCCGGCCGCCTCAGTGCAGGATCAAGAGTGTTAGGCAAATTCGTTGCGCCAATAACAATGACCTGTCCTCTTGATTTCAACCCATCCAGCAATGCAAGCAATTGTGCCACAACACGGCGCTCAACCTGCTTTTCCCCGCCCATGTCTTCCCGTTTGGGAGCAATAGCATCAATTTCATCAATAAAGATGATCGCCGGAGCATGAGCCTCTGCTTCCTCAAAAACTCTCCTTAACCTTGCTTCACTTTCGCCATAAAATTTCCCTATGATCTCCGGACCTGAAATGTGAGTGAAGTATGCATCGGTTTCATTTGCCACGGCACGAGCCGTCAGTGTTTTTCCCGTCCCGGGAGGACCGTGTAAAAGTACCCCTTTGGGGGGGTCAATTCCCAAACGCTCAAAAATCTGAGGGAAACGCAACGGCAGCTCGATCATTTCACGAATTCGCTGTACCTGCGAGCCAAGCCCTCCTATGTCTTCATAGGCTATCTTTGCTGCTCTTTTCTCTCCCAGCTCATTTGTTTTTACCCGTATTGTCGCCTCGGTGGTTATGAACGTGACTCCTTTAGGCACAGTCTCAAGCACCTTGAATTCCGCTGCTCTCGCACCGAACAGGTTAGTCCTGATCCTGTCTCCTGCTGTTACAGGCAAGCCATCAATCAGAGAGCCCAGGTAACGGCTGTCGTCATCTTTCTGTGAAAGGCTGACTCCAGTGAGCGGCAACAGCACAATTTTGCTTGCTGACCGGACTTCCACGCTCTCAATCCGGACCTTATCATTCAGTCCTACCTGGGCGTTATCCCTTGTAATACCGTCAATTTGCACAATCGTTTTACCCCGATCCTCAGGATAGGAAGGCATAATCCGGACAGGGGTTTTTCTCTTGCCGTGGATGACAACAACTTGACCTGCTGAAAACCCAAAGTGGCGCATTTCTTCCGGGTCGAGCCGGCAAATAGCCCGGCCAACATCCTTTGGAAGCGCCTCCTTAACCTGATAGCTCACTGCAGCAACGTCTTTCATTAACCGAAAAGATGATCCATTATAACTTGCAAACCTCTGATCCCTTTGACTTCTGTCGGCTGCAGTGGAACCATGGTTAGCTCAAGATTGCTGAATTCTTTATGTAAAACCGTAAGATAGATGCTCTGACTGTGCTTTCTTTGCCGGCAAAAATCACAACCTTCAGACTCCATCACATTATTAACTACCAACTGTTTCACAGCAACGTTGAGCTTTTTAAGCTGCATTAAAAATCTTTTTGTTTCCTCAATAGCCATCGCTTCAGGAATAGTTACAGCAATGAATTCAGATTGCGTTTTGTCTTGCAGCAGTTTTTGAACTTTCTTGACGGTCTTTTTCATCGCAAAAAGAAAGTCATCCGCTTCGTCCGGCCGATATTCCCCGGCAAACCGAGTCACCATATAGCGGTACTTCCACCGCAACCTGGCCATAACTTTTATCCAGTCATCAAAAAGCCGGGGAGATGTTATCAACCGCAAAGCGTGTCCGGTTGGCGCCGTATCAACAACGTATTTCTCAAACTTTGCCTCATCAATGATATCTACAATAGTCTTAAACCCCATAACCTCGTCAACCCCTGGAATGGGCATACTCATGAAAGATTCGATATCCTCCTCATCCAAGCCTGTTGATGTATCAAACAACTTCCTGATTTCCGGCTCATGTTCAAGCCGGAACTTTGCAAACGCCTTGTCTGCATCGATCTCGAGAACGCTTAACCGCTTTACTTCCTGAACTTCGGTAATGCGGCCGCCAATTGAGCGTTCAAAACTATCTGAAAGGGAATGAGCGGGATCTGTCGAAATTAAAAGCGTTTTGTACCGCCGGGCAAGATACAGCGCTGTAGCTGACGCAGAAGTTGTCTTACCTACCCCCCCTTTTCCTCCAAAAAGCACTATTTTCAATGCAGGGTCGAGCAGATTTCTTAATGGCACGTCAGCCCTTTTTCATGGTTACTTCCAACACACCATTTTTATATGTCCATGCTACTGTTTCAGCCTCTACCTGTGCGGGAAGCAAAAGTTCCTTTCGATACTTCCTGGACTGACTTTGTGCCACAACCTCCAGCATATCTCCCTCGATATCAACGTTTATGTCTTCTTTCGCAACTCCGGGCATCTCAAGCATGACTACGATAGTACCCTCCTCATCAAAAATATCCAATAACGGCTCACGCTCTTCTTCTACTTTCGGGCCTTCCGGTGTTTTCCTGATGTTGCCAAAAGACTCAACAACGGGTTGCTCGCTGCCAATCCCTGTTTTGACAGTAACACCAAAAATCCCTTTCATCCCCTTTCTCAAGTGACTTAAATCGATCTCACCCTCTTTTCTATACTCTCCGCTGGACTCCTTGAGTTTGGCAGCAGCATCAACCAATTTTTCAAGGTTGTCAAATAATCCGCCAAGCTTAAGGCTGCCAAATCCAAAATCAATGTCAAAGTCTTCTTTTTTTTGCTTTTTTTCACTCATGATTCAAAGCTCCATTTTATAAGCTCCTCTATTAATTGTGGCAACTTCCTTATTCTATCGGTATCGAAACATATCAGCTTGATGGCCCAGTTATTAGTGATTATTTAAATAATAACTATTGACTAATGGGCACCCCTTATTTATCTCTGCCTCCTCTTTCCAATAGCCACTATTCATTGGTCATTTTCCTCCAAGGCACCCCGACTACGAGTCCCGCTTCGCCTCCTTTAACCCGCGTCTCTTGCTGTTTCAAGTTTTACAATCCTCTCTTTCAATGTATTGTTTTCCTGCTGGAGCTCCTTAAACTTGCTGTTTAAGGAAAGATTCCCATCCTCTTCCCACCAGTTAATCCCTATCTCCTTGGCCTTATCAACAGAGGCCACAACCAGACGTATTTTTAATGTTATAAGATCGATATCTGCGATCTGCACCTTTATATCACCAGCAATGACAACACCCTTATCCAGAACCCTCTCTAAAATGTCGGCAAGTGTTGAAGCTTGTGTTGCATGGGTTATTTGACTCATGGAGATACATTTTATAATTAATACTGCAGGTTTTTCACCTGCCACGTCTTGCCGTCTTCTTTATCGCTCAATATCTGTTGGTTTTGCTTTTTTGCAGATTCCTTTTCGCTGATATTCTTCAACTCACTTATCCGGTCGCCGATAGTTTTCAATCTATCGTCGATTGACTCCAGCCTCGATAAAACTTGGTGCTTTTCTTTCTCAAGGCGATCCCTTTCCTGCACCAAAATATAGATATCAAGATGAACCTGAGTTCGATGGCTGTATGCGGCATGGTGTTTCAGTACCCCAAGCGTCCTGAGTGCACTTAAACCACGAGTAGTGCTAGACCATTTCATTTTGCATTTCACTCCTTCGCTCAGCTACAGTTAATGGTATATGTTCATTGATCAAGTCTCCAACAATTTTCCTCACGCGTTGTTGATTGGTTTTAGAGCCGACCCTGCTTGTTGCCGATGAAAGAATATCCTGACAAATCTCCCCGAACACCTCCCTGTCACGCTCCGGTTTAAGGCCAAGCTGTTTTAACGTCCTTGTAATCATAATGCTGGCCCTTACCGTAGGCTCAAACTCGCTTTTTTCGGACTCTCTCAATCCCCGTACAACGTTAACCACTTTTTCCGTATCCTTACGGGAAAGACCTGACTTTGCCCGGGCGATCCTTACTTCTGTCTCATAATCGAAATGATCGACATCCATCGTTATCATTCTATCCCTTAATGCATCCTGGGTTCGATTTACGCCGGCATACTCTTCCGGGTTGGAGGTAAAAATAGCCGTAAAATCAGGATGAACCTTCAGGTACGGATCTTCTCCTCTTCCGGCCGGCATATCCATTATCTTTTCCTGCAAAATTGACAGCAAAACATTATTTGCTTCCGGACGAGAACGCGAAAACTCATCATACACCAGCGTAAATCCATGCTTGCAGGCGATGGTCAGCCTGTTATCAACCCACCGTTTGACCATGTTTTCCTCATATTTATGAACGGTATGAATAAAATTATCCACAACCTTTTGAAAACGATGCCCATGCTCGCCACCTATAAGATCAGATGTAGTAAATTCAGCATCTCCGTGGATCAAGATAACCGGCCGCCCTATTTTATGGGCAAGATGAAGCGCCAAAGTTGTTTTGCCGGTGCCTGACGGGCCGCGAAAATGTACAGGAAACCCTGCCTTGATATAGGTATGAGCTCTTTGAACCATCCTTTTCACATAGTCGGTCTCCACAAAGCCTGCTTGCGCTGTCGGCTCAAGCACAACAGATAATTCATCAATTTTCGGCATTTACTTCACAAGTTTTAAATGATTGACAGTCAAAAGAGAAAAAATGCCTTCAGAGCGGAAGGTAGAGATTCTCTTCTTTTCTCACCTTGTTACTTTCATACAGCTTCTTGGCAATAACACCCAACCGCATGCGGTTTGCACCTAATGGCTCTTCCATATCTCCTACGCGAACGCCTTCGGGACGACTGGCAATGTATTCCAAAACCTGCCCTTCGAGATCTTCTGAAACAGCAACCGCCTCCTCTTCAACAGTTTGAACCAAACTTCCTGCCTCCATAGCGCTTGCTTCTTCCTTCTCAGCAACTACCGGGGCTTTTTCAGGCTCAACTTTTCTTTTCTTTGCTTTTGCTGCCTTGGGAGCCACCTTTCCGCTGTCACCCTTCTGAACATTTCTCAAAGCTTCTGAACTTTGCCGCAACTCATTCATTAACGCCGCCAAACTCTCACCCTGCGCTTTCTTCATCTTTTGATGATCGGCACTAAATACATGCAGCATCTTTTCTACCGAATTACTCAATGCACTATGAAACTCTTGAAGAGTTCTTGCCTGTTCGGCACTTCTCTCACTGCGATCCGCCCCAAGAGCATCTATCAGCTTATCCACCGAATCACTCAACGCACTACGAAACTCTTGAAGCATCTTTGCCTGCTCAGCGCTTTTCTCCCTGTGATCTACCCCAAAAGCATCCCTCATCTCCTTCACTGAATCACTCAGTGCACTATGAAACTCCTGAAGCATCTTTGCCTGCCCGGCGCTTTTCTCCCTGTGATCTGCCTCAAAAGCATCCCTCATCCCTTTCACCGAATTTTTCAGGTTTTCACTGAATACATGTAAATCGCCAAGCAAATCTTCACGGTTCTCCATCCTTTGTTTTTCAAGTAAGACAAGCTTGTCATGCATTTCTTTTCTAAAGTTCTCAAGCTCCTGAAGACGATCTTCGGCAGCTTTTTTTCGTTCTTCATAGGCTGCAGAGATGCTCTCCGCGAGTTTGACCATGTCTGAAGAAATTCCCATGATTATCTAAAATTTAAATTTTTGTTAATAGTGATTTAATAAGATCATATTAATATTCCCCTGTATTAGCCGGATGTTTGATCGCCCAAACGCTTTTCCTTAAATCCCTTTAACATATCAGCAACCTCTTTTTCACGTTCACTTTGCTCTTTCTTTCTTTTTACACGGGAATTTTCAAACTCAGTAAGCAAATTCTTCAAATCACGAACTCTTAATTCTTTTCCCTTCTCTAACAGTTTTCTCAAAGCCCCTGCCATCTCCTGCTGTGATTGGTTGTATTCATGCAATTTTCCCTCAACATATCTTTTCCGCTGTTCCCGCTCTTGAAACAGGTTATCAGCAAATGCTCTGAACTGTCTGATAAACTCCTGATTCCCTCCCCCAAGGGTAGCACGGAACACTTGCAATTTTTCCCGCAATACCGAGGCCATCTCTCTCTGGCCATCGAAATAAGATCGGAGCATATCCCGAACCTCTGATTCTCTTTTTTCTTGAGCATCGAAAATCCGGTTCATCATACAATCAAAATCCTTTTTTCGGAGAGAGTCATTGTTAGCCAGCAACTCTTTTAACGTCACAAAAATCTGCCCGCTCTCTTTTCGGGTATTAAAGATTTCCTCTTCTAACTCGATAAACCGATACGGTGCGGAAACAATTTGCTCAACGGTTCCTACGCTTTCCTCATAGACTGCCAAAACTTCATCAACAATCCCTCCGACTTCCTCCTGAACCCCCCTAATATCCATCACTCAAAATTATTATGTAGCTTAACTGTCAGGACAACCCTATTGAAAACAGCTAACAATCGAGATTTTACTGGAAACGCATACTTGCCCTTTTACCGCAACAAGGATACGCTTGCAACAAAATCTCATCCCAAGCTTGAGCTTTTACAGAACATCAAGCAGCGCGGGCAGTCAGTCCGATTGCTTCAGCATACTTCAGGTATGTCTCTACAGAAGCAACAACAACTCTTGCCTCAACTGCCAGCAACTCGATACCAACCAGTGATACCCTGACCCACGCATCGATGACAACACCTTTGTCGAGGATGCGGTCAACCACTTCAACGAGACTTGATGACCCGATGGTTTTTTCAACTGCCATAATATTTTCTCCTTTTTAGATATTATTGTTTTTGAAAAAGCTCCCGAGTGCAGCACCCAAGAGCATATTCTGTTCTCAACTCCACAACAAGTCATATTGTATCAACCCGTCGACCCTCTCTCGATCCAAGTAAAGAAGTCTTTTGCATGGTAACGTAACCGATCGAAACCTTTTCCGCTCGCAACTAACAAGGCTTTAAAAAAGTTATAAGCTCTATAAAAATAGGTCATGATCTGTTTCCCAATTTTTTTAAAGGGTTTCGCCTGTAGTCATGGAATGAGAGATTGCAACCGAAAGAGGGTACTCAACCCCTCAATATCCGTGAATTATGAGCACGCATCTTATGCAAATTTAAAGATTTACAGTGCTTGGGATAAGTCTCTGGGAACTCTCTGACAACGCTTTGTTCATGAAATGATATGCTATGCTTATAATCTAAGTCCGAGCAGCATGACTTCTCCACGGGACAAGGGGACGTAACTACACGAGGCCAATTGTAACTAATAAAGCTAAGAGCCCTATAAAAACAGGCTCTGTTGTTTTTTTCTTTTCCACTCTCCTCCTTTTTTCTACGCACTATAAATCAGCAAAAAATACTTAAAACAAGCAAAACCTATATTTTTTTGATATATGATATATATATACCAGTAATAAATAACAGCAAAAACATCACGAGATGTAAGCATATCTCAGAATTTTACCCTACTTTTACTACGTTGTAACATAGATTCCAATAGGGTAAACTGATTTTTACAGATATCCTATACTGCCAAGGGATAGAGCTTCTCTCACTTTCAGAAACAGGGTTAAGCTTGCATAATATGAGGCAAAAAATTATCATGGGGGGTTAGGATGGCCCCTGTCAGACTGGCAGCTCTTCTGTTATACATTGAAAAATACACTTGTAGTCTGCCCATTTCTCTGAGAAGGTTCATCACCGCCCTTTAACCCCTAAAAACTTGGACTCAAAACTCTACAAGAGCCTATAATGACAGTAAGTCCTTGTGTGTGAAAAGGTAAAGCTATCGCCGGATTGATAATACCGTGGTAAGGTCGAAATGCAGAAGGCAATGAACGTCTCCAAGACGTTGCTTGCCAAGAAGGAACTGGTAACATGCCCCGTGCAACTTGTGTGCCTGAGCAGCTCTGTTATTTATCGAGCCAGTGTTGTCCAAACGAGGCCGAACACCAGCAAGGCATGGCGCTGAGCCGAAAAAAGAATCTGCCCTGATAAAATGATAGTAGTCTTAAATCATGAAAATTTACAAAGATTTTAATTACAGACTCCGGGAATATATCCTGAAAAAGCACGGCTCTATCAGTGCATTTTGTCGAGCGATAGGGATCAAATATCCAGCCCAAATGGCTCCATACCTGAAAGGAAAGAGTATCCCAGGGAAAAAATTACTGGAACAGCTGGAAAAGGATGGGGCAGACATCGACTGGATAATGCATGGGAAAAGGAACAAAGTGATCAGTGGCTTGGGAACGCATCTTATGACTTCAGGCTACAAGCTCGAAATGGAGCTAATAATGAGAAGACTACATCTTTTATATCAACAGTTGGACGATACACATTATACCTCATTTGATGCTTATGCTGTTCTAAATTGTAATCTTGTTTTAGATGAGTTCACAAAATCATTTGAAAATTTTCTTGGCTATAATAATAAAGATCTGCAGGGGATATATTTTTTAGACTTAATTCACCCCAATGAAAGAGCATATGTACACAATTACGTTTTTATTGACAACGAAGACAACACAAGATGCGAATTGTCGAGCAGATTCAAACATGCCCATAATCATTATATTGAAGTTGAGTGGAGTGCTTACGGAAATAACATAATAAAGAATGATTGTATAGAGCGTAAAGAATATGTTATTGTTGCCAGAAAAACGCACAATACACCAATAGTTCAATAATCAATATTTATAAAAGAAAAAAATCTTTATTTAACATATTTTCAGCAGAAACGTTTTATATAATAAGCAGGAAATTGTAATTGAAAGATATTGGGCACCTATAGGGAACCTCTATTAATTGTCTACCAAGATTTCCACCACATTGTACCGGACTGCCTTGTTGATTTCTTGCATCCGGCATGGTGTTCATCCCTTGCGGATATTGAGATTATCGGAGTTCTCCCCTTTACGTTTCTGTTTCCTGGCTGCTTCGAGGTCTTCAGGAGAAAAATCGAACCCTGCATCCCGGATAACCGCCCATCGCTCCTCTTCGGTAGGCGCCCCGAGTACCTTTCGTGCAAACTCGTGGTCTTTATCGAACCAGTAAAGATACTGTTTCGCCGAACTGACTGACATATACACCTCCTTCTGTCAAAAAACAACATTTTCCTAAACTGAGCCCGCTCTGGACTACCAGCCGAGAGTAAAGTCCACCTTGTCAGCGGCGAGTAGTGATCCCGGGGGAGTAAAACCAACCGAAAGCACCGGAGCACCCCTGTCGTCCCGGCTGCCGAAAGAAACTTCCAGGTCGTCGGGAGGTTCGTCACCTCCCCTGACGAGGAAATCCTTGAGAGCGTCTGCAATATCTCCCGCGCCGCCTTTGCATTCACCCGCCTCAATGCACTCCTTAAGGCGGAACAGAAAACCAAGCAGCATGGAAAAAAACAGGTTGAATTCCAATGACTTTCCCTTGATCGAGACCATGCCGGGAAGGAACACGGTGTCACTCCTCAACGGAGAAGCAAGGGGAGTAAAACCGGCACGGGTAAACTGTTCAATGCGTTCTTCGGAAAAAAGCATCTCCACCGGAACCGCCTCATCGTCACGGAGCGTCATGCTTTCCAGAAAAAAGCGCTGCATCCGGTCGAGGTGCAGCGGCCATGCCGTACTGCGTACACACTTTGCCGTCAGGGCTCCCAGCGCCCATACAGGAGTGATCCAGGGCTGCTCTTTTTCATGAAATGCCGTGCCGCAAACGGCTCCGTCGTCACCATCAAAAAGCTTGCGTGCCGGAAGACGGTTCAGCAGCACCGCGGTCCATGTTCCCCCGGGGTGATCGCGCAGCCTCCTCCATCGGGCGAAATATGCGTCTTCAAGGTAGTTCGGCAGATAAGAGAGCCGGGATATCTCCTTCCATTCATCCAGCCCGAAGAAGTCCGGGCCTGCATAAAGAGCAACCGGAATCATGAGCATGTCTGCGGTTTCAAGCACCTGCTCCAGCAGATCAAGACCGGACGGGGTATTCTGCAGCATGGTATCGAGAAGCAGCATGTTGGGCAGTTTTTCAGCCGGCAGCTCCCGAAGTTCCTGCAGCAATCCGGACAAAGCATCATCCTCCGATGTCACCAGTGTAAACACCACCTTGTGCGGCTGCTCCTGTACTGCCGATCCGTGAAGCATCAGTGCAGCCCCCCTCCACGATGACTCTATTTTCCGGAATTCGGGGCTCCGGAGCAAACGCTGCATCACCTGGCGCAACGTTGCTTCAAGCTGCACCCGCAATCCCCTGAATGCATCATGCCGGGAAACGTCTCCCGGTCTGTCGTCGCTTCCCTGCACATCGACAAGCGAGAACAGATCATCGATCGCACTGCCTGCTGCCGTGGAGGGTGGGGTTTTCGAAGCAGGGGCGCTCTCTTCCAAGACGGAAAAATCCAGCTCAAGACCCGGAAGCAGAGCCGTCACCTTCTCTCTCATTTGGTCGGCATCCGTTCCATCCCTTCCCGCCCGGCGTACAAGACCGAGCGCATTGCAAAGAGCTTCGAGGTAGGGTATTTTCTTTACGATCCTTTCCGGCAGAAAATCGTCAAGATTCTCCGGCTGCAAAACGATACGCCCCGACGGGCAGTACTCCCTGGGCAGCAGAACGTCAACCGAAGGAGCGACGGCTGTCATAGCTTCCTCGATACCACCTGTGCCGCAAGCAGCGCCCACTCCTGACCGCAGCCCTCCGGAGCGCCCCCCGAAAGAAGCGACCGCCATGATCCGGTAAACGGTCAGGGCATCCGTTCTTTTCTTATCCAAGAGTCAAAACAGTTGTTTGTGAAGGCGAAATGCACACTCCGACAGCGTTAGGCAGTACCCCAAGCGCATTCTGGCCCGTGATACTCGCCAGTCGCTGGCAGGGCATGCCATCGATATAGATGGTCACACACCCAAGCTCATAGTAGGTCTCGCCGTCAAACAGATGCGAAATGATACCGCCCAGAACTCCCGCTTCATCGCCGTAACTGATCAGCCCCATCGACGACTGGTTGAGTACGGGCATACACTCCGTAAGGACGGTATAGGCAGCCGGAGCGCTTGTACTCGACAGGGAAATGTTCGGATAGGTAACCGGTACGACAGCTACTCCGACATACGTGTCGCATATATCCGGAAAGCTGAAGTCCATTCCCACTCCCATGGTTAACTGAAACATAATCCCCTCCTTTTCAGCAGTTATCCCAAATGCACTTCCTGACCGTCGATCTTGACGACTTCGGAAGCGGTATGGTTGACAAATTTCCCCTGCGTCTGCAGGGTATCCTTGGCCATAATCCTGACATGATCCGCATGAGTTTCATCAAGTTCCTTCACATGGCGGATACTGTCGCCAAGGTGCTGTACCCATGTCGAACAGACGGTCTGCATACTGGCAACCGTCTGGCGGGCCTGCTCCCAGACCGACTCGATGCTGCCGCCGAAAACCGACAGTGAACGAACAAGCCAGCTTGCATTACGGGCGGAAAGATCAAGAGAATCCGCCGACAGTGACATCTTACCGGCCGTATGCACGCCCATTTGCTTTTCCGAATGCAGGGAGAGACTTCCTTTACAGGCGGTGACAACCGCACCGTCTTGCAGGGTCAGCGATACCGGCGCATCACCCGAGGCACGTTCCAGCACGCTTAAAATCCAGCACCGCCCGCCCTCTTCTCCGGACATTGACAACAGCACCAGGTCGCCGGTTTCGGGATCAAGCAGACAGCCCGCCGCCCTGCGGCAGACCATTCGCTCACCCGAGGTTTCCACCTGATACTCTTCCCTGCCCTCAACTGCAAGCACAAAACCTTCCGCTATACGGCCTTCCAGCAGGGTATCCATCCCCGATACATTTTGCATAACTTCTTATCCTCCTCTGGTTTCGTTGGTTCCGGGTTTCCAGTTTTCGGCGGCTTCGAGCTCCTTGTCGACACCGCGCAGCAGTTCCTTGTTCGCTCCCGTAAAACGGGTTTTCTCCTGCACTGCCCCGTGCAGTGTCGCCATAAAAAGATTGGCCTGTTCGAAATCAGCCTTTGTAAGATCGGCGTGGCTCATATCGCAGTTGCTGCAGTCCGCTTTCGCAAAACGAGTACCGCGGCAGATAGCCTTCGGCATGCGAACGAGCTTCAACACCGCCCCGCTGAAATCACCGAGTGACAGATCGGCCTCGCCGAGATAGGAGCGCGAAAAATCGGCACCCCGCGCACGGACTCCTTTCATGCTGGCTTCCTGCAGCATGACGCTGTGCGCAACCGTGCCGTGCAGCTCGGCGCCGTCAAGCTTCACCCCCTGCATGACGCAATGCGCCACGTCGGCGTTCGAGAAATTCGTTCCGCTGAGATCGGCACCCATAAAATTGATCTCCCTGAATGTCTGTCCAGAAAAATCATGGCCCGATAAATCGGCATCGTTCAGTAAAACCTTCTGCAAATGCACCCGCTTCAATATGATCTCACGCAGGTCGGCCTTACCGAAGCTGACCCTTTTGACCCTTGCACCGGAGAGATCGGCCCGCACCATGATGCTCTCACTGAACACACTTTTGAAAAGATCGGCTTCCCGCAGCGAAGCGCCGGTAAAATCACACTTGTTGTAAAAGCTCCAGTGCAGTTTCGCCCCTGACAGACCCGCGTCCCTGAAGGTTGATTTCTGCAGATGACAGCGCATGAAAGAGCTGTTTTCCAGCAGTGCCCCGCTGAACTCCATCTTCTGGAGAAACATGTCGGTCATGCTGCACCCGCTCAGGTCAGCTCCCCTGAAAGAGCATTCCCTGAACCCGGTCTTGTCGAGCACCATCCCCGAAAGGTTTGCCCCGTCAAGCGAGCAGCGGTGAAACCTTCCGAGATGCAGGTCGGCTCCTCGCAAATCCATCCCGCCAAGGTCGGCGTCTTTCACCGTTTCGCTGTTGCGTATCAGTTTCTGCACCTCATCGAGGGTCATGTGATATACTTCCCTTTTTTCAGTTCTTCTTCCCTGCCGTCCAGCAGGCTACGCGCGAGATTGGCGCCCTGCAAACGGGTTCCGCCCATGACGCACTTGCGGAAATCGACCCCGAACAGGTTGCTGCCAGACAGATCGGCCTTTACGACACGCGCCTTGCGCAACGATCCCTTGAACAAGTTGCTGTTCGAAAGATCAGCTCCTTCAAGATCGCTTTTCAGAAACTGGCACCTGACGAGCGGCGCCCTGCGGAAATCAGCGCCGGTGAGGTCGCAGCCTTCGAAAACAGATCCTTTGAAACCGGTGCCTGCAAACGACGCGCCTGAAAGATTCGCGTCACGGAAATACCCCTGCTCGATGCTGCAGTTTTCAACCGCGAGCCTCTGCATTGCGCTTCCGTTGCCGATCCGCAGCTTGAACAGCTTCGAGTTTTCAAAGCGCACCTGCTCACCGCTGCACTGGTGCAGCAAAAGGGCATCTGTTTCGATACCGGAAAACAGCAAACCGTCGAGCGTGCACTTTTTCAGCAGGGTTTTTGAAAAAAATGTTTCGTTCATGCACGCCCCTTTTAAATCCACCTCGGTGACAGCAGCAAGCTCGATTCTCGACCGCTCAAAACTCACGTCCCTGAAAGACCCTTTTCTGCACGAACAGAGCTTGAGCGTGCTGCCGGTAAAATCCGCTCCCGTCAGGTTACACGCGTCGAATGAAACCTGAAAAAGGACGGTTTCCCTGCACCTGACAGCATTCAGCTTGCATTTTGAGAAAGTGGTGCGCTCCATCTCTGCTCCCGAGAAATCGGCTTCCGACAGATCGCACTTCTGGAGCGTGGTCCCTTCCATTTTCGCTCTATCGAACCGGCACCCCTTCATGATACAGTCATTGAAGCGGGCCATGGAAAGATCTTTTCCGGAGAAATCGATACCGGAAAGATCGAGCTTTCTGAACGAGACCATCCTGAAGGAGCCGCCGGAATCAAGCCGCTCCTGCAGATTGTCCTGCGTAACAGGCTTGAGATCGGCCACATCGATACCGTGTTTTGCAAACACCTGTTTCAGCTTATCCGGCGGCTCCATCGTATCGAGCTGCTCATTGCGCTGCTGCCAGAGCGGTCCTTCCTCGCGCAGACGGGCCGACGCCTGCTCCATCAACGATGCTTTTTCAGCCGGGAGCACCCCCATTTCCTGCATCTTCCCGCGCAGAGCATCCAGCTTGTCAGCCCGGGCAGCCATCAGTTCAGCTATATTGATCCCAGAGAGATCCTGCGGCTGCCTTTCGGGAAGTTCCATTCCCAAAGACGCGGCCATTTTCCTCGCCTCTGCAATCCGTTCTTCCGCCTGCTTCAGAAAAGGGGCCGCCTTCGCATCAGCTGCTGCCTGGACCTCCTTGAACCCTTTCTCGATCGCCGTTTTGATCGAGTCCGCACTCAGCGCCTCCTCGATCGGAACTCCGGAAACGTCTCCGGCGATATCCGGCACGACAAGCCGGTGCTTTCCGGCCATCCCGGCCGGAAGCAGCTTCAGAAGCTCCTCACGAAGGTCTGTCCCCTTACCCCGGGCTTCAAACACATCCTGCGCATCGTCGAGCAGCAGGAAAAGCGTTCCAGGAAAAGCTTTCATCCACGCATCGCGGGCCTCCTCACCGTTCTCCCCCGGAAGCACCACCACAAGGGGCGCCCCGGCCTTGACTAGTTCCTTTGCCGGACCGGGCAACCCTTTCGCGGCCTCCGCCGAAATCGCTACAGCAGCAAAATCACCGGCCTCTTCTTCAAAAAGAAAACCGGCCAATGCATCAGGAAGAACAACTACCGGGCCGCCTTCCATTGCCGCTTCCAGAAAACGCGGAGCTGTGTCGGAACCGGGCACGACAACCGCACGGGAAGGATCGGTTTCCGGCTCCGGCCGGACTGTGACCCCTGTAAGAACCGCACCTTCGAACCTTGGAATCACCAGCCCTCCCGGAAGAGTCAGCTGCTCCGTCAGCTCGCCGTCCGGAGGGAAAACCAGCGGCTTCCCGTTCCACCCGAGCCAGCTGCGTTTCACCACGTCATGGCCCAGCCCCAGCGCCAGGAGCCGCTTCATCGCTTTCCTGTCGGCTTTGAGCATCATCCTGCACCGCACTACCAGTGAAAACCAGCGGTCATGGAATGGGGAAATTTCTGCCGGTTTTTCGAGATGATCGGGGTCTATGCCAGTCTCGCGAAGCTCCTCGGCAGTCAACGAAGCTTTCAACCGCTCACCTGCCTTTTTCAGGATTGACTTTTTCTGCTCCTCAACTCCAGCAAGCTTTTTTCCAGCCTCGTCCAGCGTACCTTCAAGATTTGCGATAGCTGCCCGGGCACGTTTTATCGCCTGGAAATTAACCGGCGCAATGTGGCCGAACTTCCCCTGCATCTTCTGCATGCCCGCCTCCAGTTCATTTACAAGATCACGCTGCCCCTGCAAGCCTTTTCTCAATACAGCCTCCAGATCGCCGAACTCTGCCTGCATGGACGGGGCGCGGCCTTCCAGTCCTGCCTTCATCTCCTTAAAGGTTTTCGGGAGATTGCGCACCCGGAGAGCGCCTTTGCCGAGTTTCCGTTGCAGTTCCTGCATCTTCTCCTCCACCACACTCTGGCCGAAGTCCGCATTCTCCAGCACGTAATCACGGTAATGCTCCAGCGGCAGCGGCTCGCTGCCGGGCTCCTCGTCAGCCACATGCGCCCAGGCAAGATCGGAATACTCGTCATCAATACAGGGCGTCACTGCGCGATAGAGCAATACACCCCGCAGAATATCCGGGAAGAGCCAGAGGGTTTCGGCGTTGAGCCGCGTCTCCAAAAACTCGCCGTCAAGCAGGTCCCGGCGAAAGTAGGAACGGCTTGCCGGATCAGCCCGTCTTAGAAAAAACAGACGCATCCGCCGTTTCGGCAGCCCGGATGTAATTACCGGCACATCGGGATGCATGTTGCGGATCTCGATCGTTTCGTCCCCGGTAAAGAACCCCTCCAACTGCTGGCCGGGCGGGGCCGCAAGGAAAAACTCCGGTTCGAGGTCGTCGGGAAACCCCGGCCAGCGCTCCCTGAGCCACCGCTTGTCATAGGTGCCCGAAAGTTTCGCCCGGCGGGGTAGATGCGCCGGAACCAGGCCGAATCCGGCCGGAGGCGGCCGGTCGCCGGGGGAAGCGATCAATGAAGAAGGCTCCTCGATCTCGGGCAGCGGCAGAAACGGTTTCCCGTCCTCTCCCGTCACCTCGGCAAACCCTTTTCCCGAAGGATTTTCGGCAAACCCTTCTCCGCCGAAAGCGCGGTTCCAGGCAAGCGGCATCTCCGAAAACGGCCGCGGTCCGGAAATGGTGCGCAGGCCGGCAGCGTCCCGCTCCCAGCGCCTTTCGCCGAACACCGCGAGCTCTTTCGACACCGTCCCTACCCGGACGTTCACCCGGCCTCCGGTGATCGAATGTCCTCTCGGAGCATGACATGTTCCTGCAAGCAGAAACTCCCCCTTCGGCTTGGGCCATCCCTGGTCAAGCAGGGGAACTTCTCCGAGCAGCGGCGGCACCTCCTGCCAGAGCTCCTGCTCTTTCCGCAGGTTTTGCGGATCGGTGAGGTCGAAGTAAAGCAGTACCGCGGCGGAAAGCCATTGGCGCCCTTCCAGTTCGAAAGGATGCGGCAGGAAACTGTGTATCTGCTTCTTGAGGATCTTCATTGACTTATTGTGTTTCAAGCGACAGGAAAAGGATCGTCATATCTGGTTGATCAAGGCTACTACTCTGTTTTCTTCTGCTCCAATCGCATTATTTTCCGCGATTATCCCCGCCCGCTGTCCCATCATATCATTTTGAGCACCCACAACTTGGACAAAATTCAACGTTGCATGTGAAAGGTCCAGGTTTACTACGTTTCTATTTACATTCGTTATATTCGTTTCTCCCAGCAAGCCCAGTTCGTCCGCTACCATCAAATCCCTTATCCCTTGTATTTCCTCTTCACTCAATATAAGTTTTGCTCTGGAAGCTCTCAGCTCTTTAACCTCAGGGCCGAAAGACCATTTTCCCCCGGCTTCAAAAAGCAGCTTGAGTGCAATATCGACCTCTATATCCAGGAGCGCGAGTACTATCTCATTGACGTTTGCCAAATGCGTCAGCGTAAACGTTCCAACAGTTGTCTCGGTTTTCTCTCCCAGATGTATTTCATTTGCCAACCGTTTCGTTAACTCAAAACTATGGCCATGGGTATGCTGCTCATAATTTCCTTCGACCGTCATCACATAGTCTTTGTGGAAATGTGCCCAGGAGTCTTCTTTTACATCGAGGTTGTATTCGTCCCCGACACTTATGTCGAGGTCTTTCTTTGTATTGATGGTTATTCCTTCCTTTTCGGTCTCTTCTTCCTCTTCTTCAAGAGAATCAGCCGTTGCGCCGATGCTGATCAGCGAGTCCTGTTTGGGACAGTCGATCAATATTCTTTCGCTGTCTTCTTTGTCTTCCAGATGGATGGTATTGCCACTTGCCGTTACGATACAGCCCATGGTTTCGTTCTCGCTGGTCACGGGGCTCGGTGTATCAGGGTTGGGCAGGGCACCGGCAATCACAGGGTCGTCCGGGTTGCCTTCAATAAAGGAAACCAGCACTTCCGTACCCTTGTGCAGCGGCAGGTGCATGCCGTGGTTCGTTCCCGCATAAGGCTGCATCATGCGCAGATACTTCGAGGCCTTTCCGTCTTTCCTGCCCGACAGATCGAACGGCATGATCACCTTGTAGCGCCCCTGGTCATCAAGTTCGGCATACGTGCCATCCCCGGCCCCATCGATTTTGGCACCACTCAGGGTACCGTAGTAATACGTAGGTTTGTGTTTGCGTTCGGACCTGTACTGCATGTCCGAAGAAATAGCAGTGATGCTGTTGCGATAATAGGGTTCTTTCTCTCTTTTGCCGAACGATTCACTGACTCCGGAGGTCATGAACGCCTCCTGGCTGCCTTCATGCGATACCCCTATGGCCAGGTACTCGCCGTTGAACTCGTTCCGGGAATGCCCCTTTATCGAAAAAAGTGTTCCCGGCTCAATTCCTGGAACGGTTGTTTCGGCATGAAAAAGCTGTTCCCGGCAAAGGTACGCATCCGCAAGAATTTGCGCCGATGCTTTTGCTTCTTCGGGGGAAGCGTATCCGCCGCCGTAGACATACGTTTCCCCACGGGCGTTCTGCCGCGTATCGGCCTCACCCTCAACATCGAGATCGGGTTTTTCGTAGTTGTAGTCCTTGACGCGAACCTTGCCCGGAATGACGTGTTGACGGCAGACAAGCGACTGTACGCTTTCTTCGCGATGCGTATCTCCAAGACCGGAAGGTTCGGCATAGGTTATTTGGGACTGCTGCCTGAACGGTTTGTGAGACATCTTCGAGTCGGTAATCACCAGCTTCTCGCCCGAGTCGGTCTGTTCGAAAAAGTAATACATGCCCGCCCGCTCCATCCAGCGGGAAATAAAGTACAAGTGTGTCTCACGAAACTGGCAGACATAATCTATCTCTGGATAGCTTCCCTGGAGACGGAACTCGAATTCCGAGCTGCTCAGCCCTCCGTCGACAAGCACGTCGCTGATGATATCTTTCAGGGATTTGTTGATAAAAACCTGGTCACTGCGGGTAAGTGTCAGCCAGAAGAGCTTCGGGCGCAGGGTAACCTTGTAGAGCGTAAGCCCTCCAAGCTTCCGATCCTGCTCGATATACACCGGAACACCGTTCACCGGCATGTCTGTGCCGTGTTGCCCGTAAACAGTCAGGGTAGCCGGATTCTGCAGCACATCATCGAAGGATATTTCAGGGTTTCTCGAAGCAAGCAGGATCTCGTACTCGTAACATTCCGACAGATGTTCGGTTCCCCGGAAACGGATCACGCTGAAGGTGTCGGGATCGAGGCCGTGTGATACAAAACTGAAGTGCTCCTTGTTTCTATTTAACATTATTGCCTCCCTTGTTTTCTTCGTTGCCGAACGTGATGCTGAACTCGCCTTTTCCGTCCACGTCGAGGGTCGCCGTGGAGGAAAGGGCACCGCTGCCCATACATGAAAGTATTTCCCTGGAAAGCCGGGGCAGGATATTGCCGGCAATGATGTAGTCGATGTTGCGTGCACCGGTTTCCACTTCGCTGCACCGGTCTGTAACCTGGCCGATAACGGCGTCGGTGCATTGTAGGGTCATGCGGTGCTGGCCGTAAAGCCTTTCAGCAAGTTTATCGAACTTCAGCTTGACGATGTCGCTCAGCACGTCCGGAGGCAGCGTGTAATAGGGCAGTATGGTCATGCGCGCCAGCAGGGCGGGCTTGAAGTACTGCGACAGCATCGGCCGGAGCTGGTGCATAAGCTTCCCCGGATCATCACGTCCGGAAGCTGTGATCAGGTCGGTGCCGAGGTTGCTGGTCAGAAAGATGACCGTATTGCTGCAGTCTATCTCGCGGCCCTCCCCGTCGCTCAGCTCGCCTTTGTCAAAAACTTGATAGAAAAGGTTCAGTACCTCCGGGTGTGCTTTTTCAACCTCGTCAAGCAGGACCACCGAGTAGGGTTTCTGACGGACAGCCTCGGTCAGCATGCCCCCTTCCCCGTAACCGACATAGCCGGGAGGAGAACCAATCAGGCGGCTCACAGTATGCTTCTCCTGGAACTCGCTCATGTTGACTGTGATCAGCGAACGCTCCCCGCCGAAAAGCGTATCGGCAAGCGCAAGAGCGGTTTCGGTTTTCCCTACGCCGCTCGGACCGACAAGTAGAAAAACGCCCTGGGGCTGATGGGGGTCTTTCAGTCCGGATTTCGAAGCCCTGATACCTTCGGCGATGCCTTCAAGAGCATGGTCCTGCCCCCGGATGCGTTTTTTCAACGAGTCGCCAAGAGTAAGCAGGTCCGCAGCCTGGTCCCGCATCAGCTTGCCAAGCGGTATGCCCGTCCAGTCCGAAACAACCTGGGATACAACATCGGGATCGACCTCGATGCGCAGCATCGGCACGTCCCCCTGCACCGTTTTGAGAGCGGCGGCGGCGGCATCCGCATCTTTCGACTCCTTTTCTGCATTTCCTTTTTTAGAAGCAGCAGCAAGTTTCTGGCGTGCGTCAAGCAGGGCATCTGCAGCGCTTTTCTCTTTTTTCCACTGCTCCGAAAGCGTTTCCGCCCGCCTGCGCAGGTCAGTCATGTTGGTTTCGATCTCCGAAAAGACGCTTTCATCGACAGCAAGACCGTTCATTCGATCGCGATCAAGCCCTTTTTTGCGCCGCTCCAACGCCTGGACGCTGCGCTCACAGTCCTCGAGCGGCGCAGGCTTGGCGCTCAGGTTGACTTTTATACGGGCACAGGAGGTATCCAACAGATCAATTGCCTTGTCAGGCAGGTAACGCCCCGAAATGTAACGCGCCGAGAGCTCGGCTGCCGCCTGGACAGCGTCATCACGCACAACGACACGGTGCGCGGCTTCGTACTGTGCCTTCAAGCCGCGCAGGATAAGCGCTGTCGTAGGTATGTCCGGCTCATCGAGCTTCACAGGCTGAAACCTGCGGGCAAGTGCAGCGTCTTTTTCAAAATATTTCTTGTATTCGCTCCAGGTGGTTGCGGCAACGGTGCGAAGTTCACCCCGCGCCAGCGCAGGCTTGAGAAGGTTCGCAGCATCGCTGCCTCCCGCCCTGTCTCCGGCTCCGACAAGGGTGTGCGCTTCGTCGATAAACAGGATTACCGGCTTTTCAGACGCTTTTACTCCGTCTATGACCTTTTTGAGCCGGTTTTCAAATTCCCCCTTCACGCCGGCGCCGGCCTGCAAGAGCCCCAGATCAAGTCCGAGCAGCCGAACTTCGCGAAGCATTTCCGGAACATCCTTTTCCACAATTCGAAGCGCGAGCCCTTCGACAACGGCCGTTTTACCTACACCCGGCTCCCCAACGCAGATCGGGTTGTTCTTTCGCCGGCGCGCAAGGATATCGATAATCTTTCTGATTTCATCGTCACGCCCGAAAACCGGATCGATCTTTTTCTGCCGGGCCTTGAGGGTAAAATCCTCACAGTAAGCTTCAAGCGGGTCTTTTCCCCGCGATTTTGCCCCGGCGCCTTCATCACGCGCGGAGGCACCCCCGGCTTCATGGGCTTGGGCACGTTCAGGGGACGATGCCGTTATAGACTCAAAGTGTTCCAGCAGTTCTTCGCGCCGGACTTTCGTGAGCATGTCCGCCCATGTACCGCTGCCGTAAACGTGAGGCCTGGCGAGAAACGCGAGCAGAAGAGCCCCCGATCCGACGAGGCGCTCCTGCAGGTCGATGGATGCGGTCATCCAGGCGTCCTGCACCAGTTCGATCAGTATCGGGGAAAACACCGGTTTGCCGGCGTTGCCCGACCTGAAATCCTCAAGTGTGTTGTCCAGTGCCTTGAGTACTCTGGATGTTTCGATGTCGAACGAATTAAGAGCAAGGGTCATCTCGCTTTCCGGGCTTTCGATCAGCACCGAAAAAAGATGTTCGACGCCGACCTCGTAATGTGACCGGGAAACACAGATTCCTGCTGCTTTTTGCAGCATGCCCGCGCAATAGCTGTTGAGACGCAGGAGCAGCGCTTTGGTGTCTACCTGTATCATGATTCAAACACTTGCTGAATGTTGCCGCAATGCCGGATTGAGCTGATGCGGATAAAAACGTACCGTTGACGAAGATACAAAAGAACCGGGCGTTCCCACCCAGGAGTCCTCACCGAGACGTGACCATACGGCTTTCCCCAGCGTAACCCCCTCGACAGCGCAAGGATCGATACTGAGATCGAGGTCCCAGCGCAGGGGCTGGTCAAGATAGAGCTGGACATAGCGCTGAAGCATCACGGCTTTCGCGGTGCCCGGCAGGAGAGCATGATACGCTGCATGATCAAGAGGTCCGATCGTCATCCTGAACGCTCCGGAACGCTCGTGGATTCGGCTGCCTATATAACTGTCAGTTCCCAGCCTGCCTGCACTGCTTCCAAGACGGCACCGCTGCTCTTCGGGAATGGTGGCTCGGGACGCAATACACTGCTCAACCGTGACTGAGCCAGTACCGACAAGGTCTGCCACAAGGGAGCGAAGTGCGGCAGCCGAACGGGGAAAATGGGTAAAAAGACCGATGTATCGCAGCATGCGGTATGCCGAAGGCAACGACTTCCGCATTGTCCGGCCGGCATAACCAAGCAGACTGTAGAGACGCTCCAGAATCTCGCTGTCTTTTTCCTCGACCACCTGAAATGGCAGACGGTAACGCGTAGCCGCATGGAAAAAAAGTCTATAAACAGGAGTATGGAAAATATCGAGAAAGTCCCTGGTAACGGCAATGTCTTCGGAAGCATCTTCGAACAGCTCTTCCGTATAGAATGCCGGAAGAGGAGAGCTGGTGCCGTAAAGCCCCAGAAAAGTTGCCGTAACCATGTAACGCTCGCCCTTTCCATCGAATGCTTCAATGGTATCGATGTCGGTGGGAGGGAAATCCAGCGAGAGTTTTGGCCTGAACCTGATAGCGGTTTCCCCGGAAGAAGACGGCTTTCCGTTCTGCCCGGAGACTACCTGCGAACGCAGAAGTCTGACAGCCTGGACAAAAGAAAATTCACGCGGCTTCTCAAGAAGCTCCTTTATCAAAACAGGAACCTGTCGCCGATTCTTGGTTTCCATGAGTAAACATTACCGGTTATCGTTTCCTCGACAGCAAGCATGGTATAGGTATTCATGCCGCTGTAGACTCCAAAGAAATAATCGAGCACCGAGCCGAACAGGAACATATCACCAATCGAACTGAAATGGTCCTGGCGCATTTTCAGCCTGATATCGGTGCCTCTCATCATATATCCTTCCACAAGCCTCTGGGAAGCTTTTTTCTCAAGCCCCGCAAGACTTTCGACTTTCCTGATGTTGGATGCGACACGCGACTTGTCACGCTCTTCCGGAAAGATATAGAGATTGAGCAGTTCACGGGTATTCTCGAGCGACGCGATGGAAAGAAAGTTCAGGGAAAGATGTGAAAGAAACTGCCAAAGTTTGTTGCTGCCCAGAGGCGGCTGTACCGACGGTGCAGGCGTCAGGATATTGTGGAAATCCAGCAGCTCGGGCGAGGTTGACGTCGGCATGGAGATATCACCCGGGCCGAGATGTTCCGGAAGAGCATCGTTGGAACAGGTAAGCGCTATTGAAAGTGTTTCCCTGTCATAGCGCTCGACTCGTCCCGGGTAGAGAAGTGCTATGGATACATCGAGGTCGCGGCCAATTTTGGAAGGACGCCGCCTGACTTCATACACGGGCGAAGCGGTGGTCTGGTCATGGAAGTATTCAAACGGGGCGTACTCCCGCTGTGCAACACTTCCCGGACGAATACCCACAACCTGGTCTATGGAGTGAATTTCATAGTTTCTGCGATTCTCCGACGCAGGATACAACCCGTATTCCTCGTGCTTCTGATCGACATTTACTGGTTCGGCATCCATCTTAAAGAGGTTGACTGCAGGCACAACATGGAGCAGAAAACTTTCTTTTCGTACCTTTGGCGGGGCAAATGGAAATTTTCCAAGCCGGAAAGCTATGGTGAAACCGTTTCCTTTCCCTTTGTTTTTCCAGTTGTCCTGCATCCTCAGATCGAGAAACATGAATTTTTGAGGGAAAAGAAAATACTCCTGCAGGATGCGATACCCCAAAAACGTGCGTTCGGGAAAAGGCAGAAGCTGTTCCTGACGGTCAAACCCGCCCGGATGCAGGGATTCGGGACCGAGACGGCATGTATCCCCTTCTTCTTCCGGCGTTATTTCAATGCTTTCGGTATAGAGCAGCAGCAGCATCAGAAGGTCGGCCGATTCGGAAAATGCGCCTGCAAGATGAAAACGGAGGTACGACGGGTTCCATGAGTCAAGCGGCATTCTTTGAAGCTGCAGGGAAAGCTCTATGCTTCCGGCATGTCCGTCACTCTGGATATATTCCGCGCCTGTCAATTCAAGCGGATGGACATCCAGGTCGGAAACGGTGCTGAAAAGGCAGCTTGTGCCTTTGACCTCTTTCGAAGCGATCTGCGCCCCTGCTTTGACAGTAAGAGCCTTTTTGAGGGAGGGTTTCGGAGTGAACGCCATGAGCGTGACCGAGGGAAGCGGCCTCAGGAAATGGGGAAAAACAAGGTCGGTCAACCCATGAATTATCTCCGGGAATTCATCATCGAGCTTCTCGTGCAGCATACCGTTGAGAAACGCAACGCCTTCAAGGAGACGCTCCACATCGGGATCGGGAGACTGCCCTGCCAGCATGGGAGCCAAAGATGGATAGGCGCCCGAAAACTCTTTAGCCAGTTCCCTGAGATTACGAAGCTGCTCGTTGTAATAGTGCCTGAACATGGCAAATGCGTTTTTCTGTTATGCTCAGGGCTGTACGTCCCTGAGAAAAATTTTTCCGTCGGAACCCACAACGGTATCAAAATCAACATGCCTGGGGTTGTCTTCCCCGATATCGGCATCGATCCTGAAACGCATTCCTTCGGAAGGCTTACCGGAGTCCTCAAAACTTACCTTTACCCGATTCAGACGGGGTTCGAATTTCTCGATAAACTCCTGCAACTGCTGCTCGATATCCCTGCTGGAGTTTAACGAGAGGTTTTCGGCGAACTGACTGAAATCAGGAATACCGATCTCCCCGGAAAGCATGTCGCTGCCCTGCCTGGTATTGAAAAGATCCTGCAAATACCACTTGACCGAGTCAACCAGGCGCTGCACATCATCAACGCGTGTGTCATGGTATGCCGGGTCGTGCATACGGATCCTTTCGAGCAAACGTAACTGAACCATAGCGGCTACAAGTGCATGTACGTGACCCCGTCCTGCCGTCCGCACGATGTTTGACCGTGCGGACAGAAACGGTGGAAAAAGTTACTTAGGAGCTTTCCAGCTATCCTCGGCCTCGATCCCGTCCGGCTGCCATGTCCAAATGATTTTCTCATAGGT
The DNA here is from genome assembly GCA_004028745.1 of Prosthecochloris sp. Lineage (GTDB taxonomy): Bacteria > Bacteroidota > Chlorobiia > Chlorobiales > Chlorobiaceae > Prosthecochloris. Next base: position 101,132 of record RAZP01000067.1, read on the forward strand.
GAAGGCAACCTTTTCCATGTGCTTGTAATTCTCGTTCTCTTCAAGGAAAGTTTCGGGATAATAGGTTTCCAGGCTCACAACGATCGCTGTTTCGAGCTTGATGGTATAGTATTTCTCTTCATTGCCCTGTGGATTGATCCTCCAGTAATCCAGAACAACCTCCGAAAGCTGCTCACCGCTGGTCAGCGCCTGGTAGAGTTTCGGCGAGCTCTTATCGATATGCTTGACAATGACCAGCGGTTTGTGGATGCGTTTACCCGTGGGAAGTCCGGTATGAAGATCACGCGGAATTTCAATGGGATGCTCCATTGCCCATACCTCGATAGTTCCTTCGTGTCCTTGAACATCGCAGGACCCCTCTATTTTTCCCTGGGTGGTCCCGGTTGCCTGTAGATATGACGGCATTGCCATGTGTCAGTTCCTCCTATGGTTTGTTGATAGTAGCCTTTTGATGCGAAGAAAAGCCTGCGCGCCTACTCCTTGTCCAGCTTGCCGACAAGAGAAAGTGTGAACGACGCCCCCATATATTTGAAATGCGGGCGCACCTTGATGGAAACACGATACCACCCGGGATCGCCTTCGACATCTGACACCTCGACCTGTGCTTGACGAAGCGGCCTTCTGCTGCGCACACCTGGAGCCGGGTTGTCCTGATCGGCGACGTACTGACGAATCCAGGTATTGAGCTCGCGCTCAAGGTCGGTACGCTCTTTCCATGTACCGATATTTTCACGCTGCAGCACCTTGAGATAGTGCGCCAGACGGCTGATCACAAACATGTAGGGCAGCTGGGTGCCAAGTTTGTAGTTCAGCTCGGCCTCCTTTCCCTCTTTCGAGATGCCGAAGAACTTCGGTTTTTGCGTGGAATTTGCAGAGAAAAACGCCGCGTTGTCGCTGCCCTTGCGCATGGTCAGGGGAATGAAACCCTGCTCGGCCAGAGTGTATTCCCTGCGGTCGGAAATTTCGACTTCGGTAGGAATCTTGGTCTGGATCTCTCCCATAGCTTTGTACTGATAAACAGGAAGATCCTCGACCGCCCCGCCGCCCGTGGGGCCGATGATATTGGCGCACCAGCGGTACTTGGCAAAGCTGTCAGCCACCCTTGAAGCCAGCGCAAACGCTGCGTTGCCCCAGAGAAACGAGCCGTCGCCTTCTGAAACATTTTCAACGTAGTTGAAGTTTTTGGTGGGATTGGTATCCGGACCGTAAGGAAGACGCAGCATGAAATGCGGAAGGGTCAAGCCAACGCTTCTTGCATCCTCGCTCTCACGGAAACTCTGCCACTTGACATACTGGGGACCTTCGAAAATTGCCTGGAGATCTTTCAGGCCGGGTAGTCCCGCATAGGAGTCGAGGCCGAACATGCCCGGATCCGCCGCAGAAATAAACGGGGCATGTGCCATGGTTGATACCGAAGCAATATCCTGAAGCAGCTTCATGTCTCTGGAACCCGGCCCGAACTCGTAATTCCCGACAAGAAGCCCGTACGGCTGGCCGCCGAACTGCCCGTATTCCTTTGTATAGGCAACCTTATAGAGCCCCGACTTGACAATCTCGGGTGCATCCTCGAAATCTGCCAGCAGATCGTCTTTGCTGACATTCAGGATTTCAACGCGGGTGTTTTCACGGAAATCGGTCTTGTCGACGAGAAACTTGAGTGAGCCCCAGGCAGATTCAAGCGCCTGGAATTTTTTGTCGTGTAAGATCATATCAACCTGGGCGGAAATCTTGCGGTCGATTTCAGCGATCATGTCATCGACAATAACAGTGGTAATCTTCGCTCCTTCACGTTCCGGCTTGAGGATCTCGTCGAGAAACGCCTGCAGTCCCTGCCGGGTCATCGAATAGGCATCGTCGGCGGGGTTGAGCTTGCTGGTCTGCACAATCTCGTCTACAAGTGTAGCGCCTTCTGCCGGTTTTTCTGCTGAACTATTCTTTTTATCTGCCATGATTTGCCCTCCGGATGAATGTTGTGTTAATTAGGATGATTCAATACCGAGTTCCTTGAGAAGCGCTGCCCTTGCATCTTTGTCCTGAACAAGTTCCTGGATCTTCTTGCGAAAATCCGGAACATTCCCCAGAGGACCTTTCAACGCCTTCAGGGCTTCTCTCAGCTCAAACAGTTTGTTGAGTTCCGGTACCTCTTTTACAATCGCATCCGGTTCGAAGTCGTGCATGTTTTTAAACTTAAGCTTGACCTCGAGCGGATTGTCCGGATCATCACCCAGAGTGTTCTTGACAGAGCTATCCAGCTCGACCTTCTGAGCTTTGAGTACCTCGTTGAAATTCTCCTTGTCGATATTGATACTCTTGCGGTCTTCAAGAGGAGTGTCATCGCTCCTCATGGTAAAATCCCCCATAACAAGGGTTTTCAATGGGAGCTCTACCTCCTCCTTAGCATCTCCCGTGGCAGGTTTATAAACAATGTTTACCCTTTCCTTAGGCGCAACCGATCCTTCTTTTGACATAATAACCTCCGGTTTTTGGATTCAAGAAAATAAAGCACGTACAACTTCTTACATAAAGGCTTACATCTCCATTTGCAGGGCTTTTATCGGACTGATTTCAGCTATCCTGGCCAGGGTATTTTCTGCGCGCTGATGCCCCTCCTGATCATCCTGGGACAGAAACCCGTTATAGACAGAGGAAAGAAGCTCGAGCGCCATATCGGGGTCCAGGATGTCGAGCCTGAAATCATCAATATCTCTGACAATTTTCTCCAGATGCAGCAGAGCTATCTTCTGCTGCCCGATTTTAACCAGAAAATCAGTGAGACCGCAACGGCGCAGCAGCTCTTCACGTTTCGAACGGCTTCCGCCCACCCCCTGCTGCAACAGGAGAAGAGCTTCTCCTTCCCGTCCTTTCCCGTTAAGTTCTTTGGCCTTTTCCATGGCTTGTGCAATATCTTTCCTCACCATGCCGTCACTTTGGCTCCCGGAAAAGGACATGGATACGTTCGCACCCGAATATTTGTCAGTTACTTTTTTAAGCCACTGCCTTGCCTGTTCCGAAACAAACAAGGTTCCATCAGCAAAACGAAGTTTTTCAATCCCTTTGAGACGGTGAGCGTAGCCGGCAGACTGCCGTTCGAGCTCTTCAAGCGCCTCATGCTTCTGCAACTGTTCAAGGGCTTTTGCCGAATAAAAGCTGAGATCAAACCAGAACAGGAAATCATACACCCTCGTTTCCGCCGCTTTCAGCAAGGCGTCCCAATTTTCACTCTCCATGTTCCCCTGTAACGACTGAACCAGTTGCTTTGGCGGCGGTGGAATACGCGTTTTTCCTTCCATAGAGGGAGGCAGCGACTCAACTGCGCTCCATGCGGCGATGCGGGACAACCTGAACGCAAGAGGAGAAAAAGCGTTTTTCGAAAAATGGTAGCCCGCAATCTGCTTCAGGCTCTGCATGGCCGCCGCAAGGGCTTTCTGCGCTGATTCATCGTTATCGAGAACCGACGACGGGTGAACGGAAACCCGGCTCTCGCCAGCCGATACATCCGAAGGAAACCGGGAATGCCCTTCTCCAGATGGTTGACTTTCCGTCTCCGCTCCTCCTTCAGACTTAACAGGCAGCATTCCTACTATATTCTGCAGATCACGCAGTAAAGGCGGATCATCCATGACTCCTGCAAGAAAGTGATCAAGTGCGTCAAGCTCTCCTGTTATGGACTCGACGTCCTCCTTTTTCTGCTCTGGAATTCCAGCGGTTTTCAGCCAGGCGGAACATTTGTCAGCCCACCATTCAATCGCCTGCTTCCTGCCGCGCACTCTTTTCTTGGGCGGATACATGGTATCCCAGAAATTCTCCGACATTGTTTTGACAAGGGAAACACCATCACGCATGCCGGAAATACCATCCTCGTAGATGAGAGCTGCCGCAAGGTAACTGGCAACCATCAGATCCTTGGACTGCTCCTGTAGAATTTTCCGGGCAAGAGCATCTACCTTCTTCCAGTCAACCGATGTCGTTGATGCCGGGTCGTTGAGCTTGTCTACTTCACCTTTCAACGCCTCCATATCCGGTTCGTAACGCACGTCACGTCCTGCAGGCATTGCAGCGTCAACGGGAAGCTTACCCAGTTCTTCGGTTGTTATAGGCATGCAGCCTCCTTCAGTTTGGGTCCCAGCAGTTAATGATCTTCTGCGGCACGGTGTCAGGCACTGCGTTAAGCAGCTGCGTAACCGATTCAGAACCCTGTATTGTATACGACACAGTAATTGCCGTTACCCCGCTGTTTTGCATAAAGACTTTTTGTTCCGGGAAGTCACCGGACCCGAAAACATGAGTGCCGTCACGAAAATCGTTCAGAAAATGTGCAAACCCCATGGCACCAGGGTATTTTTTGGTCAGGACATATTCGGGAAAGACAATTTCCAGCTGCGTATCCCCACAGCTTCCCGGCGCCCATTGTATCGTGGCTTTGCTTGCATAGTTGTAGTTTTCAAGCTCAAACGGCTTGTCGATACAATTAACCCCAAGGCGGACTATCTCGGGACGTTCCTTTGCGCCGGCATTAACACCCACCGGAAGAGTGGTCAGTTGTACGGCGTAATTCGTCTGCATGTCGGAAGCCACAAGCGCCCCTTGATTGAGAAATCCGAAGAACTCCTGCAGGAAAGGCAACTTGTTGCCCAGAAAATCCTTGCGCGTGCCATACCCGTTCGGAGAATTAGCAAGAAAAGGCAGGGCAGGCCCGTTGACATATTTCCAGACTGTTCCCTGCTTACTGTCGAACAGGATATGAGCCGTTTTCAAACTGTCGTGCTCATCAAGACCGGAAAGCACCGACTCCGTCCACTGCTGCTGCAGGTAACAGGACGTTTCATCGCCGGCATAGAGCAGCAGGTACCCGAGCGGCCCTGCAATCAGGTCAAGCACCGGTAACTGATTGGTTCCACCCGTCAGCTTGAGCTTGCTCTGCAGCGCACTGTATGACTCCCTCAACTCGACAAAGGGTGACTTGGACTGTGACTGCTGGGCCTGCCCTGCAGCGCCCCCCTTCTCATAATCAAAACAATCCGCGTAGTTGTCGGTCATCTGTTTCCGGGACATGGATGCAATTGGAATCTCCGACAAGGCTTTCACATAATCGTTCCAGGCGTCTGCTTGGGCAAGAGAGTCGGCGTAAGCCTTCACCTGCTGTTTGCCGGCGCTTTTTACGTCAAGGCGCTGTACCTTCAGCTCACCTTTGGCAACATCCCCTTTAATCGACGCCTTTTTTGCACGCAACACCTCGGCCCCAAGCTCTTTGATATGCGAAACAAAAACCAGATGCTGGGCCCAGGAAGGCAAAGCCTCCATTCCCTCATACTTGCCCACCTCATCCGCGGCGCGGTCAAGAACCATGAAGTACGGGTTGTCCTCCGTTACCATTGTCACGGCCTGCTGCTGCCAGGCACTTCTCGAATCAAGCAGCGCCGTACCGGAATTCACCTCCTGTACAGCACGGTACCATTCATGGTAAAATTCCTGGTCGTACCATTTCCAGAAATCATCCGTCATTGACTTCACATCGCCGAGCGCCGCAGACGAGAGCGAATCGTTTTTCCCTTTGACGCGCAACGCCTGGTCGAGCAGGGTCAAAAACGCCTTGATCTTATTCCGGCCATCGCCGGTATACGCACCTGGAAGCAGTACTTGCCGGACATCCCCCGGATTGCTGCCGAAAGACCAGAATGCGTCCATGCGCACATCGTCGGCCTGAAGCACCTGCAGGAACGCAAGCCATTCGAGCCCTTCCCTGCCGTCTTTTCTCAGGTGCCTTGCAAGAGCTTGCTGAAGAACGAACAATTGCTGCCGTTCGGCCGGAACATCCTTGTCCCAGTCGAGATACGAATAATACAGTGAACCGAAAATAAGCGCTACATCTTCCTGGATATCCGGATACTGAATTTTAAGCACCTCGGCGCCGAGAGGAGCGAAAGCGGCAGCGTTTTTCGGGTCGGTATGATGAAGAACATCGTTCAGGGCATTGATACGCAGCACGAGATACCCGAACAAGGCTGCTTTTGAACGCCGGTTCAACTTCAGCGAGGTGTCATCCAGCACACCGAGTAATTGCTTGTCAATATCCTTGATAAAACCACTCTCAAACAGACTGCAATAATGCTCTTTGAGCTTTTCCTCGATTTTGGTGCGTTGCTCGAAGCCCATAACCGGCAGTACCCACGAATGATTTTTTATCTCGACATTGATGATTTCCTCCCTGAATTTTTCAAGCAGAATCAGATCGGTCTGGACATCCGACGAGAGTGAAGGAGGATCAAAAAAGGAATCACGGACATCGTCGAGAAAAGAACGGTTAAACAACCATGTATAACACATAATACCTGACACCAGTACACCGAAAAGCAGCCACGACGAGAGAGCGAGGTTGGAAGTAATCCTTTTCCAGAGCGCATATTCGGCAAGCGGCGTAAAGATGTTTCGGCTTGAAGGAAGAATACGGGCGAAAAAGTCTTTCAGGTATATTCCCCTGTCAGGCAGGGTTCCGGCTGCATCTTCTTTCTTGTCGAGTTTTGCAACTTTCAGAAACTCCGAAACGGGAACACCCTTGCGAAGGGCACTCGAGAAGAAAACACCCTGCAGGTGGGGCGTTTCCTGATAGGTATTCTCCTTGAACACCGATTCGAGAAAGCGTCCGAGTCCTCCGGTAAGAGCATGAAATTCAGCGGGAAACTGCAGAAGATCGGAAACGCTTCTTTCCCGGTGAAGAAGCTGAAAACGAATCCTGTGCAAACGGGCTTCCAAGCTGCGTACCGCATCCTGGAACACATCTTTCCAGAAAAGCTTTTTTCCAGTATTGACATACCCCATTGCCTGATCGAGCTCACTGTCTGCCAGCATATGGTTGAGTCCGGCAAAGCCGTAAATAAGATCCATTTTGGTAACCAGTACATACACAGGAAATTTTGCACCCATGGTACGCATCATCTGGTCTATACGCTGGCGGATGTTTCTCCCTTTCTCTTCAATCGATGATATGTCGTCCTCAAGAAGCCTGTCAGCCGCAACGGCGACAATGACCCCGTTCAGCGGCTCCTTTTTACGATAACGGGCAAGAAGTGCAAGAAACGCCTTCCATTCGTCAAGATCGCCACCCTCGTCGACGGGAATGGTATACCTGCCCGCTGTGTCGAGAATAATCGCCTTGTCGAAAAACCACCAGTCACAGTTACGCGTTGCACCCACCCCAGGCGTCGATGCCACATCTGTCATGGGGGTATTCAGCCCGGCCCGTCTGATAGCCGATGTTTTTCCCGCACCCGACTCTCCGATAATCATATACCAAGGAAGAACATAGAGCGGGTTGCCTTTTTTTCTAAGAAACGAGCGACGTAGATGGTTTACGGACGTTTTCCAATGTTCCTGCAGCTCCAAAATCTGGTGACGCCCGGTTCCTGCTGCAGCGATTCTGGCCTCGTCCTGCTGGACAAGGCGATCGATAAACCGTTTCTCCCTGCGCCGCATCAGGTATCGCCGAACGGCGAATACTGCAATGACAACCGCAAGGATTCCCGCATCGACCGCGGCTGCAAGCCACCAGGGATCATGCCGGAGAGCAATCATCCAATAAGTCAGACCCAGAAGTGCGGCAATAAACAGCACAACCAGAACAATCTTGCTTATCTGTTTTACTTTCGGAGTCATAATGCTGAGCTCACGTGTTGAAACAAAAACCGGTCACACACCGAAGCCAAAATACCGGACAACAAGCTGTCCGAGATCGTAAGCGAAAAACACATACAGCGCCGTCACAACTGCAACGGGAAGCAAAAACATGCCAACGGTGAATAATGAGGGCATCCTGAAACGTTTTTTACCCGGGAAATTATTTTTCCTGCCGGGATCGTATGCATCTTCGAACAGCGCATCGGGCAGTTTGCGTATATCCCCCTCGGAAAGCTGCCCGACAAGGCTGGTTTTGATGTCGTCCAGTCGTTTTCTGTCATTTTTCTGATAATAACGGCCCATGAACCCCAGCGAAAGACAACAATCGTATATTTCTTTGACCTCACGCGGCATGTTGCCGGATTCTTCCATTTTTTTGAAAAACTCTTCTCCCGCATTGTTGGTATTGAAATATTTTCGCTGCAGCTGGTGGCCTCCCCAGCCCTTGCCTCCTTCCCACGCTGAACAAAGAATTGTCTCGTCAACCCAGGCACAAACGGGGAAAAATCCTTCGAGCCAGAGCGTTTCCTCAAAACCCGCCTCTCCCGCCTTCTCCCGGGAGCGCTTAAGAAGCAGGTCTACTGTTTCCACAACGGACTCGAGAGTTCGTTCACCCGTTATGTCAGGGCCGGCAACCCGGCTTACGTACACCATCAGTTCAGTATAACAGTCAATCAGATGCATGTTTGCTGGGGTTATCGTCTTGCAATAATCATTTCTGCGGCGGCATCTTCCGGAGCCTCATCCCAGTAAAGACAAAAAGTTCCCTTGCGCTCGACCTCTTCCCATGCAGGATGCATCCTGTCAATGAGAAAGCAGTACCCGTTCTGATAAATCGGGATACCGGGAGGCGGGGTTTCCCTGTATTCGAGAGGCACGCCCTCTATTGCCCGCGATACAAGCGTTTCAATCACATTGGATGCCCCGGCCTTTGCATGGTGCTCCAGAACGTTAACGACCTGGCTCCGTTCTCCTGAAGCCCTGATCATCAGATAAACAGCACTCCTCTTGTCAAACGCTTCGGAAGGCAGCTCAGCCTGGAAACGGCTTTCGTCGCGTTTGAGCTCGATCACGTTGTCGGCGCCGATAATAATACCGCCGAGCAGTTCCCCGATCAACAGTTTCACTGCACCGAAACAGTGCTCGAGCTGTTCATGGTCATACGCCGGGACAAGCCCGGTTCCATCGGCAAGCTTGCCGAGAGCATTGATTCTCTCGGTAAAAGTGCTCAGCTCACCGACCATTTCCCGAAGTACGCCGTAGAGTGCCCAGGGATGCACCAACGGGGTTTCCGTGGCATGCTGCAGCTTCGGAACGTAGCGGTTGATCGCACGAAGTGCCTCTATGTAACGCAGATAATTTCCCTCGATATCCTCGACCCTTATCTGCCGCGATATCTTGTAAAATTCGAGAAGCCTTGCCCGAGTAAAAAGCGCATCCTGGATATCGCGCACAAGCTCAAGAAGTACCGGGGCACTTTCCAGACCGAGTACGGGAGGAATAAACGAAGCTGAATACTTTACGCTGTCGCCTGTATTTTCAAGAGATGCCACGGGAAAACACAGATAGTCTCCCATGTTTTCGAGCTCGGGCTCCCAGATAATTCTAAGTACATAGCGCAGAAAATGCACATTCGCCTGCTCTCCGCCTTCGTAAAGGTTTTCCATCATCTCGGGATCAGGCGCGGACACATACTTGGCGCGAACCTCTGCCGGGTTGTCATGAGCGTTGCTGATCACGGCGTTTTTCTCTCCCGGCATGATCTTTCTGATTCCAAGGAAAACCCTCATGGGTTCGCCGGGCAAGATCCTCGACTCGACATCCTTGAAGGAACGGGGCTGCAGAACAGCGTTGTCGGGCAATGTCACCATTGTCCCGTCCTGAAAGACAAAACACCCTTCAAGCAGCTCGAAGACCTTGTTTTCAAGGGCCTCCTCACGAAGCCTCATGGAATGGACACCCCAGAAAAAGGGGCTTGCCTGACGCCTCAGCAGTTCCATGCGGGACTGAAAAAACTCCTCCTGATACTGAAAATGATGCGGCTGGAGAAAAAGCCCCTGATGCCAATAAACAGGTTTAATGCTTCTTTTCACTTGGACTGGTAGTTTCTTGGATGCTGTTTGAAGAAAAAACGAGATCAAGTGTCAGCACCTCGATTTCTGCTTCATGCTTTTTAAAAAGCGGTATTCCTTTGCTTTTTATCCGGACTGGTATCTCATAAAATTTTGTGGATTTTTTAGGGTCAAGATCATTGTACCCGGCAACAATACCCACCCATTTTGCATTCTCGACACGGCTCAGCTTGACGGTGTCCTTGTGACCCGGCTGGATAAACAGCCGCCCAACGCCCATGACTGACGAGTCGAAAGACTCACCCTCCAGCAGATGCAGCAAACCATCGCGGCTGGCGGTCAGTTTTTTGAAGCCATTGATGCTCTTAAGCTGGTAGACAAGACACAGCAGCGCATGAGGTTTTGAATCGTAGCTGTTCAACAATGAATCTGACTGATATACCAAGTGAATACCACCAGGCGCATATGACCATGCAGGTTCGAGCTGCTGCTTGTGAGAGGAACAGGCCGTCAGAGAGAAAAAAGCCAGAAGTCCTGCTGCGGTAAAAGTTTTCAAGATGAACCACAATGAGTTGGAAACCTTACGGCAATCTTGCGGCGGAGATATCGCCGTGCATGGTGTGCGACTGTCTTTCAGGCCACTGTATGCTCTTGAGTTTGAGAACATAAAAAACGCACTGCAAAATTCATTAAAACCCGTCTAAACCCGTCAATCCATCAGAACCATTTTGAGGGGGCACCTCTATTTATCTATTCCGCACTTCAGTTGCATCGTCGAGCGGATAGAAAGGGGTTGCATCACACCATGTAATGTTACGGGAAAACCTGCAACATCCCCCGTACACGTCAACAAAAGAGAACATTGCGTTTGACCTGTAAATTCCCCGGCAGAATCCTGCCTTTAGAACCAGGATATCCGCCTAAACAAGATTCAACTATTCCATCCGGGATTCAAAGGGGATGGGAATTTCCTTCCGCTGTTAAAAGAGGCTATGACATCAATAGCAACGCCATAACTATATAGTAATTATATAATAATAAAACGAAAAAATGGTGTAACATCAAAAAAAGTAGTCCACTCGAGCTTTCCGTCTGCCCGCTTCCTCATCTTCAGCATGTCGATGTTATCACACTCTTCAGAACAGGAAAAAGCTGCGGTCTTTCGTCAAACCTCTCGGCTGTATAACAGATTCGAAGCTTTGCGGAGGGTATGATCTTTAAGAAAAAGGCGTATATTGCTTTTTGCTAAAGGTCTGGATAGTTTTTTCCAATTGTTTACAAAGCAACAGGACAGGAGCACTGCTATGAGCTGGGGAATTGAGGACCAGAAAAAGAGGGAAGATATTTTGTATCTGATGGAGCTGTCTACAAAGAAAATGATGGAAAACCCCAACTATGTCAATGAGGTTAAAAAAAGCTCCAACGGCTGCTGGATGGATCAGATGTACGGCTTGCAGCGATGTGACATCTGTGATCTTGACGAAAACTGCCCCGGTAAACTTGAAAAATTGTGGCAGGAATATTGCGAGGCCAACAACATTATCATTGACAAAAACAGCGATGATAATTCCTAAAAAACTTGCTTGATTTTTTTTTTAGGAGTATATTTTTAGCTTTGCGTTGCTGAAAACCTGAACAACAGGAGGTCAGGTTTTCAACCCTCCGTTAGTATTCTATCACCATTCGCCAATACCATGCTCTGAAATGAAATGACCACTTCATTGGCAGAGAGGAGGTTCGCATTTTATTTTTTTACAAGCAATAACACGAACAATGAGTGACATAACAATCTTAAACAACGAGAATATGGTAACATCTAAAACCAGCGTGTCAGTTCTTTTTGCCGGTGACTCCGGAGACGGCATGCAGCTCACCGGCACACAGTTTGCAAATACGGTAGCTGTTTACGGTTCTGACCTCAATACGTTCCCGAACTTTCCGTCTGAAATCCGTGCCCCTGCCGGCACCATTGCAGGCGTCTCCGGTTTCCAGCTTCAGTTTGGCAGCAAGGCTGTTTACACTCCGGGGGCAAAGTTTGATGTCATGGTCGCGATGAACGCAGCGGCCCTGAAAGCAAACCTCAAAAACCTGCATCATGGCGGAATCATTCTTGCCAACACCGATGGTTTTGACGCGAAAAACCTGAAACTTGCCGGTTACGGAGAAGAAAACAACCCGCTTGAAGATGGCACGGTCAAGGACTATACCGTGTTCGAGATACCGGTTGTAACACTGACCAGGAAAGCGCTTGCCGAGACTGGCCTGAGCACAAAAAACATCGACCGCTGTAAAAACATGTTTGTGCTGGGCACGCTCTACTGGCTTTACAACCTGCCGATCGAAACCACGATCGAAACCCTGAAAACAAAGTTCAAGAAAAAAGCCGATGTTGCCGAAGCCAACATAAAAGCCGTCAAAGCAGGCTACAATTTCGGTGACGAAACGGAAATGTTCTCTCAGCATGGCCGCTACGAAGTGGACCCAGCAACACAGAAACCCGGACTTTACCGCCGTGTTACCGGTAACGAAGCCTCTGCTCTCGCCCTGACCGCTGCCGCAAAGAAAGCCGGCATCGAGCTGTTCCTCGGCTCATATCCGATCACGCCGGCATCTGAAATTCTGCAGGAACTCTCCGGCATGCAAAAATGGGGAGTCAAAACATTCCAGGCCGAAGATGAAATCGCCGGGGTTCTCACCAGTATCGGCGCTTCTTACGGTGGCGCTCTTGCGGCAACCAACACCGCCGGTCCGGGACTTGCGCTAAAATCAGAAGGCCTCGGCCTGGCGGTTATGCTTGAGATCCCGCTTGTCGTTGTCAACGTCCAGCGCGGCGGTCCTTCTACTGGTCTTCCAACCAAACCTGAGCAGTCAGACCTCTTTATGGCCATGTACGGCCGTCATGGTGACGCCCCACTGCCGGTCATTGCAGCCACCTCTCCTGTAGACTGTTTCTATGCCACGTATGAAGCGGCAAAAATCGCCGTTGAATATATGACTCCGGTCATCTGCCTTACAGACGGCTACCTTGGCCTGAGTTCCGAACCGATGCTGATACCGGCTCCGGAGGATCTTGCCGACATCACACCGAAATATGCCAAGGAAAGAAAACCGGAAGATCCTCCGTATCTGCCGTACAAACGTGACGAAAAAGGCGTCAGGGAATGGGCGATACCGGGAACGAAAGGTCTCGAACACCGTATCGGCGGACTTGAAAAATCGCATGAAATCGGTTCTGTCTCTCACGTTCCGGAAAACCATGAGCTGATGACAAAGCTTCGTGCCGAAAAGATCGAACGAGTCATCGATCTGGTACCCAATCAGACCATCGACAACGGTGCCGAGGAAGGCGATCTTCTGGTTCTTGGCTGGGGCTCGACCTACGGTGCGATCAAAATCGCAGTCGAACAGGTACTCGAAGGCGGCTGCTGCGTTTCACATGCGCATATTCGCTACCTGAATCCGCTCCCGAAAAACCTCGGAGAAATTCTCGGGAAGTTCAAGAAGGTTCTCATCCCGGAAAACAACAACGGCCAACTCATCCACATCATCAGGGACAAGTACCAGATCGAACCGATCGGGTTCAGCAAGGTACAGGGGCTCCCGTTCAACGAGATGGAAATCGAAGAAAAAATCACAGATATCTTAAAGGAGCTTTAAATCATGACCGATACAAAAAAACAGATAACGGCTCAGGATTTCACGTCGAGCCAGGAAGTCAAATGGTGTCCGGGCTGCGGCGACCATGCTGCGCTTCAGCAGCTGAAAAACGCCATGGCGGATCTTGAACTCAATACTGAAGAGGTTGTTTTTGTCTCCGGAATCGGCTGCTCTTCACGACTGCCGTACTATGTTGCAACCTATGGTGTTCACGGCATTCACGGCAGGGCGATGGCAATCGGATCGGGTCTGAAAGCCGCACGGCCTGACCTGAGCGTCTGGATAGCTACCGGTGACGGCGATGCGCTCTCTATCGGCGGCAATCACTATATCCATACGATCAGAAGAAACCTCGACATGAATGTCATACTGTTCAACAACGAGATCTACGGTCTCACCAAGGGACAGTATTCTCCCACATCAAAGGTCGGGCTGAAAACCGTCACCTCTCCCAACGGAGTAGTTGACTACCCGATGAACACCCTTGCTCTGACGCTTGGATCCGGCGGAACCTTCGTGGCAAGAGTCCTGGACAGGGATGGTAAATTCATGCGCGAAGTCTTCAAACGTGCCGCAAAACACAACGGAACCTCAGTTGTCGAGATCTACCAGAACTGCCCGATCTATAACGATGGTGCTTTTGCTGTCTTTACCGACCGTGACAGAAAAGCTGATACGACCGTCTACCTCGAACAGGGCAAACCGCTTGTGTTCGGCAAAGACAGTAACAAGGGAATCAAGCTTGACGGCTTCACACCGCTTGTCGTTGACCTCACCGACTCATCGGTATCCAAAGACGATCTCTGGATTCACGACGAGAAAGACAAGCTGAAAGCAAATATTCTCGCTGACTTCTTTGATGATCCTGACACCAAGGAGGACTATCTTCCAAGGCCGATAGGCATCTTTTATGTCGAGGACCGCTTCACTTATGAAGAGGCTCTCGATGCACAGATCGCACACGCACAGTCTGGCGGCGAAGGTACCCTCGAGGAACTTCTCACAGGCCCAAGCACCTGGACGATCAAGTAATGATCTGTGATCAGGACAAAAAGCAAAAAGCCGGCTTCGAGCTGGCTTTTTGCTTTATTTTATTTAATAGCCCAGAAAAACTCACTTATTTTGCCTACTGCCTACTGAAGACTGTCACCAACACTCTTCGATGCACTGACGTGAACGTCCTGCATTACCTGCCCTTCTTTGACTTTTGAATTTTACCTTTTACCTTTTGAATTTTGAATTTACCCCTGCCCTTCCTCATTCCATACTCCCATTTTCGCAAACTTGTCTATTCTTTCATTGACAAGGTCATCAGGGTTTTTCCCGAGAAGCTGACGCAACTCTTCAATAAGCACCGATTTTAATGTGGCAGCCATTTTTTCAGGTTCATGGTGCGCCCCACCAAGCGGTTCGGGAATAATCCTGTCAATAATCCCCTGTGCAAGAAGATCTTCACCGGTCAGCTTCAATGCTTCAGCTGCCTGCTCTTTGAACTTCCAGCTTCTCCAGAGAATGGAAGAGCAGCTTTCAGGCGATATAACCGAATACCAAGCATTCTCAGCCATCAGGATCCGGTCGCCCACACCTATGCCTATAGCCCCTCCGCTTGCCCCTTCCCCTATGATGACACAGATAACCGGCACGCGAAGTCCGGTCATTTCGAAAAGATTGCGTGCGATAGCCTCGGCTTGGCCCATTTCCTCTGCTTCGATGCCAGGGTATGCGCCGGGAGTATCGATCAGGGTAACAACCGGCTTGTTGAATTTTTCTGCAAGCTTCATCAGTCGCAGGGCCTTGCGGTATCCTTCCGGCTGGGCCATACCGAAGTTCCTGTAGAGGTTTGACTTTGTATCCCTGCCTTTCTGGTGCCCGATAACCATAATGGTCTGTGTGAAATCAGACGCCTGATCTTCAATTCTGGCAAAACCACCGACAATAGCCTTATCGTCCCGATAATGCCGGTCACCCGCAAGCTCCACAAAGTCCTGCATCATCATATAGATGTAATCCAGGGTATAGGGACGCTCCGGATGGCGGGCAAGCTGAACTTTCTGCCATCTGGTAAGGTTCTGATAAATCGATTGTCTGAGCGCGTCAACTTTTGACTCCAGAACCTCTATCTCGCGGCTTAACCCTTCTGTTTCAGCAAGATTATGCTCACCTGAGCTTTTTTTCAAACAAACTCGCATCTCGTGAAGCTTTTCCTCAAGCTCGAACAGCGGCTTCTCAAAATCAAGAACTACTTTTGTTGCCATAGGATCAGTCAGATGCATTTTTTATAAAAAAAGCCCATCGAGCATTTGCCGGATGGACTCAAAAAGCTGAAAAAAGAAAGGATTCATGGAAAAAGGAGCTCTCTCAGGCCAACTCTTCTCTCAATGCCTTGCCAGGCTTGAATTTCACAACCTTCCTTGCTGCAATAGTGATTGTCTCACCTGTCTGGGGGTTCCGGCCCTGTCGTGCCGCTCTTTCGCCTGTGGAAAAAGTTCCGAAACCTACAAGCGTGATATCATCACCGGCTTTCAGACCAGCTGTAACAACATTTACAAAGGCGTTAACAGCCCTTTCGGCGTCCGCTTTGGTTAAACCAGCCTGGGATGCAATCTTTTCAACTAACTCGGCTTTAGACATAGGATATTTTTTTTGTTGTTGGAGCAATAACCACCGGATTAACTGTAAACTACATTGAAATTAATTTAACCAGTCTGTTACAAACTTGCAATGGGTTTTTCTACCTGAGCTTGGAACACCTGTTTTCACTGATTGTTAATCACATTGCGCTGTATTATATTAAACTCTTTGCCGAACAACAAGCCGTCAGGCACAGAAAATTCGTTTACTTTTTGCTCCATATGACGTCAATAAACAATATATCAAAAGGCTCCATTATCCGTTTCAGAGGTGAGCCTCATCGCATTGAAAGCCTGGTTCACCGGACCCCCGGCAATCTGAGGGCGTTTTACCAGGCAGGAATGAAAAATCTCAACACAGGACGCAATGTCGAATACCGTTTCAGCGCCAGCGAATCCGTCGATGTTATTGTTACCGAAAGAAAACAGTACCAGTATCTGTACCGCGATGGAGAGGACTTCGTTATGATGGATTCCGAGACTTTCGACCAGATTAATATTGCAAAAGAAACCATTGGCAATCCTGCATGTTTTATAACAGAAGGCTTGCTTGTTGACATCGTCTTTGCAGACGACGGTTCAATCCTCGAAGCCGAGCTGCCTATATTCGTGGAGTTGGAAATTACTGAAACAAGTCCCGCAACAAAAGACGATCGGGCCACAAGCGGGACAAAACCGGCAATTGTTGAAACCGGTGCGGAAGTCAACGTCCCGATGTTTATCCAGACAGGCAGTGTTATCCGTGTCGATACACGTAGCGGCGAGTACATGGAAAGGATTAAAAAATAATCGCCCCGGTGACAATCCGGTGCCGCATCAAACCTAAAGATGACATTATGAATCTTAAAGAAATCCAGCAGCTGATCGATATCATTAACAAGTCCGATCTCGATGAAGCTACTATTGAAGAAGGCGACTTTAAAATCACTCTTAAGCGATCATCCGCAAAACCTGCGTCTGAAAATAGCCAGCAGCCTGCGGTACAGCCGGTTCCGCAGGCTCCCCCCCCACAGCCCCTCGCGGTACAATCCCCGGGAGAAAACTCTGAACCATCAAAACCGGCAGCCGATGGATTGATCGAGATCCGCTCACCCATCGTAGGGACTTTTTACCGTGCGTCGTCTCCTGAGGCTGACCCATTTGTCAATGTGCACGACCGCGTTGAAAATGGACAGATCCTTTGCATTATAGAAGCAATGAAGCTCATGAATGAAATCGAGTCGGATTTTTCCGGAACCATTGTCGAAATCCTGGCTGAAAACGGCCAGCCCGTCGAATATGACCAGGTGCTGTTTCTAGTCAAACCATAATACAACCCAAGTTGAGTGCTTGAAATTGTCCTGAGAAATAGTGACAAGAGATGAGAGAAGCTTCTGTATTCTCTTGTTACGGGACGCTTGAACAATCACTCAATTCAGGTATAAATAAAACAGAACGTTGTTTAAAAAAATACTTATTGCAAACCGCGGTGAAATTGCGTTGCGTGTCATGCAAACCTGCCGTGAGCTGGGCATCAATACTGTTGGAGTGTATTCAACAGCCGACAGGGATTCACTTCATGTCAGATATGCCGATGAGGCTGTATGCATCGGCCCTCCCCTTGGAAAAGACAGCTACCTTAATATTCCCCGCATTATAGCGGCAGCGGAAATAACCAACGCTGATGCGATTCATCCAGGCTATGGCTTTTTAGCAGAAAACGCCGATTTTGCGGAAGTGTGCAGTTCCTCCGGGATCAAGTTTATCGGACCGCAGGCTGAAATGATCCGTAAAATGGGTGACAAAAACACTGCAAGGGAAACAGTCATTGCTGCGGGAGTACCGGTTGTCCCGGGAAGCGAGGGTTTGATATCCGATGTAAAAGATGCTCAGGTGACTGCTGAAAAAATAGGGTTCCCCATCATCATCAAACCTACGGCCGGAGGCGGAGGAAAAGGCATGAGGGTGGTAAACGAAGCCGGGCAGTTGGAAAAGGCACTTGCAACGGCTCAAAACGAAGCACAACAAGCGTTCGGCAACAGCGGCGTTTATTTTGAAAAGTTTATTGAAACCCCCCGTCATGTAGAGATACAGGTTCTTTCCGATCAGCATGGCAATACCATGCACCTTGGTGAGCGCGATTGCACCATACAGCGACGCCATCAGAAGCTCATTGAGGAAACGCCCTCACCGGTTGTCAATGAAGAACTCCGGACAAGAATGGGTGATGCCGCAGTGGCCGCTGCTGCTGCAATTAACTATGAAGGCGCCGGCACCATCGAGTTCCTGCTTGACAAAAACGGTGATTTTTACTTCATGGAAATGAATACCCGTATTCAGGTTGAACATCCCGTTACCGAAGAACGGTACAGTGTCGATCTGGTTAAAGAGCAGATTCTTGTCGCCGCTGGTGAAACCATTGCGGGGTACGTATTCTCACCGAAAGGGCATGCTATCGAATGCCGTATCAACGCTGAGGACCCGGCGCACAGCTTCCGCCCCTCTCCCGGAGAGCTGCAGGTGTTTCACACCCCAGGCGGCTATGGCGTCCGCGTTGACTCCCATGGTTACGCCAGCTACAGAGTTCCTCCCAACTATGATTCGCTGATAGCGAAGCTCGTCGTCCATGCAGATACAAGAGAAGAAGCAATTGAAAGAATGCTGCGCGCGCTGGACGAATTTATCGTGGCCGGCATTAAAACAACCATCCCGTTCCACAAAAAGCTTCTCGAGACGGAAGAGTTCAAGAAAGGTAAATATGATACCGGGTTTCTCGACAACTCGGGATTTACGGTTTCGTAAGCCGACCTGCTGTGCCCTTATGATGTAAGGAAAATATAGGTACTCTGTGGGTCGTATAAGTCCTCTGGGGCCTAAAAAAAGAGAGAGACGGTTTCGGGGCCGTCTCTCTTTTTTACTGATCAGCCTATTCGATATCTTCTTCGACTGAGTCCTCAATATCAATCTCTTCACTTCGGGAAGCAGCACTTCCGTCTTCACCGTCAGAAGCTATCTCAAGATTAAGTTTACGGTACTTTTTCAGTCCGGTTCCGGCCGGTATCAGTTTACCGACAATAACGTTTTCCTTCAACCCGGCCAGATTGTCAATCTTTCCGGCAACCGCCGCATCGGTAAGCACCTTGGTGGTCTCCTGGAAAGATGCCGCTGAAATAACGCTTTCGGTTTGCAGAGCAGCACTTGTTATACCAAGCAGTACCGGATGAGAGGTTGCCTGCAAAGCCGGCTCGATAACGATGAGTTTTTTGCTGTTTCTGCGCAGCTCTCTGTTGAGCTTGGTAATATCCCGAGTCTTGTAAAGCTGACCATCCTGGATCCTTGAGGGTGCATCACCTTTGTCAGTGACACGCACTTTCTCGGCAACATCCCTGTTGGCCTCGATAAACACGGTTCTGTCAATAAGGTCACCCGGCAGCAGATCGGTATCTCCCGGTTCTTCCACCCTTACTTTCTGCAGCATTTGGCGTACGATAACTTCCAGGTGCTTATCGTTGATCTCGACACCGGCATTGATCTGGTACACTTTCTGAATCTCGTTTACCAGATATTGCTGCACGGCGTTAGGTCCCTGAATTCTCAGAATATCCTGCGGAGAAACAGCACCGTCAGTCAGCGGCTCACCTGCCTTGACCTCATCACCTTCGTTGGCAAGCACATGCTTACCAACCTGGACATAGTAATTTTTTTCTTCCCCGAACTCGTTTTTCACCTTGATCTCCTTGCTGCTCCTGCGCTGCGGGCCGAAACCAACGTAACCGTCAATCTCGGATACAATAGCAGGATCCGAGGGAATACGAGCTTCGAACAGCTCGGTAACTTTTGGAAGTCCGGCGGTAATGTCACCACCAACACGGTCAAGATTTCTCGGTACTTTGGCGAGCATATCACCAACCTTTACATTTTTTCCGTCCTCGATAAAAAGGTTAGACTTGATAGGTACCGGGTAGGTTTTAAGCACCTCCCCTTCGTCGTTTACAATCAAAATCCTCGGCTCTCTTGTTTCGGAAGCTCGCAGCTTTGTACGCCAGTTGATAATAACATGCTGAACATACCCGGTCTGCGGGTCTACCTCTTCTTTGTACGTAACGCCTTTCTCGATATCGACAAACTTCACCTGTCCCTCGATCTCGGCAATAATCTGGGTACTGTTCGGTTCACTGCTGAAAAGAACATCATCTCTTTTCACAAGGTCGCCGTTCGAGCAAATGAGGTGCGCACCATGAGGTATTTCGTAGCGTTTCAGCACTTTTCCTGAATCAGGATCGACAATATTTATCTTTCCGTTTTTCTGGATCACCAGAATCTGGGTCCCAGGCATACCGTCTTCATTGATGGTCTCCTGTTCGACGCTCCTTATGCTTTCAAATTCAACCTGACCTTCGCAGGAAGACTTGGTTTCGGTTTCAGCGATACCTCCCTGTGCCGTACCGCCCTGGTGGAAGGTACGAAGAGTAAGCTGTGTGCCCGGTTCACCGATGGACTGCGCAGCAATAACGCCTACGGCTTCTCCGATCTCGACAAGTTTGTGTACGGCAAGGTTGGTGCCGTAACATTTGGAGCATATTCCCTGCTTTGCCTCGCAGGTAAGTACCGAGCGGATATCGGCCTCGATAACGCCTACATTCCTCTGAATCCCATCGGCAATCTCGTCCGTGATAATCCCCCCTGCCGGTACAACAATCTCGTCGGCAAGAGTATCGACAACATCTCGTGAAGCAACACGGCCGCGAATTTTCTCGCTGAACTTGATCTGACCGCCTGTTTCCTCTTCGATGCCGCGCTCTACATGAATTCCCCTTGTAGTACCGCAATCTTCTTCAGTAACAATAACATCCTGAGCAACATCATGCAGCCTTCTTGTCAGATAACCCGCATCAGCCGTTTTAAGGGATGTATCGGACAGCCCTTTACGGGCGCCATGTGTCGAAACGAAATATTCGAGCACCGTCAAGCCTTCCTTAAGGTTTGAAATAATCGGATTCTCAATAATCTCGCCGGGCTGTCCCGACATGGACTTCTGCGGGCGGGCTATAAGCCCCCGCATACCGGTAAGCTGACGAACCTGCTCCCTTGAGCCTCGGGCACCTGAATCAAGCATCATGAAAAGCGGGTTGAACCCTGCCCGATCCTTGCGAAGTTTCTGGTAGGAGTCTTCTGCAACCAGGTTTGTCACTTTTTGCCAGACATCGACAATCTGGTTGTACCTTTCATTTTCCGTCAGTGTACCTCTGTTGTATTCCCTGATGATCTTGTTGCTCTCCCTGGTAGCTTTCTTGATATGCTGAACCTTGGCTTCGGGAATGATCGCGTCAGCAAGCCCGATAGAAAGACCACCCTTCATGGCGTAATGGAACCCGACCTCCTTGATGTTGTCAAGAAACTCTGCCGCTGCAACGTTGCCCACCTCGCCGGAAAGCTTTGAAATAAGCTCCTTTGCACCTTTTTTGTCGATCACCTTGTTGATAAAACCGACCTTTTCCGGCACATACTGGTTAAAGATCACCCGACCGACCGTGGTCACCAGGACCCTGTTTTCCTGGATCTCCTTTTTCAACCACTCTTTTTGTTCGGACTGGTCATCCGGAATGATATCAAGCATTCTCAAAGGATCGAACTTCTGCTCGATATGACCGTTGTACCTCACAAAGACCAATGCGTGAAGACCGATACGCGCCTCATTGTAGGCAATCATTATCTCTTCGGTTCCATAAAACAGCTGCCCCTGTCCTTTTTCTCCAAGCCTTGATTTTGTCAGGTAATACATTCCGAGTACCATATCCTGTGAAGGCACGGTAACCGGCTTGCCTGACTGGGGAAGAATGAGGTTGTGCGACGAAAGCATCAAAAGGGTTGCCTCCAGCTGCGCTTCCTGGGAAAGCGGCACATGAACCGCCATCTGGTCACCATCAAAATCAGCGTTGAACGCCGTACAGACCAGCGGATGAATCTGTATTGCCTTGCCCTCAATCAGCACCGGCTGGAAAGCCTGAATACCGAGGCGGTGCAGCGTCGGAGCACGGTTAAGCAGTACCGGACGGCCATCGATAACTTTTTCAAGAACATCCCATACCACTGGATCTTTCTTGTCGATAAGCTTTTTAGCCGATTTCACCGATTTTGCAATACCACGCTCGACAAGACGCCTGATAACAAACGGCTGGAAAAGCTCGATCGCCATACTTTTCGGCAGCCCACACTCGTGTAATCTGAGCTCAGGACCGACAACAATAACCGATCTGCCCGAATAGTCAACACGTTTACCAAGCAAGTTCTGGCGAAAACGACCTTGCTTGCCTTTCAGAGCATCGGAAAGTGATTTCAGGGGCCTGTTGGATTCACCGGTCTTAACCGCGTTGGCCTTACGGGAGTTATCGAACAGCGCATCAACCGCTTCCTGCAGCATTCTTTTCTCGTTGCGCAGGATAACCTCAGGCGCACGGATGTCTATAAGCTTTTTCAGACGATTGTTGCGAATAATAACCCTGCGATAAAGATCATTCAGGTCGGACGTTGCAAATCGCCCACCCTCGAGCGGTACGAGAGGACGCAGTTCCGGCGGAATCACCGGTATAACCTCCATAACCATATATTCCGGTTTATTGCCTTCATAGACATATGGCTCCGGAGCTTCGTCCTCCGGAAAAAGCCCCGTTGACTTTTTCCTTGTTTTCTTTACCGGTTCGTAACTTTTTCTGAATGCCTCGACAACCTTGAGACGTTTCAGTGCATCGGCTTTCTTCTGCTCCGAGCCACTCTCCCGGAGTATCTTGCGAAGCTCTGAAGCCTGGGTATCCAGATCCAGCCCTTTGAGCAATGTATGAATTGCTTCACCACCCATCTTGGCCACGAACTTGGTCGGATCGCTGTCGTCGAGGTCCTGGTTGTCCTCGTATTCGGTTATGATCTGGAAATACTGCTCTTCGGTCAGGCGGTCGAGCTTTTTTATCCCTTGCTTTTCACCCGGCTCACCGGGGTTGATAACAACATAGACTTCATAGTAAATAACCCGTTCGAGCTCCTTGGTCGAAAGGTCAAGCAGGGCACCGATTTTGCTGGGAACAGAACGGAAAAACCATGTGTGCACAACAGGGACCGCCAGGGAGATATGGCCCATACGTTCGCGGCGCACGCTTTTCATGGTTACTTCTACGCCACAGCGGTCACAGATAATGCCTTTGTACCTGACACGTTTGTATTTGCCGCAATAACATTCCCAGTCCTTGGTAGGACCGAAAATCTTCTCGCACATCAGGCCGTCCCTTTCAGGCTTGAATGTACGGTAATTTATTGTCTCAGGTTTCAGTACCTCGCCTCTCGAATGCGCAAGAACGCTTTCAGGAGATGCAATGCTGAATTTTATCTTTGAAAAGTCACCTTTGATAGGTGAAGCTCCCTGTGAAAAAATCATAGTAAATGTCCCTCTTAAAACGACCTTTTAGAAATCCCGCAAAGTATAACAACGTTACAAAAACCTCAACCCTACGGCACCTTGTTGTCAATACGTATTTCAAGCCCAAGACCCTGCAATTCCCGAACCAGTACATTAAACGATTCAGGTGTTCCCGGATTGGGAAGATTCTGGCCTTTAACAATAGACTCATAGGTTTTGTTTCGTCCTACAACATCATCTGACTTTACCGTAAGCATCTCTCTGAGAATATTGGCCGCTCCATATGCCTCAAGCGCCCAGACCTCCATCTCACCAAACCTCTGGCCGCCGAACTGCGCTTTACCGCCAAGAGGCTGTTGGGTTATGAGCGAGTACGGCCCTGTTGAACGTGCATGAATCTTGTCATCGACAAGATGACTGAGTTTCAGCATGTAGATATAGCCAACCGTAACTTCATCGTCAAACGGCTCACCTGTACGGCCGTCGTAAAGCTTTACTTTACCATGCTTCGGCAGCCCGGCTTTTTCAAGCTGCTCCTGCACCTCTTTATACGTTGCACCGTCAAAGATAGGGGTCTTGAACTGGACACCGAGCTGCTTTGCCGCCCATCCGAGCGACGTTTCGTAGAGCTGGCCGATGTTCATACGGCTGGGAACTCCCAGAGGATTCAGCACGATATCGACAGGAGTACCGTCAGCCATGAACGGCATATCCTCGATAGGCAGTATTTTCCCGACAACGCCCTTGTTACCGTGGCGGCCTGCCATTTTATCGCCAACCTGAATCTTTCTTTTCTGGGCAATGTATACCTTGGCGAGCTCTTCAATACCGGGAGGAAGCTCATCACCGATATTGAGTTTGTACTTCTCGTTTTCACGCTCATCCGCCAGATCTTTCAGCATGAGACGGTATTCCCTGCAAAGTCGAAGCAGGCTCTCGTTTGCTTTTGCATCCTTAACGACCCCTTTGGAAAGGTCAAGGGATTCGAGAAAACCAAGACCTGCAAACTTGCCGAGCATTTCTGCGTTGAGAACGGTGCCTCCGGCAATAACCTCCTTGCCTTTTTCATTGAAAACACCAGTGCTTTTCTTGCCTTCAAAAAGCTGTTTCATCCACTTGCTGAAACGGCTTCGAAGATCGGCCTCCTTGCGATCGTACAGAGCATCAATTGCTTCCTGACGTTCTTTGATATCCATGCCGACCTTTTTCTTGCGGCTGAAAAGCTTTGTTTTTATCACAATGCCTTTCATACCCGCGGGGACGTGCATCGAAGCATCTTTTACATCACTTGACTTGTCACCGAAAATTGCCCGAAGCAGTTTTTCTTCGGGTGTCGGATCGCTTTCCCCTTTCGGCGTGATCTTGCCGACAAGAATATCCCGCTCCTTGACTTCGGCACCGATACGGATAATGCCGTTCTCGTCGAGGTTTCTCAGCGCATCTTCACTGACATTGTAAATGTCACGGGTAAACTGTTCTTCACCGCGTTTTGTATCACGAACATTTGCTTCGAACTCATGAATGTGAATCGAGGTAAACACGTCGTCATAAACCAGACGCTCACTTAAAACAATAGCGTCTTCAAAGTTATAGCCCCTCCAGGGCATGAAGGCAACAAGCACATTTTTCCCGAGTGCCAGTTCACCGTCTTCTGTAGAAGGCCCGTCAGCAAGTACATCTCCTTTCCGGACAACCTGGCCTGTCCGCACAACGGGTTTTTGAGTAATGCAGGTGTCCTGGTTCGAACGTTTGAACTTGATCAGGTCATAAGTCTTGACTCCTTCATCAGGATCCAGCATGATCATCCGGTCTCCACCCTCGCCCTCCATGTCGTAGCGGACACGGACATTCTCGGCAGTAACCGACTCTACAACACCTGGTCCTTCGGCAAGTATTACTGCGCGCGAATCGCGGGCAACTTTGGCCTCCATACCGGTCCCTACCAACGGCGCATCCGCAACAAGAAGCGGAACAGCCTGCCGCTGCATGTTAGCCCCCATGAGAGCACGGTTACCGTCGTCGTGCTCCAGGAATGGAATAAGAGCAGCCGCAGCACTGACGATTTGAATCGGAGACACATCCATGTAATCGACCGCTTCAGCGGTGACAACCGGATAATCACCCTTTGTCCTTGCCTGAACAATTTCAGTGGCTATCTTCCTTTCCCCGTCCAGCAATACGTTGACCGGAACAGTGATCTTGTTCTCTTCATCTTCGGCAGAGAGCATAAGCACCTGATCGGTAACAACACCTTTCTCAACAACACGGTATGGTGTCTGGATAAACCCCTTATCATTGATCTCGGCATACACCGACAATGAGGAGATCAAACCGATATTGGGGCCTTCCGGGGTCTCGATAGGACAGAGACGGCCGTAATGCGTATAGTGAACATCACGAACTTCGAAACCTGCACGCTCCCGGGTAAGACCACCCGGACCGAGAGCAGATACCCTACGCTTGTTGGTCATTTCAGCCAGCGGATTTGTCTGGTCCATAAACTGGGAGAGCTGGCTTGTAGCGAAAAAGCTCGAAACAACACTCGATACCGTACGGGCGTTGATAAGATCGGCGGGTGCGATCTTGTCCGTATCGCGTGAATTGAGCTTTTCACGGACATTTTTTCCCATCCTGGCAAGCCCGACAACAAACTGTGCAGCAAGCTGTTCACCGACAGTTCTAACTCTTCTGTTGGCAAGGTGGTCAACATCATCAACCTCGGCCTGTCCGTTTACAAGCTTGATAAGGTAGTTGATAACCGCAATAATATCATAGTGGGTCAGCACCATGATATCCTCTCCTATCGGCTCATCCGAATATGACTGGATCGTCTGGAGGATTTTTTCATAAATCCCGTCTGACATTGCTTTCAGCTCCGGGTTCTCATCAAGGAACTCTCTGAACGCACTGTGCTCTTTACCAAGCTTCTTGTTGATCCGGTAACGGCCTACATCTCCCAAATCATACTTTTTCTGGTTGAAAAACGTTCTTTCGAGGAAACTTCTTGCAGCGTCGATATCGGGAGCCTCGTTTGCGCGTAATTCCTCGTAAACAATTTCCAAAGCTTCCTCCTCGGTGGCGGAGCTGTCATTGAGAATGGTATTGGTAACAACGGATTTATCAAGGCCCTTTTCGCTTGTTCCGGTTCTCATGATCCTGACCGTCTTGTAGCCGGCAGCGTTTATCTGGTCAAGAATATCTTCCGTAATTGCCGTCCTTGCACTGACAACCTCGCCGGTCTGCATATCGATAATATCCGACGCAAGGTTCTTGCCGATGAGATAGTCTTTCTTGCTTGCCTTGACCGGCACCTCCTCGACAAGATCGAAAAGGCTAAGGATATCCTCGTCTTTGGTAAAACCTATGGCACGCAAAAGAGCACTGACCAGAAAGTTTTTCTTCTGGTCGATATAGACATAGATCTGGTTATTGATATCGGTCTGGAACTCTATCCAGGATCCCCTGGTCGGGACGATCTTCGCCGAATACATTTTTTTGCCGTTCGGATGTATGGCTTCGCTGAACACAACACCGGGAGAACGATGAAGCTGAGCAACGACAACGCGTTCGGCCCCATTGACAATAAATGTACCGCGCCCTGTCATATAAGGAATGCGCCCGAGATACACCTCCTGCTGGATAGTCTCTTTCCAATCCGGCTCATCAGGCTCGTCTTTATAGGAAAGTTTCAGCTTGACCTTGAGTGAAACATCATAGGTCAACCCCCTTTCGATGCATTCTTCTACCGTATATTTCGGTTTATCAAATGTATACGATATATACTCAAGTAAATACAGACCCCGGGTATCAGTGATCGGAAAAGCACTGCGAAGCACCTTTTCGAGTCCCTGGTCTTTACGCTTGGCAAGGGGAACACTGTCCTGAATAAACCTTTTGAATGAATCTAACTGGACTTGTAATAAATCAGGGGGCTCTACAATACTCTGAATCTTGGAAAAGGCAATACACTTTTTCTGTGTTTTATCAGCCGCTTTCACTTGCACCTCACTTTTATCGATTGCAGGAAGTACTTCTCTCTCTCTTCATTGAGTAAAAACACACCATTCAACTGACACCTTTATCAGTACTGAACATCGTGTTTGCGGAACATCATACTCAAACTCTTACAAACAGGCAAAGCTCCGCTTCATGCTGAAACGGAGCTTATGATCATAATCGACGCTTGAGAAAATGTCACTTCAACTCAACTTCCGCACCTGCGTCCTTGAGCTCTTTAGCGATCTTTTCAGCTTCTTCCTTGCTTACTGCCTCTTTAACGACTTTCGGTGCACCATCAACCATCTCTTTTGCCTCTTTCAGACCAAGGCCAGTGATAGAACGGACAACCTTGATAACATTGATTTTATTGCTGCCGATCGCTTTCAGCTCCACGTCAAACTCCGTCTTCTCTTCCTGAGCTGCTGTTTCACCTGCCGGAGCAGCCGCCATACCACCGGCAACAACCGCCGGAGCAGCACTCACACCGAACTTCTCTTCCAGAGCTTTCACCAGCTCGGAAGCCTCGGTAAGTGACAGCTTGCCAATTTCCTCTACAAGTGTTTCAATAGATGCCATTATCTTCCTCTCTTGTTTTATTTATTGTATAAAATCTTGTTGAGTGCGTAATAGATTTATATCACGAATCCTGTTTCTGTTTCGCTATCTGATCGATAACGGAAACCAGATCTCTCATTACCGCGTTGACAACCATGGGAACGGAGCTGATAACATTGTTGACCAGACCCGCCATGCGACCGATATTCTCGGTCTTGCTGAGCATCTTGGAGAGCTCTGACAGCTTGTCTGCCCCAAAAACGGAGCCGTCGATAACAGCCTTCTTGAACTTCAGCAGTTCATTATTCTTGCCGAACTTCTCGATAATTTTTGCCGGGACAACCGGGTCGTCATAACCGATAGCTAACCCGGTAGTATTCACCAGCCCTTCTGCCAGACGGTCACCGCCGTCGACATCTTCGAGAGCTTTCTTTACCAGCGTGTTTTTCACAACTTTGTATTCGACACCTGCCTGACGGAATTCGTTTCTCAGTTCAGCCATTTTGGCGACGTCCAGCCCCTGAAACTCGGTCAAGTATATTCCCTGTGCCTTATGGAGTTTTTCTGAAACCTCTTTAACAATCTGCTCTTTTTTCTCGCGCTTCATCTTGTAAACCGTTTATGTTAGGCGACAAACTTCTCTTTTTTCACCCTCACGCCAGGGGACATCGTGCTGGAGATGGAAATATTCCGGATATATTGCCCTTTTGCGGCGGAAGGCTTCAGCCTGATAACCTCTTTGATAAAACTCGTAACATTGTCCGCAAGCTGATCGGTGCTGAACGAAACCTTACCGACAGGAGCATGCACGTTGCCAGCTTTGTCAACCCGGAACTCAATTTTACCTGCTTTTACTTCTTTTACCGCTTTGGCGACATCCATGGTAACCGTACCCGATTTCGGATTAGGCATAAGACCACGCGGGCCGAGGATTTTGCCGACCTTGCCAAGCTTACCCATAACATCAGGTGTTGCTATGATAACATCTACATCCGTCCAGCCGTTCTGGATTTTTTCGATATAATCCTCAAAACCCACGAAATCTGCACCGGCTTCTTCCGCCTCGGCGGCTTTGGCCTCACTGCAGATCACGAGAACCGACACCGTTTTACCTGTTCCGTGGGGAAGCATAACGGTACCACGAACAACCTGATCCGCATGGCGCGGATCGACCCCCAACCTCATAGCAACATCAACCGATGCGTCGAACTTGACATCACTAATTTCCTTGAGAAGCCCTACTGCCTGCTGCAGATCGTACTCACTCTGAGCAGCAACTTTACCAAAAGCGTTTTTATATTTTTTTCCTGCCATTGTTTCTCTCATGCAAGTGGTTCAAAAAACAACCTCAACGGTCTCCCACAACCATACAATACTTTGAAAAACTCAGTTCTCCACAACGATTCCCATACTTCTCGCAGTACCCCGGACCATCTGCATCGCGCCTTCAATATCGAAAGCATTGAGATCCGGCATTTTCAGCTCTGCAATCTTGCGAACCTGTTCTTCCGTCACCTTACCGACCTTGTTTTTGTTCGGCTCTCCGGAACCTTTCTGCAGCTTGGCTTCCTTGAGCAGCAAAACCGCAGCAGGAGGAGTCTTGGTGATAAACGTAAATGATTTGTCGGAATATACTGTAATCACAACAGGAATGATAGTTCCTGCCTGCGACTGGGTTTTGGCATTGAACTGCTTACAAAACTCCATGATATTCACACCCTTCTGACCAAGTGCCGGTCCAACAGGAGGAGCAGGATTGGCACCACCTGCCGGAATTTGCAGTTTAATAAACCCAACTACCTTTTTTGCCATACAACGTCACTGTTTCAACAGCTGAATAAAACTCAAGCCGTGTTATTGAGAAATTGATTTAACCTGGGAAAAATCAAGCTCGGTAGGAGTGCTTCGCCCAAAAAAGTTAATCATTACCTTTACCTTCATTCTCTCGGTGCAAACCTCATGAACCACCCCAATCAATGAACTGAAGGGACCGTCTATCACCTTGACGGAATCACCAACACGGAAAGGAGCTTCGACAACAGAACGCTGCTCCACAGCACCTCCAGGCTCAAGAATTTTTTCAACTTCGTCGGGCCGCAGGGGCGTCGGAACATCATTAACCCCAAGAAACCCCATTACCGAAGGAATATCCATGATAAGGTTCTTGGTCTGCTTATCAAGCACCGCTTCGATAAGCACGTAACCGGGAAAAGCATTTTTAGTAAGACTTCTTTTCTTGCCGTTCTTAACTTCCACAAACTTCTCGTAAGGAACATAGACCTGCAGGATCTTGTCTCCAAGAGCCTGGCGCTCCACTTCAAGCTCGATGCCTTCCTTTACCTTGCGCTCGTGACCGGAGTAGATCCTCAAAGCGTACCAGCGAGGTTTCGGAAGACCCTGAGCTTCATGCTCCTTTTTCGTTTCGCTCATCCTGCCTTAGCCTTTCTTTTCTTACAACAATTTTCCCATAAACGAGTTAATCACCCAGTCCACAACAAAAGTAAACAGGGCAAGCAACCCGGAGACAGTTAACACAACAACAGTCAAATCCCGCGTGTCCTCAGGACTTGGCCAGGCAACCTTTTTCATCTCACTGACAACATCGTGGTAATACTGGGTCACCTTATTGAGATATTTTTTCATAAGCTGCCTTCCAAAAATAGAATATCTTTTTGCGCTCTACCCCTGTACCGGCACGTCAGGAGGGACTCGAACCCCCAACCTGCGGTTTTGGAGACCGCTGCTCTACCAATTAAGCTACTGACGTCTGCATAACCACATTAGCATGTGAGCTGATGACCGGACTTGAACCGGTGACCTCTTCCTTACCAAGGAAGTGCTCTACCGACTGAGCTACATCAGCCTGGCTATCAGAAAACCACAGTGGGTAGGGAAGGATTCGAACCTCCGAAGACATATGTCGACAGATTTACAGTCTGTTGCGTTTGACCGCTTCGCTACCTACCCGCTTTACTGTCTTACTCCGAGCTGGTGATGGGACTCGAACCCGCAACCTGCTGATTACAAATCAGCTGCTCTACCAATTGAGCTACACCAGCACAGCTTCAAAAAAACAGGGCAAGTAATATACTCCTATTAAATAAAAATCCAAAAAAATTCACCATCCTTACCAGTAACCCCCCGAAAAATGAGCATTATCGGGCAACTAAAAGCCCCTTTTGTATTTAAGAGGAGCAAGAAATGCCGCGGTCTTCAATACCGACATCCTCGGAACAAAACGCTGGAGAAAAACCAGGGTAAAATCAAGAAAGGTTGGAAAGACATGTAACTTGTTTTTGAGCAGCCCTTTAATTGCCGCCTTAACGACAACTGCGGGATTCGAAACAGGAAGAATGCTATGCTCGGGATATTGACGGGCCCTGGTGTGAAAACCGGTATCGATGTACCCGGGACAGACAACAACAACCTTTATCCCTTTATCCTTCAGCTCCTCGTGAAGCGCCTCGCTAAGCGTAATGATAAATGACTTTGTTGCCGCGTATAGCCCGAGACGGGCGACCCCCTGAAACCCCCCAACCGACGAGATGTTTATTATTCCACCATTTTTTTCCGCTATCATGCCGGGAAGAAAATGACGGATAAGAACCGCCATAGCCGCCGTGTTCACCTGGATCATTTCCTGGAGATCCTCCAGAGGCATGGAATCATATGCTCCCGCGAAACCGAAACCTGCACAGTTAATAATCAACCCTATCTTAAGCTCTCTCTCCCGGCAGTAATCATAAATCCTCCGGGGGCTGTCAGGATCACCCAGGTCTTCAGCGCATATATGAATATCAGCGATGCCTGATGGGTTCATCTCGGCTGCGAGTTCCCGCAGTCTGCTTTCTGAACGCGCGACAAGGACCATATCACTTTTTCGCCGCGCAAATTCACGTGCGAACTCTCTGCCGATTCCAGTCGATGCGCCGGTTATCAACGTATAAGACATATTCACCCGGGTTAATTACTATATCAAAATCAAGGCCCGCCGCCGGTGTCGGTATCAAAAGCTGGCTTCCTGCTTCTGAATTCAGGCCTCTGAACTTTTTTCGATTACGAGTACCGCTTCGCTGAGTACGAGCATTAACCCTGCTGTTCACTATTTTTAACAATCACCGGCCCCATTATCATTGCCGACTGAAGACTGCCAACTGCTGACTGCCGACCGATTCCCCGACCCCGATCTCTGAACTTCAAAAAACGCCTGCTGCCACTCTTCCGTCATCAGGGCACCTCTATTCAACCGGATCCACCCACCGTCCATGCAACTTGATCAGTTCGACCAATTTGTTGACGGCATCCTCTTCCGGAATGTTCGACTCGACACACTCTTTCCCCACATACAGGCTGACTCCGTTCCTGCCTGAGCCGACATAACCGAAATCGGCATCAGCCATTTCGCCCGGACCATTGACAATACAACCCATGATGCCGATTTTCAGTCCTTTAAGATGGGACATTCTGGACTTGATGATACCGGCAGTTTTCTCAAGATCAAAGTAGGTCCTCCCACAGCCGGGGCAAGAGATAAATTCCGTTTTCGACATACGCACCCTTGCCGCCTGTAAAACGCTGAATGCGAGGCTTGCCTCTTCATTTTCAGCAAAGTCCGTCTCTACTGCAAGCATGTCACCTATGCCATCACAGAATAAAGTTCCAGTCTGTATTGCACAATCAATGAGCGTTTCAAGGCGCGCTTTCTTTCCGGTCCGATACCGGACTACCAGAGGATAGTCGATACCTGCCTCGCCGAAACTGCGGACAAGATGACGGTAAGCATACACCGTAGAAGGGGAATCAATGGAAAAAAGCAGACGCTGCATCCCTTTCTTCTGCATCTTCAGGGCAATCCTCGAGAGCAAATCCGCCGGGAGTTTTTCGGAAGAATTCTCATGTACGAAGCAAAACTCAATCAGAGCTTTCCGATCATGCAAACCCTCAAGCACCTCCTTTTCAATCATTTCACCCTCTACAATATCAATCCGTACCTTGGCCGCGATATCCAGAAGCCTTGCCGCAAGCGAGGCATCCCGCACCGATACCCCGACACGGCCCCGATACGGACCGAGTTTGTCAAGTACCTCCTCAAGCGCCGCGGCTTCATCCAACGAGGATACAGGAACGGTTACAAGCTCCGACCTGACCTCCGCATCAGGTTTTTCAACGACAAGCCTGCTCCGGAGTTCCTCAAGCAGCATGTCTCCGTTTGTAACCGGCTCCCTGGCGGTTGTCTCAACCATCGGCAGGTTCTCTCCGCCGATGTCGCCGGGGCCTGCTTCGATCACCATGGTTTTTCGTCTCTGGTAGCTGACAGGGTCAAAGGGTGGCATCTCAAATGACGGCTTTGCAACTTGAGACTCCATAAGCCGGTTAACCGACGCATGGCCTTTGTTCCCCATCACTTTCTGAAAATCATTGTACTTTTTAACCAGAGCAAATCCTACCGGCACTTCGTGGACGGGGTCCTCGGTCAGGGAAACTCTTATGGTATCACCAAGTCCCTCTTCAAGCAGTGCTCCGATTCCCATCGCGGATTTTATCCTTCCTTCGTCACCATCTCCCGCCTCGGTAACCCCCAGATGCAAAGGATATGCATGGCGGAGCTCTGCGTCAGCCTTCATAACCAGCAGTCTGTATGCTTGTATCATTACCCGGACGTTGGATGACTTCATTGAGAAAAGAATATCGTAATACCCTTCATCTTCACAGATTCTTGCAAACTCAAGCGCCGCCTCAACCATCCCGTCGGGAGTATTTCCGTAACGACTGACAATCCTGTCCGAAAGCGAACCGTGATTGGTTCCGATCCTCATGGACACCCCGTACTCCTTTGCTTTTGCAATCAAGGGAAGAAACTCGGTACGAACTTTATAAAACTCATCTTTGTAGGCCTCTTCGGAATAATCTTCATTGGAGAATTTTCTCCTGTTGGCGAAATTACCCGGATTTATCCGGACATTCTCGACAGACTCCACCGCTTTGAGGGCTGCTTTCTGAGAAAAGTGAATATCTGCCACCAGCGGCGTGGTTATACCGTCCCTGCGAAGCTGATCCCGGATAACCTTAAGGTTATCGGCATCTTTTTCAGTCGGTACCGTCAAACGGATAATCTCGCAACCTGCCTCATAGAGCCTTCTACACTGCTCTACGGAAGCCTGCGTATCCATGGTATGCGTGGTCGTCATCGACTCCACTTTTATGGGCTGATAACCTCCGAGAGATATGGGCCCGAAACCAACCTCATGCGTCAATCTCCGGCTGTAGCGATACATTGATATCGGAAAATGCGGCATACGTTTGTTTTATATAATCTTAGCTTGATAGCGCGGGAAGATACTGCTGGCAGTCGTGTTTTTATAGGCCCTATAAAAGACTGCTATTTCAAAAACTTCTCTCGCCATTCTCTATTATGGGCACCTCTATTAATTGTCGTGAGCGCCTTGAGTACAAGGCGGACGGAGCGCAGAACCCGGAGTGTACACAGAGTACATGAGGATTTCGAGCACCGACCAACGACGTAATCATGGTGCGCAACAAATTAATAGAGGTGCCCTTATTTTTCATCCTCAATAATGAACAGGGTCTCATCATCTTTTGAAAAATTGTATTTCTCCCTTGCTATCTTTTCTACCGTTTCCGGGTCATGTGCACGGCGTATCTTATCGGTATTTTCAATAATATTCAGCTCCTCCTGCTCCTTACTTTCTTTGAGCATACGATTCTCGGCTTCCATGCGAAATCTCGCCACCACCCCATAGTTGCCGAAAACTATCCACAGCACAAGAACACTTGCAAGAACAAGCAAAAATATTTTCCTGGGATGGGACCAGACATATGCCCATATGCCTGTGAAAAACTGTTTCAACTGCGTATCTGTTTATTTATCACTTGCAGCTCCTGTCTTTTCTCCCTTGCCAACCACTCCCCCTCTCTTACGGGGCTCGGGGTCGCTATCAAAATTAGCGGTATTTGCTGAATAGCGTTGCCTCCTCGCTCAACCCTTGCTCTGCTTCTCATCACTGCACCGTAGGGGCGAAAAATTTTTCGCCCCTACTCCTGGACTTTTATCTTCTTCCCCAACTCATCTGGACAGCTGAAGACGGCGCATCAATTCACTTCGATTCCGAAACCCGATAACGACCCCGATATCCGATTCTTATCCTGCCAAGAGCCGACAACTAACGCTCTTTGCCGAGTCACCGTTTAACCCGTACAATTTCTCAAGGGCACCTCTATTAATTTGTTACGCGACCTGAATACTTCGTTGGGCGGATAGGAGGGGTTTCTGTGCTCCGTCCGCCTTGTCTTCAGGTCGCTCACGACAATTAATAGAGGTGCCTTCAACTTACACCCTGAATGCTTTCACACCCGGATAGTTTGCCTCCGCACCCAGTTCTTCTTCAATACGCAACAGCTCATTGTACTTCGCCATGCGGTCTGAACGCGACAAGCTGCCCGTTTTAATCTGTCCGGCATTGGTTGCAACCGCGATCTGTGCTATGGTTGTATCTTCGGTTTCACCGCTTCTGTGACTGATGACGGAGGTATAACCGTTGCGTTTGGCAAGATCAATAGCCTGCAGCGTCTCCGTCAAGGTACCGATCTGGTTGACCTTTATAAGGATCGAGTTGCCGACCAGCTTATCTATGCCGTCAGCAAGCCTGCTGGTGTTGGTAACAAACAGATCATCACCGACAAGCTGAACACGTGAGCCAATCTTTTCAGTGAGCAGTTTCCAGCCTTCCCAATCATCTTCGGCCATACCGTCTTCTATCGAGATGATCGGATAATCACCAGACCATTTCTCCCAATATTCCGCCATACCTGCGGCATCAAGCTCTTTACCTGACGATTTTTTAAAGACATACTTTTTCCGGTCGGGATCATAGAATTCCGAACTTGCCGGATCAAGAGCAATCATTACCTGAGCGTCGCCCAGGCCGCCTGCATTTGTAGGAGACCCCACCTTGTATCCCGCCTTGCCGACAGCTTCTATAACCACCTCAATAGCTTCTTCGTTTGATCCGAGATTCGGGGCAAATCCTCCTTCGTCACCCACAGCGGTGCTGAGCCCCCTGTTTTTAAGCAAAGCTTTCAACGCATGGAAAATTTCCACCCCGCAGCGTAATGCATCCGAATAAGCTGAAAAACCAATCGGCATGATCATGAACTCCTGGAAATCGACATTGTTGTCTGCGTGCGCGCCTCCGTTAAGCACATTCATCATCGGTACGGGCAGTGTATTGGCGAGGGTTCCGCCTATATAACGGAAAAGCGCAAGGCCGGAATATTCGGCAGCAGCCTTGGCGCATGCGAGAGAGACACCAAGGATGGCGTTGGCACCAAGCTTCGACTTGTTGGCGGTTCCGTCGAGGGAAATCAGAGTGCTGTCAATTTCAGTCTGCTCAGTAACCTGCATGCCTCTCAAACATTCATTGATAACCGTGTTGACATTCTCAACAGCTCTGGTCACACCCTTCCCCAGATACACACCTTCTTCCCCGTCACGCAGTTCAACCGCCTCATGAATACCCGTCGATGCTCCGCTCGGTACGGCTGCCCTTCCGTAAGATGTTTCAGTCAAGACATCTACCTCAACAGTAGGATTTCCCCGCGAGTCAAGAATCTGCCGGGCAATAACATTGGTAATTAATGGCATGGTATGGTTCGGTTTATGTGTTCAATAAATAGGGTAAAAAGATACGCAATAGGCATAATTCTTCCGCTAAACATAAGAATTTATAACCTATTCCCCAGCTTTTCCTCAATGCTGCATCAGCTTATAAAACTTTTTTTTACTTTTCCTTTTATCGGCTGTTTCCGCACGACAACAAACAGCTCCGCAAACTGTTCGTCCGGCTGCTCCGGGCACTAGCAATTCAATAACAAGGAGTTCTACTTATGCAACCTGTCCAACCTGATCAACTTCGCAACATCGTGATAACCGGCCATGCCGGTTCAGGTAAAACAATCCTTACCGAGTCATTTGCTCTTTTGATGAAAGTCACCAACCGCCTCGGTACCATTGAAGACGGAACAACAATTTCCGATTATTCCGAAGATGAAATCGCCCGGCAGCACAGTCTTAATTCAAGCCTTGTTCATGGCATGTGGAACGGACGTAAAATAAATATTATCGATACGCCTGGCTTGGTTGACTTTCATGGTGATGTCAAGTCCGGTATGCGCGTTGCCGATACCGTGCTTTTGACGGTCAACACGTCGATAGGCGTCGAAGTAGGCACCGACCTTATCTGGGACTACACCAGGGAATACTATAAACCAACAATGTTCGTGCTTACCAAGCTGGATGCCGACAGGACAAACTACTCACAAACCGTTGAGGAGCTGCAAGACCATTTCGGCCATCAGGTAACCCCTATACAATTTCCTGCAGAAGAAGGGCTCGGACACCATATCATCATTGATGTTCTCTTGATGAAACAGCTCGAATTCAGCCCCGACAAACCCGGCAGCATGACTATTTCCGAGATACCCGACCTTTATAAAAAGCGTGCTGAAGAACTGCATTTCAAGCTGGTTGAAGCCGTAGCCGAAACCGATGAAGAGCTTATGAACCGGTATTTCGAGGTCGGCAACCTTACCGAGGATGAACTTCGTGCAGGAATCAAATCCGCCCTTCTTACCAGAACCTTTTTCCCTGTTTTCTGTACATCTCCGCTTCATCTTATAGGATCAGAACGTCTCCTCGGCGCTATTGTCAACCTTTGTCCCTCGCCAATCGAGCGGGGACCGGAGCATGCATCCTGCAGCACGAAAGACAGCGAAAAGCTGCTTGATCCTGATCCGGAAGGCCCGACCGTAGCATTTATTTTTAAAACCATGTCTGAACCCCGAGTAGGTGAAATCTCTTACCTGAGAGTCTACTCAGGACATATAGAAACCGGACATGAGCTGATCGACGCCCAGACCGGGCAGCTTGAAAAGATCGGCCAGGTATATACCATGGAAGGGCAGAAAAAAGTCCCTGTCGAGAATCTTCTTGCCGGCGATATCGGCATGGTCGTCAAACTGAAAGACTCACATACCAATGATACTTTGGCAGACAAGGGAACAGATTGCAGGATTACTCCCATTATTTTTCCCGAACCTCTTCTTGCAACAGCAATTGAGCCTGCTGCACAGGGTGACGAGGAAAAAATATCTTCAGGGCTGCAGCACCTTCTCGAAGAAGATCCGAGCTTCACCATTGAGCATGACACCGAATTCAACCAGACAATCATCAAGACGCTTGGGGAAACACATCTCGAAGCCATAATAAACCGTCTGGAAAAAAAGTTTGGTGTTTCGGTCACAACCAGCCCGGTTAGAATACCGTACCGTGAAACAATTCGAGTTACAGCAAACGCACAGGGAAAATATAAAAAGCAGTCAGGCGGCAGAGGGCAGTACGGTGATGTGTGGATAAGGATTGAACCAACCGAGCGAAACTCAGGTTTTTCATTTGCCAGCGAAGTTGTCGGCGGCGTGGTCCCGACACGTTATCTCCCGGCTGTTGAAAAAGGACTGCGAGAAACCGTTACAGAAGGAGTCCTTTGCGGATATCCGGTTGTTGACCTGAATGCAGTTGCTTATGACGGGTCTCACCATCCGGTTGACAGTTCCGAATTCGCCTTCAAAATCGCGGCCAGTATGGCATTCAAGGCTGCGTTTGACAAGGCAAAGCCCCTCCTTCTCGAACCTTATTATACGCTCAGTGTCCAGACCCCTGAACAGTATACAGGGGAAATCGTAGGTGAAATATCCGGCAAGCGCGGAAAAATCATCGGCATGGGTGCAGATTCACGTTTTCAGACTATCAACGCACATATCCCGCAGTCCTCGCTCCGGGATTTTCACATGCAGCTTGTTCGCCTGACACAGAGCAGAGCCCGCTACACTTACTCCTTCAGCCATTACGAGGAAGTACCGCAGGATATTGCGGCTCAGATTGTAGCGTCAAAGGAAGAGAACAACTCGTGACCACAAAAAGTATGAGCGGCTGTAGTGAACAAACAAAATCAGCCGCTCACTTTACAGTATATGCCCGCTTTCTTTCGCTTTTGACCTGTGCCGCCGTTTCTCATCCCTACAGACGACGGAACAATGACAATATTTTGAGCCACCAGACAACCCAGATAGCCTCAACAATGTTTTTTTTGGTCATTTTCGACTTTCCAACCGCCCTGTCAATAAAAATGATCGGAATTTCATTGATCGTAAATCCTTTTTTCCATACCCTGAAATTCATCTCTATCTGGAAAGAGTAGCCTTGTGACCGCACCTTATCAAAGTCAAGAGTTCTCAGCACATCTGCTTTGAAACATTTGTATCCGCTTGTAGGGTCAAATACCGGCATACCCGTAATAAGCCGCGTATAGATACTTGCCATTTTGGAAAGGATTAGCCTGCTGAGCGGCCAGTTGACGACATTTACCGTGTTGCCGATGTACCGTGAGCCAATAACAAGGTCTGTTGTCCGGGATTTTTCAAGCATCTCGCCGATAACTTTCGGGTCGTGCGAATAGTCTGCATCCATCTCGATAATCCTGT
Organism: Prosthecochloris sp.; assembly: GCA_004028745.1. Lineage (GTDB taxonomy): Bacteria > Bacteroidota > Chlorobiia > Chlorobiales > Chlorobiaceae > Prosthecochloris. The sequence continues at coordinate 140,659 of RAZP01000067.1, forward strand.
CATAGAGATGCTCCAGCGCATATCTGAAACCTTCGATATATGCTGTCCCGAGCCCCATTTTTCCCGCTCTTTGATGTAGAAAAAGACGCTTGTTTCCTGTCTGCTTCTGTTTCACAAGACCGGCCGTTCCATCTGGCGAGTTGTCATCAATGACAAGTACATGAAGCCTTTCAGGGTATAAAGAGAAAATATCATCAAGCAACTTTCCGATATTCTCAGACTCGTTATAGGTAGGAATAATTACCAGCGTCTTTCCGGTAGGCACTCTGCTTTCTGTCATCACATATCAATAGGTTAACACAATAAAAAAAGCATTGTCCAAGGACACGGACAATGCTTTTTCAACGATTTTTCTACGCAAAACAGATCCTACCTGTTCTCCTGGTGGAAACGGTGCAAAAAGCGTAGGTCGAAATCTAGACGTTCTGGCGGTGTATACGTAAAATCCAGAATCTCGCCATCAGGCAGCATCTCAACAAGAGCTCCTGTAGGACATTCGTCCGATGAGAAACATGCTGAACAAGATATACAGGCATCCTGATCGATATAACAGCGAAAACCGTTTTCCTGTACATCACCGTAGAACTTGTAACCTATTGCGTTTACCTTGGGCGGGCACTTGTCGAGACAGAGGCCACAGCCAACACAGAGGTTTTCAAGGATATAATAGTGCTTTTTGGGCGGGCGCGTCGTTTTCTTCTTCGCTATCGGCTTGGGCTTTGCCCCCGGTGCCGGTGCACCTTTGGCAGCAGGAGCACCTTTCGCCGCAGGAGCAGGTTTCGGCTTCGCCGCAGGTTTTGGTTTCGGTTTCACTACTGGAAGCGCTGACTCCATTCTACGACCTGTACGTCCGAGATTAACATCCAGAGCCGCCATGCGGTTTTTTGAGACAGGCGAAGCTCCACCTCCTTTCGGTACGGCGGCCTGTTTTGCTTTAGGCGCCGGCTTTCCCTGAGGAGCAGTCTGCGTTGCCGCTTTAGGTGCCGGTTTTCCCTGAGGAGCACCTCCCTCTGTCTTTGGAGCTGGCGGCTTAGCCTTTGCCGGAGCGGACTCTGTACCCTGCTGTTTTACAGGATCGGCCATAAACCCTCCTATATTTGTTAAATAACAATATTTCTTTCTACCATGACAATGTGAAGCAAAGGAGCTGTAAAATGCAGCTCCTTTGCCTACCTCATCAGGCGATTAATTTCATAATAAAGTCAACGACCTGCGTCAGCAGTTGCTGTCCCGTACCTGCAGCATCACCAACAGGGGGCAAAGCCGGTGTATCGGTCTGATAGAAACCGTTGGCAATGAACAGGAAGACCAGCATAAACGTACCACCGAAATACAGGAGCGTACCGGCAAACTTTGAATCCGAAATCGTCAGCACAGGGAACCTGAATTTTACGTCACGATTAAGGAATTTCTTGCCAAACCACCTTACAGTACGGGTCTGAATATCAGCACCTTCAAGGCGGGAGCCTCTGTCTTCAAACCAGACGGCAAAACTGATAAACCATACAAGGTGGCCGATACAAAGAATAACCGACAGATGCGAGCTGGAGAAGATCGTCACCGTTTCCGTCCAGAAGTAGTAGAAAATACCGGCGGAATAGTGATGCGACAATCCTGCCACAGCATCCCATGCTTTCGCATCGGCTGCCGGAACACCATACATCATTGAAGCGATCCATGCTCCGTCAATGTACCAGCACACTGCCGAAAGACCTTTGATACCCCAAAGCATTGCAAACCAAAGCTGGTCCTGAATGGAGACACCGCAGGTACCACCATACACCGGGCCAAGACAAGGGAACGAATAGGAGTTTTTCTTGAGCCCGAGATCATCCCACAACGGTGACGTGTGTGAGAAGAAAGCAATACGAGCCAGTGCAATCAGCGAGAAAAGTGAGCCCGCCACAATAACATGAGCCATGACCCAGTCGTTAATGCTCGGGTCTTCAAACATCCAGTGTAGAATCGGCAGCGGCTTGAGCCAGTAGAATGACATCATGATGTTGGTACCGAACACATTCAGCTCACAGATCGTATTCCATACGATAACCGCGTATACTGAAAGCATTGTGGCAAAACAAAGCGCCATAATGGTACCGAGAATCTTGACCTGTACTTCCTGATCACGGCCTTTTGCAACCCAGATTGACTTGATCTGGCTGTACAAACCGTTGATCTGTACCTTGAGAAGGTACTGACCGCCATGGTAAACACCGGCAAAAACGTAGAGAACTCCACAGATGATATGGTTGAAAACAATCAGGTTGATAACAACTCTGGCCATACCGAATGATTCACCGTTTTTGGGGAGAATCGCAAAGGCAGGAAACTCCTCAAACTCTTTCGAACCGGAGAGAATCTGTCCGCCTTCCTGCACGAAATCAAAACTTACACGGTTGAACGGTTCACCGTAGATGTAGAAAACAAGTTTGTCAAGCTCGGCATAGTACGGCGCAAATGATTCCTGCTGGAATGCAACAAACGCAATGACGCCGAGTGCAATATTAATGTAACCGATAGCCGTGAGGTGCACCGAGAAAGCGGCTTTCATGTCATCATTAAGATGGATCGCCGCATTCGGCGGATTTTTCCACCAGTAAACACCCAAAGCAAAAAAGACAATAAACCAGATAAACGACATGAAGGTTTCTGAATTTATTGCCTGGAAATCAGGAACAGGTGCAAAACCGAGTACAAGCCACATAACCAGTCCCCAACCGAGGAAAAGCAGCGACATGTATACTGCATGTGGACCAAGAGCATCCTTGTAGGTTTTGGCACTGGTACCCTGGAAAACAAGGTCACCGAATTTCCCGAGGAACCTGAACTCACGGAAATTACCGGCACGGCCGGTGAACGGGTTGGTAAGATTATGCGTCCAGTGGCGCCAGCCGCCGAAAATAAGAATGGAACCGGAAATGAAATGCATAATAGCCCACCCCATAAGCTTCCAGGATGCAGCTATAAGATCCTCTGTCCTGGGACTGTAGGTGTCTATACCCAATGAAACCATGCGGGGCTTGATTGTCAGGTAAAACCAGTTATCATGAAAGGCCGGTGCACCGTTCCACGGCAAAACCTGCATTCCCGACAAATAGTAGATACCCATAACAAACCCGAGCACACCGAGCAATGCCAGATGGCCGCCAACCACCTGCTCATCGTCGATCTTGTCGGTATCAAAAACCTGATACCATTTGGTTGACCGGGTTTCTGTTCGCTGGAACAGAAAGCGCCTCATTTGCGCGGCATCCTTTTCTTTAATCACGGATGCCCCGCCTGGCGCGCCATTCCCCTTCGGAGGAGGCACCTTCCCCTTCGGAGGAGGGACACTCCCCTTTGGCTTGACTCCTGTTGGATTCGCTTGATCAGCCATTGTATTCTCTCCTTTATTTGGACATATTAACTGGTTGAAAAGACCATAAAGAATAATATGAAGCTCATCTATAACTGCATGCAAATAAGAGAGTTCATGTATGCAACCGTTGTACGTGCCCTACTTGTATTGGGGTATTACTGATCAGATCGTTATCATGCGCTTGCAGCCCTGAAAAGACCGGAAAAAAACCTTTAACGAAACGTTATCGACAGTTAATTTACTAAAAAAAATCCCCGTTACTGTAGCGATTAAGATAAGAAAATTTATTTAATAATAAATTTTTTTGGGCAGGCTGTCCGCCAGGCAAGGCAACCGGATCTGTTGTTATAACAGAAGATACCGGCTTTCGCAAAGCCTTCTTTACTACACAGACTCCCCAAAATCACTTTACAATCAAGACAGTCCACTATGCAGATCAACTTCTCAAAAATGTCAGGCGCAGGCAATGACTTTATCATAATAGACAATATGCAACGCACGATAAACCTGACCGAGTCACAAATACTTATGCTGTGTACCAGAAGAACAGGAATCGGGGCCGACGGGCTCATTCTTGTCGAGCCTTCAAAAGTTCTTGATTTCAACATGCTGTACTACAACGCCGACGGAAAACCCGGCTCAATGTGCGGCAACGGCGGCAGATGCGCCGCTTATTTTGCCTGGGTCACGGGCATTACAAGCGAAGCCACCTCTTTTCAAGCCAACGGAGACCGGTATGATGCCTGGGTAACCAGCGCTGAACAGATAAAGCTGCGAATGACTGTACCTGACGATTTCAGGAACAATTTTTACGCTAATGGTTTCTCTTGCCATTTCGTCAATACCGGTTCGCCGCACACAATTATATACACTGACGAGCTTGACACATTCAATGTCCAGGATGCCGGCCAAACCATACGCAACAACACCGAGCTGTTCCCGGAAGGCACCAATGTGAATTTCCTTGAAGTTACCGGACCGGACAGTCTCAGTGTACGCACATTTGAACGGGGAGTTGAAGCAGAAACGCTTGCATGTGGAACCGGAGCGGTTGCGGCTGCGCTCATGAGCTATAGACTGGGCAAGGTATCGTCAACAAGCATTACAGTAACCGTGAGAAGCGGCGATACGCTCAAAGTGGATTTTTCCGATGATATGCACGAAGTCTTTCTTTCCGGAACGGCTAAAGTGGTATACACAGGAACGGTGAACGTCAGTTGAGGCGCCCTTGAAACAGAGAAATGGTTGAGTCATTTTGTAATGCCCATCGAAGCGAAATGTTATCACGTGCTTCCCGACAGGGCCGTGCAATGCGACCTGTGTCATCATTTTTGCAAGATCAGGGATGGTCACTCCGGCTTTTGCAGAGTCCGGATAAACCGGGAAGGGAAACTTTTTACCCTGAATTATGGACGCCCGGCATCCGTCGGCATAGACCCTGTCGAAAAAAAGCCCCTGAACCATTTTCTGCCGGGAACCAGAACACTTTCCCTCGGCACTTTCGGCTGCAATTTCAGATGCGGGAACTGCCAGAACTGGGAAATCAGCCAGAGATCGGGTAAAGATATACAGATACCTTTTCGCTCCCCGGACTCAATTGTCCAGGACGCTCTCGATAACGATTGTCCGTCAATTTCCTGCACCTATAACGAGCCGACAGTATTTATCGAATACGCACTGGATATCATGACCAAGGCACAATCAGCCGACTTGAAAAACATCTGGGTCAGTAACGGCTATATGTCCGGCAGTTGCCTGGACACCGTATTGCAACTGGTCGATGCGGTAAATATTGACCTGAAATCAATGGATGAATCGTTTTACAGGAAAATATGCGGTACCTTTCTACAACCCGTACTTGACAATCTCAAGCGTTTCGCCCTGTCGAATGTTCACCTGGAAATCACAACACTGTTGATTCCTGAACATTCCGACTCACCTGAAATGCTCAGAAACCTTGCGAAATTCATCGCCGGGGAACTTGGCCCGGGAGTCCCATGGCATATTTCAGTATTCGTTCCCGAAATCTCATGGAAAATGCATGACATCCCGCACACTACAACCGAAACCCTTGAACGGGCTTACTATATCGGGAAAGAAGCTGGCCTGCTCTATATATACGACGCTTCCCATGAAGACACCCTGTGTCCGCAATGCGGGAAAATCGTTATTGAACGGCACCGCTACACAACGATATGTCATGACACGGCAGGACACTGCCCGGGATGCGGCAAGCTTGTAATCGTCAACTCTTGAACGGAATCAGCCATGGAACCAGTGACCCGATATCCTGCTGTCGCGGAATCGTTTTATCCCTCTGATCCCGCAGAACTCGAAACGCTTGTTACCGGCCTTTTAAAGAACGCTCCTGTGGAAGATTTCAAAAACAGGAGCATAAAAGCAATTATGGTGCCCCATGCGGGCTACGATTTCAGCGGCAGCGTAGCTGCGGCAGCTTACGGCACACTCCGGGACAGGTCTTTTCAAACCGTTCTCATGATGGGAAACGCCCATGCCTATCGGTTTGACGGCATTGCACTCGATGGTCATGAGATATGGGAATCTCCGCTGGGCAGGGTTCCGGTAAACACTGCCCTTGCGAAGAAATTGTGTGAAAGCTGCCCTGAATTTGTCATGTACTCAAACACAGCTCATTATTCGGATCACATCCTTGAAGTTCAACTGCCTTTTCTGCAACTATCCTTGAAACCGGGGTTCACCCTTCTGCCAATGCTTTTCGGTGAAAACCCGCCGGACATCTACCATACCGCATTCAAACTGCTACAGGAACTGCTGGGGCCGGACGATCTCGTCATTGCGAGCACTGACCTTTCACATTACCCCTCCTGGAACGACGCCTGCACTATTGATCGTAAAACGATCCATTTCATTGTTCAAAAGGATATCCAAGGACTCGAAAAACACGTCAAGGAAACATTGCAGCAGGGCATTGCTCACGAGGTCACTCTTTTCTGCGGTCCAGACTGCATTAAAACCCTCCTGCAGCTCGCGGATCATTTTGGCTGGCAAGCAAAAGAGCTTTCTTATGCAAACAGCGGCGACGCACCTTTTGCCGACAAGGAAGCCGTTGTCGGTTATGGCGCTGTAGCCTTTTACGAATCATACGGCAATCCCCCTTCGCTGCATGATCCGGTAAATACGTTCGGCCTTTCGGCGGACATATCGTGAAGAACCGTCAGGTCTGTATCTGAGCGGATTTGGAAGAACTGCGGCAAGGCTTGCCGCTTCCCATGCGGTAAGCCGTCGAGCGCTTTTTCCGTAATAATGCCTCGATGCCTGCTCGATACCGAAAATCCCGTCTCCCCACTCGACTGTGTTCAAATACAGTTCCAGAATCCGCTCCTTGGAAAGCGTTCGTTCAAGCCGCCAGGTAAGGATCGCTTCTTTGAGTTTCCTTACCGGATTTTTTGAGGGTGAAAGATAAAGGTTCTTGGCAAGTTGCTGGGTAATCGTGCTGGCCCCGAAAGCAAACCGTTTCCTTTCGATGTTTTTTTCAATGGCAAGTTCAATCGCCCCGTAATCAAAACCGTCATGTTCCCAAAACTTGTCGTCCTCCGAAATAAGCACGGCTTTCTGTACATAATGAGAAATGCGTGAAAGCGGTACCCAGTGTTGATGAATTTTTTTATCGTGCCCTTCGTTTTCCCATTGTTTTTCCCGATAGTGCATAAAAGCGGTCGCATCAGGGTTGCTTTCCCTGAGATCACCTATATCAGGGAAAAACCCGTACCTGCCGATATCAAAGATTACCAGAAGCAGAAAAAGTCCGGTTATTTGTATAATTAGTTTCATGGATGTCGACGATCTCGCAAAAACACTGAACAGCTTTGCATCCCGATCTTTAGTTTTTTATCATAGCCTTTCTAGGGTAAGCAGCTTTTTCACCGGCCATTCACCACGGCAAACAGAAACCATTTTTTTCTGAACTGGTTTTTCGGCAGAGATTATTATTATATGCCATTGCCATGTATTACTGAACCAATCAAAGATAAATATGAAACGTTTTCTTTTATCTCATATACTCAGTGCATTACTGATAGCTTCGATCGCAACCTTCTCAGGGTGCCAGCAGCAAACCGGTCCTGTCTCCGAAAAGCAGCCCGAAACACCTGTAAAATCAGAAGCTCCTGCTGAAACAAACACCGAGGTCGTTTCAGAGGATAATACACAAGCCTTTGCGGAAAAAGAAGCTGCAGAAGCAGCCCTGAAAGAAGCAGAAGCAATTTATCAAAAGAGTTGCCAATCCTGCCACTCCATGTCACCACCGGCAAAAAGCGCACCTTCAATTATTGCTCTTGCAGGTCAGTACCGGGCACGGTACAGCAAGAAAGCCGGTGCTGTCGCCGATATGGTATCCTTCATGAAAGCCCCTGCAGTAGGAAAATCCATTCTCGGTTCCGGGACTTTTGAACGTTTCGGTCTCATGCCTGCGGTATCGCTGCCCGATGAAGAACTGGAAAAAGTTGCAAGCTGGCTCTGGGATCAGTACGATCCGAATTTTGAGGGCGGAGGAGACTGCGAGTGAACATGAAACGCTTTTTTTTACCGGTTGCTGCCGGTCTGGTGATAACTGCGGCGCTGGCAACAATGCCGATTTTCCGGCAGAGCGACCTTTTTTCTTCAGGAAGCCGGGGAATTTTTCTCCAGTCAGCAATCGCCGCGGAAGGCACAGCCGAAGAAACGATGAGCGGACAGGAACTCTATGAAAGAAACTGCGCGGTTTGCCACTCCATGCGTCCCCCTGCAAAAACAGCACCGCCTATAGTCGGACTTGCTGCACGGTTCAGAAAAGTGCATGGAAACAAGGAAGACGCTGTTAAAGCAATGGTATCGTTCATGAAAGAGCCTGATGCGGGCAACACTACTCTTGGCCCTCGGGCAATACAGCGGTTCGGCCTGATGCCTGCGATGTCAATGCCCGATGAGGAACTGGAAATAGTTTCGGGATGGCTCTGGGATCAGTACGATCCGAATTTTGATACCAGGGGAAACTGCCGGTAACCGTCGAGAGATATCTGGTTTGCCGGGGGATAAAGAAAAAAGGATATTGTACCCTTGGGCAGACTCGAACTGCCGACCCACAGTTTAGGAAACTGTTGCTCTATCCACTGAGCTACAAGGGTGTGGGTAGAAATGTAATACTTTTCCTCAACCACCCCAAATCTACTTCCGCCCAAACATCCTGTCAAGCTGATCAAGGGATATCCTGATAATAACCGGGCGTCCGTGGGGGCACACATAAGGCATTTTCGTTGCGAAAAGCCTGTCAATCAATGAGCGCATCTCTTCAAGGCTCAGTTTCTGACCGCTCATTATTGCGTTCCTGCACGAGTAAGATTTCGCCAGATTTTCACGTTTCTCAAGTTTCAGCTTCTCCGCATTCTGCTGGTACTCCTGAATCATGTCCTGAAGAATATAGGCTTCCGAACCGTTGCGCATATCCTGGGGTACACCTTCTATCATGACTGTCCTCACTCCCAACGTACCGAGATTAAAACCAAGCCTGCGGAGGTCGCCACATATTTCCTCATAGATTTCAAACTCCCATGGCTTCAGCTCTACTTTCTGGGGAAAAAGAAGCTGTTGAGCATTTGGGACGTTGTTGTCCATAATATCAACCGCACGCTCATACAGTACCCGTTCATGTGCGACATGCTGATCGATCAGCATGAGTCCTGTCTTGATTTGACAGATAATGTATTTGTTGTGCAGCTGCCAGATTTTTGGATCGGTCTGTCCAGGCTCAGGGCGCTCCCCGTCAACAAGCCCCGTTGAGGTCTGTTCGTAATCACTTCGCCGCAGTTCCCTTTCAAGCCCGCGGAAAAGATCGGGTTTTTGTGAAAACACTTCCCCCCGCTCACTGACAACCGTTTTGCCGGACGTGTTATCCTCCAGAATACCATCTCTGTAATCTCTGTAGAGGTCTCCGGTTGTTGAAGCTGCAGAAGGGACCGCCTGAAATCCCAGCTTGGCATCATTTTGTTCAGACTGCTCTTGAGAAAAACGCTGATCCCTTCGAGGAAAACCTTCACTGCCGACATCGGGAGAAAAGTTTTGTGTCCGCACAGCCTTTTTAATAATCGTATAAAACATACTGCGTACACTGCGCTCATCTTCAAACTTGACCTCAAGCTTCGCAGGGTGGACGTTAACGTCAATCTGCTGTACTGCGATCCCGACAAAAAGAAGCGCGAAAGGTGTCTGGCGCTCTATAAGTAACTCCCCATACGCCTGCTGCAATGCCTGGGAAAGCATCCGGTTCTGGACTACACGCCGGTTTATATAAATATACTGTTCGTTTTTCTGGCGCTTTTGCATCGAGGGTTTGCCGACATAGCCGTGCAGAGAAAGAAAATCGTTATCCTCGTGAACCTCGACAAGGCTGGCTGCAAAGTGGTCCCCAAAAAAGAAATTCAGACGCTCATGGATGTCGGAGCTTCTGAAATCAAAAAGCTCTTCATCGTCATTGAACATCTGCCACCGGATCTCCGGATAGGCAAGCACCTGCGCCTTGACAGTTTCAAAAATGTGTTTAAATTCCGTCGCGTTTGTTTTGAGAAACTTCCTACGGGCCGGAACGTTGTAAAAGAGGTTCCTCACGCTTACCATGGTACCGGGCTCACATGCCGTCTTACCCTGCTCGGAAAGTTTACCCCCTTCATATCGCAGATGAATCCCAACGCCATCATCATCACGCCGTGTCCTGAGCTCGAAATGGGACACTGTCGATATACTTGCAAGAGCTTCCCCCCTGAATCCCAGTGTACTGAGAGCTTCAAGCTCTTCAGCGCTTGAAATCTTGCTGGTAGCAAACCGTTCGACACAACGCAGCGCATCCTCTTCGTCCATGCCCGACCCGTTATCGATGACCTGAACAAGCTGTTTTCCGGCATCTTTAATTGACACGGTAATACGTGTTGCACCGGCATCAATAGCGTTTTCCAGCAATTCTTTCACTACTGACGCTGGACGCTGAACTACCTCACCCGCGGATATCTTGTTAGCGACGATATCTGGTAACCTGGTAATGCTCGGCATGGTATTGTCTATATTTTTCTTATTGGAATTGGACTGCGGCTACTGCATGCTTGTTTCTCAACCCAGGCTTGCCACACTCCTCCTGAAAATGATGAAAGACATTTCAAATAGCTAAACCTACATTGAGCGGTTGTTCCGTTTTGCACATAAGACGTTATGGAAAAACAAATTACTCATTAATCATACCTGATAAAGCATATATTTTTTAAACTTATACATATACAACACAATTTGAAACGCTCAACTTAGGCTAAAAAAACTTCAGCACAAAAAAACCTTATTTTGAAAAAATCTTATAAATTATTTCCTGACCCTCAAACTATGACGATCACATAGAGACCTTACTATGACCAGGAAAAGAACGATATGGGCAGTGCTGCTTGCCTTCGCATTAACCGGAGCCGCCGGTCTTGCGTCCCTGAATCATAACGCCGATCCGGGATCACCGCATCCGACGGGCAAGACTGCCAATGCGAAAACAGTTTCAGGTTCCGAAAAACTCATCGGTAGATGGAAACTTGTCAGGGTATCGGTAACCCCTGATTTTCTTAATGTCCCCATCCCGATCAATACCTTTGACGCCATGGGCTCCGTAGCCAATGACTATAGTTATACCATTGAGGCAAACGGTTCTTTTTTCGGCAGCAATTACGGTTATCTGGGCAACGGAGATATCGACGTACAGGGGAACAACCTAACCCTGACCATAAACGAAGGAGTCATTACTGTCAATGAAAAAAAGAAAAGACATGACAGGAAAGGCAGAAGAATTAACGGGACCTACCGCATTACCAATCAGGACACGCTGCACGTCAAGGCAGTTAAACATCAGGATGGCATCAGTTACACTTTCGACCTTGCATTAGTGAACTCGTGAGCTCTTTCCATATCATTCTCAGGGCTGCTTCGCTGAAACGGATTTTGTTACGCTGACGGTCACCCTGCGTATAAAAAGTGGACGTGATCATTTCGATCCCATCACCTTTTTTTCGGAGTGCGAGGCCAAGACATACCATCCCAACCGGCTTTTGTTCGGTTCCGCCATCCGGGCCGGCGATGCCTGTGGAAGAGACTGCTATATCAACACCTGTTCTCATAAGACACCCTTGGGCCATCTCTGCAGCAACCTCTTCACTGACTGCTCCGTGCAGTTCGAGAGTCTCCGCCTTTACGCCGAGACTCCTCTCTTTCGAAGCATTGCTGTACACCACGAAACCCTGCTCAAAATAACGCGAAGAACCGGAAATATCGGTCAGCCTGCTGGCGATAAGTCCGCCGGTACAGGATTCTGCTGTTGCAATCCTGAGTCCGCCGGACAGAAGCTGCCTGCCGATCAGCTCTTCGAGAGATATGTCGGTAGTCGCATAGACAAACTCCCTTGCCGCTTTGGCAACAGCATCCACCACTCCAAGGTTATCGCGCTCGACAGAGACCTTGTCAGTCCCAATTGAGCTTACTCTGAGGTCTACACCCGCCGCATGGGGGAGATAGGCCAGCGATGTGCCTTCCGGCAATCTGCTCTCAATGTCACCGATGATGCCAGCAAGCCCTGTTTCACCGATACCGGTTGTCTTAATATGCGAATGCTTGATAATGCTGCCGGACTTAACGGAAAAGAAAGGAACTACCGTATTTCGCATCATAGATTCCATTTCTTCCGGCACTCCTGGCATCAACACGAGATAGTGCCCCTGAAAACGCTCTCCGCAGGGAATGATCATACCGGGTGCTAACCCCACCTCATTCCGGACAACCACCGATCCCCTGATAACCATCGCATTGTCACGCAGAAACGCTGAAGGGGCTTGCCCTCGCCTCCTGCAGTGTTCAAGTGCTCTGCCATATATTTCCCGGTCGAACACAAGCTCCCTTTTCAGAAGCTGCTGTGCTGATTTTTTTGTCCGGTCGTCACGGGTCGGTCCGAGCCCTCCGGTTACAAGCACCAGCTCCGAACGTCTCAGCGAGTCTTCAAACTGCCTGACGATCGCCTCTTCACTGTCGGAGCATACAATGATCCTTTGTACACCGACCCCCGCACCGGCAAGTTCAGAACAGATAAGCCGCGCGTTAGTATTGACTTTCTGTCCGGTCAGCAGTTCATCACCGATAGATATTATCTCTGCAATCATAGAGATCTAAATCAGATAGCTGGCAATGCGCAAAATATCGGCGAACACACCTCCTGCAGTCACCTCACCTCCCGCACCAGGACCTTTCACCACAAGTGGAGTATCGAAATAGCGGTCGGTAGTGAACACCACCATATTTTCCGTACCGTTCAAACCGGCAACAGGACTTGACACCGGTATCGTCTTCACGCTGATACGCGCTTTGCCTTCACTGATCTCACCCGCATAGGCAATGGTCATATCGTTTTCAGCAGCTTCCCGGATTTTCGCCTCATAATAGCCATCTACGCAGCTCAGCTCTTCCATGAATACATCAACACTCATCTCACCCCTAAGGCTTTCCGGAACAAGGCTCTCACACTTGACATCCTTATAATCGATCTTGTAGCCGAGCTCCCGGCCAAGTATGAGGAATTTCCTGGCGAAATCAGCACCTGAAAGATCTTCACGGGGATCAGGCTCGGTATAGCCGGCCTTTTTGGCTTTCCTGACAATCTCACTGAATTTTCCTCCTTTGCGGAGCTCATTGAATATGTAGCTCAGGGTCCCCGAGAGCACACCTTCTATTTTAATGATCTTGTCGCCGCTGTTTTTCAGGTCGTTGAGCGTATTTATGATAGGCAGACCGGCACCGACATTGGTTTCATAAAGAAAACGGGCATTCGAGGAGCGCTGGGCCTCCCTTATGGTTTCATAAAGCTTCCATGAACCGGCCATACCAAGCTTGTTGGCTGTTACAACCGATATGTTCGATGCAAGAAGGTCAGGGTAACTCTCTGCAACTTCACCACTTGCAGTACAATCCACGAAAATGGTATTATGCAGGTTTCGTGTCTTGATTCGCGCAACATAGTCACCGACGGTTTTCCCATCATCTCTTGGCTTTAGAATGCTCTCCCATTTCCCCAGCTCAATACCGTCGTCCCTGAGCGCCATCATTCGCGTATTTGCCATGCCGCTGACAACCACATCCAGCTCTTTTTCTTTTCTGAGCGTAAGACTGTGATCACGAATCTGACTGATAAGGCTTTTAGCGATAGTACCGGTTCCGACGATAAACACATGCACTTTCCGGCGGGAAAGAAAGAATGATTCATGCACACAGTTCAGTGCTTTGTCCTCGTCGTGGCTGTCGATCACGAACGAGATATTCATCTCGTTAGACCCCTGGGCAACGGCAATGACGTTGATGCCGTTTTTGCCGAGGGTCTCGAAAAGATGCGCTGAAACTCCGGGATGCCCTGACATGTTGTTCCCGACAACAGCTATCATGGCAATGTGCTTTTTAACCGTCAAAGATTCTATCTGGCGTGACGCAATCTCCGCCGCAAACTCCTCTTCGAGAATACGGCGTGCTTTTCCCGCCTGGGTAAGATTGATAACGAGACTTATGGATTGCTCGGACGAAGCCTGCGATATAAAAATAATATTGATCAAATGGCGCGCCAGACAGCTGAAAAGCCGGGAGGCAATTCCCGGTACGCCAACCATACCACTTCCTGAAAGATTGACCAGGACAACGTTGTTGATTGAGCTCAGACCGGTTACCGGCCTTTCTGCACGTACATCACTTTTTTCCGATCTTCCGATACGCGTACCCTCGGCGTCCGGGTTGATAGAATTTTTGATACTTATAGGGATTTCTGCTTTCATAGCCGGATGTACGGAATAGGGATGCAGTACTTTGGCTCCTGAATGAGAAAGTTCCGTTGCCTCCCCGTAACTGATAAACGGCAACACATATGCATCCTTTACACGCTTTGGATCAGCGCTGAAAAAGCCGTCCACATCAGTCCATATCTGTATCTCATCAGCTCCAAGTACCGAACCGATAATGGTAGCAGTGTAATCCGATCCCCCCCTTCCAAGCGTCGTAGCCGTTCCATCGGGTGCAGCCCCTATATAACCCGTTATAACGGGAACATTGCTTGCGTCTTTGAACCATGCCCTGATCAGCTTTGCAGATGCTCTCATATCGACCCTTGCATCACAATGATTGGTATCCGTTACAATCATGCTTCTTGCATCCGCATATGAAGCGTCTACCCCTTCCTGACGAAGAAAACTGCTGATGATCCAGGCCGAAAAACGCTCCCCGAAACTCATTATCAATGCCCTGCTTTTGTCGGACAGCTCCCGGAGAAGACATACCCCGTGCAGCACGTCACTTAGCTCGGCCAGCTCTGACTGCAAATAATTCTCGACCTCCTTTACCTGGGAAACATCAATAAGATCATGAACAAGCTCCCTGTGAAGTTTTTCTATTTCGCCAAGCGTCTCCCTGTACCCGATATCCCCTTTACTGGCAACAACCGCAGATTCCAGGAGTAGGTCGGTCACCTTGCGTATGGCCGAAACCACAACGATAACAGGAGAATCCTGCATTGCTTTCCGAATAATGTTCAGGACGTTTCTGATCCTGTCACCATTCTCTATTGACGTACCGCCGAATTTTAAAACCTTCATGCTCATGCTTTTTTGTGGAAAGGAAAGATACAAATCATACAAAAAAAAAGCGCCCCGACTCGTCGGGGCGCCTGAAAGACACACTCAACAAGGAGTTATTCTCCCTGTAAAGCATCGGCGCCCGCGACGATCTCGCTGAGTTCCGTAGTTATAGCCGCCTGACGTGCTCGATTGTAACTGATATTCAGAACACGCAGTAACTCTTTAGCGTTCTCCGTAGCGGAGTCCATTGCCGTCATCCTTGCGGCGTGCTCCGCAGCGTTGGACTCGAGCATCATTCCCCACAACTGTGTGTTGAGATGCTTGGGAACCAATACATCGATAATGGATGCCGGAGAAGGCTCATAAATGTAGTCGCTCGCGTTTCCACTCTCTGATTCCGCTTCTTTTTCCGGTGAAATAGGAAGCAGCACCTCGGTCTTCAAGGTAGGAGCGAGAACCGACTTGAACTCGTTATACACGACCAGCACCCTGTCAACCTCACCTTCGAGATACTTCTGTGAGACGTATTCGGCAATCTCTCTTGCGATACTAAAATGCAGGTTCTGGAACACGCCGGGATAGGCCTTGACAATTTCGTAGCCACGCTTGCGGAAAAAGTCATTGCCTTTTGTGCCGGCACAGAGAATCTCAACTTTCCCCGCACGGTGAAGGTCTCCAAAGTCTTCTGTAACGATTTTCTGAGCCAGCTTGATGATATTGGCACTGAACGCACCGCATAGTCCCCTGTCGGAAGTAATGAGAACAACCAGCACTTTCTTTACCTCCTCACGTGCTGAAAGGAGCGGGTTCAGTGTAGTATCGACTCTGGCTGACAGCGAACCAAGCATCTCTTTCAGCTTTGCCGCGTAAGGGCGGGCCAGAATAGCGGAGTCCTGTGCCCTGCGCAGCTTCGCAGCAGACACCATCTTCATTGCCTTGGTAACCTGCTGAGTTGATTTGATACTTTTTATTCGTGTTCGTATATCCTTTAACGTTGCCATGAATATTCTGTGGTTGTTGAATTGCCGAAATTCCCTGAGCAGCCTAAGCCTTTACCTTTTCCCTGAAAGTATCGCGAAACTGCCCAGCAATCTCTTCTAACCGGCTTGCAACATCGGGATCCATCTGGCCCGTCTCCGCAATAGCACCCAGAATATCAGAATGCTTGTGCTCAAGAAGGCTGAGGAATTCCTCTTCAAACCTACGAACGTATTTCACATCAACCTGATCGAGAAGACCTTGCGTAGCGACATAGATAATGGCAACCTGTTTTTCAACCGCCATAGGCACATATTGATCCTGCTTCAGAATCTCAACCAGGCGCGCACCACGATCAAGCTGTGCCTTTGTAGCTTTGTCGAGGTCCGAACCGAATTTCGAGAAAGCCTCGAGCTCGCGGAACTGAGCCAAGTCGAGACGGAGAGTACCCGCAACCTTCTTCATAGCCTTGATCTGCGCATTACCACCGACACGGGACACCGAGATACCAACGTTGATAGCAGGTCTCTGGCCAGCGTTGAAAAGGTTGGATTCAAGGAAAATCTGACCATCGGTAATTGAAATAACATTGGTCGGTATATAAGCAGATACATCTCCTGCCTGGGTCTCGATAACCGGCAAAGCGGTAAGGCTTCCACCGCCCTTGACCATCGGCTTCAGCGGCTCGGGAAGGTCATTCATTTTTTTCGCTACCTCCAGATCGTCGGTTATCTTGGCAGCACGTTCGAGAAGCCGTGAGTGCAAATAAAAAACATCACCCGGATAAGCCTCGCGTCCCGGTGGACGGCGAAGGAGAAGAGAGAGCTGACGATAGGCGACAGCCTGCTTGGACAGGTCATCGTAAATAACCAGTGCATGACGGCCGGTATCCCGGAAAAACTCCCCGATAGACGCACCGGCATATGGTGCAATAAACTGCATCGGAGCCGGATCAGAAGCTGATGCGGCAATAACCGTCGTATATTCCATCGCTCCGTTTTGCTCGAGGGTGTTGACAACCTGAGCAATCGTTGAACCTTTCTGACCGACGGCGACATAGATACAGTAGACGTCCTTGTCTTTCTGGTTGATGATGGTATCGATTGCAACAGCTGTTTTACCTGTCTGACGGTCACCGATAATCAGCTCACGCTGCCCTCTTCCGATCGGTATCATGGAGTCGATCGCCTTCAAACCGGTCTGAAGAGGTTCATGAACCGACTTACGGAAAATAACACCGGGAGCCTTGCGCTCGAGGGGAAGACGTATCTGGGTTTCAATCGGGCCTTTACCGTCAACAGGCTCTCCGAGTGGATTGATAACTCTCCCGAGCATGGCTTCACCTACAGGAATCGAAGTGAGAATACCGGTTCGTTTCACGGTATCACCTTCTTTTACGGAGTCTGACTCACCAAACAACACTGCGCCGACATTATCTTCTTCAAGGTTCAATGCCATTCCCATGACATCACCTGGAAACTCGAGAAGCTCACCTGCAGCGACTTTTGATAACCCATAAATACGTGCAATACCATCACCCACCTGGAGCACGGTTCCAACATCATAGACGTCCGCTTCCGACTCGAACCCGGCCAAGTGTTTGCGGAGTATGGCTGAAACCTCATCAGGCCTGACTGTTGTAGACATATCGTAATTAGCTTTGTTGTTTGTTAAGAATGAAGAAAGTTTATTTATTATAACTCTTTTAGAAATCAAACTCCGTCAAATTCCTTTCCAAAAACCTTGAATTGTAATTTAAGGAAAAGCTATTAGTAATTCAAACCGTCTTGTTGCATTAAACAACTTGAAGCATCACCGGATGATCAGCCCGTCGCCACCTTGATAAAGGAATTCAGCAACTGTACACTCATATGAAAACTGTCACAGGATTTGCTTCGGCAACCATTGGAAACGTCGCCTGCGGTTTTGATGTCCTTGGGTTTGCCATTACGGAGCCGGGTGACGAAGTAATTTTGACACTTCGAGAGGATAGTACGGAAAAGCTGCCTGTTTCTATAACATCGATCAGCGGAGACGGCGGAGCTTTGCCGAGAGACCCGAAAAAAAACACATCCAGCTTTGTCGTACTCAAGTTTCTTGAATATATACGGACTCACAAAAAACTCGATTTCAAGGGCCATATAGAGCTTGAACTGAAAAAGAACCTGCCGCTGAGCAGCGGTATGGGCAGCAGCGCTGCCAGCGCCGCCGCCGCTCTGGCAGCCGCAAATGAACTGTTTGGCAAGCCTTGCAACAAGATGGAGCTTGTAAACTTTGCCATCGAAGGCGAACGTGTTGCCTGCGGATCAGCACACGCGGATAATGCTGCACCTGCAATGCTTGGCAACTTTGTGCTGATCCGCAGCTACAATCCGATCGACCTGATCACGATCCCTCCACCGGATAACCTTTTCTGCACACTTTCACACCCGCATATCGAGGTTCGAACCGCATATGCACGGTCGGTTCTGCCTCGTACGGTTTCCCTGAAAACCGCAACCGAGCAGTGGGGTAATGTAGGAGCCCTCATATCAGGGCTGCTTACATCCGATTATGAACTGATCGGGCGCTCTCTCGTAGATGTCATAGCCGAACCAAAAAGAGCACTTCTCATTCCCGGCTTTTATGCAGTAAAAAACGCCGCTCTTGAAGCCGGCGCGCTGGGATGCAGCATAGCCGGATCAGGCCCCTCGATCTTCGCATTTTCCTCATCTCCCGAAACAGCCGCCAAAGTTGGAGAAGCAATGCAGAATGCTTTTTTAAACATCCGGGAAAATCTGCAATCCGATATCTGGATTTCACCTGTTTGCAAGGAGGGGGCGAAAGTCATTTAAACGAACTCTCATGATATTCTACAGCACAAATAAAAAATCAACACCCGCGTCCCTGAAAAAAGCCACCCTCGAAGGCTTGGCAAATGATGGAGGGCTCTACGTCCCCTCAGTGATCCCCCGGTTTTCGGAAGAAGAGATTGAGCTGCTCAGGGATGCTCCGTTTAACGATATAGCATTTGCTGTCGCAAAAAAGTTCAACGACGGCGAAATTCCCGACGACCGCCTCGGAGAAATAATTGAAAGCTGCTTTACGTTTAAAACACCGCTTGTCGCACTTGAAGCGGACACTTACGTTGAAGAGCTTTTCAACGGCCCTACATTGGCGTTCAAGGATTACGGTGCACGTTTTCTCGCCCACCTTACCGGTTACTTTGCTGAAGAGGACCGTACATTCATAACCATTCTTGTCGCCACATCGGGTGACACAGGCAGCGCTGTTGCCGACGGTTTCAAGGGAGTTCCAAATACAAGAGTGGTGCTGCTTTACCCCTCGGGCAAAGTAAGCCGCCTTCAGGAGCAGCAGCTTACAACCGTCGGAGGCAACGTAACCGCTCTGGAGATTGACGGCGACTTTGACGACTGCCAGCGTCTGGTCAAGCAGGCGTTCATGGATGCGGAACTGAAACAGTGTCTTGTACTGACATCCGCAAATTCCATAAACATTTCCCGCCTCATTCCGCAAACATTCTACTATGCCTGGGGATCATTGCAGCTTGCAGCACGGCATCCAGGGAAAAAAGCGTTTTTTGCCGTGCCCAGCGGTAACTACGGAAACCTCACAGGAGGTGTACTTGCGAAAATGATGGGCTTCCCGATCGAGCATTTTATCGCGGGCTCGAATGCCAATGACAGCGTAACCCGTTATCTCGAAGAGGGCCGTTATGAACCACACCCCACTGTAGAAACACTCTCATCTGCAATGGATGTTGGCAATCCGAGCAATTTCGCCCGACTGAGACACTTCTACCTGGACGATCATCATGCAATGGCCGCGGATATCTCCGGCCACTCGGTCTCGGACAGTGAAACACTCGACACGATCAGGGCGGTCTATGACCGCTTCGGCTATATCATGGACCCACACACTGCAGTAGGGTTCCGTGCCCTTGAAAAATTCAAGGAAGCAAACAGCACAGTTGACAGCCCTGCTGCCATAATGTCGACAGCGCATCCCGCAAAATTCATCGAAGCGATCAAGGAAGCACTGGACATGGATATCACTATTCCTGATCGTCTTCAGGAAGTTCTTGACAAGCAGAAAATTTCAATACCGATGAGTGCAGATTACAGAGACCTCTCAAGTTTTCTTTCGAAGCTCTGAAACAGTGGCGAGTAACCAGTGACAAGAGACGAGCGTGAACAGATGCAAGCAACACTACCGATCTGAAAGCTCACCACCATAGCTGGTACATCTTTTTGACTTTTAACCTTTGACTTTTAACTTCCGGATGACCCTCCAGACGCTTCTTTTTTTCCTGGTTGTCTTACCAGTTATGTTTTTCGGGCTGCTGATCGCCTTGGCGGTCAACCTTATCGACCCTTCCGGAGACCGTTTCCACCGGATGGCTGCATGGTGGGGGCGCTTCTGTACAAGGCTTATGGGAATTACCGTCGAGACAACCGGTCGGGAACATTACAATCCTGAAGACAACTACCTGATCATCAGCAATCATGCAGGCATGGCAGACATACCTCTCATACTCGGCTCCATACATCTTAACATGCGTTTCGTCGCCAAGGAGGAACTGGGTGAAATCCCGGTGTTCGGATGGGCACTCAAACAGGCCGGTTATGTCATGATCAAACGCGGCCAAAGCAAAGAAGCGCTGAAAAGTCTGCTCACGGCAGCCGAAGTTCTGCAAAGCGGACGCTCAGTTCATATCTTTCCCGAAGGCACCAGATCGGAAACAGGGGCAATCCAGCCATTCAAACGAGGCGCGTTTCTTATTGCGCAGAAAGCAGGTGTTCCGATACTGCCTGTGACGATTATCGGCAGCAACCGGATCGCCCCGAAAAAAAGTCTTAAGATTCGTAAATCCACCGTAAAGTTCATTATTGACCAGCCTATCGAGATTGCAGGAAAAAAGGCACCGGAGCTTTTGGACGCCGCATACGCAACCATCAGCGGCAACATGCAAAAGCACGGCGGGGCAACGTAACACTCCACCTCCCTGCATCCGACCTCTCACACCATATCAGAATCGAGGCCATGGCCCGTGTTCAATTGCCCTTCGTGTTTCTGCATTAATTCGTTTTCAAATTGACGTATTATTTTGTAAACTTTAACAATGATCCCCCCCAAGCGATTCACAAAAAGCATAATCATGTCTTTCCAGGGATTAGTAGCCTGAAGTCGTGTTGTCAAGTGCAGTTTGCGCACAAAACACCGTAACAAAGGTTGCTCAATGCAAAGGCTTGTAGAACATATGCCCCTCCCGTTCGCCACATTTGACAGAGAGGGGCACTTATTAACGGCAAACCTCGCTTTTGCCGATCTGCTGCCAATCCCAAACCACATGCTTTCCGGAAAGACCGTGTGGGAGATAATGCCCCACCGAGAGGCACAACTGCTGAAAAAAGGTCTTGTAACAGTATCCGGAAACAAAAAAACAATAACCATTGAAAAATACCGCCCCTCGGTTGGCCATGAACGGTATTATCGGATGATTCTTTTCTCCATACCAACATCTGAGGGAGAAAAAGAACTTTTTGGTTTGCTAAGTATCGATATCAGTACTCTCAAAAAAATTGAAAAGAACCTGAAACTGTCACTTCAGCAACAGGATACTATTTTCAATGCGAGCATGATCGGTATCATGGTAATTAAAAACCGTGCCATAGCACAAACCAACAGCCGCCTGTCAGAGATGCTTGGCTACAAACCAGAGGAACTTATCGGAAAAGAACCTCTTGACTTGCATCTTTCGAAAAAAAAGTATCTCGATTTCCTGCAAAAATATGAACAGCAGCTTTCAGAAAAGGAGATTGTCCAGAAAGAATATCCGCTTCGCCATAAAAAAGGACACACGGTCTGGTGTTTGCTCAGCGGCGGGGCAGTCCATCCGCCCGACCTCTCGCAAGGGGTCGTATGGACAATAGAGGATATCACAGAACGAAAACAGAGCCGGGAAAAGCTTCGTGAAAGCAAGGAGCGCATCGAAGCCATTTTCAATTCAGTCCAGTCCGGGATCATGCTCGTCGACTGGGAATCGTATCAGATACTCGATGTCAATCCTGCAGCGTGCAAGCTTATCGGGCTCCCACATGACAAGATTGTCGGACACATCTGCTGCAATTTTGTGTGCTCTCCCGAAAAAAATAAGTGTCCGTTCGAAGACAAATACCCGTCCGCCACAGGAGAAGAGCTGATGACCAATTCAGAACAGACACTGATTCAGGCGGGCGGCAAGAAGATTACAATCCTTAAAACCGTAAAGACCATTACCATCGAAGGCAAAAAGTTGCTGCTGGAAAGTTTCGTCGACATTTCAGGACAAAAAAGGCAGCAAGTGCAGTTGAGGGAAATGCTCGCCAAATTGAAAAAACTCAACACAAGTCTTGAGAAGGAGATTGCTTTTGCCAACAGAATGGCGATCGAAGCGGAAACGGCAAACATCGCAAAATCCGAATTCCTGGCGAACATGAGTCACGAAATTCGAACGCCGATGAACGGCATAGTCGGGATGACCGAGTTACTCCTCGATACTGAATTAAACAACCAACAGCAACAATATGCTGAAACAATAAAACAAAGCACAGATACTCTGCTTGGCATTATCAATGCAGTGCTTGAATATTCCAACATTGAAACAAACCGCCTGGAAACCGGAAACATTGAGTTCAATCTAACCGACCTCTTACAGCAGGTTGTCGAAATAATCAAAATAAAAGCACAAGAGAAGGAATTGCGCTTCATCCAGGCAGTCGATCCGGGTATCCCTTCGCGTCTTACCAGCAATCCGGAATATTTGAGACAGGTACTCATGAACCTTGGAAGCAATGCGATAAAATTCACTCAAAAAGGCCATATCACCCTCATTGTCACGGTGGTCTCCGAGAGAAACGGCAAAAAAGCAATGCTCCGTTTTTCGGTTATCGACACCGGCATCGGCATTCCCGGAGATATGCAAGACTTTATTTTCAGGCAGTTTACCCAGGCTGATTCTTCCTCCACCCGGAAATACGGCGGCATCGGGCTCGGTCTGACAATTTCAAAGCGCCTTGTTGAACTTATGGGTGGAAAAATCGGCCTCAACAGTGAACCGGCAAAAGGTTCTGAATTCTGGTTTACCATACCTCTTACCCGCCCTGAAAACCATAAGCAGCACTCCATTGTGGAGCCTGACGACACACCTCCCCTTCCCCCTCCAAAAACAGAACAGCAACACAAGCTTGAGGAAGGCCGTAATGCTGGTTCAACAATACTTGTTGCTGAAGATAATCTGATCAACCAGCGTGTTGCTATTGCAATACTAAAAAAAATGGGGTATTCAGTAGATATTGCCCGGAACGGTGCCGAAGCCATCAAGGCTTTACAGCTAAAAGATTACAAGCTTGTTTTCATGGATATACAGATGCCGGAAATGGACGGACTTGAAGCCACACGCAAAATCCGAAGCTCGACGTCCGACGCTTTTAACCCTGACATAATCATAATCGCTATGACTGCCCATGCCTTGAAAGAAGATCGTGAAAAATGTCTTGCTGCAGGCATGAATGACTATATAAGTAAACCGCTGTCACCTGACGACCTTTCTCGCCTTTTGCAGCGCTGGCTGTCTTGAAAACAGCCTTGAAAGCAAAGAACAAACATCAGGGTACCTCTG
Organism: Prosthecochloris sp.; assembly: GCA_004028745.1. Taxonomy (GTDB): domain Bacteria; phylum Bacteroidota; class Chlorobiia; order Chlorobiales; family Chlorobiaceae; genus Prosthecochloris. The sequence goes on from RAZP01000067.1 coordinate 164,291, forward strand.
TTTGCACAATCCACCTGCCTATGCGACGCGCAGCGGTAAAACTGGCCCACGCAAGGACTGCCACCAGTTTTTCATCACCTGGATAATGGTCCGAAAACGCCGAGACTTCAGCGTCAGTTACACGGTACGGTGCTAAAGCCGCAAGCAGAGCAAGCTCACAGGCAGCTTTTGCACTCTCTTCTGTTCCAACAAGATACGACTTCGCCCATGCACGATTTGTACCAAGATCTTTTCCGTCCCATGTCTCGACGGCATGAAGAACCGACACCCTCACATGTTCAGGCAAAACCATGGTTCCGGCGCTCTCGATAACCCTGGAAAAAGCAGCGTACGCACCCGCGATACATACTGAGGGCTTCGCCCAGGCAAAGTCTTCGGGAAGCCGGGCTTCGGGCAGGAGGCTGAGTGAAACACAAGCCTTTTTCGGTAAACGAATTGCTTTGCTGAAAAACCATGCAGCCGCCCGCAAGGTAACTTTTTTTAACTTTCCCTGATGAAAAGGCAAAGGTGAAACCCCCAGCAATATGGAAGCCATCCGGTTGATATAATGGAAAAACACGGCTGTTCCGATAAATTCAGGAGCCTCCCTGGCAGAAAACGGCGGGGAGAGAAGCTCGGTTGAACCGGGTGAGAGGGTCGCTGCTGACCACTTGACCACGTCCCGAATATACGGGTCATCAATTGCCTCAAGCCTCATTGCCGTGATTGCTTCAGTATAATCTTTCCCTGAAGAGCCAAGTATCATGATACTGTGCGCATCAACACAGTAGGGGCAACGGTTTATAGCTGAAACAGTTGCCGCAACAGCCTCCTTAGCGTCGCGCCGGACGCTGCCTGCAAGCAGAGATTCCCTGCAAGCCATCCAGGCACCTGCAAGCAATTCGGGCAGCGGAAGATGCAGGGTAAAGGGCTCAACCTTTGCGCCGAACTCGCGATGAATCTGCTCCAGTGTTTTAACCGCAAGTTCACCTTTGGGGATCAAGGAATCCGATCTGAGATATCTGATGGTCATACATTCAGTGCCTTGACTAGTTCTGCACCTTCTGATCCCGAGCACACGACACTCTTTCCGCTCCTTATCAGCTCCCGCCTGCTGAGATCAACATTGGAACCATCAGCAAGATACAACCGAATGATATGGATGATTGGCTTGCCTCATATTTAACCAGGCACAGGATGAAACACTGTGCCTGGAATCAACCATCAAGCGAAACATGGGGGCTTTCCGCATTGACGGTGAAATTGCTAAACTTGCCGGTAAAGATTCACCATTTCAATTGCCGCAAGGGCAGCATCAAAGCCCTTGTTGCCGGCTTTGGTTCCGGCACGCTCGATGGCCTGTTCGAGATTGTCGGTTGTAAGCACACCGAAAGTTATGGGGATCATGGTTTCAAGGCCTGCTTGGGCAACACCCTTTGCTGCTTCAGCCGCAATTACATCGAAATGAGAGGTGGCCCCCCTGATAACCGCGCCAAGAGTGATCACAGCATCATAGCGGCCAGACAGGGCTGTTTTTTTCGACACGGCAGGGAGTTCAAAAGCCCCCGGACATTTGTAGACCTCAACATTTTCTTCGGCTCCTCCGTGACGAAGAATGCAGTCAACAGCACCCTCGACAAGCTTCTGGCCGATAAAATCATTGAACCTGGAAACAACCAGCGCAAACTTCATGTTTTTTGCATCAAGCGCTCCCTCTATCGTTTTGATGGTCATATGCTTAAGTGTTGTTAGGAATTAAAAAGTTAGTTACTCACAATATCCCATGATCCGTTCGATACAGTCGATAATTACATGACCTATGGCAATATGACACTCCTGCACGCGGTCCGCAGCCTCCGCATATGGCACGACAATCGAGACGTCTGAAACCTTTCTGACGGCTCCGCCATCACCGCCAAGCAAGGCAAGAGTATGAAGCCCAAGTAAACGACCCTGCTGAAGGGCGTTATAGACACTCATGCTGTTACCACTGGTTGAAATACCGAGAATAACATCTCCTTCATTGCCATAGGCTTCTACAAGACGGGCAAAAACCTGATCGTATCCCAGATCATTTGCACCCGCCGTAAGAGCGGATGTATCCGCTGAAAGTGCAATTGCCGGCAGCGCTCTTCTGGGAACGCTGCTTCTGTAACGAATGGTAAGCTCGGTTGCAAGATGCTGCGCATCGGAAGCACTGCCGCCATTACCGCAAATCAACAGTTTACCTCCCGCTTCAAAAGAACGTGAAATAATGCGGGCCATCGACACCATTTCAGCACTTTGTGTTTCGGCAACCTGATACTTCAGCCTTGCACTGCATTGCAAGGCCGAACGTACAATATCTTCCGCATCTTTATCTGAGACGGAGCAGTGCCCGATATCCGGGGATTTTTCCTGCATACAATCCTGTCAGCTCTGATAATATATGTTTATTGAGGGCACCTCTATTTATTCCGCGCTTCAATTGCTTCGTTGAGCGGATGGGAGGGGTTTCTGCGCTCCGTTCGCCTCGCACTTGAACCGCTCATGACAATAAATAGAGGTACCCGTGAATAATAATATAGTAAAACCCCGGCTAACAGCATTGCCCCTGCTCACTTGTCACTTGTCACTTGTCACTTGTCACTTGTCACTTGTCACTTGTCACTTGTCACTTGTCACTTGTCACTTGTCACTTGTCACTTGTCACTACTATATATACGCTGCATTTTCTTACCTTTAAAAAAACATAAATTCAGTGTGCCATGAAAAAGATCCTTGTTCCAACGGATTTCTCGGATCAGGCCTTGTATGCTTTCGAGGCTGCTGCCAGTATAGCCCGAAAAAGCAATGCAGAACTTCATCTTTACCATGTCATAGAAGTTCCCGACTATCCGGAAATCACGGATATCATCGCATACCGGACGCTCGGCAGTACAGATGTTCTTGAAGAAATCGAAAAAAAGCTCGCTCAAACAGCCGATTGCGATCAGTGTAGTGATATCGAAGTTACCTACTCGGTAGATTTCGACACGCCTTACGAAAAAATTTCCCGGAAAGCCGCCGATGGACAGTTCGATCTTATCGTTACCGGATCTCACGGCAGACAAGGCCTTAACAAGATTCTTGTCGGTTCCACAGCTGAGAAAGTTATCCAGCACGCCCCTTGTTTGGTACTTACCATTAAGGAACCTGTATCCTATTTCTCACCTTCCAATATCGTGTTCGGCTCTAATTTCTATGGTGAAATAGCGGAAGGGTTCTCTGCCTTACAGGATTTTGCCGATCTCTACGACGCCACACTGCACCTCCTCAAGGTCAACACAAGATCGCATTTCGAAACGTCCAGGTACAGCAGAGAGCTGATGGAAAGTTTTGCCGAGGAACAAAAGCTCAGCAACTACACCATAAACATCTATAACGACGACAGCGAAGAAGAAGGAATCTTGCATTTTTCCCGGGACATGCAGGCTGACCTTATCTGCGTACCGACACATGGAAAAACAGGTCTTTCCCATCTCATCGGCGGCAGCATTGCAGAAAGCGTTTCAGAACATGCCTACCGACCGGTTCTTACCTATAAAATCAAGCCGGTAAAAATGGAATACGGGGTTATCGGGCCTTTCCGTAAATAGACAAAAGACTCTCAGCCAAGCGGCTTGCCGCACTTTTTACAGAATTTCGCATCGTCGTCGTGGTCGATGGTCTTGCAGCATTTGTCATTTTTTAATAGATCGGCTTCTATTCTTTCGTTCATTGAAGCCATTTCCGCCGATACGATTCCCGTGGGCACGGCAATAACGCTGTAACCGACGATCATCAACATAGCTGCAAGCGCCCTGCCAGTGACAGTCTGAGGCAATATATCCCCATACCCTACGGTGGTTATGGTTACAATCGCCCAGTACACTCCTTCGGGAATACTGTCAAACCCATGCTCTTCCCCTTCTATCAGATACATGAGCGCTCCGATGATACTGACCGTGACCAGTACAAAAAAAAGAAAAAACAGAATCTTACGACTTGATGCCATCATTGCATTTCTGACATACTCACCTTCCTTGACAAACTTGACAAGTTTGAGCAGCCTGAAAATTCTCAGCACCCTGAAAAACCTGATAACAAGAAGGTATTGCGTGCCGGGGAAAAAAACGCTGAAATAGGTTGGCAGAATCGAGAGAAGATCGATAATGCCAAAAAAACTGGTTGCATAGCGTAGCCTGTTAGACGCAACATACATCCGCATGCCATATTCAACGGTAAAAAGGATGGTGAAAAACCATTCCAGACCATAGAAAAATTCCCCGTACACTGCGTGAATGCCGGGCACGCTGTCAAGCATAACCACAAAAACACTTAGAATAATCGCCGCTATCAGGACAAGATCGAACATCTTTGCCGGCACAGTATCGTAATCGAAAATGATGTGTGCAAGCTTCTGCTTAAACGTTTTCGATGGGGTCATAACGATATTTTTTAGACGTTCATAACAACCGGACGTTAGCTTTCACTACCTGATAAAAGGGCACCTCCATTAATTGTCGTGAGCGCCTTGAGTACAAGGCGGACGGAGCGCAGAAACCGGAGTGTATCCCGACTTGTCGGGATGAGGATTTCGATCCCGACAAAAGGTCGGGACAACGAAGTAATCATGGTGCATAACAAATTAATAGAGGAGGTCCCCAAAAGAATATAATAAAACGAGGGTTGGGGGCTGAGGTGTAGACGAAACACAAAAAAACTCCGCTCTACCCTGAGGCAAAGCGGAGCCGAGAGAGAAAAAAACAGGAAAAGCTTAGTGATACTTGGTGCTTTCTTCTTTTACAAAATCAACCAGGCATTTGAGATTTTCCGGATCTACATCGGGAAGAATACCATGACCGAGGTTGAAAACATGGCCTGAAGATTCGGTATGCTTTCCAAAGCGTTCGAGGATTTTTGCTGCTTCCGCCCTGATCTTATCGTGAGTTCCATACAGCACTGTAGGGTCCATGTTACCCTGCAGCGTCACACGGTCCTTAAGCTCGGCACGGGCTTTTGCAATGTCCATGTTCCAGCCAAGCCCCATGGCGTCACACCCGGTATCGGCAATATCGGAAAGAATGGTGTTGCAGTCTTTGGAGAAAACAATCACCGGAGTGTCAGGGTACTTGGTCTTGACCGCCTGCACGCTTTCCTTGATATACGGAAGAGCAAACTCACGGTAGTCGTCCTCGGAAAGCGCACTTGCCCAGGAATCAAAAATCTGTACGGCGTCTGCACCCGCATCAATCTGCATAAGGAGGTACTCTGTGATAACTCTTGAAATCTTGCTGAGCAGCATGTGCGCCATTTTAGGCTCACGGTACATCATTTTCTTGGCAAACGCATAGTTCTTTGAACCACCCCCTTCTACCGCATAGGTAAAGAGCGTCCACGCTGCACCGGAAAACCCGATCAGCGGAACTCTGTTGTCCAGCTCCTTTTTGGTAAGGCGGATGGCATCCAAAACATAACCGAGCTTTTCATTGATATCGGGTATGATCAGACGATCGATATCCACCTGAGAGCGGATAGGAGGAGTAAGCCTTATACCCTTGGATTCAATAATCTCGACGCTCATACCCATGGCTTCGTTGACAACAAGGATATCCGAGAAAATAATGGCTGCGTCCACTCCAATGATATCAACGGGCTGGATGGTAACTTCCGTTGCAAGTTCAGGGGTTTTGCACAGTGTCAGGAAATCGGTTTTTTCCCTGACTGCACGGTACTCCGGCAAATAACGCCCTGCCTGACGCATCACCCAGATTGGCGTTCTTGGAACCGGCTGCCGTTTTAACGCCCGAAGAAAAAGATCATTTTTGAGCATGCTGCAATGCAATGTTTAGAAAAGTTATGAAAAACGCTACTCACCTGCCCTCATGTTTTTCCCAGGGTGAGAGCAATCAAAGAAAGTGCTAAGCTACGCTTTTTTGCACGTTTTTAAAATAGCCGGGCAGCCAAACGGCTTATCCGGCTATCAAGCCTTTTCATGTCACGATATGACGCTTTATCCCCAGCTGCCTGGGCGTATACCCCAGCGCAAGCCCGACCATTTCGGAAAGATGAAAGACAGGAATGGACTTTTTGATATTTGCCCGCTTCAGAGCTTTTGCCTGATAACTGTCGAGTACAGTGTGGCAGAGCGGACATGGTGTTACGATAAAATCGGCGCTGAACTCGATCGCCTCTCCAAGAGCTTCCGCCGCAACACTCAGTGACTCCTCTTCAGCAACGAGGAGCGTGTGGAAACCACAGCATTTGTTTTTGTGTTCGTAAGGAATGACTTTTCCGCCAAGCGCCTCGACAAGCTTATCCAGAGAGGTAGGCTCCAGGGGATCGTCCTTGCCAAGTATGGTTGACGGACGCAGAATATGACATCCGTAAAAAGGAGCGATTTTATAGTTTGTCAAGGGAACCTTGACCTTTTCACTGATCTTGTCGAGGCCAACATCCTCGTTGAGCACCCAGAGAAGGTGCCTTACCTCCGATGTCCCCTTGTATTCGAGGCTTTCTTTTTGCAAAATACCGTTAACCTCGTCACGAAGAGCTTCCGATTCGTCGAGTTTTTTCTTGGCACTTCGGATTGTCAGGAGACAGGTGTTGCAGGATGTAACCAGATCGAGCCCGAGCTTTTCCGCCAATGCGATGTTCCTCCCATTGACAAGCGCAAAATGTTTTGGACTGACATAGTCGAGGTTGCTCCCTCCGCAGCAGGTGCTTTCGTGCAGTTTGACAAAATCTATATCAAGGTCTTTCTGCCAGAGTTCAATAGATTTATCCACTTCTTTGGTCATGGACTCATTGATGCAGCTGAGATAATATGCATACCGCTTCATACTGCTTTTCTCCTGATTTATTTTTTTTGATCCTTCTGATCCTGCTTGACATGATCCGTCATCTCCTTGAACTCCTCACGGAATTTCTTAATGCCTTTGGCAGGCTTGACCAGAGGTGGCGGAGGCGGTGTTCTGCGTTTCAGAATCATCTTGAAGGCCATCGGCAACAGGTTTTTCAGTGTCCACCCCATACCGTTTGTTCTTATCGGCAGGGTTGCCTCGATAAGCTTGCCTTTTTTGGGCAGATCCTCCATAAAAGCTTCGGCATGCCTTGCGCCGCTTGTATCTTTGACACCGCGGGAAATGAGCGCATCTTCACGGACACCGTGAATGTCATCCATTATCGGAATGCTCTTCACACAGGTTTCCTGACAGCGGTAACAGTGTGTACAATCCCATACCCCGTGGTCCTTTACAAGTTCGGCTATCCGCATATTGTTAGCGCCATCCCTGCTGTCGACATTCATGCGATTTGATTTCAGAAGAATAGCCGGCCCGACATACTCTTTGTTGGCCCTCAGGATGGAGCACTCGGACATACATGATGCACAGAGAATACAGTCGGTGGCCTTGTCATATTCCAGGAATTCCTCTTCGGAAACCAGAAACTCCTTCTCACCCATTTTCTCTTCAGGCATTATCGACTCTACCCAGCTGGAGTACTTCTTCATTTTATCAACCATCGGATCCATATCAACAATGAGGTCCTTGATCAGCGGCATGTTGCGCAAAGGCTCAACCTTGATGACATTGGCAACTTTGCACCTTTCAAGCTCATCCCACACCTGTGTCGTGCAGGCAAGCTTCGAGATACCGTTGATTCTCATACCGCATGAACCGCAGATACCAGCCTGGCAGAATGCCCGGAAGCTTACGGTCGCGTCTACATGCTCCTTGATATAGTTCAAAGCCCTGAGAACGGTAATCCCCTTTTCAACCGGAATGGTGTAGTCATCAAAGTAGGGCTTGTTGTCTACCTGAGGGTTAAACCGGTTGATCCGGAAAGTTATATCCCTCATTTCTTCTTTATGCTCTGCCATAACTCCCGTCCTGCTGAATGTTGTCCAAGTTGAGTGACTTCAGTTGTGAAGCCGTAGCCCTTTACTTGAAGGTTTAATAAGTTCTTTCCTGTAACTCGTGCTTACCCATGGTTACCGGCTTTTCACCGATCTCCGGTTTACCGTTTACCCAGGTATAGGTTGTATGCTTATGCCATTTCTCATCATCCCGCTTCGGGAAGTCCGTTCTGGTATGAGACCCGCGGCTTTCCTCCCTGGCATAGGCTCCTGCAGCAACGGTTTCTGCCAGATCAAGCATGTTTTTCAACTCGAGAACCTGCATGAGGTTTGTATTAAATACATCGCTGGTATCAAAAACGCGGACATGCTTGAAACGTTCTTTGAGTTCACTTATCCCGGAGATCCCTTTTTGTATTTCAGACGCTTCACGGAAAATGCCGACATTTTTTCCAAGAGTATGGCCAAGTTCCTCGCGAAGAGCCCCGTAACGCTCATAATGCCCGGAAGGCTTCATGTAGTCCCTGAGCTCCTCCTCTTTTGCCTTAAGTTCAACAGCGGAAATTTCAGCCGGCTCAAACTTTCCTGCCTCTTCGGCGGCTGTACGACCGGTAATCCTGCCGAATACAAGGATATCCAGAAGAGAGTTACCTCCGAGACGGTTTGCCCCGTGCACCGATACACAGCCGGCTTCCCCCGCAGCATACACTCCGTCCATAACGGTTCTCCCGGAAATATCGGTGTCGATACCACCCATTGAATAGTGCGCCGTAGGCCTGATCGGAATCGGCTCGTCAATCGGGTCGACACCTTCAAAGTACATGGACATTTCACGGATCTGCGGAAGCCTCAACTTGATGAGGTCAGCACCAAGGTGTGTCAGGTCAAGATGCATATATGGACCGGCAGGGCTTTCGAATCCCCTGCCTTCAAGGATTTCGGTTTCGATGGAACGCGCAACAAGATCACGCGGCCCGAGTTCCATTTTCTCGGGCGCATAGTTGCTCATAAAACGGTCGCCGTTCCTGTTGACGAGATAACCGCCTTCACCCCGGGCACCTTCGGTCACCAGCAAACCACTCTTTCTGAGCCCGGTAGGGTGGAACTGGACAAACTCCATATCCTTGAGTGGAATACCCGCACGATAAGCGATTGCCTGACCGTCACCAGTGTTGCCCGCCGCGTTACTGGAACGGTTCCAGTACATTTTCGCATAACCTCCGGTCGCCAGAATAACGGTCCTTGCCGGAAAAGCCTCGACTTTACCGGTACGCATGTTCATTGCGATCAGTCCTTTCGATTTACTGACACCGGTTGCAAGGTTCAGCACAAAATATTCGTTGAAGAAAAAAACACCTTTTTTGAGACATTGCTCATAGAGACTCTGCAGAATCGTATGGCCTGTTTTGTCGGCACAGTAACAGCAGCGGGGTCTGCCGGCACCGCCGAAAGGGCGTTGTGCAATGGTTTTGTCATCCATTCTCGACCAAGGCGTTCCGATGTTATCGAGTTCCCTGATAATCTTTGGAGCCTCGGAACACAACACCTCGACTGCATCCTGATCAGCAAGGTAGTCACTGCCTTTGATAGTGTCAAAAATATGCATATCAACCGTGTCGTCTTTTGCCTTGTTCGCGAGAGCAGCATTTGCTCCCCCTTGGGCTGCCGATGTATGTGAACGGTTAGGATAGACTTTCGACAGTACGGCAATATTAAGCGATGGGTTGGTCTTCATGGCTTCCATGGCTGCATACAACCCGGAACCGCCTCCCCCGACAACAACTATATCAAATGGCTTCATACACTTTGATCTCCTTCTGTGAACTGCGCCCGCAGCTTCAGTGGTTAAGCGGGCCTGCGTGTGCAAGGCCCGTTTTTCTATGAAATCACAAATACGTTAAAAAGAAGCTAAATCCAGTAATACCGGCAGGTTATAATGCAACATTGTCATCATGGGCAGGCAACTCCTCAACGGCATGGAGGACATCACTCATGTTGAGCACACCGACCACCTTGTCATGGTCCATGACCGTTAAACGGCGAACATTGGTCCGCTTCATCAAACGCAACGCGTACTTGATCCTGAGACTAGGGTTAATGCTGATTACAGGTTTGCTCATGATCTGGAAAACTGGGGTGTTCCATGGATCACGGTGAACGTCTTCGCCCGGGTCAATAACTTTCTCAAGAATATCTTTCTCAGTCACGACACCATAACAGTCGTCCTCGTTTCTGGGTTCTACAACAAGTCCGCTTTGGTTGTTCTTTTTCATTAGCTGAATCGCTTCCGCAACAGTACAACTGCCTTTGATAGTATAGAAGTCCTTCTGCATGAGTGCAGAAACAGGTTGCGTGCGTAATTTTACAAGCTGATCCATATCGATAAGTCTCTGGTTAATAAGAATATAATTCCCCGGTTATTAATTGCGAGCGTATAACTCTATAATTATATATGAATACTACAAAAAGACAGAAAAAACTCTTCCCATTAACGGGCATGAGTAACGAAGGTACAAAAAAATTTTAAATCGCCACAACCGGAGAGGAGAGAAAAGAGGCGGGAAAGCTTGATAGCTTGATAGCTTGATAGCTTGATAGCGGGAAGAGTACAATGTTTTTCTCGTACTCAGCGAAGCGGTAATCGTACTCGCAATCGAAAATCCTCTCATCTGTTCTTGTACAACGTGACTCCTCGGTCTTAAGGAGATCCCCTACAAAAAAAGCGAAGACAAGAACGATTTGGCTCCGGTGATCGGAATATCATCCACCACCCGCTCCTGCCGCAAGGATTTTACAACCTGTACTGCTTTGAGATCGTACTTCTTTGAAAAGTACCGAAGGTTCGGATCAAGTTGTTTCCGGGATAGTTTCGACTCTATCAATGCATCCACTTCATTTTCAGTGTTGACGAGACAGAAATCCACTTCCTTTTTCTCTTTGGTCCGGATATACCGGAGAACATTGCTTTCCCCAAGCGTATCATTACGGCCCAGCACACTCTTCAGGAGCGAAACCGCTACAAAGTTTTCGTACTTCGCTCCTTCGTCTCCAACCACCAGTCCGGTATCGAAAAAGTATACCTTCGCCTCTTTGCGAAGTGAACGGGCGATCCGGGTGTGATACGGAGCAACGCGAAAGACAATAAAAAGCGCTTCGAGAACGTCCACATACTTCCTTGCTGTGGTTGGCGATATGCCTGCATCCTCGGCAAGCGACACATAGGAAACCGGCGAACCAACTCCCCGGCGCAAAAAAGACAGCACATCTCCCACCGCCCTGAAATCAGCAATTCGCTCGAAATCAAGAATATCTTCACGAATCAATCCATCCACGTACTGTTTTCGCCACCGGGCGGCATCGGTATCCTCCGTTGCAAGAAATGGTTCGGGAAAACCACCGCGAGCTATCAGGCGATCGGTATCTTCGGCAAGGTCAGTACCGGATAATTCCGAAAGCGAAAACGGAAGCAGACGGTGTACGAAAAACCTTCCAGCGAGCGAGTCGCCTGCCTGCCGGAAAGTTTCCAGCCGGGCACTCCCGGTTACAAGAATTTTCTGTCCCGGTTCTTTTGTGTCATAGACGCCCTTGAGAAAGTTCTTCCACTTCGGCATTTTGTGCAGTTCGTCGAAGATGAGCAACTCCGTAACCGGAGGCCACTGCTCATTCCTGATGATCGTCCGGTCATCCCTGGAATCATAATTGAGGTAAGCAAATGATTTATATTCTTTGGAAATGTCCTTTGCAAGCCAAGTTTTACCCACTTGCCGCGGCCCCACCAAAAAAACCATCTTTTTCTCAAGATCCTTTTTGATCTGCTCTTTTTGCTTTCGGCGCATAGACGAGATAATAAAACCTTACATAGACTATTTTACACCATAATGGAAAATAGTCATGACTTTTTTAAAAAGCAATGGGAAATGGTCGAGACTTTTCCCCAAAACGCTGGAGAAAAGTCATGTTAGAGCAAAAAGTGCTTAAACCACCTCTTTATGAACGGGTAATCGACTGTCGCTGGATGGCAAAAAAGCTCACTTTTCAACTTATCATCACTCAATACAGGCCAGAGAAAATCAAAAAAATGCCTTGTATTTTTTCACCGTAAAGGTCCAAACTGCCTTGTAAAATTAAAACCTATCCTCGAAAGACGTTCAGCGACCTGCTTGCCATCTACCGCGGCGCAATGGCCGAACAGTTTGTAGGTCAGGAAATGCTGGTATCGCAGGAGGGAAGCCTTTATTACTGGAACCGGACCGCCAAAAGCAGTTCCGCCGAGGTTGATTACCTTGCTGTCAGGAACGGCACAGTCCATCCTGTAGAGGTAAAAAGCAGTGCCGCAGGCAGCTTGAGAAGCCTTCATCTTTTCCTTAAAACCTATCCGGAATCAGGCAAAGCCCTTGTATTTTCAGACCGGCCATATGCCGATCTGCCAGAGCAGAACATGACGTTCCTGCCGCTCTATAGTGCTTTTGCTGCCACAAAAGGATGGTGATCGAGCACCCCCGAGTCATGATGGCAGAAAAAAAATTCCAAATCGTCACAACTGGAAGGGAGAAAAAGAGAGCTGGATAGCTATCAAGCCATTTCGCAATCAAGCCGATTCTTTTTCCTTACTGAATCCCATGCGCTTTTTTGTACGCCGCCCAGTTTCGTTTCAGGCCGATGAAAGCATCCAGATCCGGTTGCAGAAGAAAAGGGTTGGTTTTCTTTTCTTCGCCGATGGTTGACTGGGATGCTGTTCCGTAATCGTGACCGGGAAACACCCTGACATTTTCCGGCAGGGCCATCAACTTTTCATGCAGTGAACGATACTCCTCTTCAGCCTGTAACCCCAAATCTGTACCGCCGACCTTGCCGACAAACAGCGTGTCACCGGTAAACAGAGCATCACCGGCGTACAGACAGATGGAATCCGGCGTGTGACCGGGCGTATGGATGATCTGAACTTCGAGGTTTCCAAGAGGAAAAACAACGCCATCCTGCACCCTTATGTCCGTTTCAGGACAAACTGATCCATAGAGCAATGGGATAATTCCGGTCAGCCGAGCGATCTCCTCGTTGCCATTGACATGGTCGTAATGGCCATGGGTACAGAAGACATACCGGATAGTGAATCCCTGCTCACGGGCATCATCGACGATCATTGCAGGGTTGTTGGACGGATCAACAACGAAAGCCTGTTTGCTCTTTTCATCGGCAACCAGGTATCCGAAGTTCCGGTCGCCCCCGGTTCGGAATTGTTTCAGGTACATTGTATCAAACCATTTTTTCAACATTCATTAGAAATGCCTTTGCCGGAAACTCCGGTTCGATTGCAATGGGATTGCTTTCGAGCTCACCAATAATCTGCTCAGCTTTTTCATCTTCAAGTATCGCAAAACAAAGCGAGGAATAGGAGCCTACCCCCTTGTCCGCCGGCCACCATGCCTGACCGGTAATTCCCTTGTCGCAATAACACCCCATGATGGACATATTGCTGAACATCAACACCTCAAACCTCTTGAAAAGATCCCGTACCTGGGGACGAGTCTCTTCATGCCCCATAATCGCAAGAAATTTCATTGTCTTATGAAATAAGCAGGTTAATAAAACAACTACCGATTCATTTCGACCCCGAAAGCGACCCCGGCTTCCGATGTATCTCTTTCGGGCCCGGCGTCGCTGTCGGAATCGGTATCGAAGAGTATTGCTATGATAGCTTGATAGCTCGTTAGCCAAATGGCAACGCTGGTTAACATTCCCGATGTCACTCGTTACTTGTCACTCGTCACTACTCTTTTATCAATTGCCGACTGAGAACTGCTATCTGGTTCCGGCCTGCCACCCTTCTGTTTGTTTTCAACAAGGTAATAGGTCAGCGGAACCACGCCAAGCGTCAGTATGGTTGAAAGCAGTGCACCCCACATCAGCGAGATCGCAAGCCCCTGAAAGATCGGATCGAACAGAATCACAATGGCACCGATAACCACCGTGCCCGCCGTCAACAGAATCGGCCGTGTACGCACTGCGGCAGATTCGATAACGGCTTCCTTCAGCTCGACCCCCTCCTGAACACGCAACTGTATAAAATCTATAATCAGCACGGAGTTTCTCACCATGATGCCTGCAAGAGCGATCATGCCGATCATGCTCGTCGCCGTAAAGAATGCCCCGTGAATGAAATGGCCCGGTATAATCCCTACCAGACTGAGCGGAATGGCAACCATCATCACCAGTGGGGTTTTGAATGACTGGAACCAGCCTACAATGAGAAGATATATGATCACCAGCACGACGGCAAATGCTGCCCCCAGGTCTCTGAACACTTCGAAGGTAATCTGCCATTCGCCGTCCCATTTCATCGCAAGTTTTTCTTCACTGAACGGCGGAGCAGTATACAACGGAGAAATCGAATACCCTCCCGGCATTTCAAGCTCCTTGATCCTGTCGTCCATCTCAAGCATGGCATACACCGGACTTTCAGTGACCCCGGCAACATCTGCAGTCACATAAACCACATTTTTAAGGTCTTTACGATAGATGCTTTTATCTTCGATGGTTTCCTCAATGGAAACAAGCTCGGACAAAGGAATCATTTCACCGGCAGGCAATCTTGTTGTCAAGGAACTCATCCCCTGAGACTTCACAAAAATATCAGAAAGGTCGAGAATGGAAGCTCTTGCCGAAATCGGCAAGCGCAGCTCAAGGCCGACAGGTTCAAGTTCGGTATCGGTATGTAAAAGCCCGACCTCGACTCCGTCAAGTGCCATGCGAAGTGTATTGGTAATCTGCTCGGTGGTAATCCCCCTGAACGCGGCTTTCTGCTTGTCGATCACCATTGTGTACACCTTCTGGTCATCCTCAACCGTCCAGTCAACATCCACGACGCCCGGCGTGTCCTCCATGATCGCTTTTATCCGGCGGGCAAGGACAATCTGCTGCTCCATGTCCGGACCGTAGATCTCGGCAACAATTGTCGAGAGTACCGGCGGCCCGGGAGGAACCTCTACAACTTTGGCATTTGCACCATATTTAGCGGCAATCTCCTGCACCTTCGGCCTGACGCGTTTTGCGATATCGTGACTCTGGTCGCTGCGTTCACCCTTGTGCACGAGGTTTACCTGGATATCGGCCATATTGTCGCTCTGCCGAAGATAGTAATGCCGGACAAGACCGTTGAAATTGATCGGTGCGTGCGTACCGACATAATATTGATAGTTCTCGACCTCCGGCACGGTCTTCAGGTACGATACAATATCCTTGCTCACCCTCGCAGTCTGCTCAAGCGTGGTTCCTTCCGGCATATCGACAATGACCTGGAACTCGCTCTTATTGTCGAATGGCAGCATTTTAAGCTGAACCATCTTCAACGGAATCATGCTGATAGAACCCAGCAGCAGCAATCCGACAAACACAAAGGCAATGGTTGCTTTCCACCAGCTGGTGAGCAGCGGTGCAAGTGTTTTATCATATACCTTGTAATAGATTGACTTTCTGATATCGTACTTTTCTGAATGTCCTTCTTCTGCTTTGAGGAGACGAAACGCAAGCCACGGCGTCCCTATAAGCGCTACGAAAAGCGAAAAGATCATGGCAAGCGACGCCCCGATTGGCATAGGACTCATATACGGCCCCATAAGACCGGAAACAAACACCATTGGCAAGACGGAAGCTATTACCGTAAAAGTTGCCAAAATTGTCGGGTTGCCAACCTCGTTTATCGCAGCGAGAGCCGCCTGCAGTTTCGGCATCCTGCGCATTGAAAAGTGTCTGTGGATGTTTTCTGCGATGATAATCGAGTCATCGACAACGATACCGGTTACAAAAATCAGGGCGAAAAGTGTCACCCTGTTCAAGGTATAGTCGAAGAGATAGTATACCAGCAGCGTCAGCGCAAAGGTTATCGGCACGGATGCGAACACCACAAGGCCGCCCCGCCAGCCGAGGAAAAGACCAACAACAATGGTAACCGCGACAACAGCCCCTATGAGGTGCTCAAGCAGGGTAAATACCTTTTCAGAAGCTGTTTCACCGTAGTTACGGGTCTCGGTTACGGTAATTCCCGATGTAATCACAGATCCTTTCAATGACTCGACCTTTGCAAGCACCTTGTTTGCAAGAGCTGTAGCGTCAGCCCCTTTCCGTTTTGCAACCGTGAGTGTCACAGCAGGATATTCGCCCTTCATTTCAACGTCATGCGATGCAGCTCCATAACCAAAAAACGTGTAATTTTCAACCTCTTCAGGACCATCAACAACCTTTGCAACATCTTTCAGGTAAACCGGCTCCGAATTGTATATACCTACAATGACATTTCTGACGTCTTCTGCTGTCTTGAGAAACCTGCCTGTTTTCACCGTAAGCTCGCGGTTCATCTGCTGGAATGTTCCCGCTGTCACCTGACTGTTGGATGCCTTGATCTGCCGGGCTATCTGCAAAGGGGTAATACGGTATTGCGCAAGCCTGTCCTTGTCGAGTACGATTCTAAGCTGGCGTTTCAACCCTCCATTAAGGTTGACATCACCAATGTTCTCGATTTTCTTGAGCTCGTCGGCAACCTGCCCGGCAACTTTCCTGAGCTGGTATGGTCCATAGCTCTGACTCCAGAATGTCAGGGTCAAGACGGGCACATCGTCAATCGTCACTTTTTTGATGAGAGGAAACTGCATACCCCGGGGCATCTTGTCCATATTTTTCATTATGGTTGCCCAGAGCTTCACCATGCTCTCTTCGGTATCATCCCCGACATCGTAACGCACGGTAACCAGTGCAAAATCTTTTTGGGACGTCGAATACACGTAGTCAACCCCCTCAATCTCCGTCAGGTACTTTTCCACGGGCTTTGCTACCCGCTCTTCGACTTCCTTGGCGCTCCCGCCCGGATAGCTGAAATAAAGATCCACCAGTGGTACGGAAATCTGGGGCTCCTCCTCACGGGGGGTCATGAACGTTGCCAGCACCCCCACAAGGAGTGCTGTAACCATCAGCAACGGTGTCAGCTTCGAGTTGATGAACAGCTTCGCAAGCACTCCTGCAATACCCTCTCTCATCGACACAACCCTCCTTCTTTACGGCTTGACTGTTATCTGAAACCCTTCCTGAACACCCCTGACATACGGTACCACCACTTTTTCTCCCATTCCAAGTCCGCTGAGCACCTCAACATTATCACCAGAAACCTTTCCGGTTCTTATCCACCTGATCGATACAATATTGTCGTCCCCCACAACCTGAACCCCTTCGAGCTGTCCCCGCATAAAGACAGAGCTCGACGGAATCAAGAGAACCAAACGCCCTTCTCTTGCTGTTGCTAATTCTGTGACAGCGACATTTTCTACCTCTACAATCTCGGGCTGTACATCAACCGCTGCAGTTTCAGGCTTATCACCCCTGCACGCAGTGAACAGGAGAAAAAGACCGATACATCCCAGAAATATTGTATGCTTCATATTTCGATGTGCTTGTTTTTCAATCATTTCATTTTAATGGGCACCTCTATTAGTTACCACCTTCTCACCTATCTCCCGGTGTAATAATCCAGCTCGTTTTTAGCCATGATCAGGTCATACCTGGCTTTGTTCAGGCGCATCTGAGCATATGTATAGGCCTGTTCCCTGCCCAGCAGTTCAAAGGTCATTGCAAGTCCCGAACGGTACCGTCCGCCGATAAAATCAAGGCTGACTCTGGCTTCTTTCAGTGACCGCTCCGCAACTTTTATCCTTGACTCTGCCGTACGCAGCATACGGTAAGCTTTGCGAATCTCATAAAGCCCCCTGTCCCTTGCCTCCTCATAGTTGTAACGGGTCTCCATTTCCCCGGCCTTGGCTTCCTGCGCCCTGCCGATATTCGAGTAACCATCAAAAATAGTCCACTCCATGTTCAGTCCAAGAGTCCAGTTGGTTTCCCCCAGACCCGGAAAGTCCTCATCATTCCAGTCTTTCTGAAGAAAAGCATTCAAGCGCGGCAGCCGTTTAGCTTTTGCCATATCGTACTGGTAACCTGCGACATCCACAAAGGCCTCAAGAGCCTTCAGGTCAGCTCTCTCTTCCGGCATATCCGGTTCAGCTTCCGGGATGACAACACCGCCGGTTTCAAGCCCGTTGACAGGAACGATATCGACATCACTGTCAAGACGAAGCAGGAACCGCAGACCGTCTTTTGCCGATGCTATCTCATCCTCGATCATCATTTTCTGTTCTGCAAGCTCGGCAAGACGCACTGCGGTTGATAGTTTGTCGGACTTGGTAATCAATCCTTTCCGGTAGGCTTTTGCGGCTTCACGGTCATGAAGCTGCATTGCCCGGATGGAGCCGTTGACTGCATTAAGATTTTCCCGGGCAAGCACCAGCCCGTAATAGGCCTTCTTGACTTCGAGTGCAATAGTTTCTTCGGCCCTTCGGAGCATGCGCTCTTGTGCCTTTTTCGACATTGAAGCTGCCGATCTGCCGATAACAGCATCCCGGTTGAAAATCGGCTGCATAACCTCGACGCCCAGATGAAAATTCGAGATACCATCGGGATCGTTCAGTGCACCTGCGCTGAAATCTGTTGCAGGATTTATGATCCCTTGCCGAAGCTTGTAGGTAAAAACCGATGCCGGATCGTCCGTTGTGATAAACGTTTCGGAAAGCGTCACTTTCGGCAGAAAAGCTTTCCTGGTCTGTACATGCCTGGCTTCGGCCTGATCCACCCTTGCTTTCGCAGCCTTTAGCGCGTAACTGTTCTTTCCAGCCATTTCAAGCGCCTGCTCAAGAGAGATTTTCATGACATCCTCCGCGTACACAGTAAACGGAAAAAGCAGAACCAGCGCTAGAATGCGCCCCGAAACACCTTTGACAAGCTTCATGTTCATGGCTCTTTTCACTATTTTAATTTTAGCTTGAATAATAACCACCGCATTCCATTTCGACCCCGATCCCAAACTTTTTTCGAGTACGATTCGAAACACATCAACAATTCAACACTGTTTTTCACCTACCTGACACGTAGCACCTTCCTACCTCCCGCTCTCCTTTTTTTATTCCTTTGGTGAATTATTCAGGTTAGGATCCTTACTGCTTACTTCTTGGATATCAATCTCAGAATTCTTTCCATATTCTCCGAGTCACGTTCGTTTAAACATTCCTTGAGGCTACTGTTCAACAACAGAGAATAGGTCTTATCCAATGCAGCCTTTGCAGCCTGAAACTGAACAATAACCTTTTCACAATGTTCACGATGCTCGATCATCCTGACGAGCCCCTGAATCTGTCCGTTGACCTTCTTCAATCTTGTGACAATATCATTCATAAATTTTCCCCCGAAATCTTTATGCAGAGGTCTCACAAATGTACCCCTACCCCGTATAGGTATGAATATACAAAAAAACTATTCTTTGCAAACACGGGAAACCATTTCAGGGTAGTGGCTGCTCAGGGAAAAACAGGGTGGCGAAGAAGAAGAGTGCCGGAACTGTAGAAAGACACAAAACGTTTAACAAAGCTGTTAAATATTACTATCATGAAAGCAACCTCTGAAAACACGCCCATTATCGGGGAAAAGCCCTGTGCCGAGGTGCTGCCAAGTCACAGAAAGAAGTATATACCATGGAAGTTATTGGAAAAAGCAAAGCACATGTTGTACTGGACTCCTGTTTACAAGAATCTTCGGAATACTTTTCGGATCATCTACGGATCCTTAAATGCAACCCATACTGCAAAAACATCGAATACCTTGCTGAAAGGGATATATATCAATGGACATTTATGGCTGATGATCCGCGCAGCAACCCTATAATAGCCCTCTTTTTTGTTAAGCAGAACCTTGAGCACCTCCCACCTGAAAGCGAGCTTTTAGCGCAATATGCTAACTCCGGGAACATCGAGATAGATAAGTCCAGAGGAGGGAAGCTCATTCGCTGGAGTGCAGCAGAAGATACTCCAGATCTCGATATCACCAGCAAGAACACCTTTATCGGAACTGCCGGGGCGGAAATTTGCCTGCTGCATCATACGGACAACAAAACATCGGTGCATTATGAAACCAGTATTACCGTGGACTTCAAAGTGCCATTCCCTTTAAACATGATGCCTGAAATGGTATTGAAGTTCCTGACTGAAACCATAATGTCGCAGATTATGCAGCATGCTACGGAAAGCATGCTCTGCAAGGTACAGTCCGATATCTGTTGCATTGATTCTGCAATCGTCGCCGGAGGGGAGTTAAAGTAGCACCGGGATGCACAGTGAAAGGTTCAGAAAAGACACAAGAGACAAAGTGTTAACCGCTGACTTGTTTTCTCTTGTACAGCGCTTCAATGATAAAGCCTAAAATGTAGGTAAAAAAACCTCCTCCGATAACAACTGCCAGGAAAACCTGGCGATCAGCCGCTGTCTCCAGTTGACCGGAATTCCATATGAAGAACACCAGCAACACCCAGACAATGCCAACAAGCAGTACAGCTATGCTCCACAAGCTCTTGAAACTGCCTTCCACCATAATGGATAACTTTTTACAATTTAAAATCAGAGTTCACGCAAACTCTCAAATAACTCCTTCCATTTTCAAACGACGCTCATTGAGCTTTTCAAGAATTATCCTGACAAGGTACTGCAGAGCGTTAACCACATAGGTAAAGTATGCGAGAAAAGCCTCCCAGATCAGAACATCCTCGGGGTAGCCCATATATGCCATAACAAAATACAGGAGATGAAAAAAGGCTGCCACCGTACTGCCGACATCCTCCCAAAAAAATTCTTTCCCGTATATCCATTTGCCAAAAATCTCCTTTTCAAAATATGCACCGGTAACCAGGAGAAGGCCAAAGAACAGGGTTTTGAACAGGATAGCTACACTTACCCAGTAAAAACTGAAAATCTGGTTATCCTGGGCGTAAAGAAATGTAACGATAACACCTGCCAGAAATACAACAAACTGAATTGGTGCAAGAATAAGCTGCACATCGGTCCATACCGAAGCGTTACGTTTTGCCAGCTGTTCAGGAGTATAGCGGGGCATGATCTGTATACCTTGGCTAACTGTTAAAGGAACTTCAAAAAAACAACAAACTAAACAGTAGTCTCTTGTGATCGTAAAGCCAAGAATATATAAATAAAATCGAGACGCTGAAACAGAAAACCGCAACCTGCTTTTCAGAAACCGGCCATGCCGGATGCCTTATTCCCAGCAAATCTCCCTTGGAACGTTGCTTTTATCCTCCCGTTTTTCCTATAAT
This sequence comes from Prosthecochloris sp., assembly GCA_004028745.1. Classification (GTDB taxonomy): domain Bacteria; phylum Bacteroidota; class Chlorobiia; order Chlorobiales; family Chlorobiaceae; genus Prosthecochloris. Next base: position 185,317 of record RAZP01000067.1, read on the forward strand.
ACAGGTCAAGTAAGCCTTCAGTCAGCATTCAAAAAAAGACCATGGACACGTCATCAGGCTCACGGGATACGCCAGTAAATCCACTCAAAATCCTGCTGATCGCCCCAAAAGGTAAAAAGGATTCTAAATCCAACCAGAAACCTCTTTTTCATATGGCTCTTGGAGTCCTTGTAAGCCTTACACCGCCTGAACACGAAATAAGCATCATTGATGAGCATTTCGGCGACACCATTAATTACGACAGCAACTGTGACTTTGTCGGGATTACTGCAAGAACGATTGATGCGACACGCGCTTACGAAATTGCCGACAACTTCAGAAAAAAAGGTAAAAAGGTCATCCTGGGAGGCATTCATACATCGTTCAATCCGGACGAAGCCGCGCAGCATGCCGATACAATTGTTTGTGGCGAAGCGGAAAATCTCTGGCGTACGATGCTGGATGACGCGGCAAACAATCGTTTAAAACCATCTTATAACGCAAAGGATTTTCCACCCGTCAAAGAGATCGCCCCTCTTGACTACAGGAGAATAGCCAAAGCATCGCTGCGGGAAAAAGTCGATACGACAAAATCCATACCCATTTACATTACCAGAGGCTGTCCTTACACGTGCTCGTTCTGCGTAACCCCGAACTTTACCGGGAAGCTCTACCGAACGCAGAAATCGGAGGATCTCAAGGCTCAGATAGAAGCAGCCAAAGAGGTTTTCTTCAAGAAAAACAGCAAGTCGGCGAAACCGTGGTTCATGCTGTGCGACGAGAACCTGGGCATTAATAAAAAACGTCTCTGGGAAGCGCTCGACATGCTCAAGGAATGTGATATCATGTTCAGCGTCTTTTTAAGCATGAATTTCCTTGAAGATGACGAAACGGTAAAAAAACTTGTCGACGCCGGGTGTTTCATGGCACTGGTCGGGATAGAATCTATCAAGCAGAGCAATCTCGAAGCGTACAACAAATCACATGTTAACTCGCCTGAAAAAGTCATCTCAACTATAGAGCGCTGCAGAAAAGCCGGGCTGAACGTGCAGGGTAACTTTCTCGTCAATCCCAACCTCGACAGCTTCGAGGACATGGATGATTTGGTGCGGTTTATCAGTAAAAACAATATTTTCATGCCCATCATGCAGATCATTACCCCGTATCCGGGAACAAGCATGTACAATGAATACAAGGAAAAAGGGCTGATTACCGACGAGGATTGGGAAAAGTACAACGCCATAAATGTTGTGATTCGTTCGCCGCATTATGATCCCATAGAGTTCCAGTACAAGTTCATGCAAAGCTATTACCAGGCATATTCTTGGAAAAACATCATCAATAGGATTACGCACAACCCTCACCCTCTCATGAACTTTGTCACAAGCTTTGCATTCAGAAAAAACCTTCAGGAGTTGCTGCAGACCTTTGAAACCGATCATGGGCTCAAACGCTCAAACAAACTGAATATTTACTAAACCGACACGCATTACCATCATGGAATTTATCACCGATTACACAACCATTGTTGCTCCCGTGATTTTTTTTCTTGCCGGCATCCTGGTTGTCATGCTCATCAACAAGTTTATCGGCAAGCAGAAAAAACAGGATGGAAAGAGCTCAATAGGCTGAAAAATCCTGTGATTTTATTTTTGCGTAACACTTGAAAATGTTTTAAATTTTCAAAAAATAATCTGTTGTCAAGTTGTTAATTACTGCTGCAGTGATGGCAACGGAAGCTAACACACGGTTTTCTTCTCGTTAATTCTTTTCAAAAAAACTAAAACACCACGCATTATGTCAAACGGATCAAGCAACGATTTGTCGGGTGCAATCACCGGCCTTATGGAAACTTTTGGAAAACTTGCTCAGCAGCAGGTTGAAGTCGTAAACAACGTACTCAAAAGTGCATCCGATATGGTCGGGCCTCTCGGCAAAACCATGACGGATCTGGCGGGAAATATGGTAAATACCGTTAACGAGGTATTACAGAATGTCTCGTCAACTATCGGCGGCGGCTCCAAGTAACATTATTTACCAGGAACGCACAGCACCTTATGTGACAATATGCATAAGGTGCTTTTTTTTATTTCTGCACACACCGTAACGCTATGCTTTCCCCGCATCAATACCTTCGCTTCTTTTTTTCGGACACGGAACTCAGGAAGATACAGATAACCCCCGTTACGGAAGATGCTTCATTCAGAAAGTATTTCAGAGTGATTTCACCGGACAGCACCTGGATACTCTGCGTTGACAAAGATTATACCTCATACCCGACCAATCAGTACCCGTTTCTTGTCATACAGCATCTTTTCTCCTCTTGCTCCGTTCCGGTTCCCGCTGTCATCGGGAGCAACAAGGAACAGGGCGTGATCCTGATAGAGGATTGCGGCGACACCTTGCTGCAGGATGTATTGTCGAAAGGTACAGCGAATGTAGCGGGCCTTTACAGGAAAGCTATCGACATCATGGTTGCCATACAGTCCATAAAGGGCAAAAATGGGAAACTGCCGTTTAACAGGTCGTTTGATGAAACCAAACTCATGTTTGAGTTTGACTTCTTTCTCGACCATGCTTCAGGGCACACTCCCTCAAACGGCTTCCCGGAAAAAATCTCCGATGCCCTGCACCGGGAATTCCAATCTATCACACAACTGCTGCTCCGCCCTGAACACTTTGTTCTGAACCACCGAGATTACCACAGCAGGAACATCCTTATCACAAACGGTAACCCTGTGATTATTGATTTCCAGGACGCCCGCATGGGGCTGCCTCAATATGATGCCGTATCTCTCTTGAAAGACTCCTATGTTACTCTTGACGATGATTTCGTCTCGGAAATGCAGCGCTACCATTACCGCCAGCTCCATGAAAGAGAGCTGACGACAATGAGTTACGACGAATATCTTTATCTATTCGATATCATGGCATTTCAGAGAAACATAAAGGCTCTCGGCACATTCTTCAATCAGGCATACAATCTTGGAAAAAAAGAATTCGAACAGTACATATCCCCAACGCTTGCCTACCTTCCTGCTTATATCAACAGGCGTAGAGAGCTTGCAAAATCCGGAGAGATTATTCTGAACACCCTGGCAAACTCCAACTTATGAAAGCGTTTATTTTTGCGGCAGGATTCGGCTCACGGCTCAGACCCATAACGAATTTCACCCCGAAACCGCTTGTTCCGGTACTTAACCTTCCCTCCATTTGTTACACCCTCGCACTTCTCAAAGAAGCTGGAATTGATAACGTAATCTGCAATGTTCATCATCATGCGGAGCGTATACGCCGTTTCTTCTCTGAAAACGACAATTTCGGTATGGATATTCACATTTCAGAGGAAACAACTAT
>RAZP01000068.1 GCA_004028745.1 Prosthecochloris sp.
AGAGGAACTGGAAAAGCTCAGGCAGATAAAAGTTTTTGCCGTTGGAAAAACCACTGCATCGGATCTTGCAGAGCATGGTATAGTAACCGAGCCCATTCCCAAAGTGGCTGATGCTGTAAACCTCATGCAAACTATAAGTCCGGCGGAAATCCAGGGAAAATCTTTCCTGTTTCTCCGCGGCAGCCTTTCCTTAGGCGTTATACCGTCAGTCATTACTGAACGGGGGGGCACCTGTGACTCCTTAACCGTTTATGAGAACCACCCACCGAATCTGGGAGCTACCGAGCTGGTAAAAAAGATGATTGTGGAAGGCAAAATAGCTTGCTTGTCCTTTACCAGCCCCTCGACTGCCCAGAACTACTTCAAAGCAATCGGCTCTACCGATGTTCCCTCAGGGGTTCTTGTGGCCGCGATCGGAAAAACAACCGCCAATGCCCTGGAAAAGCTTGGGGTAAAAGTCGATATCGTCCCGAAATACTATGATGGACCGCACTTTGCTGAAGCGATTGCGGAAGCATTGAACAGAAAGAAATAAGAATTTGTTGAGTTGTTGAATCGTTGAGTTGTTTATCTGGATAGTTGGACCTATAAGTCATGCCAGACTTGATCCGGTATCCATAGTCACTTGAAATATCAGCAATGGATCTCCGGGTCTTTCTCCGTTCGCCCGAAGATGACTGAAAAGAGAAAAGACTGCCATCTCATAAGGGTACACACAGAGGGTTGCCCCTACAATACCCGGTACTCAGCACTCATTATTCAGCATTATCATTACGAGTACGATTACCGCTTCGCTGAGTACGAGTACGAATATGATAGGGCTTGACAGATCGAATCAACAGTTCGATAATTTAACAAACCGGCTTTTGATTTCTTTATTCTCCCCCAACTGGTTACTCACCATTATTTGTGCCTGACGCTTCTTCGTCGTTTATCCCTTTTTCGGAGAGAGCGCTTTTTTCCACTGAAGCTCCTTCAATACGCTGCAAACGGTTTTGAATAGCACGGGTTCTTACCCCAACAAGCTTGTCGAGTTCCGTTCCGGCCTGTGTTATCCTGCTCTGGGCTTTTACAAGCACCTCTCCAAACCTGGCGAACTCAGTCTTGACCTGAGCAAGAACTTTCCACACCTCGCTGGTTCTTTTCTGTATTGCAAGCGTTCTAAAACCCATTTGCAGACTGTTCAGAAGAGCCGCAAGCGTGGTAGGACCGGTTACGATAACATTGAACTTTCTTTGCAGGGTTTCGAGAAGTGCGGTATTACGAACCACTTCGGCGAAAAGACCTTCGACAGGAAGAAACAAAATCCCGAAATCGGTAGTTTCGGGGGGATTCAGGTACTTATCTCTGATATCTTTGGCACAACGGCGCATCTCAACTTCGATTGCTTTTGTGGCAACTTTTACACTTTCCTTGTCATCTGCATCCGTAGCTTCGACAAGCCTGTAATAAGCTTCAAGCGGAAACTTTGAGTCCATGGGAAGATACACTACACCCTCCCCGCTATCCTTGCCCGGAAGCTTTACCGCGAATTCAAC
>RAZP01000069.1 GCA_004028745.1 Prosthecochloris sp.
CTGGTGACGATCGATACGACGGCGCCCGTGCAGACGATCGCGATCAACAGCATCACGGACGACACGGGCATTGCCGGTGACTTCATCACCAGTGACAGTGACGGTTTGACGGTGAGTGCGACGCTCTCGGGTGTGCTCGGCACGGGCGAAGCGTTGATGTACTCGACCGACGGTGGCGCGACCTGGACCGACATCAGCGGTTCGGTGACCGGTACGGCGGTGAGCCATGCCGATGCCGGGCTGACCAGCACGGCGACGGTGCAGATGCGTGTGGAGGATACCGCCGGCAATGCCGGGGCCGAGGCCAGCTATCTAGTGACGATCGATACGACGGCGCCCGTGCAGACGATCACGATCAACAGCATCACGGACGACACGGGCATTGCCGGTGACTTCATCACCAGTGACAGTGACGGATTGACGGTGGCTGCGACGCTCTCGGGTGTGCTCGGCACGGGCGAAGCGTTGATGTACTCGACCGATAGTGGCACGACCTGGACCGACATCAGCGGTTCGGTGACCGGTACGGCGGTGAGCCATACCGATGCCGGGCTGACCAGCACGGCGACGGTGCAGATGCGTGTGGAGGATACCGCCGGCAATGCCGGGGCCGAGGCCAGCCATCTGGTGACGATCGATACGACGGCGCCCGTGCAGACGATCGCGATCAACAGCATCACGGACGACACGGGCATTGCCGGTGACTTCATCACCAGTGACAGTGACGGTTTGACGGTGAGTGCGACGCTCTCGGGTGTGCTCGGCACGGGTGAAGCGTTGATGTACTCGACCGATGGCGGCGCGACCTGGACCGACATCAGCGGTTCGGTGACCGGTACGGCGGTGAGTCATACCGATGCCGGGCTGACCAGCACGGCGACGGTGATGATGCGTGTGGAGGATGTCGCTGGCAATGCCGGGGCCGAGGCCAGCTATCTGGTGACGATCGATACGACGGCGCCCGTGCAGACGATCACGATCAACAGCATCACGGACGACACGGGCATTGCCGGTGACTTCATCACCAGTGACAGTGACGGTTTGACGGTGAGTGCGACGCTCTCGGGTGTGCTCGGCACGGGCGAAGCGTTGATGTACTCGACCGATAGTGGCGCGACCTGGACCGACATCAGCGGTTCGGTGACCGGTACGGCGGTGAGCCATGCCGATGCCGGGCTGACCAGCACGGCGACGGTGCAGATGCGTGTGGAGGATACCGCCGGCAATGCCGGGGCCGAGGCCAGCCGGCTGGTGACGATCGATACGACGGCGCCCCTGCAGACGATCACGATCAACAGCATCACGGACGACACGGGCATTGCCGGTGACTTCATCACCAGTGACAGTGACGGTTTGACGGTGAGTGCGACGCTGTCGGGTGTGCTCGGCACGGGCGAAGTGTTGATGTACTCGACCGATAGTGGCGCGACCTGGACCGACATCAGCGGTTCGGTGACCGGTACGGCGGTGAGTCATGCCGATGCCGGGCTGACCAGCACGGCGACGGTGCAGATGCGTGTGGAGGATACCGCCGGCAATGCCGGGGCCGAGGCCAGCTATCTGGTGACGATCGATACGACGGCACCGGCGGTGATGATTGCCGGGGACGGCAGTACGGGAACGATTACGTTCACGTTCAGTGAGGAACCTGTGGGTTTCGAGCTGTCCGATGTCGTAATTTCGAACGGAACAGCCGCCGGCCCGTTGACAGAGGTGAATGCGTTGGAGTATACACTGGCGGTAACGCCCATGGCGGGTGTGGAAACACCCTTCACGAATATCGCTGTCGATGTGAATGCGGGATCATTTACCGACGCGGCAGGGAACATGAATCCTGCTGCAAAAAATGAAACAACACTGGATAGCCTGTTCACGAATTCGTCATACAATGGCACCGACATCACGGGCCTGGATACCTCGAACGCAATCAGCGCAAACAGAACATTCGGTGGAAATACTACGTTCAACCAGGACATCAGTGGTTGGGACACGAGCAACGTGACGAATATGTCGTATATGTTCTACTGGACCAATGAGTTCAACCAGAACATCGGTGGTTGGGACACGAGCAGCGTGACGGATATGTCCCGGATGTTCCACCTTGCCCCAGCGTTCAACCAGGACATCGGTGGCTGGGACACGAGCAGCGTGACGGATATGTCGTATATGTTCTACGGGGCCGATGTGTTCAACCAGAACATCGGTGGCTGGGACACGAGCAGCGTGACGGACATGGGTGGTATGTTCAGCAGTGCCGATGTGTTCAACCAGGACATCGGTGGCTGGGACACGAGCAGCGTGACGGACATGGTGGCTATGTTCAACAGTGCCGCAGTGTTCAACCAGAACATCGGTGGTTGGGACACGAGCAGCGTGACGGATATGTCGTCTATGTTCAACAACGCCGCAGTGTTCAACCAGGACATCAGTGTTTGGGACACGAGCAGCGTGACGAATATGAGGAATATGTTCTACGGTGCCGATGTGTTCAATCAGAACATCGGTGGTTGGAACACGAGCAGCGTGACGGATATGTCGTATATGTTCGGCAGTGCTGATGTGTTCAACCAGGACATCAGTGTTTGGGACACGAGCAGCGTGACGGACATGAGTGGTATGTTCTACAGTGCCACAGTGTTCAACCAGGACATCAGTGTTTGGGACACGAGCAGCGTGACGGACATGGGGTCTATGTTCAACAGTGCCGCAGCGTTCAATCAGAACATCGGTGTTTGGAACACGAGCAGCGTGACGGATATGTCGCGGATGTTCTACGATGTCGATGTGTTCAACCAGGACATCGGTGGCTGGGACACGAGCAGCGTGACGGATATGTCCCGAATGTTCTACAGTGCCGCAGTGTTCGACCAGAACATTGGTGATTGGGATGTCAGTGCACTGACTAATGCTTTCTATATGCTCAGTTATAGCGGCATGTCGGCCTCCAATTACGATCTTCTGCTTGCCGGCTGGTCTGACATCAACAGTTCAACGGGCGAAACCGGGCTCCAAAGCGGGGTATTTTTGGGCGCCGCAGGAGTCACATATACCGATGCGACTTCGCGTCAGCACCTCATCGATACGTACGGCTGGAGCGTCGGCGGCACGCTCGATGCAGGGGTGACGGTTGGAGACAACAGTCTGGGCGATACGCTGTCGGGATCAGTCGTCCACGGTTTAGGCGGCAATGACGCGCTCACAGGCACAGCGTCTGCCGATCTGCTGGTCGGCGGCGCGGGCGACGACACTCTCACCGGTAACGCCGGCATCGATACGTTCCGTTACCACTTCACCAACGCGGGCAACGACACGATCACCGATTTCAGTAACGGAGTGGGCGGCGACGTGCTGGATCTGCACTATCTGCTGGACGGAGCGACCACGGGTACGATCGGGAGTTTCGTGACGCTGTCCAATTCCGGAGGGAACCTCATGCTGAGCATAGACGCCAATGGCGACAGCTCGGGCACGGATGTAACGGTAACGATGCAGTCGATAGCCTACAGCTCGGTGGGCGATCATGCGACGTTTCTTGCAGCGATGCTCTCCAACGGCAACATGGTCATCTGACGAGGCAAGCCGGGGCGGGGAGCTGCGTGTCCCGGCTCTGTATCCGGGTGGCGGCTTCTTTTCCGGCGTTCCTCTTGGCCAGTGCCCTTCCCTCCACTGCCTCCGTCGAAACAGGGGTTCCTCTGTTCGGCTGCTTCTCTGGTACTATGACACCGTCCGACTCCCGGTTCGCTTCTGCATCAATTCTTCGGGTTCTCTCCCTCATTGATACCTCCCTCTCTCTTTTGCCGTTGATGAGAGGGAGCTTGCCGGGTCTCCTAATTCCCGTATAAAGAGCTTCCACACATGCTGCCGTTCTAAGACTCCGCCGCAGTCAGCCATTCCTTGCCTTTGCGGTATGGTTGCTATTGCTTTCCCTCTCATCCTATGAGGTCTGCCTGCGAATTATGGTGATTTCGGAGCTCAATAGAGCGCCTGTGTTTTCCCCTGTCAACGCTTCCCCATCGCATTGCTGTGGATCGAGGCATGACTCGGGGCCATGATGGCTGGCTACACCTTTCATGTAAGAAACTTTCATTCTCTACTCTCTACCGGTTTTCATCGGCGCTTACAGAATGTCCCCTAAACCCGGCATCGCACAGACCATCGGCAGCATGTTGGACACCGGTTCGTCGGTGCGTTCCCGGTCAGCCATACCCAGCAAGGTCAGTAGGGTGTCGAGCGCCTCTCCCACAGGGACCGGCGAGTTGGCAGAAGCGCGATCATCGAGATGACGCTGCAGCGCCTCCAGCCGCGCCGGCGGCACACCCATCGTCCGGCCTTCAAGCGCACAGCAACGCTCAGCAAGCCAGCCGATATTCATCAGGGAAGCAAACGATGCATGGTGAGGCATAACAAAAATACCTGGTACAACTAAAAAAAACTACCGGTCAGCGGTCTTCCGTGTCGGCATCCGGTACCGGTGGATCAGCCGGGGTCGGCGCCTGATCGCTGATCTCGGCGCCAAGCAGTGCCGGATCGGCCGAATACAGGCGTAGCCGGTACAGGGACCCCCAGTACGATGCCAGAAGATCGCCGGTCGCCACTTCGTTCTGAATCAGTTCGCGCGCCGCGTTGAGCAGATCGAGCCAGCTGACTTTGCCGGCGACAAACAATCGCGTGTACGAGTCAAGCACCTCTTGCGAATAACGCGTCTCGTCTCGACTTAATGCGTAGCGCGCCAGCGCCACCCGGCAGGTCTCGTGTTCTTCGTTGAGCACCGCTTCAAGATCGCGGCGCACGCGCTCCTTGTTCTCCTGCGCTTCTTCAACGCCGGAGCGCACTGAACGGAGCGTGCCAAGAGCCGCCAAACCGCCGCCAAACTCGTATTCCATCGTCACATACACAGCGTTCTGTGCATCTGTGCCCGACAAATCGTTCTGGTGCTCGGCCTGCAACATCACCGTTGGCAACAGGTTGGCGAGCTCCTTCGAGTACTGATGGCGGGCAATGTCGATCGACGCCGATGAACGCGCCAGCGTCGGGTTGCAACGCGCCGCACGGTCACGGAGTGCGTCAAGAGCCGGCGGCGGTACCATTCCCTGATCATCGGCAAGAGTGAGATCTTTCCCGGAAAGCCGCTGGCCGACCAGACGAGAAAGATGGTCCAGTTCGGTGCGCAAACCAGCCTTGGCCATCGACAGATCGTTACGCTCCTGCAACAGACGCGACGTCACCAGTGAGACTTCCATCGATGACGATATCCCCGAAGCCCTCCGGCGCTCCATCATCGACACGTAGTGTTCCAACAACAACACTCCTTTGGTATGCGCCCCGATACGCGCGTGATGGCGAAGGATGGTCTGGTACCGGTTGACCACGTCAAGGGCGTTTGCTACCTGCGTCTCGCGTACCGACAGCTTGCTCGACCAGGCGATCGAGCGCGCCGTCCGCAACCCGCCGGAGAGCTTCCCGCCACTCCACAGTGGCTGGCGAATCCCGAAGACACCAACACGATCACCGTCGCGGGCATCGTACCGCATATCCACATAGGGAACCGGCAAGTACTCCGCCTGCGCCGCGTCTGCCCGCGATTCAGCGGCCCGGTAGCTGGCAAGGCTTCCCAGAACCAGGGGGTTCGTCGTGACCGATGCGCCGATCAACCGATCCAGCGTCCACGACCCGGCGACGCCTGAAGGCGATGCGGCCCTCTCAGCAAGAGCAACGGCATCAATCGCCACAAAGCCGTACAACAGCAGCAACAACCGTAACGGAAACCAGAGGTGGCGATGGTCGGCATGTGCCGCTCGAACAGAAGAGTGCTGCCACATGACAGAAAACAAGGAAAACAAACGCTTTGTCATAAGGGCACCTCTATTAATTTCAAAA
>RAZP01000007.1 GCA_004028745.1 Prosthecochloris sp.
ATCTCTTTACGAAGAATTTCTACGGAACTCATGATGCAACGGTCACAGATAAACGCATTGGGGCCTGCAACCATACTGTTTACCTCATCACTGCCTCTTCCGCAGAATGAGCACACAACCATATCATTACTTCCGCCTCTTTTACTCTTTCCCTTCATCCGGTCATTTTCCTTTGACATAACGAACCCCTGTTTCGTCCTGCTTAAAAAAGCCTGATTAAAAACCCATTCTTGCCAAGCTGTCAAGAACGTGCTGAATCACCATCGAAAGTTTCGGATGATCCTCCTCGAAATGCCCGACAGCATCGTTGAGGCGCTCGGCCAATCCTTCCTGTTCGTCTTCTATGACCGCTTCTTCCTGAACGAGCCTGCTGATATCCTTTTTCAGGTCGGACAGCACCTCGCCAGTGCCTTCATCAACCGTTTCGGTTTGTTCAAGCTCTTCGTGCAGCTGCACGAGCAGCTCCTGCAATCTCTGCTTTTCCATACAGCAAAAATGGTTATGGTCATGGAAGATTAGTACAACCCATCAGATAACGGTCGCACTCACGGGCAGCCGCACGACCTTCATTGATGGCCCATACAATAAGGCTTTGGCCTCTCCGCGCATCTCCGGCTGCAAAAACCTTGACCATACTGGTCCTGAAGTCGTCGTATTCGGCCTTGATGTTTGAGCGTTCTCCCTGCTCAACCCTCAATTGTTGTAATAACCCTTCTTCGGGCCCTAAAAATCCCATGGCAAGCAGAATCATGTCTGCTGGTATGATTTCTTCTGTACCGGAAACCGGCTCGGGAATCGAACGTTCCTCTTTTTTCACCCATTCTACTTGACAGACTTCAACTCCGGTCAAATGGCCGTTACCGTCACAAAGCAGCTTCTTGGTCATAATGCTGTATCGACGCGGATCGTCACCCTGAATGGCCGCAGCCTCTTCTTGACCATAATCAACCATGAGGGTTTTAGGCCATTCCGGCCAAGGATTATTCGGCTGACGCTCCAGCGGCGGTTTCGGCATAATCTCAAGTTGTACGACACTTTTGCACCCCTGGCGTATAGCTGTAGCCACACAGTCGGTGCCTGTATCGCCGCCGCCGATAACGATGACCGCCTTGTTTTTTGCATTTATCTTCGGGGTATCACCGCTGAGAACAGCTTTGGTGCTTGAGCGGAGATAATCCATTGCAAAATAAACACCTTTGCTATTCCGGCCTTCCACATCGAGATCCCTCGGCTTCGTAGCCCCCGTACAAAGAACAGCAGCGTCAAATTCCTCAAGCAGCTTTTCGGAGGAATAATCCTTACCGACTTCCGTATTCACGACAAACCTGATCCCTTCTTTTTCCATCAGGTCAACACGGCGCTGCACAACTCCCTCTTTGTCGAGCTTCATGTTCGGAATACCGTACATGAGCAGTCCGCCGATCCTGTCATCGCGCTCAAAAACGGTAACGCTATGGCCCGCTTTGTTAAGCTGGTCAGCACAGGAAAGTCCTGCAGGACCTGAACCGACAACTGCAACCCGTTTGCCTGTCCGCCTGGTAATTTCCTGAGGCTTGACCCAGCCTTGCTCGAATGCGTGCTCAATTATTGTGCACTCGATGTTCTTGATGGTAACCGGAGGTTCGATAATACCCAAAACACATGACCCCTCACAAGGAGCCGGGCATACACGACCGGTGAACTCCGGAAAATTGTTGGTTTTCATAAGACGCTCATAAGCTTCACGCCAAAACCCTCGATAAACGTGATCGTTCCACTCCGGGATCAGGTTATGAATCGGGCACCCCGATGTCATACCGTTGAGCATAATACCGGTGTGGCAGTAAGGTGTCCCACAGTCCATGCAGCGGGCCCCCTGCTCACGCAATGCCTCCTCCGGCATTTCCTTATGAAATTCCTTCCAGTCTTTTATACGATCGAGTGGTGGCCTGTCTTCAGGAACCGCTCGTTCATGCTCCAAAAAACCTTTTATTTTACCCATATACTTCTGTTTCTTTTCGCAATGACACGCCTCCCTATATTGAGCCGATTGTTCGAGCGAACATCCCGCTTCCCGCTTCGTCGGGAGCCGGGAAAGTTTGGAACAATCAATTCAGGATAACATTGCCTCCTGCGTCAGTTTCCGGATACACGCACAGGGTCGTGAACATTTTTCTCGAACGCTGCCATAATCGCCTCATCACCGGCCATCCCATCCGTCATGACGCTTTGCATGGCTTCCGCCGCACGTTTGTAATCATGCGGATAAACCTTTACGAAACGTGTTCTGGCTTCGTACCAGCTGTCAAGCAGACGAGCCGCAAGTTTGCTGTCCGTATACTCATAATGACGCTCTATCATGGTACGCAGCTTCTCGAACTCATCCTCGTCGTCGATGGGGTAAAGGCCGGCCATCTCGCAGTTGCAGTGCTTATCAAATGTTCCGTCTTTGTCGTATACGTAGGCAATCCCTCCAGACATGCCCGCACCAAAATTCTTGCCTGTTGTACCAAGAATAACAACCGTACCACCGGTCATGTACTCGCAGCAGTGATCGCCGACAGCTTCCACGACAGCCTCCAGCCCGCTGTTTCGAACACAGAAACGCTCGCCCGCCATACCGCGAATATAGGCTTCGCCCGATATTGCGCCGTAAAACGCAACATTGCCGATAATGATATTTTCCTCAGGTGTAAAGGTAGACTCTTTGGGAGGGTATGCGATAACCTTTCCTCCGGAAAGCCCCTTACCGATGTAATCGTTTGCATCACCTTCGAGCTCAAGGGTCATACCCCTCGGGATAAATGCGCCAAAGCTCTGCCCAGCCGACCCGTAAAACTTGATATGTATTGTGTCGTCCGGCAGCCCTTCTCCCCCATGGGCTTTCGTCACTTCATTGCCGACAATGGTACCGACCACACGATCGGTGTTGTGTATCGGAAGTGTCGTGTTGACCCTTTCCTTTCTTTTGATAGCAGGCTCACAGATTTTGAGAAGCGTTCTGATGTCAAGAGTCTTGTCTATACCATGATCCTGATTAAGGGTTTTATACAAGCTTTCTTCCTCTTCGCCGGGTTCAGCCTTGTGCAGAATTTTGGAAAGATCGATCCCTTCGGCTTTCCAGTGCCTTATTGCTTTCTTCATTTCAAGCCTTTCGGTACGGCCCACAAGCTCATTCAGGGTACGAACCCCCATTTCTGCCATATACTCACGAATCCCCTGAGCCAGGAAACGCATGAAGTTTTCCACATGTTCGGGTTTTCCGGTAAAGTTTTTCCTAAGTTCAGGGTTTTGCGTAGCAACACCGACCGGACATGAGTCTTCCTGACAAGCACGCATCATGATGCAGCCCATAACCACCAAGGCCGTGGTTGAAAAACCGAACTCCTCGGCACCAAGCAAAGCGGCAATGATTATATCACGCGCGGTCTTCATCTGACCATCGACCTCAACGATAATACGGCTTCGCAGATTGTTCAGCACAAGGGTCTGGTGCGTTTCGGCAAGACCAAGCTCCCAAGGCATACCGGCGTGCATAATACTGGACAGAGGAGATGCACCTGTACCGCCGTCATGACTGCTGATAAGCACAACGTCAGCATGGGCTTTGGCAACGCCGGCCGCAATGGTGCCGACACCGACCGATGAGACGAGCTTTACATTAATGCGCGCGTCACGGTTGGCATTCTTGAGATCGTGTATCAGCTGCGCAAGGTCTTCGATCGAGTAGATATCATGGTGCGGCGGTGGCGAGATCAAACCTACCCCCGGTGTTGAGTGACGTGTTTTCGCAATCCATGGATAAACTTTTGTCCCCGGAAGCTGGCCGCCTTCACCAGGCTTTGCGCCCTGAGCCATCTTGATCTGTATCTCACGGGCGTTGGTAAGATATTCACTTGTCACACCGAAACGTCCTGACGCAACCTGCTTGATAGCAGACATTTTTGAGTCGCCGTTTGCCAAAGGCACAAAACGGTTAGGGTCTTCACCGCCTTCACCTGTATTACTTTTGCCACCGAGACGGTTCATGGCTATGGCCAGAGTCTCATGGGCCTCCTTGCTGATGGAGCCATAGGACATCGCTCCCGTCTTGAACCGCTTGACAATCTCTTCAACCGGCTCAACCTCTTCAATCGGAACGGGAGCTTTGCCGAACTTGATATCCATGAGGCCGCGCAGAGTAAAAAGCTCAGCACTTTGCTCATCAATCAGGCGCTCATATTTTTTGAACATTTCATAATCCCCGGTGCGGCATGCGTATTGCAGTATATGGATTGCCTCAGGGCTGAAAAGGTGTCCTTCCCCGTCGTGACGCCACTTTCTCTCTCCACCGCTCTCCAGGCCGGGATCAACATCGTTTCCTGATGAAGGAAAAGCAGCTTCGTGGCGTTTGTTGACCTCCTCGGCAATCACATTAATGCCGACGCCCTCAATCCGCGAGGGTGTCCTGGGAAAGTATGAATCGACAAACCGTGAGTTGAGACCCACAGCCTCAAAAATCTGGGCTCCGCTGTAACTTTGGATAGTAGAAATGCCCATTTTAGCCATGGTCTTGACCACGCCCTTAACAATGGCTTTGATGTAGTTTTTCTTTGCTGCCGGAGCACCAAGACCCAAACGGCCCTTTTCGACAAGATCACCGACTGATTCAAGCGCCAGATAAGGGTTGACAGCTCCAACACCATAACCGATAAGCAGAGCAAAATGATGCACGGCTCTTGGCTCGGCGGATTCCAGAATCAACCCCACTCTCGTGCGCAAACCAGCATTGATTAGAAAATGGTGTAGCCCTGAAGCCGCAAGCAGTGCAGGGATAGGTGCCCGTTCGCTGTCGACCCCTTCTCGGTCAGAAAGAATAATCAGGTTTACATCTTTACTTATCTCCTGCTCACATTGGCGGCAGATATCCTGCATGGCAGTATCAATACCCTTGCCGCCTTCCCTGACATTGTATAAAATCGGGATGGTAACAGCTTTGAAACCAGGCTTATCTATGTTTCGTATCTTTTCCAGCTCTTCGTCAGTGAGCAGGGGCTTGTTGATTTTCAACCTGTGGCAGTTCTCCTCGCTGGGTTCCAGCAGATTTCCCTCTGCACCAAGCATGACAATCGTGGAGGTGATAATTTCCTCCCTAATAGAGTCAATCGGTGGATTGGTAACCTGGGCAAAAAGCTGCTTAAAGTAATTATAAAGAAGTTTCGGCCTATTGGAGAGTGCCGCCAAAGGAACATCATGCCCCATCGATCCCACTCTTTCCACCCCGTTTTTCGCCATCACCATAAGTTGAAGGGAAATGTCCTCTTCGGTGTAGCCATATAACTTCTGGCGAGCTAAAAGGGAAAGTTTCTCGTCACGTTGCTTTTTATTCGAATCGCCGGATAGTGATTCAAGCTCAATCAGATGCTTCTGAAGCCACTTGGAATAAGGCTTATCCTTGGCAATGGTTTGCTTAATCTCCTCATCGGAAATGATGCGGCCTTGGGAAGTATCGACAAGGAACATCTTCCCCGGCTGCAAACGATCTTTCCTGAGAATTCTTTCCGGCCCGATGTCAAGCACACCAGCTTCAGATGCCATCACAACCAGATCGTCTTTGGTAATGTAGTATCGGGAGGGACGCAGTCCGTTACGGTCAAGAATTGCACCAATCTGAACCCCGTCGGTGAAAGCGACGGAAGCCGGCCCGTCCCAAGGCTCCACGAGACAGCTGTGATACTCATAAAAAGCCCTTTTCTCTCTCGACATATCGCTGGTGCTGTTCCATGGCTCCGGGATCAGCATCATAGCTGCATGGGCAAGTGAGCGGCCGCTCAACGCGAGCAGCTCAAAAACATTATCAAGGATTGCCGAATCGCTGCCATCCTCCACAACAACCGGTTTGATGTGCTCTATATTGCTGCCGAACAGCTCGGACTCGAACATTTTCTCCCTGGCTTTCATCCAGTTGATGTTGCCCCGGAGCGTGTTGATCTCGCCATTATGGCTCAGAAAGCGGTATGGATGGGCACGATCCCAGCTTGGAAAGGTATTGGTGCTGAACCTCGAATGTACCATCGCAATAGCGCTTTCCACATCAGGGTCCGTGAGCTCAGGATAAAACAACGATACCTGCTCGGGGAGCAGCATCCCCTTGTAAACAACTGTACGATGAGATAAACTGCACATATAAAAATAACTGCTTCCAAGAAGCCCTGCCGTATATTTCACCCTTTTGGTAATTCGGCGGCGAATGATATAGAGCTTTCGGCCAAACTCCTCATCGGAATTGATATCTTTGCCCTTTCCGACAAAAAACATCTTGACTACCGGCTCCTGTGATTTTGCGGTTTTACCCAGCGAGTCATTGCAGGTCGGTACTTTTCTCAAACCGAGAAACTTCTGACCCTCGGCCTGGACCATCTGGCGGCAGATGTCCTCTATAGCCCGCCGCTGTGAAATATCAGGCGGCATGAACGCCATTCCGACAGCATATTCACCTTGTGCAGGCAGTTCAATATTTCTCTCCGAGCATGCTTTCCTGAGAAACTTGTCAGGAATCTGGACAAGGATACCCGAGCCGTCACCTGTATTACTTTCACATCCGCAAGCGCCGCGATGTTTCATCTTTTCCAGCACTTCCAAACCCTGCCGCACTATCTCATGAGACCGCATACCTTTTATATTGGCTACAAAACCCACACCACAGGAATCATGCTCGAAACGTGGGTCATAGAGCCCTGATGCTTGCATTACTTTCATAGTTCCAGGTACTTCTTATCTGAATTATTCTAAAAAAGGCACCTTCGAATTTGAAGTGGGGAATATAACCTTTTTCAAGAAATATCCCCGAGTACGCGCTTTGTCAACGACTAAGCCTTGCCTTGGTTAGCAACCGCGCTGATTGCTTTTTGTAACTCTTCCTGATCCCCCAGGTAGTAACTTTTCTGCGGCTTCAGGTCATCATCCAGTTCATAGACAAGCGGCACACCGGTCGGGATATTTAAACCAACGATATCCTCTTCCGAAATATTGTCAAGGTATTTGACCAGTGCACGAAGCGAGTTGCCATGGGCAGCGATAATCACTCTCTTACCGGCCCTGATTTGCGGTGCAATTTCCTCAAGCCATAACGGCAGAAAACGGGCAACGGTATCTTTCAGACATTCCGTCACGGGCACTTCATCCGGAGCAAGCGAGGCATACCGAGGGTCATTTCCCGGATAACGGGAGTCGGTTTTTTCAAGAGGAGGAGGAGGAGTATCATAGCTTCTGCGCCAGACAAGCACCTGCTCTTCGCCATGCTGCTGAGCGGTTTCAGCCTTGTTCATACCCTGAAGCGCCCCATAATGGCGCTCGTTCAGCCGCCAGCTTTTAAAAACAGGTATCCACATGAGATCCATCTCGTCAAGCACGTTCCACAGAGTGCGAACCGCCCTTTTCAACACAGAGGTATAGGCAACATCAAAAACAAAACCTTCTTGTTTCAGGAGCTCCCCGGCGTTCCTGGATTCTGTTTCCCCTTTTTCACTTAAATCGATATCATACCAGCCGGTGAAGCGGTTTTCCTTGTTCCACCGACTCTCTCCGTGCCGAAGCAGTACCAGCTTTATCATGCACCTCTCCTCCTTACAAAACCATTGATTTTATTGAAACAAAGGGGTTTTTTCACCCTATTTTCCCGAGTCATGCCAATGTAATAATCTCCGGTACTTTTCTCAAACATTCTCCTCCCTCTCATTTTCCTGCCATGAAAATATTCCCTACGGGAAAGTCGAAAAAGCCTTTATTTATGAGAAGAGCTTATGGTTTTATACGATGAAATATGATATCTTTTGTTCTTTTGGCCCTAACGGCCCAGTAGTATTTTCAGCTTTACAAGACCGGCAAAACAAAAGCCGGTCAAAGATCCGACAACGCAGCATGAAAGTAGATAATTACAGACTACAAATAGGCAGCAAGGAATATGTCCCTATCGTAATAGGAGGAATGGGTGTTAACATATCAACAACCGAGCTTGCCCTCACAGCCGAAACACTGGGCGGTATCGGTCATATCTCCGATGCCGAAGTTTGCTATGTCTGTGATCAGATATTCAGTACCTCATACACTACACGTAAAAGGAAAAAATACAGCTACAACGCAAACAATCCTGACAAGGCAGATGTCTGTTTCGATCTCGATGATGTTTTCGAGGCGCAGAAAACGTATGTCGAGCATACCATATCACAAAAGAGCGGCAACGGTGCGATTTTCATGAACTGCATGGAAAAGCTGACCATGCGCAACTCTTCGGAAACTCTACGGGCAAGACTTTCAGCAGCCATGGAAGCAGGAATTGACGGACTTACACTTGCTGCAGGCCTTAACCTTCGTACCCTCGATCTCATCAAGGACCATCCAAGATTCCACGATGTGAAGATCGGTATTATTATCTCTTCGATGCGCGCCCTGAACATTTTTCTGAAACGAGCCTACAAACTGCAGCGCATTCCCAACTACATTATTGTCGAGGGTCCTCTGGCAGGCGGCCATCTCGGCTTTAGCCCGGACGACTGGCAGATGTACGACTTGAAGACCATTGTAAAAGAGGTACTTGAGTTCCTCAAAAACGAAAACCTGAACATTCCCGTTATACCCGCCGGCGGTATTTTCACAGGTACCGATGCTGCCGAATTTCTACAGTTGGGGGCTTCAGCAGTCCAGGTAGCAACACGGTTCACCATAACAAAAGAATCAGGTCTTCCATATGAGGTCAAGCAGCACTATATCAACACCGAAAAGGATGACATAGTCGTCAACACTGTCTCTCCTACCGGTTATCCGATGAGAATGCTCAAGAAATCTCCGGTTCTGAACTATTCGATGAAGCCCAACTGTGAAGGTCTTGGCTACCTGCTCGACAACAAAGGCAAGTGTGGTTATATAGACTCATACTACAAGGCTCTCAGCGCCAGGGAAGAAGGCCGACGCATGGAAATCACAGACCAGACCTGCCTGTGCACGGGAATGGCGAAATATGACTGCTGGACCTGCGGCGACACCACTTACCGGCTGAAAGAAACCACAAACAAAATGCCTGACGGCAGCTGGCAGCTGCCCTCAGCGGCAGACATATTCACGGACTATCAGTTCAGCGAAGATCACCTGATTCAGAAACCCTCCCCTGAAGAAAAAGTAAACAGCTGACTGTTGAGCAACATTGCTCAACAAGTCAAAATTCAAAAGTAAAAAGGCAAAACGGGGAACAGCAGAAATTCAACGATTCAACAACTAAACAAATCAACAATCTTCAAATTCTGGCTTCTGAACTTTTTTCGAGTACGAGTACGATTACCGCTTCGCTGATAGAATGACACGTAACCAGTGACGAGTATTTGAGGGTTCAGCCCCCAACTGCCTACTGCCAACTGAAGACTGCCTACTGACTTCTTGCTATCCGGCTATCTGGCCTACTGCTTCCCCTAACGCAGGTTATTAAGAAAAGAACTGTTACATTACATGGTGGTAACAAGGCTTTTGGCTGGCGGCAATCCGCCGGCTTGCACAAACTGTTCAGCCATGAAAAGAAAGCTGAGATTCCTGCTGAAAACAGCACTGATCTTTTCCCTTTTGCTGCTGTTGATTTTTCTGTTCAATCAGCTTTATCTTTTCGCTTCCTTTGTCGGCAGCCTGCACCCCGCAGCGGGATATGTCGTTCTTGCAATCGGGGTTGGTTTATTCGGCATTCTTCTTTTTTCAGCCGTATCATTCTGGCGTTCTCCCTCTAAACCGGCTTTTCCGGAAAATGAAGGCTCGCCTTCCTATGATGCTCATATACGCAACCTTAGCAAAACCCAACCGACCCATCCGATGCACCCGGAACCTCTCAAAGAAAACAGGGACCGGAGATGGCTTAGATCCAACCACAAACTGCTCGAAACCGATGCATTGAATATCACAAAGGAAGTGGCGATCAAGAACTTTTTCGTGGGTGCTTTCGCCCAGAACACTTCTTACGGTACAACAACATCGTTGATGAACAACTTGAAACTTGTATGGAGGATCTACAAACTGCATCATCGAAGCCATTACGGCAGAGACCTGCTTGACCTCTATCGTTTCACCTATGAATCGCTTCCCCTTTCGGATTTCAACAAGGAAGAGCTTCCATCACACATCAAGCCGATTATTCAGTCCTCTTTCAGCAATACCCTTGCAACGCTTCTCCCCGGAGGGAACCTGCTCACCCCGTTTTTTCTCAACTTTTTCCTTGCCGGCTCCACAAACACCTACCTCACCTGTCTTACGGGCATTATCAGCACCCACTACTGCCAGTCGCTTTCCGAAGAAGACAAAGCCGAAATAGTTCGCCAAAGCCAGTTCGAAGCCTCGTTCATGCTTAAGGAAATTGTCAAGGAATGCAACCCGATACTTTCGAAAACCATCAGCAATGCGGTGAAAAAGGCAGGTATAGAAAGCCTTGACAGTGTTCAGCCATCCACATCAAGCAGCAACCTTGCTCAGGACATTGTCTCTCATCTGGCAAAATCGCTCAAAAACATCATCAGGGAAAACGTCGAGTCAGAGAAAGAGAAACCGTAATCATGAGGGCTTGATAGCAAATGCAGGAGACAGGTTTTTCGAATTCGTACTCAGCGAAGCGGTAATCGTAATCGAAAATACACAGTAGCCAGAAGCACCTGAGGGTGCAGGGGCGAAAAATCTTTCGCCCGTAAAGTCGATAGAAAGGAGGCTTTCAACAGCCGCTTTTTGCCTTTTGCCTTTTTACTTTTGCCTTTTACCTTTTTACTCTTCACCCTCTTAGTCCTTTAAAAAACTCCTGGAGAAGGCTTTGTGCTTTGTGTTCGAGAATGCCGCCATAAACTTCCGGCTGATGGTTTAGATCTTTTGAAGCGGTAATATTCATGACGGTACCGCATGCCCCCATTTTCGGGTCGTACGCACCGAATACAAGCCTGCCGACTTTAGTGTTCACGATCGCGCCCGCACACATCGGGCAGGGTTCAAGAGTAACGGCAAGCGTACAATCACCGAGATATTTACTCCCGAGAGTAGCCATTGCCGAAGTCAATGCTATCATCTCGGCATGCGCCGTCGCATCCGTAAGCTCCTCAACCTGGTTATGCCCTTTTCCAATCACACGGCCGTTAGCATCAAAAATTACTGCACCGACAGGCACCTCTTTTTTTTCATGCGCTTTTATAGCCTCTCGAAAGGCTTGCTCCATGTAGTACGAAAGATCCATTGTCTTATAATTTTATCTAACCGTCAATTTTTGCTATTATAAGCTTTTTATTTTCCACTTTCATGAACAATGATCCTGTTCGATAGTTTTAACAAGAGCAAATAAGTAACCCTACAAAACCATGAATATCCACGAATATCAAGGTAAGGATATACTGTGCAAATTCGGGGTTTCCGTACCGAGAGGCCTCGTCGCTTTTTCCGCTCATGAAGCCAGGCAGGCTGCCGAGCAACTGTTCGAAGAGCAGGAAAGCACCGTTGTCGTCGTTAAAGCCCAAATTCATGCCGGGGGGCGAGGAAAAGCCGGCGGCGTCAAGCTTGCAAAATCTTCCGAAGAAGCACATGAGATAGCCCGTCAGATGCTCGGCGCAACGCTCGTGACCCACCAGACCGGCCCGGAAGGCAAAGAGGTCAAACGCCTGCTGGTCGAGGAAGGCATGAACATCGAAAAAGAATTTTATGTTGGTATCACTCTTGACCGCGCAACATCGAACAATGTTTTGATGGTTTCCACCGAAGGCGGAATGGAAATCGAAAAGGTTGCCGAAGAAACACCGGAGAAACTGCTTAAAATCCAGATTCATCCCCTTCATGGGATTCAGGGTTTTCAGGCCCGCCAAGCTGCATTCTTCCTTGGACTTGAAGGCGATAAATTTAAAAACGCCGTAAAGTTCATTACAGCCCTGTATAAAGCCTATGTATCAGCCGATGCTTCCCTTGCGGAGATCAACCCCCTTGTCATAACCAAAGAAGGCGGGGTACTGGCTCTCGATGCAAAAATCAACTTCGACTCAAACGCTCTTTTCCGCCACAAGGATTTCCTTGAACTAAGGGACACGAGCGAAGAAGACCCGTTTGAAGTTGAAGCGTCGAAATCAAATCTGAACTATGTCCGGCTTGACGGTAACGTCGGCTGTATGGTTAACGGCGCAGGTCTGGCGATGGCAACAATGGACATGATTCAGCTCGCAGGCGGAAAACCCGCGAATTTCCTCGATGTCGGCGGCGGCGCAAGCCCTGAAACCGTAGAGGAAGGATTTAAAATCATTATGAGCGACAAAAATGTCAAGGCTATTCTTGTCAATATCTTCGGCGGAATAGTACGCTGCGACCGTGTTGCCGAAGGCGTTATCGAAGCGGCAAAAAAGGTGGATTTGAACCTTCCGGTCATTGTAAGGCTTGAAGGAACCAATGCTGAAGTCGCTCAGAAAATGCTCGACGAATCCGGCCTCAGTCTTATCGCCGCAAACGGGCTGCGGGATGCCGCCCAGAAAGTCAACGAGGCCCTTGGGGGGTAACCGCGTTTCCCCTTGCACTCTCGGAAATATTACAACAAGGCCTTTCCTATAAAAAGAAGGTCTTGTTTTCCAGGAAGAAAAAAGAGACAATTGAAAAGAAAAAAAGCAGCGCCGAGGGTATAACCAGCTTTAGAGGCGCTCGCGCGCCTCTTTCACCGGGTTCAACAATAGATTAGAAAACACCAGAAAACATGGATCACGCTATCTGAACACATATCAACATTTACGTAACCTTATCATCAAAACGCTAACCTTTTGCTGAACATTTTTAGCAGCAACACTAACCTAACTGGATAGTAAAAGCACCTGTTCCTACTCAAGCACTTTCATAATATGGGACGACCTTTCTTCGTAAACCTTGCGTTCTTTTTGAAAAATTTTTTTCTTCATACTTTTTCTCTTTCCGATCTCATTCATCAAACCAACTATCTCTGCGGAAAACATGCCTGAAAACAAAACCGGCGCTATCGAGAAAGGCATTTGCAGCTCATGCGGCCTTTGCTCGATACAGGAGTGGCCGATGCATGAAAGCATTCAAAGCTGTGTCTTCAAAAACGGATGGCTGGGAAAGAGAGAGAAAAAAATGTTTGGAAGGGAGAGAAAAGCGGATAATCCGGAGGAAATGCGCTTCGGTATCGCCCTTGAGCGGTTCACTGCACAGCTTGAAAAACCTTTGCCCGACGCTCAATGGAGCGGAATAGTCACCAATATCGCTCTGAAAGCTTTTGAAAGCGGTATGGTTGAAGGTGTGGTGACGCTGCACCGCAATGCAGACAACCACTTTTTTTCACAACCGGTGCTTGCCACGACATCTGAAGAGATTTATGCATCAAGGGGCAATAAGCCGGTACTTTCTCCCGTCCTTACATCCCTTCAAACAGCGTACAGAAAAAAGCTCAGAAAGGTTCTCGTTATCGGTGCTGCTTGCCATATCCATACACTGCGGGACTTTCAGGAAAGGTTCCCCTACCTGCACGACATGGATATCTATACTGTCGGCATTCCCTGCGTAGATAATGTGCAGAGAAGCAGATTCCACTGGATACTTGAAAGGATGTCCCGATCACCCCGTACCGCCTGCCACATGGAATTCATGCAGGATTTTCGTATCCACATCAGGCATTCCGATGGTACCATCGAAAAAGTCCCCTTTTTCAGTCTGCCGGAAGAACTCTCGAACCCGGACATTTTCCCTGAATCCTGCATGAGCTGTTTCGACTACCTTAACAGCCTGTCGGATATTACTGTCGGCTACCTTGCAGCAAAGCTGCTTCCCGATCAGAACAGGCAATGGGTAATCGTCAGAACAGAAAAAGGGAAAAAACTGCTCAACCTGGTTGATGATGAGCTTGAACGCCATCCGGAACATGGCGATTGGGAGTGTAAAAAGTTTGTTCAGCAAAACACCGAACGGATCATTGCAAGCATGAAAGACTCAAAGGATTCATACTCCCCGGACAGAAAAATACCATTGCGGCTCGGTCAGGTAATGTCCTGGCTGCTGAACGCAACCGGCCCGAAAGGCATCGGTTTTGCACACTACTCGGTTGATTTTCATCTTATCAGGCACTATTACTATGTCAAATACAGGTGCCCGGAACAACTAACGGTACTTGTCCCCCAGCATGTCCGATCGATCCTCCAGGAGTATGACTTGCCTCTCTAAGGCACCTCTAATCTATTTATTGTTATCAGCACCGATAAGTCATTATGAATTGGTAAATTGCTCAGCACTATCATTTCGATTACGAGTACCGCTTCGCTGATAGAGTGACAAGTGACCAGTAACGAGTGACGAGTAAACAATTTGAACTGTAGGGGCAGACCTGTGTGTCTGCCCGAACCAGCGTTGGTTATCGATACCGACTCCGATTCCGATTCCGACGGCGAACACCGAAAGAAGAAAGATCGGAAATCGGGGTCACTATCGGAATCGGTATCGAATGTATTTCTATACGCAAAACTTTGGTGCATACAGCTTAAAAACTGTCAACTTTCTCAGGACGGGACAAATTCAAAAACGCAGGGGCAGACCCCCCTGTGAAATAGATCAATTATCTCACGGGGTCTGCCCGGCGATCCCGGCATGCCGGGATGTGCCTCTGCACACTCACGCGGGCGAAAATTTTTTCGCCCCTACAGTTCAACGATTCAGCGAATAAGCAAATCAACAGTGGTTTTACTCGACCCTGATTTCCGGCTCTTAGCACATAGCACGTAACACTTAACTCATAGCTCAAAGATTGCTAACTGCGTGCCCCCTGCCGTTTCGCCGGCGTTATGAAAACTGCCCGCATAACGAAATAAGCACCTTAACAGAGAAGCGCCTTCATTTGAAAAGATCTCTCTTCCTGAAAGGAGCGGTTAACATCCTGAAAAAAATTTTTGGTTTGGTCAGCCACTGGATACGTTGAGATCCGCCGCTGCCTGTCAACATTTTTTCGCAGAGGAACTCCGTGACCGTTTCCACATCATCAGCCATCATGTTGTAGAACTTCCTCTTTTTCCTACTTTCGGCCGAATCGTCCCCGACCGTTTCACGAAGAAGATCCGTGACAACCATTCCGGGACTCAGGCTGCCGATCAGCACAGGAGAATCTTTGGCTTCATTGGCAAATGCGCGGGTAAAATACCGCAAAGCGCTTTTTGTTGTGCCATATATCGACATACCATCTATAATAAATCCATCACTGCCTAGTCCTTCCATGTTGTATATTTTTCCGCCGCCCTGCTCACGCATGGTAAGAAAAGGCACAACCGTACCATGTATAACTCCAAGCACATTGCTGTCCAAAACATCCTCTACCGTATTCTCATCCAGTTCCCAGACTTTTCTGTCCTCATGAGTGATACCGGCATTGTTCACCCAGATATCCAGTGTACCGAAACTCGTTACCGCCGTTTCAAGCAGAAGTTCCATATCCCCCCGTTTTCTTACGTCCGCCACCACAGCCTGCACTTTGCCATTGAACGGGGCAAGTTCATGCAGCGCCCTTTCAACACTCTCTTGTGTCTTTCCGCTGATGGTGACGAAACAGCTCCTCTCGAGAAATCCCCTCGCGAGACCAAGACCGATTCCCCTCGTTCCGCCGGTAATAACTATTGACTTCATATTCCGTCATCTTAATGTTTTTTGTTCACCGCTCCCCATGCAGCTTTCCCGAATTATTTTATCTTGGTTGCAAACTAAACAATCATTCGTAATAAATCGCCATGTTTGAAGGCCGAAATATCCATCTGAGCGCCGGCACGAAGGATCTTCTGGTCAATGCCTCGTTCCGTATCGGAGACAAGGACCGCGTCGGACTTGTAGGGCTGAACGGTACCGGCAAGTCGACACTGCTGCGCTTTATGAGCGAAACAGGTTCGGGTCAGGCTGATATTTCAGAAGGCCAGATCATCCGGTCATCCGAAACAACGATAGGCTACCTTCCACAGGAGCTCTCTTTCGAAGATGATCTTGAAAAAAGCGCACTGCACTACGTGCTTCAAGCAAACACCAGGCTTAACGAACTTTCGGAAGCCATTGAACACATGCAGCTCGAACTTGAAGCCGCCGGCCAGGACCATGCAAGCGTTGAGTATCACCGACTCATCGAAAGATTCAGCGAAGCTTCGCATGAATTCGAGCGGCTCGGTGGTTATAAAATGGAGTCCGACGCTGAAAAAGTGCTGACCGGCATGGGCTTCAGCCAAACCGACTTCCAGAAAAAGGTCAAAGAGTTTTCGGGAGGCTGGCAGATGCGCCTGCTGATATGCCAGCTTCTCTTACAAAAACCAACGCTCCTGCTGCTCGATGAGCCGACAAACCATCTTGACATCGATTCTCTGCGCTGGCTGGAAAACTACATGCTGAATTACGAACACAGCTGCGTCATCGTTTCACACGACAGGTTTTTTCTCGACAAGATCACAACAAGAACTCTCGAGATCAATTTCAAAACCATTTCGGAATACAAGGGTAATTACAGCTATTATGAAAAAGAAAAGGCGCAGCGGTTCGAACTCATGATGGCCAAATATGAAAACGATCTAAAGAAAATGGCCCACCTGAAAGCATTTGTTGACCGTTTTCGCTACAAGGCTACAAAAGCCAAACAGGCCCAAAGCCGGTTGCGCCAGATGCAGAAGCTCGAAGAGGAGCTTCATACCCCTGAAGAAGACGTCTCAAAAATCTCGTTTAGTTTTCCTAAAGCACGGTCTTCCGGCAAAGAGGTCATGAAACTTGAAAATGTTTCAAAATCATGGCCCCTTCCCGACGGAACCCACAAAGAAGTGTTGCAGAAGATCAACCTTGAAATCATGCGTGGAGACAGGATTGCCATCGTCGGCTCGAACGGCGCGGGCAAAACCACTTTTTGCAGGGTTGTCTCAGGTGATCTCGACCACGAAGGCAGCAGGACTCAGGGACACAACGTGTCCTTGAACTACTTCGCACAGCACCAAACCGAAAACCTCAGCCCGGAGAAATCAGTCCTCGATGAGATGATGGATACCGCACCCGACGCACAATCACAGCGGAAAATCCGGGATATCCTGGGATGTTTTCTTTTCAGCGGCGACAGCGTCGAAAAAAAGACAAGGGTTCTTTCCGGCGGCGAAAAATCAAGGCTCTCTCTTGCCAAAATCCTGCTGCAAGCCTCCAATCTGCTTATCATGGACGAGCCGACCAATCATCTGGACATGCGGTCAAAAGAGATGCTGATCGATGCACTGGAAAATTATGATGGCACCCTGATGCTGGTCAGTCATGACCGTTACTTTCTCGACAGTCTTGTCAACAAGGTTGTCGAGATCAAAAACGGCTCCCTTCAGGTTTATCTCGGCAGCTATGCGGAATATCTCGAAAAAGCTGAAAAAGCCTGGGAAGAAGAACGAAAGCGTGAAGCGGTCTCGCAGAAGAAAATCACAGAGGCGAAAAAAACATCCGGTTCGGGCCGGCAAAAACAACCTGCACCCGGATACAGCAAAATGAAAGCTGAAAAACTGGAAAAAAAGATCCAGAAACTCGAAGAAGAAAAGCAGGAATACGAAACAACAATGGGGTCACCGGATTTTTACTCCCTGCCGGAAGAAGAAACACGGAAAACCGTCGATCGCTATCATGAACTATGCACGGAAATCGACCTGCTCTATGAGGAATGGGAATCAACGGCACCCTGACCCATTATTGTCACGCTGTCCGGCTTTCTTGGCTGAGGCTCCGGCAACGGAACCGTACTGTAACCGAACACTGCCGCCGCATAAGGTTCATGCCTTTCAGGGAAAACAATACCCATTTCCCTGAACAGGTCCTTTCCTTTTTCCGTTGCATAAAACATCATAACCGCGTGCATCCAGCATGAACCGATATCCAACGAAGCTGCTGCGAGCATCATGTTTTGCATGGCAAGAGTACAGTCATACTGGGGAGCGAGCGCAGCGCTGTCACCGGTCACAATAACAAGGGTTGGCGCATGGTAGAACACACTGAAATCATCCCGGCGGGCAATGTTGCGCAATGCCTCAACATCCGACTCCATAAAAACGATTTTACAGGCGGCCTCAAGTTTTTCCAGCAGCAAACGGTTCTGTATAACGGTAAAATGCCACGGCTGCTGGTTCATGGCGCTCGGCGCATAGCGTCCGGCTTCAAGAATCAGCTCAAGCGAGCCCTCATCAACCTGATCCGGTTTGTAGGCCCTGACACTCCTGCGTTTGAGAATTGTACGGATCGTTTCATTCATATTCCTGCCCACCTCAATCTAAGGTACCTCTACCGTCAATATTCACACACGACTCGAAAACATCGTAATTACTGTCTACATGAAGGTCTGCAAGCGGTTTCAGTGAACGCACATGATGGTGCTCACATTCAAGCACCTTCCACCGGTAACCGTCAGCCGGTTCTTTGCAGCGAAGCATCTGGTTGATCTTTGTCTCGTGGTAAGTCAGGTCAATAAAAACCCTGAGATCAATGTCATCCGTGCGTATCGCATACAATCCATCTATTATCAGTAACTGGATTTTACTGAAGTCCGTAAAGAGCTGATCGATTTCCTCGGTAATAATATCGATACAGGGGATAAATACCCGCTCGTTCCTTCTGAAAGCTTCTATGTTATCGTGCAGAAGCTCCCAGTCGTACTCATCGAACCCGACGGACTTGTATTCGTTGCTTATCCTGTGCTCCCGCCGCTCAAGGGGAGGAACACGGTAATAGTTGTCTGTATGAAGAATTTTTACGCGAATGTTGCATCCTTTAAGCAGGAGAGCAAGAGAATGAGCCAACTCCGATTTCCCGGCACCCGATTCACCTGAAATAGCAACCACAAACTTGTAACCGGGCTCATCCTTTTCTATCTCGTTTTTATCGGCCAACACCCGCTCCATGATGACCTTTGCAGCAGACTTGTGCTGATCGTTTATCAGCAGAACGTCACCCAACATATTTCCTGTACGTCTGTGTACCGGGCTTGCCGATACCGTTTGGAAATATTGACTCTACAATTAAGGTAACAGTTTTTAGATATGAATTCAATGAGGAAAAAAAATCTTTTGATATGCCTTAAGCAACATGAGCGCTCATCACAAGAAGAGGCTGTCTCAAAAGTGCAGTCAGAAAACAGAAAAGGGCTACCGTAAAAGGTGGCCCTTTTGTGTTGTTCTTGGTATCTTAAGCTATGGAAAATAAATCGCATAACAGGGTGGTCTTCAAGACCTACAATCAAAATCAGTTGATGCTGATTCCTCCGTCGCTCGACGAACTCATCAAATCTGATCATCCAGTCCGCTCCATTAACGCCATCATCGATCAGTTGGACCTTGATCGGCTGCTCAACAAGTACGAAGGAGGAGGTGCATCAAGCTATCATCCTCGGATGTTGCTCAAGGTGCTGGTCTATGGGTACCTGTGTAATATCTATTCGAGTCGTAAGCTCGAGGATGCTGTCAGGGAAAACATCCACTTCATGTGGCTTGCCGGGATGAACATTCCTGATCACCATACGATCAACCGTTTCAGAAGCGAAAGGTTGAAAGACACCATCAAGGAACTGTTCAGTCAAGTGGTATTGTTGCTTGCTGAAGCCGGGATGATCAGCCTCAAGGAGCTCTATACGGATGGGACCAAGATCGAAGCCAACGCCAATAAGTACACGTTTGTCTGGGGCAAAGCAATCAAGTATAACAAGACGAATATGGTCCGTCAGCTCGAAGAGTTATGGTGCTACACCCAGCAGGTTGCCCAACAGGAGTTGACGGAACCGGAACCTGATTTTGGCAGTCTTGGCCCAGAAGAACTCAAGTCGGCGATTGAGCGCATCAGTCAGGCCCTCAAGGCCGCCGACGTTGAAGATCAGGGGATAAAAAAAAAGACCTTACAAAAGCTGAACTATGGCAAAAACCATTGGCCTGATAAGCTGATTGAA
>RAZP01000070.1 GCA_004028745.1 Prosthecochloris sp.
GCCCGACGTTCACGCCCTTTTTTTAAAAAACTCAACGCACAGAGATAATTGTTGTGCTTATCCTCAAGAATCTCATCGCTGTAAGTTATTCCGGGCGTAACAATATCAGTAATCTCACGCTTGACAATGCCTTTTGCCTGCGCAGGATCTTCAACCTGATCGCAGACGGTAACCTTGAACCCTTTTTTTACCAGACGAGCAATGTAACCGTCACAAGCATGATGAGGAAAACCCGCCATGGGAATATCAGCTGCTGCTCCATTCGATCGGCGCGTGAGTACAATATTGAGCGCCTCAGAGACTTTCCGGGCATCATCATAGAATGATTCATAGAAGTCCCCAACGCGAAAAAGCAGCACATATTCCGGATAACGCTCTTTTACCTCGAGATACTGGCGCATCATGGGCGTTTCACTGGCTCTTTTGTTCCCTCGGGTTGCTTTCATAATCCGTTGCAAAACAGTTTCCGGTACCTTCCGTGATTGATCAAGCTAATTCAGAGCAGCGAAAAAAACAAGCATACCCTCCACCGGCAAAACTACGATACTTGCACCGGCACCTGGATGGACAGCCCCGTTTTTTTCTATATTTTCATTTATCAACCATTATTTCTTCTACCACCATTCACTCAGTACCATGGACTGGCTCGCTTTGCTTCGCTTCATTCACGTTACCTCTTTTGCCACATGGTTCGGTACCGTGTTCACTTCGCTCTTTGTGCTGAAAACACTCGAACCCAAACTGGCAGGATCAACCGATGAAACGGCAGACTACCCAAAGTTTCTCCAGAACTTTATCAAACTCGAAACCAAAGTTGCAGATACCGGTTTTAAAACAGCTATTATCTCCGGTCTGCTCCTTGCATTCTTCTTCCACGGATGGACCACCGGCGTCCTGGTCAAGTCAGGATTAATTATTCTTCAGGTTGTGTTGACAATGGGGTATATAATAAAAGCCATACAGCCCCTCACCTATCCTTGCAGCCGGTCTGACTACAAAAAATGGTACATTCTCTTTACGATCTCTTTATCGATGTTCGCCCTGGTACTTGGGGTAACGTTCTTTATGATGTAGGTTATACATTGTCTATCCCCTCGCTCTTTTCGATTACGAGTACCGCTTCGCTGAGTACGATTATGACCTCAAAACAAAACAGGGTATTATGCGTTTGAAATAATACATGAATTCCCGTATATTGCCGGTCAATAATTCTTAATCTAACACGAAGCAATAATGCAGGCACTGATAGAAATTTCAGACAAGCAGTACTTGGTCACAACAGGTGACAAGCTGTTCGTCCCTCATCAGAAAGCTGAGGTTGGCAATATCATCGACCTCAAGCCTCTCGCACAGATTGACCAGGAGAAGACATCGATGAAACCTTCGGGAAATGTGCAGTTGAAAGTGCTCGAGCACCTCAAGGACGAAAAGGTCATTGTTTTCAAGAAAAAGCGCAGAAAACGCTATCAGAAAAGGAACGGTCACCGTCAGTTGATGACACAGGTTGAAGTCCTTTAACGTTGACTGCATTCATAACATTTTCAACAAAAATCATTTTCACTCATGGCTCATAAAAAAGGTGGCGGTTCAACGAAAAACGGCCGTGACAGCAACCCGAAATACCTTGGTGTAAAAGCATCCGGAGGCTCACTTGTCTCTGCGGGTTCAATTATTGTTCGTCAGAGAGGTACGGTATTCAAGCCCGGTAATAATACAGGAATCGGCAGGGATCATACTATTTTCGCCCTTGTTGACGGCAAGGTCCATTTCCGAAACGGGAGAAACAACAAAAAACACATTGACATACTCCCCTCCTGATTGTTTGCCTCGAAAATAAATTAAACGTATATTTCTAAAGCCGACCGTAAAAGGCCGGCTTTTTTTTTGCTTCACAATAAAGCTTGGAATTATCGCCATTACCACGTCAATTGGTTGATATTCATACTGCAGAATTAAACGTAACGTAACACGATATGAAAATTACCGTTATTGGCGCCGGCCATGTAGGAGCAACTGCGGCCCACCGCATTGCAGAAAAACAACTCGCGAATACTGTAGTACTTCTCGACATCGTTGAAGGCATTCCTCAGGGCAAGGCGCTTGACATGTATGAATCAGGCCCGGTAGGCCTCTTTGACACAAAGGTTCACGGGACCAATGATTACAGTGATACCGCTGATTCCGACATCATCCTCATCACTGCAGGCATGGCCCGCAAACCCGGAATGTCACGTGAAGACCTGCTCATGAAAAACGCGACAATTGTCAAGCAGGTAACCGACCAGGTTATGCAGTACTCGAAAAACCCTATCATTATCATGGTTTCGAACCCTCTTGACATTATGACCCACGTTGGTTATGTCAGAAGCAAGTTGCCAAAAGAAAGAATACTGGGGATGGCAGGGATTCTCGACTCAGCTCGCTTCAGGTCATTTATAGCCGAAGAACTGAACGTCTCAATGCAGGATATCAATGCTTTCGTGCTTGGAGGACATGGCGACTCCATGGTACCGGTAGTCAAATATACCAACGTAGCGGGAATCCCCCTGACCGAGCTCATGCCGCAAGAAAAAATTGAACAGCTCGTCGATAGGACCCGAAAAGGAGGAGCTGAAATCGTCAACTATCTTAAAAACGGATCCGCGTATTATGCTCCCGCAGCATCAGCCGTTGAAATGATAGAAACCATCGTAAACGACCGCAAACGAATTCTTCCATGTTCGGCACTTCTTGAAGGCCAGTACGGCATTAATAACATCTTTATCGGCGCACCTGTCAAACTGGGGAAAAACGGTATTGAGCAGATCCTGGAGATCAACCTTGGCGATCCCGAACTTGAAGCACTTCGGAAATCAGCTGCTATTGTTG
Source organism: Prosthecochloris sp. (assembly GCA_004028745.1). Taxonomy (GTDB): domain Bacteria; phylum Bacteroidota; class Chlorobiia; order Chlorobiales; family Chlorobiaceae; genus Prosthecochloris. The sequence goes on from RAZP01000070.1 coordinate 2,869, forward strand.
AAGAAAATTGCAACAACCTCACCTCACTGCTTGCCTGATACGACACAGTATAAAGTAAAGGGATAAAATAAAAAGCGCCCCGATTTCTCGGAGCGCTTTTTTATGAACAGGTGTCCCCCATTACACCTGCTCCACCCCACGGGCGTGAGGCATTGCATATAATACAGCAAACAGTATGCCAAAACAGGGGAGAAAAATTAACTCACAAAAAATAAGAGACTTACCCTCCTTTTGTCGTAAAGATCCTGCATTCACAGACGCGCATAGCGTCTCATAATGATACACCTTCTCATTATGGGCGTCTCGCCAAAAGAATATTACACTCTTATTTCACCATATATATTGAACTTAAACCCTATATTCCCTATAAGCATTATTACTAAACACAACCATTGCATACAATGCGTATTCACGACCTCGATCCTGACAACAGACCTCGGGAACGTTACCTGCGGTCAGGTCCATCAGCCCTGAGTTCAGCCGAGCTGATGGCACTTATCCTGAAAACAGGAACAAGAGGCAAGAATATCCTTGAAACCTGCAACGAGCTTATGGGGCGTTATGGCCTTGAAAAATTGGCAGATCTTTCGATGGGAGAACTGCAGGAAAATGATGGGATAGGACCGGCAAAAGCGATGCAGATCAAAGCTGTTTTTGAATTGCAGAAACGCCTGACCTTCAAACGCAATACCAATAAAAAAGTACGTTCCGCAAGAGATGTTTTTGAGTATATGAACGGAAGGGTGCCCGATGAAAGCAGAGAGCATCTGTTTCTGCTGCACCTGAACACGAAAAATCAGATCATGCGTCACGACCTTATCTCGGTCGGGACATTAAACGCATCGCTGATCCATCCGAGAGAAATTTACAAATCAGCCATACGGGAGAGTGCTCATGCGGTTATCCTGGTCCACAACCATCCATCCGGAGATGTGGAACCAAGCAACGCGGACAAGCAGGTAACATCCATCCTTAAACAGGCCGGTTCAATCATCCAGATCGATCTCCTCGACCATGTCATAACAGGCACAGATACCTGGTTCAGTTTCAGGGAACACTCATTGCTCGGGTGACAGGAACAACATTTCCCCCCTTCCGAATCCTGTATTTTTTAAGAATTTTCTTGATAATTTTGCCATATGTGGCGAAATTATCAGGTAAACATCATACTTCAGCCTGTCGTAAAAGATGCAACACTTTAATTCGGCATTGCTGAGTATGTTGCCGTACATCCAGCATCTTTTTTGCAGCATACCCCCAATCTGTAGTCCGATAAACCGGTTCTCAGGAATATGTTTTTAGTGACTCGCACATGATGCTGGAATAAAAAGTCGCAAATACCCCAGTCTTCTTAAACCAAATGGATTAACGATTTTTCTCACTGTTTTTGATTGAGCCCCTATAGGGCTTGGAAATCAAAAATCAGCGGTTTAGACGGATCAATCCAGCTAATGCCAGCTTCAATAAAAGGAGGTGATAAAAAAAATTCCATTGATGCAGAGAAAGCTATAAGTAATGACAGATAAAAGGAGCATAAACATGCTGACGTTATTTATGTCGTGTTTCTAAGCTAAATATCAACTGTGAACGTTCAGGAGGCAAACATGAGCAACACCAAGAAGATGCAACAGTTTCAGTACGATCCTAAGTATATCGTAAACTCAGCAGTTGGAAGTGAAAAAGATTTTTGCATGGGATACCTTAACCCCAGCCCTTCGGGGAATGGCTATATCACCACTATAAAGCTCTCCGTTGGATTGGTAAATATTCCACAGTCAACAATAGGCGGCGTACCGCTTGACCAAGGTACGGCGGGAATCGTTTCATATGACCGCTGCGAATGTAACGATGCCTATATCGGTGCAATTAATATGGTAACCGCTTCATCTTTCAGCGGTCTGAATGGAGCGATATGGGGCTATGACCTGGCTCATGCCGAGAACCTCCGAGGTGTCCTTTTATACAATCAGCCGTGGCCTGACGGTTCGGAAACCCCTGTATACAGTATTCACCCTTTGCTTGATACGACCCTGAGACTTTTCGGAATAGATTCTCAAAGGCGTTTTAACCCTTTACCGGGTTCCATGGTGGTTTGTGCAAATAAAAACGCCACCAATGACCCCAGTAGTCAGCCTTGCGGATGGGCCTGGTCTTTCATCGCCTTATCTATCCTGGAGGATCGCAACAGCGGCTCCAATCTTTTTATCGAAGACTGCGGTTTTATCGAGGGCAATCCCCCGTATAGCGAGGTTAAAAAAACCATGGATGAAACCCTGCACAAGGTCACTGAATGCGCAGTGCTTTGTGGAGTCGATCAGGACATAAAATACAAAGAAACATTTATCGGTTATAAACTGGTAAAATTTGGCGATAACCAAGTAGGCTGTGCCCTTGCCTGCGCCCCTTACGTGACCCTGGCAAGGAATGCCATCACCGCCGGTAAAAACCCTTCGGACTTGACAGACATGACAATCAGCGAATGGGAGCAATCGTTGGGTCTGGAACCCCTTCCCCAAATTCCCAAATTGGAACAGGGCTTTCTCGGGTTGGAAGGCTTTAATGAGAAATACGGGGTGCTGTAAAGGCTCCTTGAACAGTAAAGATACCCCCGCTTCCCGTACCGGTTCGGCAAACGCCGAACCGGTACGGGAATTAACGTTAATATCGTGAAAAGGAGGAGACAATGTCCCGGATTATAACAGAAATAATTAACCTTTGGTCGGATCTCAATCCTGTCGCCGGCTATACCAGCGGTCATCTAAAGGAGTTAAAAACTTTATTTATCCAAACCCCAGGCAACGCCGAAAACATGCGGGCACGCATCGACAACCTGCAAAAAAGAATTGACGAAATAAAGGACAATACATTAAAAGCTACAGCCGATGCCGTGTTAGTAGCTCTCAGGACACAGCTGGATATGGCTCGTCCCAGTGGAGCAGGTCCCTCTGGAACAGGTATGGGAGGCGTTTATGCAGCCGCAGACGGTATCTTTTATATCGTTCTCAAGCAAAACTATCAAGCTGATTTTGTTCCCCAATATCTCGAAGCTGTAAAAAAAATGGTGCAGTTTGAAACACAAAAATGGCAGTACCAGGAATTTTCCATATTGGAACGTAAAGAGTGTCTGAACACTGTCAATTATATGAACGGAACGCTGGAGTCACTTTTAAAAGTACGATCCGACCAAAACACTAAAAAACAAGTAAAAGAAATCCGGCAATCACTTGAAGAGTATAAAAACCTCTTTTACATCAAAGGTCTTGACTCTGACCAATTTAAAACCTACTGGCCGATATTCCAGAAATGGGATGAGATAATCGGCCCCCAGGTTACTCCCGGTTATCCGGCAAGCTTACAAAATTACTATTGTCTGACACAGAGCGCTGACGAGATCAAGACCATGGCACACAGCTGGCTGCAGCAGGACTTACCGGTAACGATCCACATCGCCGAGAGAATCACGGCCCTGCCTTTTGTGAAACGCGGAGGTAACCTTCAGGAAATCTGGGACAAAGTAAGCAACCATTACAAAGTGGATTTCGACCAAAAATTGATAGAAGAAGTCAAGAACAGATGTGTTGCATTCGGAGCCCAATATATCATTAAACCTCCTCCTGGAGACAAGGTAAAATTCGATCCTACTCCTGATTACCTGGTTAACCTCGTGACAGGAGGAGAAGATTTCGCCGTCAATTACCTGGAAGGGAAAAATGCCTACTCCCAACTTTATTTAACTGCCTCCAAAAACACATCTTTGTTGACCATGATCAATATTTTGGTGCACGAGGCATCCCATGGATATAACTTCGTACTATCGGCAGAACATGCCCCAAAATTGCTCAATCTTAACACTTCCCTGGAAGTGCCTATGACCGAAGGCATGGCCTTTTACCGGGAATATCAATATTGGGCCGCTGCCCAAGACTTATTGGGACAAGACAACTTGACCGACGTTCAAAAAGAGTACCTGGAACTATATGGTAACAACCCCGAAGAGCAGGAACAAGGCGTGCTTTGTGCACAATTGGAAACTTACATCTGGCGCATCATTCGCTACATCAGAGCCCTTTGCGACGTCAATGTAAACGGTGGCAAAATGACATATACCGATTTCATTTCCTGGGCTGCCTCTACAACCGGTTTATCCGAAGAAACCCTGCACGGCGAATGTTTTACCCTGCTGGCTTCACCCGGTTATGCCCCCTGTTACGCAGTAGGTGGAGCGACCTATGCCATGTTGCAGAAAAAAGGGATTAACAAAACAAACGATAGAGTATCGGAAATAGACTTCAACACCTTTGCTTCGGAGCAGGGTTTTTATGCCTGGCCGATCGCCGTTGAATTAATGAACGACTACGTGTCCACAAAACAATGAGAGGAAAAATCATGAAGGCACAAAAAGACGATGCCCGTCTACCTGAATGTGAAGCTGGTGAAGTAACGAAACTTCCTGGCTATGGCAAAGTAAAGGAGAAACAACTGTCGGGGTACCTACCAGTTACGGACAAAAATGATGCATTTATCTACTTCTGGTTTTTCGAATCCCAGGGAAATCCCGATAAAGACCCGATTGTTCTCTGGCTCAACGGCGGACCCGGCTCCTCCAGTTTCATCGGATTATTCGCAGAAAACGGTCCTTACAAAATCCAAAGAGACAGGCTTTATGTGGATAACTATTATCTCGTGGATAATCCATACAGTTGGAACAAGAATGCCAGCTACTTAATGATCGATCAGCCTGCCGGGGCCGGTCTGTCCTATGTAACGGATCCGAAAGAATCGGCCAGAACCGAGCAAGAAGCTACCGACCAACTTTACAGGGGCTTACAGTGTTTTTTCGATCGCTGGCCGGCATACAGGAAACAGGATCTCTATATATTCGGTGAATCCTTTGCCGGGGTGTACATCCCGATGCTGGCAACCGCCATATTGGATGAGAACCTGAAAGATCAACCCTACATCAACCTCAAAGGAATCGGTGTTGGCGACGGCTTTGTCCATCCCTATATCCAGGAATCGACATACGGGAATTATGCCTATGCCCACGGTCTTATAGGGTTGAACGAAAAAAAGGAAGCCGATAAACTGTACAGGAAATGTGCTCGGGCCATCAAGCGGTCGCAGCCCGTTACCTCGCGAAGGGTCGACAAAATATGTAACAAAATCGAAGAGTACATTTCAAAGGTAAGCGGTGGTGCAAACGTATATGATGTGCGCCTCATCGGCGATTACAACTTCGACATTATCGGCGGGTACCTGGATCAACCTGCGGTTCGCAAAGCCCTGCATGTTTCACCCCACGTCAAGGCCTGGAAAGATACATCCAAACGAATTGCTTATTTGCTGGAACGTGGGGAACAAAATTCCTATGCCGATTTATATCCGCGGCTGTTTGAATCGTTACCGGTACTTATTTATAACGGTATATATGATATGGACTGCAATTTCATGGGAACCGATGCTTGGATAAAAGCACTGGACTGGTCTTACAAAAAACAGTTTTTACAGCAAGAACGTCTACCATGGTTCAACGAAGGGCAATTGGCAGGTCATATTCGCTCCTACAGCAACCTGACACAGGTATTGGTAGCTGGCGCCGGGCACTTAGTTCCGCTGGATCAACCGAAACATGCCTTGGCTTTATTGAATAATTTTACACAAAAATAGCCACCCATCCGGAGATGTGGAACCAAGCAACGCGGACAAGCAGGTAACATCCATCCTCAAACAGGCCGGTTCAATCATCCAGATCGATCTCCTCGACCATGTCATAACAGGCAGAGATACTTGGTTCAGCTTCAGGGAACATTCACTGCTCGGTTAGCAAAAGCAAGGAAATGCCGGATTTACCGAAGCATTCCCATTAGGCTCCAAAGGAAAGCAGCGGAAGCCCGCTACTGACCTGAAGCACTTTCGCCCTGTTGCATAAAAGTCTGAGGGTGAACAGAAGGCTGGGAAGAAGCGTTGCCCTGGCAAATCTCACAGACGTTTTTTGCTTGCAAACCTTTTTGTGTCTGATCGATTTCAAACTCCACCTCAGCGTCTTGGTTCAAAACCTTGAAACTCTGATCGGAAATAATGGCTGAAAAATGAACGAAAATATCTTCACCTCCGTCCGGGTTAACAATAAAACCATAACCTTTCTTGCCATCGAACCACTTAACTTTACTTTTCCTTTGCATGATCAAAACTGGGGGTTTATCCTTAAAGGTAAATGCAGTCGAAAACCACATCGTGGGGGTACTTTATATAAGAAATATAGGTTAATTATCAAGATGCAACAACATTTTGAACAATTTTTTCGATCTTAATACAGCATTTTTTACTTGTAATGTGCCACCCTCTACTGTAATTCCAGTTCGGGAAGCCTTTAAAACTTTCTAAACTCTTTCCCATGCAGGATATTATCTTACTTACCGGTGCCGGCAAAGGCATCGGAAGAGCTATTGCCTTGGATTTCTCTTCAAAAGCCCAAAACAACATTTCTTTTAATCCGGTACTGGTTCTCTGTTCCCGCACCTACAGCGAGATTGCGACATTGGCGGAGGAATGTGCAGAACTGGGCACGAAAGTTCTTCCTATAGAAGCTGATATTGCCAAGCCTGACGATATCGACCGCCTTGTAAGGCAAACACTTGAGGAGTTTGGCACTATAGACTGCCTGATCAACAATGCTGGCGTTGGCCGGTTCAAAAGCCTCACTGAACTTACTGAAGAGGATTTCGACTATACCATGTCGGTAAACATGAAAGGCACCTTTTTCCTGACACAGAAAGTTTTCCCGATTATGGAAAAAAAACGCTCCGGCCATATTTTTTTCATCACTTCTATCGCAGCGGAAACTGCATTCAAAAACTCCTCGGTCTATTCGATGTCCAAGTTCGGTCAGAAAGGCCTTGCTGAAACTATTCGACTTTATGGAAGGGAATGCAACGTTAAAATAACCAATGTCATGACGGGAGCGGTTTATACCCCAATGTGGGGAGATGCCGGAAATGAATTTAAGAACGTGATGATGATGCCTGAAGATATTGCCGGACCAATAGTTGACGCATATCTTCAACCCCCCAGAACATCCGTAGAAGAAATTGTTCTGCGTCCTGTCGGAGGAGATATCAATAGTTGAAGATTGTTGAACTGTTGATTTGTTTATTTGTTGAAATGCTAGTTGCACGGTCGTACTCGTACTCAGCGAAGCGGTAATCGTACTCGTAATCGGAAAAAGGAATTAACATTACGATTACGATTACGATTACGATTACGATTACGATTACGATTACGATTACGATTACGATTACGATTACGATTACGATTACGATTACGATTACGATTACGGAAAGATATCAGGATACTGAAAAAACAGGCAAGTTGTTTTTCAAACCGTTACTTGCCGCCTGTTCCCTATTACTTTCCGAATCCTGACTTTTTACTTTTGGATTTTGACTTTCTCCCGTACTCAGCGAAACGGCACTCGTAATCGAAAAAAGTTCAGAATCCAAAATTCAGAAGCAAGAAGCCAGCAAGGTGAAGGTAAGATACTGAGCCGGTCTTGTATTTTGAAAAAGCCTTTCAAACTATTCAGGCTGAAAGTCGAGGGTTTTGTTTCTCATACATAAGACGGAAAACAAAACCCTGATTTCTTTTTTCTTCTTTCGTGTCGTGTAATTCGTGGACAAAAAATTATAACGCTCTCTTTTTGTCTTTTGAATTCTTTGAGATTATCTTGGCTGACAATATTTCCCAATCATCAACATTAACCTGTGAAACAATGGGATTAAAAGACCAGATTAATCAAGACCTAAAGGATGCCATGAAAAGCGGCGACAAGAACAAAGTCAATGCTGTGCGTGCAATCAGAGCCGCACTCCTTGAAAAAGAGGTCTCTCTGCGTGTTGGAGGCAAAGCTGAACTCAATGAAGAACAGGAACTTGAAGTTGTCATGAGCCTTGCAAAAAAACGCAAGGATTCCATTCAGCAGTATCAGGATGCCGGTAGAAATGATCTGGTGGCAACAGAACAGGCTGAACTTGCAGTGATAGATGCCTATCTACCTGCCCAAATGTCGGATGAAGAAATCAGAAATGTCATCCAGGAAATCATTACCAAGGCTGGAGCAACGTCCATGAAAGACATGGGAAAAGTAATGGGCGCCGCGATGAAACAGCTTAAAGGCAAAGTCGACGGCGGAAAAGTGCAGGAGATCGTCAAATCAGCTTTGTCATAACGTCGCCTGAGAACCTGCTGCGCAGCTCATTCACCCCGTGTCTCGACAATGCCGGGACTCTCCGTCAGCCTTGTATCTCGATACAATCGGGACTCGCAACGGTTCTTTAGGATACCAATAAGAGCGATACCCACATATAAACAACGTTCCAATAATATGCTTGATATCAATTTTATCCGACAGAACCCGGAAGAGATCAACGATATGTTGCGAAAACGCCGCCAGGAGGAAGATCGCACCAAGGTTGATGATCTGCTGGAATATGACCGCCGACGTCGGGAACTTATCAAAGAGTCCGATGAATTGAAAGCCTTGAGAAACAGGGTTTCAAAAGACATTGCCGTTATAAAAAGGACCGGCCAAGGATCGGCAGAAGATCTCATTCGGGAGATGAAAGAGGTTGCAGATAAAATTGCAGGCATGAATGATACTTTGGGGGAGATTGAGAAAAAAATGGAATCTATCCTGCTCTCCTTACCCAACAAGCTTCATCCCGACGTGCCTGAGGGCAGTTCTGCAGAGGACAACCATACTTACAAGGAGCCGATTGTCTTTGATCACGCACTTGATTTCCCTCTGCTGAATCACCTTGACCTCGGCAACAAGCTCGGCATCCTGGACTTTGAACGGGGTGCAAAAATCTCAGGCACCGGCTTTCCGGTGTATACTGGCAAAGGGGCACGCCTTGAACGCGCGCTGCTGAATTTCATGCTGGATTACCACACCGAAAAGCACGGATATACCGAGGTATTTCCTCCGTTCATGGTAAATGAGGACTCTTTGCGTGGCACGGGTCAGTGGCCGAAATTTGCCGATCAAGTGTATTACATAAATGAAGATAACCTTTATGCCATTCCAACCGCCGAAGTGCCTGTAACCAACCTGCACCGCGATGAAATGCTTCGGGACGAACAGCTTCCCATATCCTATGCAGCCTATTCGGCATGTTTCCGCAGGGAAGCTGGCAGTTACGGAAAAGACACTCGCGGTTTCCTCAGGGTACATCAGTTCAACAAAGTTGAAATGGTAAAGTTCACCCGCCCTGAAAAATCGTACGACGCTCTCGAAGAGATTCTGCAAAACGCTGAAGCGATCCTCAAGGCACTCAAAATCCCCTACCGTGTGCTGCTTCTCTGCAGTGGTGATATCAGCGCCAGTGCCGCAAAATGTTACGATATCGAGGTATGGTCGCCAGCGGAAAGCAAATACCTCGAAGCATCGAGCTGTTCCAATTTCGAGGATTACCAGGCACGGCGTGCCAACATCCGCTTCAAGCCTGACGGTTCCTCGAAACCTGCTTACGTTCACACGCTGAACGGGTCTGGACTGGCAACTTCAAGATTGATGGTTTCACTGCTCGAAAACTACCAGACTGCCGAAGGCACCATTGTGGTTCCTGAAGTGTTGAGAAAGTATACGGGCTTCGATGTGATCGATTAAGCGACAAACTTTCTCAAAACTTCAAAGCCTTTACCATTCTACCTGACTTCTCTACTTTTCGTCATCAGGATTCAGCGAAAAATCATCAAAGCACACAAATTTTTTGAGCTTTAAATCAATTTTCTTTACACACTAAAAATAGAGATGTATCTTTCTTGGTTGTTTGGCAAACCGGAAATTTGAGAGGAAAAAAGCTGTGCACATCGAACAAATAATCTTATCCCATTTACTGAAACCGGTCAGGGATGTAACCCTGCATGCCAATCGCTGGTTTGACAATTATGATGAGGTTATCTGGCTGATCGGTGACGGCCGAAGCGGCACGACCTGGGTCGCCGATCTCATCAATCACGACAGAAAGTATAGAGAAATGTTCGAGCCGTTCCATCCGCAGCACGTCGATGAAATGAGCTTTCTATCACCGCATCAATATATCAGGCCCGGCGATTCGCATGATCAGTTGGAAAGCATTGCATCCGATGTTTTCAGCGGTACATTCACTCATCCAGTGGTTGATTCGGCCAATCACTCACACCTGTATAATGGGCTGCTTATAAAAGATATTTTTGCCAATCTGTTTGCTTATTGGGCTTCTGTTCGTTTCCCGAACCTGAAAATCATTCTGCTTGTTCGAAATCCTTTTTCCGTGGCCCTGTCAAAAAGCAAAAAGAAAGACTGGTTTTGGGTAACCGATCCGATGCTGCTGCTTAATCAACAGAACCTTTATGATGACTACCTTCATCCCTTTGAAGATTTGATCAGAAAAACCAGCGAGAGCAGCGATTACATCCTGCGCCAGGTCCTTATCTGGTCAATTATAAACTATGTACCGCTTAAGCAGTTCTCGCCGGGACAGCTCCACATCACTTTTTACGAAGAAGTGTTTGCCGATCCCAACAATCAGGTTTCTTCAGCATTTCGATTTGTCAAGAACACCCGAGAAAACTGCCACGTTGAACTTAATGAAGAGACTATCAAACGACCAAGTAGGGTTGTCAGTAAAGAAAGCAGTCTCTTTCAGGGCAAATCCCCCGTTACCTCATGGAAAGATGAACTTTCCCTCCGGCAAATCGACGCAGGTTTGAACATTCTCAACGAGTTCGGCCTCGCAGAGCTGTACGATGAAGACTCCATGCCTAACAAGGATGTGCTTTACTCCATTCATGGGGTAGGATAGGGAAACGCATCACTTTGCCAAACCCATCCTTTACCATTTCCCCTTTTAGCACAGCAACATTTCATAAGCTGAAAGCTCATAATGTGAGACTCTCTCCTTTATCACTCAAGCTCTTGCAAAAAGTATAAATTATTCACAACGTCCCTTAAACATGAAACCTTTTTGCGTCCCTATGCATAGCAATAATGAAACGATGCTTTAATTCAACGAAAAAAACATGAGCAGGAAAAAGACATGAGCGTAAAAATGAAATCTTGGGCAACGCCGCTGGCTGCCGGAACCTTCATCATTCTTGCCGTAACCGGTATTTTGATGTTTTTTAAAATCAACGTGGGGTATATCAAGCCTGTCCATGAGTGGCTGAGCTGGGTAATGGTGATCGGGATTGTTTTTCATACCATCGCCAACTGGAAATCTTTTACCTCATACTTTTCGAAAAAGCCATCCTTTACCATTATCGGTGCAGGTTTGATTATTACTGTGCTTTCAGTTTTTATGCCGTCCGCCAACAATGGAAACCCCGGAATGAAAATGATCAAAGCACTCGGGACGGCAAAAATCGAGACCATTGCTGATATGGCAGGGCAAAACAGCGATGACATTATCACAAAACTTGAACAAAAGGGCATTTCTGAAACAGGGACATCCATGACAATCCAAGAGATTGCTGCAATGAACGGAAAAAAAGAGAAAGATATTCTCTGGGTGATTTTTCAATAACCGCAACTTCGGGCAGCACCATTCATTGAATTCATGCTACAGGCATTGCTTGACGCAATCACCAGTGCGGTCAAAAGCGACCAAGTAGCAAAGTTGCTTGATGCCATGGGCGAAAAGGAAGTTAGCGTTAGTGAACTTATGAATGCTCTTGGGCTTGCCCACAGGGCGACATTCAGAAAAAACTATCTTGTTCCAGCTTTAGACGAAGGCTGGATCGAAAGAACACAGCCCGATTCACCGCGCAGCCCAACCCAACGCTACCGGCTTACTGATAAAGGGCGAAGTTGGAAAATGAGACGACGCAATTGAAGAGAAAAGATAAACCGGAATGGACACCTCGGAAAAGCACCTTGAGAATAATGCATTTGTTCAAGATCAAGAAGTGATCGGAAACCGAAGCGAAGTCCCGACAAGTCGGGATGACCATCAGAAAATCTAGCAGGATCAGATAAACATGTTGACACCTCTAAAAACCGTTGCGAGCATTTCGAGAGCAAGGCGTACGGAGCGCAGGAACCGGAGTGTATAAATAATACATGAGGATTCCGAGCACCGCTCAACGCAGCAACCGGGTTGCGCAGCAGGTTTTTCGAGGTTACCCTTCAGGCGGCTGATGAATCCTTGGCGGTTATCTCATCCCGAAACGCCTTCACCAGGCGGCTGACCTTGTCGACCAGAATCAGAAACGCATCGTGTCCGTAAGACTCGTGAAGGTACTCTATCCTGCAATCGGGAATATGGCGAACCAGCTCTTCCTGCTCCTCTTTCGGGTAGAGAATATCCGACGTAATGGAGAGCACTTCAACAGGCATGGCAATAGACTCAAGTACTCTCTCATAATCCCCTCTCCCTCTGGACAGATCATGGGTATCCATAGCCCTGGTAAGGGTTATGTATGTATTAGCGTCAAAACGGCTAACGAGCTTTTCTCCCTGGTAGCGGAGATAGCTTTCCGCCTGGAAGGTAGCTTCATCCCGTTTCTCACGTCCGAAACGTCCCTGAAAGTTCTCGAAACTCCGGTATGAGCACATCGCCATCATGCGGGCTGCCGCCAAACCTCTGGCCGGAGGAGCATCGGGCGCATACCATCCATCTTTCCAGTCCCGATCCGCAATGATAGCCTGCCGCTGTGCTTCACTTTGGGCGATACACCATGCCGAGTGCCGTCCTGAAACGCCCATGGGCATAAGCGCTCGTACCCTGTCGGGAAACATGCAGCCCCATTCAAGAACCTGCATTCCCCCGAGAGAAGCCCCGACCACGAGCTTCACTTGATCTATACCGAGCTCATCAAGCAACCGCCGCTGCAGTCTGACCATATCCCGGATCGTGATAGCCGGGAAGTCAGGACCGTAACATTTGCCGGTTACAGGGTTGCGGGAAAGGGGCCCTGTCGTACCATAACAGCTGCCCAGCACATTGCTGCAAATAATAAAATCTTTTGTCTCATCAAAACCCATTTCCTCGCCGAACAACCCTTGCCACCACACATCTGCATCGGAAGAACCGGTCAGGGCATGACAGATAAGCACAACATTGTTTCTTTCGCGGTTTAAGGCCCCCCAAGTACGGTATGCAACGGTAACTTCAGGAAGTTCTCCGCCAAGCTCAAGGCTGAAAGGTTTTCGGCTGATAAAAAAACCAGTCTTTTCAGATATGATATCGATATACTCCATCCCCGGTTGATTGTTTTCAAAGTTTCTGCTTCATTAGATCCCTTTAATTCTTGGCACCTCCGTTAATTGTCGTGAGTCCCGATTCTATCAGGATAAACTTCATGGACCGGAGTATCAATGGTGGTGTCCTTTAGAAAAAGCCTGCTCAAAATCCATCTTTATATCGTCAATATGCTCGATTCCTACGGATACCCTGATCATATCCCTGCCTACACCTGCTGCAGCCTGCTCTTTCTCGCTGAGCTGCTGATGTGTTGTCGAAGCAGGGTGGATCACCAGAGTCTTGGCATCGCCAACGTTTGCAAGGTGACTGGCCAGCTTCACGTTGTCTATAAACTGAACGGCCCCTTCGTAGCCTTTTTTTACACCGAACGTCAAAACGCACCCAAAACCGTTAGTCAGGTATTTTTTTGCGCAGTCATATGTGGGGTGGCTGGACAACCCAGGGTAATTGACCCAGGCAACGGCCGGATGATCCTGCAGCCACAGAGCAAGAGCCATGGTATTATCCGTGTGACGCTGAGCACGAAGTGATATGGTTTCAAGTCCCTGCAGCAGCAGGAATGAATTGAAAGGACTGATAACCGGACCGAAATCCCGAAGTCCTTCCACTCTTGCCCGGATTATAAATGCAAGGTCACCGAACGTTTCGTGAAACTTCAGCCCCTGATATCCCGGTGAAGGGTCTGTAAATACAGGAAACTTCCCGCTGCTCCAGTCAAAAGATCCTGCATCGACAATGATCCCTCCCATCGAAGTGCCGTGCCCACCAATCCACTTTGTCGCCGAGCTGACCACAATATCCGCACCGTGATCGATCGGCCTGCACAAATATCCCGCACAACCGAAAGTATTATCGACGATAAAAGGAATGCTGTTGTCATGTGCGACTTTTGCAATTGCCTCAAAATCCGGCACGTGAAACGCCGGGTTTCCTATGGATTCGAGATAAACGGCTCTTGTTGTTTCGTCAATCAGCCCTTCAAACGTTTTTGGTTTGAGATTTTCTGCAAACTTGACGTTTATCCCCAGCCTGGGAAAAGATACCTTGAACTGGTTATAGGTCCCTCCATACAGAAAACTTGAGGACACAATTGAATCACCAGCCTGGCAGAGATTGGTCAGTGCAATAAACTGAGCGGAATGTCCACTTGCCAGAGCAAGTGCAGCTTTGCCTCCCTCAAGAGCCGCCATGCGTTTTTCAAAAACATCCGTAGTAGGATTCATGAGCCGGGTATAGATATTTCCAGGCTCCTTGAGTGCAAACAGGTTCGCACCGTGTTCTGCGCTGTCAAAAACATATGAGGTTGTCTGGTAGATAGGAACCGCACGCGAGTTTGTTACAGGATCGGGTTCCTGACCGGCATGAACCTGAAGCGTTTCAAACCTGTAGGAGGGGTATGACTGACTCATGGTATACGATAATAGATGATTAATGCAATCATCCTGAAGCTGGGGCTGGAAAAAAGAAACCCGGCAGAAGGTAGAAAATGGTATGGATACACAGCATGTACATACAATCATCTTCCCCGCACTCTTTGTCCGGGATGGAATTGGCACCAATCGTTAAGACGGTTGCCAAGGCTTCTCAGGGCCAGTCCCTCCACCTTTCTGGATGATAGCTTATAAACTCATAAAGAAAGAACAACTCTGGTTGGTCTCAATCTACAACAGAGATTATTATTTTACAAACCGCCAAGACCCCAAATAAATTGTTTTATTGTGGGTATATCATCAAAAATGACCGATCTCTTCAGGACAATGTGAAACGACCATATCAGGGACTTGCCACTCTTTCATGAACGCGAGAGAAATAGCACTCCTGACACTACAGGAAACAGAAAAAAACGGAACAAAATCGGAGCAGTCACTTCACCGGCTGCTCCACAAGTACAAGCCCGGCAAAAACGACACTTCTCTTGCCACCGAGCTTGTTAACGGCACCCTGCGGTTCCGGCTCAGGCTTGACTTCGCAATAAGCCGCTGTTACCATCATGACTTCAAAAAGGCTGCTCCCGTGCTGCGGAACATACTGCGCCTTGGAACCTACCAGCTGCTTTTCCTTGATAAAATCCCCGGATGGGCTGCCGTTGACGAGTGCGTCAAATTAGCGAGGAAATACAAGGGACGCCACATTGCCGGAATTGTCAACGGGGTGCTGCGCAAAATCGCATCAGAGCCGACGTCACTTGAAACGATCCTCGAAAAGAAACCTTTGCCTGAACGCCTTTCAATTGAACACTCACATCCCGAATGGCTCGTCAGACGTTGGCTGGAATTTTACGGCGAAGAAAAAACAAGGACGATACTTGCCTGTAATAATAAATCTCCTCTGACAGCGTTGCGCATCAACACCCTGAAAACCTCTTTTGCAACCATGAGCGCAGCCCTGAAAGATGCATCGGTCACCTACAATACCGCCGTGCCTGGACAGTTTATTCTGACAAAAGATTTCAATGCTTGTGAACCGTTTATCCACCTTGGACTGTTCACTGTGCAAAACCCGACCCAGGCCCTGCCGTGCCTGCTGTTGAATCCGCTGCCGGGCGATACCATATTGGATATGTGTGCCGCACCCGGCGGAAAGGCAACTTTTATGGCCGAGCTGATGCAGAACAAGGGAAGTATCGTAGCTGTCGACCGTTATCCAAACAAATGCAAAAAGATCATGGAGCGTGCCGATGCACTCGGTATAACGATCATTCAAACCGTTGCTGAAGATGCAAGAACGATACGTCCGGAGAAACCGCCAACCGCAATTCTCCTCGATGCCCCATGTACCGGGACCGGTGTCCTCGGCAGAAAAGCCGAACTCAGATGGAGGACTTCACCGCAAAAGCTCGAAGAACTGACTGCTTTTCAGGTCGAACTTCTCGATCACGCGGCAGAGCTGTTGCAACCCGGAGGTGTCCTGGTCTATTCCACTTGCTCCGTGGAACCTGAAGAAAACGCACTCCAGATAAATCGTTTTCTCGAACGCCATCCTGATTTCTCGAGGGAAGCACCTCCTTCGTCGCTCCCACTGGCAACATCCAGCGCCGTGACATCGGAACCCGGAGCCTCCCTTACCCTCCCCGGCGAACGAGAAGGATTCGATGGCGGCTTTGCACAACGTTTGAGAAAGAACCGTTGAACCGTTGATTTGTTGACCCCGACATGTCGGGATTGTTGAATCTGTAGTGGCGAAATATCTTTTGCCTGTATGAGTCTATAGAGTCAACACAAAACATGGCAAGCTTTTTTGACTTTTTACTTTTGAATTTTGACTTTGCCTGTAATGCAAATTCTGAAAGAACCTTATAGAGAACATCTCGAGAGCTTTATCAACTACTTGACGCTGGAAAGAAATTTCTCTCCGCATACGAAGGCGTCTTACAGAAACGATCTCAATCGCTATCTCTTGTATGTACAAAGCCTCGAAAAAACGGTTATGGAAATCATCTTGACCGACATACAGAAATTCATACTGGAACTCCATAACGCGGGGCTTGAAACACGTTCCGTAGCAAGAAATATTTCCGCCATCCGCTCTTTTCATAAGTTTCTCGTGCGAGAAAATATCCTTCAGGTTAACGCAACAGAAAACCTTCATCAGCCGAAACCCGCACTGCATTTGCCGACAGTACTAACTGTTGACGAGGTTTTCAAGCTCCTTGACGCCCCGCTTCTCGAAGCTCCACCGGGCAAATACCGGCTACGGGACAAGGCGCTTCTTGAATTTCTCTATGCAACGGGGGTAAGGGTGAGCGAACTTGTCAATCTTCAGCAGAGCAACTGTTACTTCGATGCCGGTTTCGCACGCATTTTCGGCAAAGGATCAAAAGAGCGTCTTGTTCCTGTCGGGCGCACTGCAACAGAATGGGTAAGACGTTACCAGCAGGAACTGCGGCTGAATATATCATGCCGTGAATCCGGGGATTACCTTTTCCTCAATGCGCGGGGAAAAAAACTGTCCCGAATGTCAGCCTATACCATTGTTCGCCATCACAGTACAGCGGCGGGTATCACAAAAAAAATAAGTCCACACACCCTTCGGCACACCTTCGCAACACATCTGCTGGAAGGCGGGGCGGATCTGAGAGCGGTGCAGGAAATGCTGGGACACAGCTCCATAATCGCCACACAAATCTACACCCACATCGACCGCGCATTTGTCAAAGAAGTGCACAAGACGTTTCATCCCAGAGGGTGAAACCCTGTTGAACTGTTGATTTGTTGACCCCGACATGTCGGGATTGTCGGGCAGACACATGGGTCTGCCCCTACATTTCTGGCTTCGGGTTTCTTGATTCTTGCTTCATTCCATGAGGACCGCGAGTTTGCTACAATACGCTCACGATAAATTTTTGCCTTTTTACTTTTGAATTTTGACTTTCTCTCGTACTCAGCGAAGCGGTAATCGTACTCGTAATCGGAAAAAGGAATTAACATTACGATTACGATTACGATTACGATTACGATTACGATTACGATTACGATTACGATTACGATTACGATTACGATTACGATTACGATTACGGAAAGATATCAGGATACTGAAAAAACAGGCAAGTTGTTTTTCAAACCGTTACTTGCCGCCTGTTCCCTATTACTTTCCGAATCCTGACTTTTACCTTTTGAATTTTGACTTTGCTCTTATCCTTTTATAACCCCTACCGGTTTCAGAAAAGCAACTTTCGTGGAGATACCGGCATTGACAACCGTATCCACAACATCATGGACGTCTTTGTAGGCTTGCGGGGCCTCCTCGGCTAAGCCTTTCATCGAGCCTGCCTGTACGGCAATTCCTTCGGATGCAAGTTTTTTCTTGAGCTGTTCTCCCTGCACCATCTTTTTAGTTCTTGTACGCGACATTCTTCTTCCGGCACCGTGACAGCACGAACCAAGCGACTCAACGAGAGCCCGTTCACTGCCAAGCAGAACAAAAGATCCCGTTCCCATACTGCCCGGAATAATTACCGGCTGATGAGGAAAAGCCCTGGTCGCACCTTTGCGGTGCACAAGCATCATTTTTTCTTTCCCGGCATCACGATGTTTCTCAAGTCCTGCAACATTGTGACAAACATCATAAACAATCCGAAGGCTGCTGGAAGCAAAGATTTTCTCCCAACTTCGCCTGATCTCCCAGGTGATAAGCTGACGGTTAGCCCAGGCAAAGTTCGCCGCCGCAGACATCGCATGAAAATAATTCTGCCCTTCGGTTGAACGAAACGGAACACATGCAAGCTCTCTGTCCGGGACCTTGATACCGTAACGCGGCATAGCCGTCTCCATTACTTTCAGGTAATCGGATGCAGTCTGGTGCCCCAGTCCCCTTGAACCCGTATGAATCTGCAGCACGACCTTGCCCTCGGCAAGCCCGAGCGATTCAGCTGCATCATGATCGTAAACGGTTTCCACACAGTCAATTTCGATAAAATGGTTTCCTGCCCCCAAGGTACCAAGCTGATCCATACCGCGAGCCTTAGCTTTTCGTGACACAGCTTCCGGGTCGGCATAAGGAGACATCCCCCCGGACTCCTGTGTACGCAGATCATCTTCATCGCCATAACCGAACCCCACCATTCCGGCCGCACCATTTTTGAGCAGTATATCGAGTTCTTTTTCGCTGAACGCTATCCTGTTGCCATGCCCTACACCTGAAGGAACTTCACGATAAATCTCGTTGGCAAGAATGGATATTTTTTCCCGGATATCATCATAGAGTATGTCGCTTTTCAGCAGCCTTACTCCGCAATTGATATCATAACCGATACCTCCGGGCGATATAACCCCTTTTTCCGGCTCAAAAGCCGCAACCCCACCTATAGGAAATCCGTATCCTTCATGGATGTCAGGCATGGCGAGGGCATATTTCCGGATTCCTGGCAACATGGCAACATGAACCAGCTGCTGCAACGAACGGTCGGCAAATATCTGATCGAGCATAGCTTCGGAAGCGTAAAATCTTGCCGGCACAAGCATACCCTTCACCGTGTCGGCAGGAATTTCCCACAGCCACGGATTTATTTGAAACAAATCACCTTTCGTCAACGAAACCACGGCCATCTATTTGACGCCCCCCATTTTTTCAAGCCATGCTGCTGCTTTTTTATTTCCGAGCTCCGCTGCCTTACGGATATCGGCAACAGCCCGACTGGTGTCTTTCAGGGCCAGCCTGGCGAGTCCCCTTCGATAGTATGCTTTCGCGTAATCATCTTTAAGCTCGATTGCCTTTGAATAATCCGCTATTGCCTCGGGGAGCCTGTTCAGTTCATAGTGCGCTTTTCCTCTCCGATAATACGCCTTGCGATAGTCCTTTCTTAGAGTTATGGCTCTGTTAAAACCGTCCCGTGCTTCGTCATACTTTTCAAGTTTGAACAAAGCCTTGGCATAATGATAATGTGCCTTTGGATTGTGAGGGTCAAGTGCAACAGCGCTGTTGAAACTTTTCAGGGCTTCATCATATTCCTCCAGGTCATAATGAGCCTTGCCTTCATCCATCAGCGTCTCGACTGATTCGGCAAAAACCGGGCCTGACAAAACCAGCAAAAGCAGGAAAAGCATATAAAAAAAATAAGCTCGCATGATTGTTAATCTCCTGTTAATGTTGATTAAAGGGCACCTCTGTTAATTAGTTACGCCCACCACATCCTTTCATCGTTCAGCAATACCGCCAAGATAGTCGTCACTGAAATCAACCCGGAGCTCAAGCCACATGGGAAGATGATCGGACATCTGATAGGTTCTCCACGTAGGATAGGTAAGCCTGGTCTTACCCACCTCTCCGGCATAATACCGTTCATCCTCTTTGTCTGGATCATCGCCACCTGCCCTGAACACATATTTGAAGAAATCGAATATCCCCGCGTTTCCCACATCGATGCAAACACCTCCCCTCTGTCTGCCGGCAGATCTTTCCCAGTAGGCCATCTGGTCGTAGGCTTTATCCCTCCTGACGTTGCTTCCCTCGGGAATCTCCCTAAGCTCAGAGGGAATGCAAAAACCGTTCGAATGCAGTGACTCCCATGTGGAATGATTTTTTCCGATGATATTGAAATCACCAAGCACAAAAAAGAAGTTTTCCGCATCCGAATCGTTCTCGTTTTTCGCCCGTTTCGCAAGAAACTTTGTAAGTTTCCGTATTTCCTGATTCCGCCTTTCAAGGCCCTCCGAGCCGGAGCCATAGTAAATATGCACGGTACACAGGATAAATTTCAGCCACCCCGACTGAAAGGTTACCAGAAAAGGAGTACGGGCAAATTGCAGTGCGTTTCCCTTGATAAGATCATCCGGAAAAAGAAGCACTGCTTTTTCGCAGAAAAAAGGCACAGAGGAATCGTCAGGCAAGACCCGGACGCCGTTATCATCGCGCACCACTTCCATACCTTTTTTCAGAAGAAGCCTGCTTCCTGCAGGCAATATCATCTTCGTCCGCTCTGGCAAGTCAATGAAAAGATTTTCGGAAAGTCTGACCTTGTCACCGGATTTTCTGGTTTTAATCTTCTGCGGAAGACCGAGACCGGTCTCAGGCGGCAGCTCAAGCGAGAGACCTGAAGGGTCCTGAAGGCCATTATGGTGCGACGATGTGATTTTTTCTTTTTCAGCAAGAGTGATTTCACCGGCAATATTGGTAAAACGAACTTTATTGTTGTTGTAGACAAAAACCATTCGTTCCCTGTTTCCCGGCCTGCCTTCGGTAACATCGGTAGCGATATAACTCCATTCATGTTTTCCCAGAATCCCGATAACAGCATTGAGCGCCCCGAGGTCTTCACGAACTTCCTGGAGTGCAATCAGATCAAAATGCGAGATGATCTCGGCAATATAATAGAGAGACTCTTTGAGCCGGCCTCCATACTTTTTCGTATCGAATTCCCGGATGTTCCAGGTTGCAATACGCAACCACTGCGCATCGTTGCGGTCATGGGCACATACATTCTGCCGTCCGTCTCCGTAAATATGGTCGTTCAAGGCCGAGCGCAAATCAACAAGCTTGCCTGCGATTCTTTTTTTCCAGATTTTTCGTTCAGGCGTATCGGATTTTCTGGGCTTTAGGTAGGTATAAAAAGGCATGATCGTTTCTCCTGGTTTTCCGTTCAATATGCGGCAGGGAAAAGTGCAGGTTACAAGCGGAGAAGTTACTCCCTCAGCTTGATATAAATCCTGCCCTCTTTCACCAGCATAGCCTCGATTCCGTCGGAAAAACTTTTCCAGAACCCCGGATCGTCACCGAATTCTTCTACAAGATCAACGTTTTTGATACCACCCAGCCAGGCATTCGGCAGAGGGATACCCATAAGGCTGATTCCTTTGAGCTTCATGACCGGCTTCCCGTCATGATAAGCAAGTTCAAGACCGGCACGTACCCGAATGGTTTTACCGCCGAGAACCGGAAAATCCGGATCAACAGGCACCAGCAGCTTTGCGCTTACCAGATTGTCCGACAGATCAATAGCAGCCTTTTTTGCAAGATCGGTATTGTTTGCCAGGAGCGCATTCACCTCTCTTTCCGAAAGGTAAATTTCGCGGCTGGCTCCTGCTTCACTGTATGGCTCCGGTTTAAGATAACCGTCCGGGGTCAGTTCATCTTCTCTCACACCACCGAACATATCTTCAAGTGAAACACCACTTGCCTGTTCGATCCTTTCCAGTTTTCCCGCAAGCTCCTGCTTTTCACGTTCATTGAGCTCAACCGGAGTAAATGGGGCAGGAAAAAAGAAAAAGCGGACAACAAGCAGCGTAACAACAATGGTTACAAAAACCACCCCGAGCACAATGGCAAATACCTGCGAACCACTAAATTTTTTTGAGGGATTTTCGGCAGCCGCTTTTTGTGTATCCATAATCGACACCTGCATATCAGAATTGTCAAATACTACGGACTCTTCTGAAAAATAACACAGATTCACCTTATCCAGCAAACAAGCTCATTTCCAGATAACAATCACGATTTTCTCCTCTTGACTCTTGCTGCACGCTTCGGCCTTTTTTTCGGTTTCCGCATACTCTTTACCGAGAACTTTCCCCGTCCACCGGAATCGTCATTGATCCTTGATGCATGAAGCTGCCGGCCGCATACCCATATTCTCTTCAGCTCTCTCAAAACATCTTTCGGCATACCCTCAGGCAGCTCCACAGTGCTGTAATCCTCAAATATGCTGATCCGGCCCACGGCATCACCTTCAATACCGATTTCATTGATAACCGCACCAGCAATATTTCCCGCCTTCGCGCCATGTACCTCACCGACTTCAAGGCGGTAACGTTCATAGCCAATCACATCATAAAGTGGATCTTTTTTCCTTTTAGGTAACCGCGCATTTTCATTTTCACAGCCGCTAACTTTGGCTTTTTCTTTTTTCCGTCGTACCGGTTTCTGCGGCGGTGCCATCAGCAAAGAGCTGTCTCCTTGATACAGACTTGCAAGTGCCGAGGCTGCATCCATAGCTGTAACATCATGCTCATAACAATACGATTCTACAAGTTCACGGAAAAAATCAAGGTCGGCCGTTGAAAGAGTATCGCTGATTTGCTGCTTGAAATTAGCGATACGTTTGTCGTTGATAACCTCCGTCGAAGGCAGCTCCATCCTGTCAATACCTTTGCGAATGGCTTTTTCGATCGTACGCAGCATCGTCATCTCACGTGAAGTCACAAAAAGTATCGCCTCGCCGCTCCTCCCTGCGCGGCCGGTGCGGCCAATACGATGGACGTAACTTTCCGTATCGGTAGGAATATCATAATTGACAACATGACTGATCCGCTCCACGTCCAGTCCCCTTGCCGCCACATCGGTCGCAACGAGAATATTGTACACCCCGTCTTTAAACCAGCCGACCGTTTTCTCACGTTGGTTTTGCGCCATATCGCCGTTCAAGGCCGCGGCAGCATACCCTCTTGCCTGAAGCTTCTCGGCAAGTTCCAACGTCGAGGTCTTTCTACGCACGAAAATAATCACGCCATCAAAATGTTCGATTTCGAGAATACGGGTAAGTGCATCGAGCTTGTGCCGACCGGAAACAGGAAGAAAGCGCTGCGTAGTAGTATCTACCGTAGAACTTTTCGCCTTGAAGACGATTTCGGTAAAATCGCGCATATACTTCCGGGTAATAGCGCGTATCGCCGAAGGCATTGTCGCCGAGAACAGCGCAACTTGACGAGATGCAGGAGTCCGGTCGAGAATCCACTCGACATCATCGACAAATCCCATCCTGAGCATCTCGTCAGCTTCGTCAAGCACAAGAGTGCGGATACTTTCAAGGTTAAGCGTTTTCCTTTTTATATGGTCGATCACCCGTCCCGGAGTACCGACGACAACATGCACACCACGTTTCAGACGACGAAGCTGGCCGCTGTAATCCTGACCCCCGTAGATCGGAAGCACATGGAAATCTTCCAGAAATGCCGCGTAACGCTGAAAGGCTTCTGAAACCTGTATAGCGAGCTCTCTTGTCGGGGTAAGTACCAGCACCTGGGGCTCGGCACGTGCAAGATCGATATTTGAAAGTAACGGCAGAGCAAATGCAGCCGTCTTACCCGTACCGGTCTGGGCAAGACCGAGAATATCCCCGCCCTCAAGAATCAACGGAATGGTTTGAACCTGAATGGGGGTAGGGGTTTCGTACCCTACATTGTCAATAGCCTGGAGAACCGGCTTTGAAAGGCACAGTTCCCTGAACTCGGCAGGTACAGTATTTTCTTTCACCATACAAATCAATCTTCTGGAATAAGGACACCCGGAAAAACAGCAATGAGCGCTGGCAGCGCCGGGATCAGCATTCTGTTTCGTGGTATCAACAAATGAATGTAACTATCGGAAGGAGTATATGAGAAAAGGCTGTGCTCTGCAGGGGAAACCCCTACATTATCGGCTAAACTAAATCAACTTATGGGCACCTTTATGACATGCCGCCCTTTCCGGACAGGCTCACAACAGATCTCATCACTATCATTACTTTCCGTTTTTACTCAATCATTGCCTGACACAACGATCGAGACACAGCCTATGGTACACATTTATCAGATGAAACTCTAATTTTTTTTCAGCTTCCATCATTGCTGCTCTCATCCTCTTCACGGGAACCCTTGACTATAAAGACCCCCTCTTCGTCAAAACGTTTTATAATGTCATCAACCTTGTTTTCTGTCCCGCTGAACTTGTCCTCAATACCCTTGATCTTTTTTTCCAGCGACTCAAACCTTTCCCCAAAAGCCTCAATCTGCCTTGAAATAACATTCTGCAATTCGGTAATGCGGCTCTTTTCCTTACTCAAGGCAAGCTCCCGGGCTTCTTCAAGCGCCTTGTTGCTTTTTCGTGCTTCCATCATGGACGAAACTTCCAGCCTGCCGATAAAAAGCAGGTAGATAATGCCCAAAACACCGACCGCTCCGAGCATGATAACCCCCAGGGGAGCCTCGATACTGAAAAAAATAAAATTAATGCTGTCCTGCCGGGCGAAAAGACTCCAGTTGATCCCTGCAAACAACAATACCAGAAACAAAACAAGTACCAGTATGACCGTGTGCAGTTTCATGAGATATATCCTCCTTTTTCAACCAGCATTAATATTCAGGAGAAATCCAGAACCCTTTTAAATTGAATTTCCAACCTTCACTATCAACAATTATCAGGCATTTATCAGTTTATCATAATCAGCATGGCTTCCTATCCAAAACCAAAGCATACCATCTTCTACACCAACAGCCAATGCCCGATAATGAATACCTACAGAACAGACCAGTAACGCCCAACTTTTTTGAGCCGTAATGACTCTATTCACCATTCACCGCTCACAAATCACGATACATGAACACCGCTCAACGCATCCTGACAAGCCGGGAGCAGCAGGTTTTTCGAATCACCTTTAATATACGCTTTTATCCGGCACTCAACTCCACTTCACAAAGCATCCTATACTCAGCGCCGACAGGATGGAGTATGGATTCATAAAGACAAACCAAATCCAGTGTGGCCTTCCAATCGATGGCTTCTGGAGAGAGGTTTACTTTCTGCCCTTTTCTTATACGGGCAAACGTCACATGGAGGAAAAATTTCCTGTCGTTATTATCTCCCTCCGGCCCGGCAAGGCCCGACAGTCTCCCCCGAAGCTTTCCCAGCGCCTCATGTGCTCCTCCCGAAATCCATATCAGGCGCGGTTTCCTTGCCGTCGGTCCTACTGATACCTCGTTAAAACATACATCGAAAGACTTGACATCAGCGAGAAGATCATGTAGTTCCTTGCAGACCTTGCCGGTATCTTCACAGTACCAGGGAGGAACCAATGTAATGTGCAGGTTTTCGGGAGGAATCCAGCGAACCGGAAGGCTGCTGTGTGAAGCCCTGAAAGCCGAGGCGTTACCACGAAGAACCACTCCTGCAGGCATTGCGATGAAAACCCGTTTCCCCATTTTTCAGATATCCAGAACAAGATTGGCAAGCCACGTACCTTTTTCCGTTTGCCGAACTGAAGCTTCATGCAAGGTAACGGCTTTTATCTCTTCTTCCATGCCGATAATCTTCCTGCCCTTTACCACGCCCTCGAAATGCGTCTCGGTGACAGCAACAGTCCGCAGCTCATCATAAGCTTCATGGTGAACTTGTCCGAGAAACACAAGCTCGTTGAGAAAATCAACCAGGAGCGACAAAATGTCCGGCGAACTCACTGTCACCCGACGCTCAACTACATCCGATGAAAAATCCGGGCAGGTGACTGCATTTGCCGCCTTCATTGATTCACTGAAAAGACCCGCAAGACTTTCTCCGGTTATCTCCAGACGGATATCGGCAGTATGTTCACGAAGCTTATACGGCACAGTAACATGCAGGCTTTGAAATTCCGGTTTTTAATGATACTTAAGGGGATAGCTCCACCACGAAGCAACACATCAATGATACTGCTGCTCATACTTTATAATACAATATTCCCTCTTGTAACGCGGGTGGTAAAACTGTTCAGCGGACTGTCCCCCAGGCTGCGGTCTTTTTTCAAGATCCGTAAAAATCTCTTCCTAAACCTTGAAAAAGCTGCGGGCAGCATAAAAGACCAGGGACCCAGGATATGGATACATGCTGCTTCAGCCGGGGAATTCGAACAAGCCAGGCCGATCATAACCGAACTTAAAAAAAAGCGGCCGGATGCACATGTTTTCGTGTCGTTTCTATCCAGCTCCGGCTATACCGTTTACAAAAGTTATTCGGATGCCGAAGCCGTGTTTTATCATCCTGCTGATACAAAAAGAAATGCAGAAAAAACCGTGAAGCTGATCAGGCCGGATATTGTTTTGATAATGCGATATGATTTCTGGCTCAACCATCTTCACACCGCGAAAAAAAACGGTGCGGTGCTTATTCTTGCCGCAGCCGTTCTTCAGGAACATTCAATGTACTTCAAACCGTTTGTCCGCCAGTTTTATCACAAGCTCTTTTCTCTCTTTGATTACATTTTCACGGTTTCGGAAAAAGACCGTGAACGGTTTGCAGAAACGTTTGGCAGGAGCGATGCCCTGAAAGCAGGAAATCCCCGTTTCGATCAAGTGATGCTGCGAAGCTCCGCCACAGATAGAATCGGGTATCTGAAAAAATTCTACAGAGGAACTCTGCTCCTTGTAGCGGGAAGCACCTGGGAGAAAGATGAGGATCTGCTTCTTGCCGCCTCCCGAGCTTTCGACGACCGTCTCAGCATGATCCTTGTGCCGCATGATGTATCAACCGGTAACATCACCCGTCTTGAAACATCTCTCGAGTCAGCGGACGTTCCTTTTGCAAAAATTTCATCGCTGCCTGATGATTTTTCAGCACACCACGTGCTTGTTGTAGATCAAATCGGTTTTCTTGTCGAGCTTTACGCTCTTGCCCAAATCGCATATGTCGGGGGGGGGTTCGGGGTCAATGTCCACAACACGCTGGAGCCCTCCGTTTACGGTATTCCTGTACTGTTCGGTCCGAACCACCATAACTCCCCCGAAGCCGAAGAGCTGGTAAACATAGCAGCGGCCACTGAAATCCGGGACGAACATTCACTTCTTGCTGCATTGAGAAGACTTGTTTACAATCAAAAAGAAAGAGAACTGCAAGGCGGAAGGGCAGGCAGCTACGTCCGAAACCATCTTGGCGCCTCAAAAACAGTTGCCGAAAAGATCATCAGCAGCATCAATAGTGTTAACTCCTGAATGCTTATATTTGTCTGTCACGACTACTTAAAAACCTTTTACCATTATGTTAGCACGAACGCAAAGCCTTTATCTTTTTATTGCAGCCCTTCTTGCTTTTTCAAGCCTGTTTTTCCCGTTTTGGTCCTATATGACCGAATCCCGATACCTCCTGATGGATTTCAGGCCTTTTGCCGAAGCAAATATCTTTCACATTTTCAGCCTTTATGTTTCGAGTATTGTTTCTCCTCTTACGGGACTGCTTTCGATTGCAGCTGTTTTTCTCTATAAAAACCGGGCCCTTCAGAGCAAAATGATTCTTGTACTGATCCTGCTCTTTCTCGTCGATATCTTTTCAGGCCTTATTGCAGCGCATTTCGTGAACGAGCAGCTCGGACAAAGCTTTGGTTCCGGCGTCGAACACTCACCCGGAGTTGGATTTTTTATCCTTCTCCCTTTACCGCTGCTTTTCTGGCTGGCCATGCGAGGAGTAAAAAAAGACGAGAAAATAGCCAGCGCCTATAAACGCTTGTAACGATGCAAACCGTATGGACAACCGGTGACATTCACGGGATCGGACCTGAAATCGTTCTCAAAAGCTTTCGGGAGATCGACCACAGCACCTGCAAACCCATCGCCGTGGGATCAGTCGAGGCACTGCGGTTTTATAACAGGGAGCTTGATCTGGGCGTAACGATTAACGAATTCGGGTCGTTCAGGGATCTGGAAAATGCTGCTGATTTTCCGGACAACGTACTCCCCGTGATTAGCGTTGCCGAACCCGCAGGCCTTGTCAATCCTGGTGCTGTCTCTGCCGAGGCCGGACACATAGCGATGAAAGCCATTGATACCGCTGCACGGTTGTGCCTCGAAGGGAAGGTTCGCGCCATGGTAACCGCACCGATCCACAAAGAAGCCATAGCAAAAGCTGGATACAGCAACACCGGGCATACGGATTTCCTTGCCGAACTCTGCGGTATTTCAGCCCCTGCAATGCTTTTTTATGACCCGCGCTCCACTCTTACCGTTGCACTTGCAACCGTCCATGTACCGCTGCTTTCCGTACCCAACATGATACGCTCGATGGACCTCGAAAGCTTCCTGCTCAATCTCGCTCAGTCATTGCGAACGGATTTTCATATTGCTTCTCCTCGTATCGCCGTTCTCGGTTTGAACCCCCACGCATCGGATGGCGGCGTTATCGGCACTGAAGAAGAGACGGTTCTTGCACCCTGTATCGGCAAACTATCGGCAAAAGAACGCATTGAAGGACCGTTTCCCGCCGACGGTTTTTTTGGCGCGGGCATGTACCGCGATTATGATGCCGTAGTAGCCATGTACCACGACCAGGGCCTGCTCCCTTTCAAGGTTCTGGCATTCGAAACAGGCATCAACGTTACTACCGGGCTCCCCGTCATACGAACCTCTCCGGATCATGGAACAGGTTTTGACATCGCCGGCCTTAACCGTGCCTCACCAAGAAGCTTCACTGAAGCAGCTATTTGGGCTGAAAGAATCGCGGATAACAGAGCGGAAAAGTCAACAGCGAAGAGTTAAAACAAACACTAATTTGTTGTTATCATGAACCCCATTCGAGTACGATTACGAGTACCGCCTCACTGAGTACGATTAAACAAATCAACAGTTCAACAATTCAACAACCACTGATGATCTCTTTCGTCGACGCAGACCTGGAACTTGATAAAAAACTGATTCTCAAGCAGATAAATCTTGCTATAGAGCCTGGGCAGCTTGTGTATATCGTTGGGAAAAGCGGGAGCGGGAAAACAACGCTCCTCAAGGCGCTTTACATGGAAATCAAGCCAACGAAAGGCGAGGTAGTCATCGGCGGCTATAAATCATCCACCATAAAAAAACGTCATATCCCTCATCTCCGCAGGAAATTGGGCATAGTCTTTCAGGATTTCCGGCTTCTCGAAGATAGAACGGTTTATGATAACCTTGCATTTGTGCTCAAGGTTACCAACACAAAAAACAGTCTCATAAAAGACAAGGTGATGACCGCACTTCAGGAGGTGGGCCTTGAACACGAAGCAAAACAGATGCCCCTGAACCTTTCCGGGGGAGAACAGCAGCGCGTTGCCATAGCCCGGGCACTGGTCAGGGAACCGATAGCAATACTGGCTGATGAACCTACAGGAAATCTGGACCCCGATACCTCATTGGAAATCCTCGAATACCTCAAAAAAATCAATCGGAAAGGCATTGCGGTCATCATCGCAACACACGATTACGAGCTTGCAAGACACTATCCGTCAAAAACCTGGCGAATCAACGACCAGTCTCTCCAAGAAGCAACATTCACCAATGCACCGAAAGGTTACAGACCGGTATCCTCTTAGAAGTCACCTGCTCTCAACAGAGTTTTGCAAAGAAGAAATGGTTGGTTGATCGGGGGCACGTCCATGGTAGTTGACCGATTCAACTCCTTGATCGTAAAACAGTAACCGTTATTATACTGGTTTTGAGCTTGATCGTTATTCCTCTGTATCAAATAAATATAAAAGCTCTTTGCAACTTATTGAGGTTAAGGAACAACGTTATATAATAGTTGCGTTGAGCAAAGCATTATTGCAAACATCCTGAGGTAGAAGAAAGGGAGAACACATTTGTGTAATCCGTAGCAAAGGAGGATGTCGTGCAAACGGAAGCTGAAAGACTGGCAGCATACCGGAAATTGCGCACCGGTATGAGGGGTTCAGAAAAACATCTGATCGTGGGAATCGACATTGCCAAGGAAAAGCACCATGCATTCTTCGGCACCGCTACAGGAAAGACGTTGTGCAAGCAGTTCACCTTTCCAAACAGTAGAGAGGGTTTTGAACTGTTGCTCTCCAAAACAGAAACAGTGCGTTTGCAGCATCATCTGCAACAGGTGGTTATTGGTGTAGAACCGACAGCAAACTATCACAAACCATTGGCCGATTATCTTGTGCGGCAGGGTTTGCAGGTGGTGCAGGTATCCGGGGTTGCGGTCAAGCAGAATCGTGAACTGCTCGATGGACGCTGGGACAAGCATGACCGCAAAGATGCAGCCAATATTGCCGACCTGGTCGCTCAGGGCAAATGTCAGTTCTATGAGTACCCTTCACCTGCTATTCGTGAGCTTCGGGAGTTGCTCCATTTAAAGCATACTCTCAAAAAGGAGGAGCATCGTGTCAAGACCCGTATCAGGAACAACCTGTTGGCACAGTTCTTCCCTGAAATGGACCAGTTTGTCACGACATGCCAGCAGAACAGTTTAGCGGTCATCGGCACCTGCTGCTCTCCCGAGCAGATTGCTGCATTGGACTATGAGTCGTTCTTTGAAAAAGTTGTCACGGTGTACAAAGGAAAGCAACAGGAAGAGCATCTGTTGCGTATCTGGCAGTGTGCCCGAACGTCCATCGGTTGCCAAGCTGAGAATGCGCCGATTTATGAGGGAAAGGTGCTCATTGATCAGTTATTCCACCTGCGCCAGATCATAAAGGATCTTGACCAACAGATTGCAGCATTATGTTCAGGATTTGAAGAGTATCCTTATTTGTTGAGCATTCCGGGTATTGGCCCTGCGATTTCAGCAACCATTCTTGCTGCTCTTGGTAATCCCTATCGGTTTGATACGGCAAAACAGGTCATCAAACTTGCCGGTCTTGATCTGAGCGCGTCTCGCAGTGGAAGACCAGCATTGAAAGCAACACCGGTCATCTCCAAGAGAGGCAATCCTGAACTGCGCTATGCGCTTTGTCAGGCAGCACTGGTGGCCGGATCACGCAATACCTTTTTCCGATGCTGGTTTGCAAGAAAGCTGCAGGGACGGGAACGCGAACGAGGAATTATGGGAATTCTCCGGGTTAAACTGGCTGTGAAACTGCTGGTGATCGCCTGGACGGTGATGAAGAAAAAAGAAATGTTTGCCTATGAGCGAGTGAATAGCTGCTGACAAACGGCTGTGTGAGCAGCGATTCGGCGGGAGTAGCCCGTGGAACAACGGTGAGGTGATGACCTCGTGCGGGACAATTTGGGCCTCTCACTCGAATCCCGAAATCTGGATAAAGGATGCTTGACAACCGTTCATCAGCATGTCGCATACCCATAACGATAAAGTACGAGATTCTGCAACAGTGAGCAACCCGCCGCTCTATACTATGCTTTTCGAAGCACTCGGTGGGATTATTTTTAAACGATAGAAGTTTGTTTTTGGTGGTTTCACTATGTCGCGGTAGGAATACCGGTTACCCGATACCCCTCGCATAGATCCGTACGTGCGGAACTACCGCATACGGCTCTTGCCTTGAGTGATGGCGAATCGTACCTCCGGGAATTCGTGGCAAATTCGGAGGCGCGGGAAATAAGCATCTACGATAGGTGTGAATCGTTGCCAGGTCATGGCTGTCCCTTTCTGACTTCTTCTTCTCAAGCTTCGATACCACGCTTTTGTCACAAGGTCTCTGAAGCTTTTGAGAGCCTTGATGTTCCCCGGTACTCCAAAGTATAGCCCGTATCCTTGCACAACACTTTTCAGCCAGTTTCCTGTCTGTTCCACTGGATCGTGCATCTTCTTTCTCAGAGCCTCTTTTATTTCCCCTATCGTTTGACGCAGTCGTTTGCTTACGGTCTTCCGTTTCAGAAAGTAGCCGCCTTTCCGGTTCTTGATGAATTCGAGCAAGGGCTCATGCAGTATGCTGTCGAAAAAGCCTTGCAGGTCTGCATCCAGTATCCAATTGATGCGTCTTGTCAGGATTGCTGTTGCCAGCGCATCCAGCGCACCATGCTGGCTTCGGCCTGGCCGGTAGCCATAGGAGAATCCATAGAATTCTGTTTCATATACCGGCGTCAGCACGTTGACGACTGCTTGCTGGACAAGCTTGTCTTCTATGGCTGTAACGCCCAATGGGCGTTGCTGGCCATCGGCTTTCGGGATATACGTCCTCAGAACCGGTTTCGCACGGTAGCTTCCCTTGTGGATTTCTGTATGCAGGTTTGGCAGACGCTCTTCGAGCTGCTTTTCGTAGTCTTGCCATGTCACCCCATCGATTCCCGGCATTGCCTTACGGTTCAGCTCATAAAAGCTTTGACGCAACAATTCCGGTGTGATATGGTGCAACAAGGCGGTAAAGCAACACGTCTTATCAGTTTTGGCTCGTCTTCGCACGCCTTCGAGTCCGAACGACACCTTGTCCCGGCTCTGTATCCGGATGGTGGCTTCTTTTCCGGTGTTCCTCTTGGCCAGTGCCCTTCCCTCCACTGCCTCCGTCGAAACAGGGGTTCCTCTGTTCGGCTGCTTCTCTGGTACTATGACACCGTCCGACTCCCGGTTCGCTTCTGCATCAATTCTTCGGGTTCTCTCCTTCATTGATACCTCCCTCTCTCTTTTGCCGTTGATGAGAGGGAGCTTGCCGGGTCTCCCGATTCCCGTATAAAGAGCTTCCACACATGCTGCCGTTCTAAGACTCCGCCGCAGTCAGCCATTCCTTGCCTTTGCGGTATGGTTGCTATTGCTTTCCCTCTCATCCTATGAGGTCTGCCTGCGAATTATGGTGATTTCGGAGCTTAATAGAGCGCCTGTGTTTTCCCCTGTCAACGCTTCCCCATCACATTGCTGACGATCGAGGCATGACTCGGGGCCATGATGGCTGGCTACGCCTTTCATGTAAGAAACTTTCATTCTCTACTCTCTACCGGTTTTCATCGGCGCTTACAGAATGTCCCGGAAACCGGAAGCTAAAAAATGAAAAATAAGTGTACTCTTTTTGTGTTTTTGTGAAAATAAGTGTAAAATTAAGCTGGTGCGTTATTTATTTACTACCATGGCATCCGCCAATAATTACGTAACGTAATAAAATAGCCCCCCCAACCCCAAAACAAGAACGGCAAGCTTAGTTGAAAGAAAGCCGTTAAATCGTGGTCACTATGAAAAAAAGCATCCGCAAATTCAGTGCGGAATTCAAGGCCAAAATAGTGCATGAAGCCTTGAGCGAACGGATGGCCGGCACAGAACTTGTCTAAAAATACGAGATCAATCTAGACCAGATTGCATAGTGGAAACATGAGCTCCTCGATCATGCCTCTGATGTGTTCAAGCAGGGGAAACTGAACCAGGAACTGATGCGTCTGATCGACCAGCAATACCTGCAAGAGCCCTGCTACGGTGTTTGCCGCGTGTGGGAGTGGTTGCAGAAAGACAAAGGCTACAAGGTCAATATCAAACGGATCAGGAGACTTTACCAGTTGATGGGTCTTGAGGCTATCGGACCGAAACCGAATACCTCGAAACCAGCACCGGGCCACAACAAGGTCTATCCGTATTTGCTCAGGAACTTCGCAATCACGTACAGCAATGAGGTCTGGGCAACCGATCTGACCTATGTGTCGATGCAAAAACGGGTTTCTGTGCCCGATAGCCGTAGAGCCAGGTAGCGATGCGGTTATGAAAACGCTTCAGAATCGGCGATGACGAAGTGACAATTTATGCAAACCAGTATCCGCAAATAGTTTCGGACCATGAGATAAGTCATTATTTACAATACACTAATCGAATGTGAGTTGCTTAAGGAATAGGAGTTCAAAGCGATTTGCTTAGCCCTAACCTCTGTACATCATGGCTAAGATTCTTCATCAGGCACCTGCCGTCAAAGTCTATCATCGGCAATCCGGCGGAAAACAGTCCGAGCAGATCAGCGTCGAAACCTTTGCTGACAATTTCGCAGAGCTTTTGGGTCAGGGCTTCATCATCATTGTCGATGGTGCACGCCTGACGCCATCGAATGCGCGCATCGAAATCCGCGATGGCCGTTTGGTTGTGGAGTACCAGGGCAAGGTTGTGCTTGATATCGCGCTGGATGCCGTCACGGGGGAGGTATCCTGGGAAAACGGCTGGTACACCATAGAAGAGGATGACGACCTGTCGGTCTTGCCTTTGCTTGGCGGTGCATTGGGAATCGGTGGTATTGCGCTTGCCGCAGACGGATCGGACGGAGATGCTCCTGTCGTGACGGCGATCACGGACGACACGGGCAGGTCGTCGACTGATGGAGTGACCTCGGATAACACGCTTGTCATCAGCGGCACGTCGGAGGCCGGCTCGACGGTGGAAGTGTTTCTCGACGGCACATCGCTCGGCACGGTGACGGCGGACGGCTTGGGCACCTGGAGTTTCGACCATACCGGCACGCCGCTCAGCGACGGCACCTATGCCGTGACGGCGACGGATGGATCGGGCAACACCTCGGCGGCCTTCCTGATCGAGATCGATACGACGGCGCCCGTGCAGCCGGCAGTACCAGCCAGTTACGCCGATAATGTCGGTGAAGTGCAAAGCGCGACGAGCACCGAACCGGTGACCGACGACACGACGCCGGGCATCAATATCGGCCCGGGTCTGAGCGATGAGCCGGCGCTGTATATCGACGGGGTGGAAGTACCGGCGACGTACGATCCCGTCACGGGCACGCTGACACCTGATACCCCGCTGGGCGACGGTACGTACGATTTCACCTACACCCTGACCGACGCCGCGGGCAACGAGAGCCCTGAGAGTGATCCGCTCACGATCGAGATCGATACGACGGCGCCCGTGCAGACGATCACGATCGACAGCATCACGGACGACACGGGCATTGCCGGTGACTTCATCACCAGTGACAGTGACGGATTGACGGTGAGTGCGACGCTCTCGGGTGTGCTCGGCACGGGCGAAGCGTTGATGTACTCGACCGATAGTGGCGCGACCTGGACGGATATCAGCGGTTCGGTGACCGGTACGGCGGTGAGTTATGCCGATGCGACCTTGACGAGCACGGCGACGGTGATGATGCGTGTGGAGGATGGTGCCAACGCGGGCGCGACGGCGAGCCAGCTGGTCACGATCGATACCACGGCACCGACACAGACGGTGACGATCGACAGTATCACCGACGATACGGGTATCGCTGATGATTTCATCACCAGTGACAGTGACGGTTTGACGGTGAGTGCGACGCTGTCGGCGGTGTTGGGTACGGGTGAACGGTTGATGTACTCGACCGACGGCGGCACGACCTGGACGGATATCAGCGGTTCGGTGACCGGTACGGCGGTGAGTTATGCCGATGCGACCTTGACGAGCACGGCGACGGTGATGATGCGTGTGGAGGATGGTGCCAACGCGGGCGCGACGGCGAGCC
>RAZP01000071.1 GCA_004028745.1 Prosthecochloris sp.
CGATCGACAGCATCACGGACGACACGGGCATTGCCGGTGACTTCATCACCAGTGACAGTGACGGATTGACGGTGAGTGCGACGCTCTCGGGTGTGCTCGGCACGGGCGAAGCGTTGATGTACTCGACCGATGGCGGCGCGACCTGGACCGACATCAGCGGTTCGGTGACCGGTACGGCGGTGAGCCATACCGATGCCGGGCTGACCAGCACGGCGACGGTGCAGATGCGTGTGGAGGATACCGCCGGCAATGCCGGGGCCGAGACCAGCCGGCTGGTGACGATCGATACGACGGCACCGACGGTGACGATCGCGATCGACAGCATCACGGACGACACGGGCATTGCCGGTGACTTCATCACCAGTGACAATGACGGATTGACGGTGAGTGCGACGCTCTCGGGTGTGCTCGGCACGGGCGAAGCGTTGATGTACTCGACCGATGGCGGCGCGACCTGGACCGACATCAGCGGTTCGGTGACCGGTACGGTGGTGAGCCATACCGATGCCGGGCTGACCAGCACGGCGACGGTGCAGATGCGTGTGGAGGATACCGCCGGCAATGCCGGGGCCGAGGCCAGCCGGCTGGTGACGATCGATACGACGGCGCCCCTGCAGACGATCACGATCGACAGCATCACGGACGACACGGGCATTGCCGGTGACTTCATCACCAGTGACAGTGACGGATTGACGGTGAGTGCGACGCTCTCGGGTGTGCTCGGCACGGGCGAAGCGTTGATGTACTCGACCGATGGCGGCGCGACCTGGACCGACATCAGCGGTTCGGTGACCGGTACGGCGGTGAGCCATACCGATGCCGGGCTGACCAGCACGGCGACGGTGCAGATGCGTGTGGAGGATACCGCCGGCAATGCCGGGGCCGAGACCAGCCGGCTGGTGACGATCGATACGACGGCACCGACGGTGACGATCGCGATCGACAGCATCACGGACGACACGGGCATTGCCGGTGACTTCATCACCAGTGACAATGACGGATTGACGGTGAGTGCGAAGCTCTCGGGTGTGCTCGGCACGGGCGAAGCGTTGATGTACTCGACCGATAGTGGCGCGACCTGGACCGACATCAGCGGTTCGGTGACCGGTACGGTGGTGAGTCATACCGATGCTGGGCTGACCAGCACGGCGACGGTGCAGATGCGTGTGGAGGATACCGCCGGCAATGCCGGGGCCGAGGCCAGCCATCTGGTGACGATCGATACGACGGCGCCCGTGCAGACGATCACGATCGACAGCATCACGGACGACACGGGCATTACCGGTGACTTCATCACCAGTGACAGTGACGGTTTGACGGTGAGTGCGACGCTCTCGGGTGTGCTCGGCACGGGCGAAGCGTTGATGTACTCGACCGATGGCGGCGCGACCTGGACCGACATCAGCGGTTCGGTGACCGGTACGGCGGTGAGTCATACCGATGCCGGGTTGACCAGCACGGCGACGGTGCAGATGCGTGTGGAGGATACCGCCGGCAATGCCGGGGCCGAGGCCAGCCGGCTGGTGACGGTCGATACGACGGCGCCCCTGCAGACGATCACGATCGACAGCATCACGGACGACACGGGCATTGCCGGTGACTTCATCACCAGTGACAGTGACGGTTTGACGGTGAGTGCGACGCTCTCGGGTGTGCTCGGCACGGGTGAAGCGTTGATGTACTCGACCGACGGTGGCGCGACCTGGACCGACATCAGCGGTTCGGTGACCGGTACGGTGGTGAGCCATACCGATGCCGGGCTGACCAGCACGGCGACGGTGCAGATGCGTATGGAGGATACCGCCGGCAATGCCGGGGCCGAGGCCAGCCGGCTGGTGACGATCGATACGACGGCGCCCGTGCAGACGATCACGATCGACAGCATCACGGACGACACGGGCATTGCCGGTGACTTCATCACCAGTGACAGTGACGGTTTGACGGTGAGTGCGACGCTCTCGGGTGTGCTCGGCACGGGTGAAGCGTTGATGTACTCGACCGACGGTGGCGCGACCTGGACCGACATCAGCGGTTCGGTGACCGGTACGGTGGTGAGCCATACCGATGCCGGGCTGACCAGCACGGCGACGGTGCAGATGCGTGTGGAGGATACCGCCGGCAATGCCGGGGCCGAGGCCAGCCGGCTGGTGACGATCGATACGACGGCGCCCGTGCAGACGATCGCGATCAACAGCATCACGGACGACACGGGCATTGCCGGTGACTTCATCACCAGTGACAGTGATGGATTGACGGTGAGTGCGACGCTCTCGGGTGTGCTCGGCACGGGCGAATCGCTGATGTACTCGACCGATGGCGGCGCGACCTGGACCGACATCAGCGGTTCGGTGACCGGTACGGTGGTGAGCCATGCCGATGCCGGGCTGACCAGCACGGCGACGGTGCAGATGCGTGTGGAGGATACCGCCGGCAATGCCGGGGCCGAGGCCAGCCATCTGGTGACGATCGATACGACGGCGCCCGTGCAGACGATCACGATCGACAGCATCACGGACGACACGGGCATTGCCGGTGACTTCATCACCAGTGACAGTGACGGATTGACGGTGGCTGCGACGCTCTCGGGTGTGCTCGGCACGGGCGAAGCGTTGATGTACTCGACCGATGGCGGCGCGACCTGGACCGACATCAGCGGTTCGGTGACCGGTACGGTGGTGAGTCATACCGATGCCGGGCTGACCAGCACGGCGACGGTGCAGATGCGTGTGGAGGATACCGCCGGCAATGCCGGGGCCGAGGCCAGCCGGCTGGTGACGATCGATACGACGGCGCCCCTGCAGACGATCGCGATCAACAGCATCACGGACGACACGGGCATTGCCGGTGACTTCATCACCAGTGACAGTGACGGATTGACGGTGAGTGCAACGCTCTCGGGTGTGCTCGGCACGGGCGAAGCGTTGATGTACTCGACCGAT
Organism: Prosthecochloris sp.; assembly: GCA_004028745.1. Lineage (GTDB taxonomy): Bacteria > Bacteroidota > Chlorobiia > Chlorobiales > Chlorobiaceae > Prosthecochloris. The sequence goes on from RAZP01000071.1 coordinate 2,940, forward strand.
GGCGGCGCGACCTGGACCGACATCAGCGGTTCGGTGACCGGTACGGTGGTGAGCCATACCGATGCGACGTTGACCAGCACGGCGACGGTGCAGATGCGTGTGGAGGATGTCGCAGGCAATGCCGGGGCCGAGGCCAGCCAACTGGTGACGATCGATACGATGGCACCGACGGTGACGATTACCGGGAACGGCGGTACGGGAACGATTACGTTCACGTTCAGTGAAGAGCCTGTGGGTTTCGAGCTGTCCGATGTCGTGATTTCGAACGGAACAGCCGCCGGCCCGTTGACACAGGTGAATGCGTTGGAGTATACACTGGCGGTAACGCCCATGGCGGGTGTGGGAACACCCTTCACGAACATCGCAGTCGATGTGAATGCGGGATCATTCACCGACGCGGCAGGGAACACGAATCCTGCTGCGGCAAATGAAACAACACTGGATGATCTGTTCCAGGATTCGTCATACAATGGCACCGACATCACGGGCCTGGATACCTCGCACGCAATCAGCGCAAACAGAACATTCTATGGAAATACTACGTTCAACCAGAACATCGGTGGCTGGGACACGAGCAACGTGACGGATATGTCCTGGATGTTCTACTGGACCAATGAGTTCAACCAGAACATCGGTGGCTGGGACACGAGCAGCGTGACGGATATGTCGTATATGTTCTCCAGTGCCGATGTGTTCAACCAGGACATCAGTGGCTGGGACACGAGCAGCGTGACGGATATGTCGTATATGTTCTACAGTGCCAATGTGTTCAACCAGAACATCGGTGGCTGGGACACGAGCAGCGTGACGGATATGGGATATATGTTCTACAATGCCGATGCGTTCAACCAGGATATCAGTGGTTGGAACACGAGCAGCGTGACGGATATGTCGTATATGTTCCTAAGTGCCGATGTGTTCAACCAGAACATCGGTAGCTGGGACACGAGCAGCGTGACGGACATGAGTGGTATGTTCAGAGTTGCCGCAGTGTTCAACCAGAACATCGGTGGCTGGGACACGAGCAGCGTGACGGATATGGGATATATGTTCTACGATGCCGATGTGTTCAACCAGAACATCGGTGGCTGGGACACGAGCAGCGTGACGAATATGTCGACTATGTTCACCTATGCCGATGCGTTCAACCAGGACATCGGTGGCTGGGACACGAGCAGCGTGACGAATATGTCGACTATGTTCACCTATGCCGATGTGTTCAACCAGAACATCGGTGGTTGGGACACGAGCAGCGTGACGGATATGTCCTCGATGTTCAGCAGCGCCGTAGCGTTCAACCAGAACATCGGTGGCTGGGATGTCAGTGCACTGACTGATGCTTCCAACATGCTCAGTAGTAGCGGCATGTCGGCCTCCAATTACGATCTTCTGCTTGCCGGCTGGTCTGACATCAACAGTTCAGCGGGCGAAACCGGGCTCCAAAACGGGGTGACTCTTAGCGCCACAGGAGTCACGTATACCGATGCGACTTCGCGTCAGTACCTCATCGATACGTACGGCTGGAGCGTCGGCGGCACACTCGATGCAGGGGTGACGGTTGGAGACAACAGTCTGGGCGATACGCTGTCGGGATCAGTCGTCCACGGTCTCGGCGGCAATGACGCGCTCACAGGCACAGCGTCTGCCGATCTGCTGGTCGGCGGCGCGGGCGACGACACTCTCACCGGTAACGCGGGCGTCGATACGTTCCGTTACCACTTCACCAACGCGGGCAACGACACGATCACCGATTTCAGTAACGGAGCGGGTGGAGACGTGCTGGATCTGCACTATCTGCTGGATGGAGCGGCCTCGGGTACGATCGGGAGTTTCGTGACGCTGTCCGATGCCGGAGCAGACACACTCAAGCTGGACATAGACGCCAATGGCGACGGGTCAGGCGCGGATGTAACGATTACGATGCAGGGAATGAGCTACAGTGCGGCATCGGTCGACTCGGGCGCGTTTCTTGCAGCGATGCTCTCCAACGGCAACATGGTTATTTGACAGTGACGAGTGACGACGCCTGACGGGGTCAGGTTTAGTGACAAGTGACGAGAGGGAGTCAGTTGGCAATCGGCAAAAGAGTGGTGACAGCGTTTCGCCTTTTGAAATTAATAGAGGTGCCCTTATGACAAAGCGTTTGTTTTCCTTGTTTTCTGTCATGTGGCAGCACTCTTCT
>RAZP01000072.1 GCA_004028745.1 Prosthecochloris sp.
TCAATATCACGAATGTTGTTGACGAGCAGAATGTTCACAGAAAAAATCCCCGGAGCAACAGCTGCTGTCAGCACGGGAAACGTAACTTCGCCAGCCTGCACGTAGTAGGTACCGCCAACAGCTACAAGCCCGAAAAAAACAAACACGAAAAGATCTCCCAGCCCCGAGTAGGCAATAGGATAGGGTCCGCCCGTATAAGCCCAGGCAAAAAATATCGACAGCAGTCCGACAAGCAGGATCGGCCAGCCTGCAAGATATACAAGGTAGAGTCCCAACAGAAAAACAACAACAAGCAAAGCAACCGAAACGGCAATCATGGTTTTTTCCGAAATAAGCCCTGCCGCAACGGTTCGTGTCGGACCAAGACGCCCGGCTGTATCGGCGCCTTTCCGGAAATCGTAAATCTCATTAATAAAGTTCGTGGAAACCTGTATTCCGAGCGCACATAACAAAGTGATGAACGCCGCTGCCGGTAACAACTTACCATCAATGGCAGCAAGAGCCGTGCCGACAACAACGGGAACAGCGCCTGCTGGAAGTGTTTTCGGTCTTATTGCCATCATCCATGACTCAAAGTGTGAAGGCTTTCCGGCAGGATTCGCGGCACTTTCCGTCATTTCTTTCTCTCTTTAGCCATTTTAATACTGCTGAACTGGTGCCTGATCTTCTTTCCTGGATGGATGTAGGTGAGACTGTGACGAACCGCCATTGTCGCATCGCTCAACCCGGTTTGAATTATCCTTAATTTGCCGGGATAGGAGGCAATATCTCCCGCCGCGTAGAGACCGTCAACCTCTGTTTTCATGTGACTGTCTACAACAAAAGCATTGTCGCTGAGCTCAAGCCCCCATTCCGCAAGGGGACCGAGGTTTGATACATAACCGATCAATACCAGCATATAATCGGCCTCTACGGAAGTTTCCTGTCCGCTTTTCGAGCGAAGGTGTACCCCATGCAAAACCGGGCCATCATGTTCGATGCCCTTCACTTCGGTATTGAGATAAACATCGATCAGGCCGCTTTCAGAAGCTTCTTGTATCTGCTGCTGTGTATTGCCATGCGCTCTGAATTCAGGTGAACGGTGAGCAACAGTGACATGCTCCGCTTCAGGCAACAGCATCATTGCCCAGTCAAGCGCAGAATCGCCGCCCCCGACAATCACCACCTTTTTACCTGCCAAATCGTGCATATGCTGTACCGAATAGAGAACCGAACGACCTTCGAGAATGCTTATATCGCCAAGTTGAGGCAGTTTTCTGGGAGAAAAAGCTCCCAGTCCCGCCGCTATAAGCACCGAACGGGAAACAAAGGTCTTGCCACTCTCGGTTTCGACTTCAAACGAACCATCATCGAGTTTTCTGTACTTGCACACCTTTTCGTCAAGTATTACTTCCGGACCGTACCGCTCAGCCTGCTTCCAGAGGCTTTCGACAAGCTCAGCAGCCTGAACTTCAGGAAAAGCCGCCACATCGTAAATATGCTTTTCAGGATACAGTGCGGTAAGCTGACCGCCAAGCTGCGGCATACTCTCTATAATCCGGCAGGAGATATTGTTCATGCCGCACTGGAATGCGGCAAAAATACCTGTAGGCCCACCTCCGATAATCGTCAGATCACACATACCATCCTTACCGGAAGAGAATTCTCCGTTTTCTGTCATTACTGTTGAATTGAAAAAACTTTGCCGTATCGTTATTATCGCTCTTCATCGCTGGACCTTTTCAGGTATATCATACCTTCCGGGTCAACTATGCCATAAAGTATAGTCACCAGGTGCCCGTGCTCGTCCAGCTCATGGACTTCAACATGGACCGCCTCCTGTTTGGCGACCTGGTCCCCTGCATCATTCTTGAAAAGAAACACCGCTCTCACTCCACCGTGAGGCGTCTCTCCGACAAACTCATAGGTTCCATTCTCAAGCTCTGTAAGAGCACAGCCAGCCGTCGCCGCATCAATCGGGCAACTGGCACATTGCGAGTAAAATCCTTCATCGGAGTCGGCAAAATCACATACCGGAAATTTCATAGTCTCACTCTCCTTGTTCTCTCGGTTTTGTGGCTGCTAATATATAATAGTAGCCCAAAAAATGAGAATTTTCAGAGACATTATGTTAGAGTTTACCAGTTAATTGATTTATTCCTATTTTTCTCGTCACTATCGATGTCATTATCGAACTGAATTTTTGAACAATAGATGTTAGCCAAACGTATTATACCCTGTCTCGATGTCCGGGATGGGAGAGTTGTCAAAGGAATTAATTTCGAGGGCTTGCGTGACGCAGGCTCCATCCTCGAGCAAGCCAGATTCTATAACAACGAATTTGCCGACGAGCTGGTTTTTCTCGATATCTCGGCCTCGCTTGAATCGAGAAGAACAACACTTGAAGAAGTTTTAAAAGTTTCTGAAGAGGTGTTCATCCCTCTCACCGTAGGCGGTGGAATCAGTTCGGTAGAGCGCGCCAGAGATGCGTTCCTGCACGGCGCGGACAAAGTTTCAGTCAACACTGCCGCTGTCTATGATCCCGAATTGATTACGGGAATCGCCGAAAAATTCGGGTCACAGGCCGTTGTGGTTGCGATTGACGTCAAAAAAGTCGGCGACAAATACATCGTCCATACCCATTCCGGCAAAGAACTGACAAAGTACGAAGCCGTCGAATGGGCTCATATGGTTCAGGATCTCGGTGCGGGAGAGATTCTGCTGACCAGCATGGACCGTGACGGCACCAAATCAGGGTACGATAACGACATCCTGCGCGAGATATCAACAACGGTTCATATACCCGTCATTGCATCAGGAGGAGCAGGAAACCTCGAACACCTCTACGATGGATTCTCCAAAGGATGCGCCGATGCGGCCCTTGCCGCGTCGATCTTCCACTTTCGCCAGTACTCAATCAGGGAGGCGAAGGAGTATTTACGTGAGAGAGGAATAGAGGTAAGATTGTAGGCACCTCGAATAACCTGCTGCAAAAACCGATTGCTGCGTTGGTCAGTGCTCGGAATCCTCATGTACTCTGTGTACACTCCGGTTCCTGTGCTCCGTCCGTCTTGCTCTCGTCTCTTTCACAACGGTTATTCGAGGTGCCTCTTGTTGAATTGTTGAGTTGTTGGAGAGAAATACTTTTGAATTCAGAAGCCGGAAGCCAGGGAAGAATTCAGTTGGCAATCTTCAGCTTGCAGTCGGTAAAAAGATACTGTCGTACTGAGTCATGCCCCCTCTGTTGCAAATCGTCGTTCTCATGATACCAAGTGATTAACTGATCTCAAGACAACATGTTTAAGATCATGAAAAAACAGTACTCACATTACATCTCCCGTCTTTTCTTCTCGCTAATCTTTGCAGTTTTTAGCGTTGGCTGCACTATCGATGAAGAGGATCTTAAGAACTTTTACATGCAGCAGTCGTCGATCCATACTATATCTGCAGGTGAACTATATAAAGAGTATGATGTCAACGTTGTTGCGGCAGATTTGAAATACAGAGACAATGCTATTATCGTGTATGGTGTTGTTCAGGATATTGGCAAAAATGCGATTGACAAAGCATACATAATTATTGGGGGAAAAAGACATGAAGGCATCCAATGTTTCTTCACAAGAAAAGATATGGCATCGGTCGCTGGATTATCGAAGGGACAATTTGTTGCAATCGAGGGAAAAGTTAAAAGCAATGCAGGAGGTACTATTGTACTTGACAACGCCCGCATTCTGTCTGACGAAGAGGAAGAAAACATCTTACCGAAGCTCACCATCGTCGGAAAGGATGCCACTGTCGGAAAGGATGCCATCAGATGGGTTCAGGCTGACATCATGCCAAGGTTTCTTCACCAGGAGAAACCAGAATACCCTGAAAAAGCCCGAATTGCAGGCATTGAAGGAAAGGTGTTTGTCATCGTTATGATAGGCAAAGACGGGAAACCCAGTAAAGCGCACGTTGTAAAGCGTACTCCACCCGAACAAACCATTTTCGATAAACCAGCGATGGATGCGGTCATGAATTCAACCTACGAACCCGCTATGCAAAATGGAGAACCGATAGATGTATGGTTGGCCGTCCCAATTCGCTTTTCGTTACGCTAAACGCCCTCCGTTCGCTAACAAAACAATCTACTGAGTTTCCCCCTATAACCATTTACCATTCACTATT
>RAZP01000073.1 GCA_004028745.1 Prosthecochloris sp.
TCAGCGAGATGGAAAAAGCCGTCGAAGAAGCCACCACCATGGAAATGCCGCTGCTCGAAAAAAACCTTGTCGCCATCTCCACCATAGCCTCCATCTCCACCATGGTAGGCCTGTTCGGCACCACCTTAGGCATGATCACCGCCTTCAATGCCTTAGCCACCAGCGGAGCACCCGATGCAGTCCAGCTCTCGCGCGGCATATCCGAAGCCTTGGTCAACACCGCGCTTGGCATTCTCGGAGGCATCATGGGCATCGTCACCTACAACGTCTTCACCAACAAAGTCGACCGTTTCACCTACATGATCGACGAAGCCGCCTTTTACATTATCCAGACCCTGGGATCCAGCAAATCAGAGTAGAGCAGTATGGCAAAAGTAAAATCCAAACGCATAGGGTTCCATATAGACATGACGCCCATGGTAGACGTAGCCTTTCTGCTGCTCACCTTCTTCATGCTCACCACCAAGTTTCGTCCCCCCGAGCCCGTGCAGATCGATCTGCCCAGCTCCCATGCCGAGCAGAAAGTGCCCGAATCAGACATTCTCACCGTCAGCGTCAGCGGAGAAAACAGTTACTTCATGGGTGTCTCCTCGCAGACCTCTCGAGAAAAGATTTTCATCCGGGTCATTCAGCCCCGGCTCGAATCAGCAGGAATGAGCCGGCAAGCCGTTGCCGATTCCCTGCAGCACTTCAAGCTCACCGAAAGCTTTCCCTTAAGAAAAAACGAGCTTGATCCCTTCATCACCGCAGCCAGGTTTGCAAACCCGGATATCCGTCCCGTAGTCAAAGCCGATGTAGACGCCGACTTTCAAGCCGTCAACCATGTCCTCAAACGGTTCAAAGCCTCCAATATTCTTACCTTCAACCTCGTAACCGTGCTCGAAAAGGAGGTAAGCTGACATGGGTCTCGTTGATTCACCAAATGGGGAAGGAAGGGGCCGGCAGGCAAAACGCAAGAGGAAGCGCCTCGGTTTCCATATAGACATGACGCCCATGGTAGACGTAGCCTTTCTGCTGCTCACCTTCTTCATGCTCACCACCACCTTCAGCAAAGCCAATACCATGGAGATCAACATACCGCCCGAAAACACCGAAGTCAAGATAGCCGAAACCAACGTCATGACTTTCCGAGTTGCGCCCGACGGTTATGTGTACTGGTCGATAGGTGAATCATCACCCCGGAAGCTTCCCTTGTATGAAGAAGAAGGCGCCATGTCGCTGGGAAGAGAAGTGCGTCAGATGCTGCAACAGCAAACGCAAGCCAACAGCAAGCTCGTCATAGTCGTCAAAATCAGTGACGAAGCCAAATACAAATATCTCGTTGATCTGATCGATGAATTCAACATGATGCAAATCGATCGTTTCAGCTTGGATGATTTCACCGATGCCGATGAAGAGGTGGTGCTGGCGCACGGTGGCGGGAAACAAGTGACAAGTGACGGGTGAAGAGGGTGGCGAAGCGGTGCTTGTAATCGAAAGTGGAATTAATGAGTGGGGAGTTCAGGAAGAAAAAAATGAAGAAAAGATCGATACAGATAACGAGGGATGAAAGATTGAGAGATGCTTTAAAATTGTGCTCGTGATCAGCGAGGTGGTACTATTATTCCTGGTCGAAAAGCAGAACCGACAACGATCGGGGAGCAGAGGAAGTAAAAAAGGGGTTAGTGGAAATGTCTTCAAAACTTGACAGCATACATAAACATGCGCCCGCAGCGGCCCGGAAATGGTCGTTCAGTGGCGAGTATCTTGATACTGATCGTATCTGTCAGATAGACTACGGCAACCTGGTATTGCGGAGGCGGAGTCACTTGTTTCTGGCTCATGGTGTTATTACTGCTGTTGTGCTGCTTGCCGGTTTCTGGCTGGTAAGTGTCAACTGGGAGAAATTGACGGCGTGGACCGGTCTCTTTGACGGAGAGGACGAGGAGCGGGTAGAGAATTACGCGATCATAACCAGTGTGACGCAGCTGCCGCCTCCGCCGCTGATCGAGAAATCGAAGCCGGCGCAGCCGAAGCCTATAGTGCCGCCAAAGGTTGAGAAGCCGCCGAATGTGGGCAAAGTGAAGAAAGTGAAAGAAGAGGAAGCGCCGCCCGAACAGACGCTGGCCACTCAGGAAGAGATTAAGGAAGCTACTCAAAAGCAGGGTATCGAGGGCGGTATTGGTGACGGTCCTGTGTTCGTGCCTGTTGAAAGAATGCCGACTTTTCTGCGTCAGAGGAAACCAAAGTATCCTGAAGCGGCCCGCCGTGCAGGCATAGAAGGCAAAGTGTTTGTCAGTGTGCTGATTTCGGAAAAGGGCAAACCGATGAAGGCACAGATCATGAAACGTGAACCTTTGGACAAGACTGTGTTCGACAAGGCGGCGATTAGTGCTGTGATGAAATCAACTTACTCTCCCGGCATTCAGGATGGAAAACCGGTCAAAGTGTGGCTGATGATTCCTATACGGTTCACACTGAGGTAAAAGGAGAGGTGTGTTGAATGGCGACCCCCGGAAGAAAAGACTTGTTGCTCGTCACCCACGGTAATGTAACAGCCGCGTTTTGTTCTCTGATAACGAAGGTATCGTTTTTTTTGTAATGGAGGTGTATTGAAAGAGCCAATAGCAAATCGCGATGTGACGCGATACAGTTGGAAGAGCGGCTTCAGCACGTATGGAAAAGATGGTTTTGCTTTAGCCGAATCGGATCGTTTTGAGCACTGCTGGTGCTGTCCAAAGAGCCTGGGTGAGGGGACGTTTCGCAGGGTAAAGATTCGGGAGGGATTTGAGTTATGGATCGCCGACTGCCTGTTCAGAAAGGAGGCTTATTTTTCTTTTCATGATTCCCCTTCGCTGCTTCTTTTTGGTTTCTACCTGTCAGGACACTATGAGGCTGTAGTTGGTCGTCGGAAAAAAAGGCCGTTAGAGTTTTACGGGGAACAGCAGTATCTCATGTATATCAATGAGCCGGATGGAGTTAGTCAGGTGAAAGCCGGTATGCCGCTGCGCAGCGTTTCCATTGTCATCAGTCCGGAACGATTGTTTTCCTACTTTGAAGACGATATGGCGCTTCTGCCGTCTGCTGTGCAGCGAATTGTTGAAAAAAAGGGCGATGACATTTTCCTTCGGATCAAAGATATTACGCCGGCTATGCATGTTGCGCTACGGCAAATCGTTGATTGTCCTTACCGTGGTGTCACCCGCAAACTCTTTTTTGAAAGCCGTTCTCTGGAGCTGATTGCCTACCAGTTGAAACAACTGTCGGTTTCGGAGCCGCCGCCTGCAAGGAGATCTTCTATCATGCATCCGGGAGACAGGAATCGTACTGAATTTGCAAGAAATTTGCTGTTGCGTAATTTGGATGCGCCGCCGAATCTCAATGAACTTGCAGAAGCTACAGGCATGTCCCATCCCAAATTGAATCGCTGTTTCCGGCGGATGTTCGGGACAACGGTTTTTCAGTACCTGAAACAGGAACGGTTGAAACAGGCAAGGTTCATGATCGAGGATCAGGGATTAACCGTCACTGAGACAGCTTATTCGGTAGGTTATTCAAGTCTCAGCCATTTTGCCAAAGCGTACAAACATCATTTCGGCATATCCCCCGGTGCTGATTTTCGCAGAAAAAGAGCTGTAGAAAAGTAACGCTTTTCCTCTCCGTCGAAAGTGTTGTCACAAAAGACACAGCCCCTTCTTCATTTTTCGACCGTTGCGGGTTGAGGGATCCCTCATTTTTTCCTGAAAAAGTTGGGATTTCGCCAATCGTTAAACTCTGTTCGCCATCCGTTAGCGGAGAAAATTGTTGGGTACTACCTTATCGTCAAAAATATGTAAACAAAAACTACTGATGTTGAAGAAAATACATTTTTTGCTGCTGGCTTCTACCATGTTGTTTTTCGCCGGGCAGGACATGCTCCGGGCCGAAACAGCGCAAACGACAGGGCGTGACGTGATGGTGATGGAGGACGAACGTCCCGACGGGAACGACCGGACATCGGTCATGAAAATGACTCTGGTGAACAAACGCGGAAGCAAACGGGTTCGTGAGGTTTCCTCGTACTCGAAAGATTACGGGAAGGATAAAAAATCGGTCATGGTGTTCGATCGTCCGGCCGACGTCAAGGGGACGGCGTTCCTGTCTTGGGAGTACGACGATCCTGAAAAAGAGGACGACAAGTGGCTCTATATGCCCGCCATGAAGAAAGTCCGGCGTATCAGCGGGGCTTCGAAAAACGAGTATTTCATGGGAAGCGACTTCACCTATGATGACATGGGCGATCGCAACGTGGACGAGGATACCCACAAGCTGCTCGGGGAGGAGGAAGTCGATGGACATCCGTGCTGGAAGGTTGAATCGATTCCGGTCGACCCGGACGACATGTATACGCGCAAGGTGATCTGGGTGAGCAAGGAGGCGCAAATGGTGCTCAAGGCCGAGTACTATGACAAGGACGGTTTGCTCAAAGTCTACCGGGTTCTCGATTTCGACAAGGAGGGCGGTTTCTGGTCGGTTCAGCACTCGGAGATGGAAAATGTTGTCCGGAATCACAAGACCGTCATGGAGTTTGATTCCATGCAATACGATACAGGCCTTCAGGACAAGCTTTTCAGGGTATCATCTATCCAGCGGGGTCGTGTTCATTGAGTTGGAAAGCAAAGTTTTCGAAGGTCATTATGATGACTCTGGGGTGTGTGCAGATGGCTGGCGCTGAAGTTTCGGCCGAAGAGACTTCATGGATGGAGCAGGTAGCTGTTGACGGATGGATCGAGGGTGTCCAGTCTGTTCAGGTCCGTTCCCCTCACGATGCTTTGACTTCAAGGGTTTGGGGGCGTTTGAAGTTGTCGGCGGATATCGATGACTTTTTCGGGTATGTTTCCGTAGATGCCCAGAAAAACTGGACGGTTGACAGTGAAACCGGGATTGATGTGCATGAGGCATGGCTGGAGTATGTCGCTGACGGATGGGATGCCCGTATCGGTCGCCAGGTCATTATCTGGGGAAAGGCGGATGGCTTACAGATCACTGATATTATTTCACCGCCGGATTACACCGAGTTCATCACGCGGGATCTCGAAGAGATCCGTCTTCCTGTGGACGCCGCTAAATTCAGGCTACTTGGTGAAACGGTCGATGTGGAGCTGATCTGGATTCCTGTTTTCAGGGCTGCGGTTCAGCCTTCGGCGGATAGTCCCTGGGCGCTGGGGCAGGATATTCCGGATGATGTGCGGGTGACGGTCTCTCCGGTGGATGAGCCTGAGACGTCGCTGGAAAACAGTGAGATCGCGCTGAAGGTTTCTGCATTTTGGTCGGGGCTGGATGTTGCGGTTTCGGCATTCCACACCTGGGATGACAATCCCGCTATGCATCGAACCGTAACGCAGCGTAATGGGGAAACTGATATTCATTTTTCGCCGGAGCATCATCGTATGACGGTTTTTGGTCTGGAGTTTTCCCGTCCCTGGTCTGATTTCGTGTTCCGGGGAGAGGTTGCCTACTATCTGGGGCGTTTTTTCGAGCCACGGAGCATTACCGGTGATCCGTCGAGGAAAAACGCCCTGAACTGGCTTGCCGGGATTGACTGGACGCCGGGAAACGACTGGTCGGTGACTGCGCAGACGGCCGGCGTGTTCATTATGGACTACGAGCGGAGTCTGGCGGCCGAACAGCACGCCCTGTCGGGCACGCTGAATGTATCGAAAAAGCTGCTGCGCCAGACCCTGACGCTGTCGAACATGCTCTATTACGATGTCAGGGAGCAAGATTTTTTCGAACAAATCAAGGCGGAGTATGCGGTCACCGATGATCTGCACTTTCTCACCGGAGTCGATGTGTTTGGCGGCGGCGGTCAATCGTTCGGAAGATACAAGGACAACACCCAGGTGTGGTTCAAGGCGAAGTACAGTTTTTAGGGCACCTCTATAGTTAATGCAAACAATTATCTCATGTTGAACATAGAAGCAATAAACAAGCGTTTTCGTGCATTCGGAGAGTGGATTCTGAAGTACCGCTGGTTGAGCATTGTTCTGTTTCTTCTCATCCTCGGCGGATCATTTTTAGGGCTTAGGCAGCTTCAGACCGATGTGGATATGGACAACTGGTTTCTGGAGGATGACGAGCTGCTTGTCACCAAGGAGCGGTTTGAGGAGATCTTCGGCAGTGATCAGTATTGTGCTGTTCTGGTTCGGGCCGATGATGTTTTTGCGCCCGAGGTGCTGGCAAGGATCCGTGAAATGGGCAAAGAATTTCTCGACCGGGTGCCGTATGCCGACGATGTGATTTCATTGACCGATTTCGAGTTCAGCCGGGGAACGGAAGAGGGATTGGAAATCGGTGAGCTGATTCCTGAGGAGATCCCCGAAGATCCGGAGGCGCTTGATCGGATTCGCCAGCAGGCGCTTGCGAAACCCCTGATGAAGAACCGTATCGTCTCGGACGACTCGAAGCAGACTTGGATAATGCTGAGAATGAAGCCTATCCCGGATGACTGGAAGGATCATTACGCTGAAAATCCCGAGGTGGTTGTCGGCCGCACGGTCAACGAGATTGCAGGGCAGGAGAAATATCGTTCGCTCAATCCGTTGACAAGCGGTCTTCCGGTGATCAATGTCGACAAGATGGATTTTCTGAGCGGAGAGATCGTGCGTCTGTTCGGGCTGTCGCTGCTGTTTACGGTGCTGATTCTCGGTTTTTCCCTGCGAAGTGCCCGGGGGGTGGTGTTTCCGCTGGTGAGTGCGCTTTCGGGTATCGTGATTGTGCTTGGTGTGCAAGGGCATCTGGGCGTGGTTTTCGATCCTTCCATGATATTTATGCCGGTTTTTCTGGGTCTGGCGGTTTCCGTGGGTTATGCCATCCATCTGTTCAATCACTTCAGGCGATCGTTTTTCCGCACCGGCAACCGTCGGGATGCAGTTCTCTACGCGGTAGAGGAAACCGGCTGGCCACTGCTTTTCAGCGCCTTGACTACAATGGTCGCCCTGATATCGTTTCTCTTCATTCCGCTGCATCCCATCCGTTTTGTCGGTATGACCTCGGCCACTCTGGTCGGTGTAACCTATGTGCTGGCAGTTGTTTTGCTGCCTGCGCTTCTGAGCTTTGGAAAAGATCGCCAGCCCGTAGTCGGCGAGAGCGGGAAGAGGGGTGCGATCCTCGAGCGTCTCATGGTATGGCTGGGCGATCACGTGTTTGCACGGCCAGCGCTGACCATGAGCGTTTTCGGAATTCTTGTTGCCATCTGTGCTGCAGGGATCTCCCGCTTCGAGGTGTCTTTCGACGTGCGGCGTACTTTCGGGCTCAAGGTCCCCTATGTCAATAGAGTCTACGAGGTCGGACAGAGCAAAGTCGGCTCGTTGTACTCCTATGATGCGGCAATCGAGTTCGAAAACCCGGGTGATGTGCTCGAACCGGAAAATCTGAGGAAAATCGACAAACTTGTCGGCGAGGTCAAGTCGTTTCCCCTGACGAAAAAGGTGGCCTCCATCGTCGATATCATCAAGGATATGAATCAGTCGCTCAACGCCGGTTTACCGGAATTCCACCGTATTCCCGACAGCCGGGAGATGGTTGCACAGCTTCTCTTGCTTTACGAGAATGCGGGCGGTGTCGAGGCTGAAAAATGGGCGGATTACGATTACCAGCGTGTGCGTTTGATGGTCGAGCTGGGTGATTACAATTCGGGGGAGGCGATGAGGGAGCTTCAGGTGATACAGGAGCGGGGCGAAGAGCTGTTTCCCGGAGCCAAGGTGCTGCTGGTCGGTGCCGTGTCGCAATTTACGGTCATGCAGGATTACATGACCTGGGGCCAGATCACCTCGTTTTTTCTTGCGATGGGGGCGATTGCCGTGCTGATGTCGCTGGTGTTCGGCAGTCTGAAAACCGGTCTGATCGCGATGATTCCCAATGTTTCACCGGCTCTTGCCGTCGGGGGGATCATGGGCTACGCAGGTATCCCGCTCGACATGATGACCGTGACGATCATGCCGATGCTGCTCGGGCTTGCGGTTGACGATACCATTCATTTCATCAATCACGGGCAACTCGAGTTTTCCCGGACGGGACGCTACCGGGAGAGCATACGGCGCGTGTTCGTCGCCGTCGGTTCGGCGCTCTTTCTGACCTCGCTGGTACTGATCCTCGGGTTTTCGGCCTATCTCGGTGCCGTGGCGAAGGTATTCTTCAACATGGGCATGCTGATCGCAGTCGGTATTTTAACCGCGCTGGTCGTCGATTATTTCGTCACTCCCATCCTTTTGGCCTGGTTCAAGCCGTTCGGTGACGAGGCTGTTTCCGGCAAACGGAATGCCCGGGAGAATCCATAACGGGTTTTGTTTTGTGTTGTAACAGTAAACTATAACGTTAAAAAAGGAGTGAAAAATGGATAGGAATGCTTTTCAGAGGGTACGTATCTCGGCATTGTTCATTATAAGCTTTGCAGGTATGCTGTTGCATATGTCGTCCGCAACGCTGGGAGAAGTGGTTGGGTTGTTCGGCTGGGGCGGAGAGCTGATGACCGCAATGAAAGCCGAAGGGGCGACACTTGCCGCAGCGGCCGGAGCCGCTGAACTTCCCGAACATGAAGTGATGAGTACAGGATTGTTTTACGTCGTTGCAGTATGGTTTTTCCTCATGCTGGTTCCTGCGGTTTTGCCGCTGCTTTCTGACCAGAAGGTTCTGCGCTGGGTAACGTTTGGATTCGGGGTTCTGATGACCCTTGGCGGTCTGCTCGACAATGCCTTGCATATGGGCGTGGCGGAAGAGGCTCCTTTCGGTCTTGCCGGGATGCTTGCAAGCACGGTGCCGGGGGTTTTTGGCGTGGTATTTGCTTTCGGTTGGGCAAAAGGCGGCGAATAAATTACATCGTTGGGTGGGCGGTATTCATGCAGGGGCGGCCCCCTGTGGCCGCCTGTCTTTTCGGGCAGCATAAAGAGAAAGAAAATGTATCGCTTCTTTGTTTTTCTCTCTAATTTTATTTAGACTAATTATATTTTTTTCAGACAAACAAGAAAAAGCTATCGGGATAATTCATGAAGTTACCGGTTTTAAACTCTCCGTACAGCCAGATTAACAATCTGCTCTATAAGAGCTACCTGCCTAAAATAATAAACAGCGCTATTGAAAGCGGGTTGTTTGATGCGGTTTCGGGCAAGTCGCTGTCTTTAGAGGAAGTTGCAAAAGAACTGAATATCAATGTGCACGTTACAGATGCCCTGTTACGAGTTTTGGTGGCTATTGATTTTATGAAAAAACAGGATAGCTGTTACAGTCTTACAACTCTATCTGAAGAATATTTGGTGGAGCGCTCCATTGTAAACCAGTTAAGGGCTGTAAAAATGTTTTCCGGAGGTACTGGTCCTTTTGATGATTTGACACAAGCCCTGAGAGGTAACATCAAACCATTTGATAACAAAATGTGGATGTCCGAGCAAACTGTGCTGGCAATGGAGCAGGGTGCAAAAGCAGGGGAGATACAGGCAGTCGTTTCGTTCGTGAAGGGCACCCCCGGCTTTGGTGAGGCTGCAAAAATGTGTGACTTTGCGGGAAGTACGGGTTACTACTCTTTTGCGCTCTTGCAGGAAAACGCCGGTCTTCATTCGCACGTTTATGATTTACCGGAAATATGTGCTCTGGCAAAAGAGCTGAAACATGAAGAGGAAAACTTCAATCGCATTACCTATCATGATTTCGATAGTGCCGGAGCCGGTTCTTTTGGCAGTTGTTACGATGTGTTTTTCATTTCTCGCTTTTTATATGAGTGTAGGGCAGACAGGAGCTTGTTGACGTTTCTGAAAAAGGTAAACAACTCCATGAAGCCGGGCGGATTGTTTATTTCGAGCCACATATCGTCGTCGTGTGCGAATAAAGAAAGCTGTCTGACGCTTGCCATTGCTGAGCTGATGACCCGGTCCAAAGGGTATCCTACTTACATGCTGCCTGTAGAAACATTGAAGGAGGCTTTGAATGGGGTGGGTTTTGGAGAATTTACCACACCACAGCCGGACGAGGATATTGCTTTCCCGGTCCAGTTGCTGTCGGCAAAAAAAGTAAAAGATGTCGAGTAGTTCATAGAAGAAGAGCCTAGCTCCGGGTTTTTCCGCATACCTTTGTTTTTGCTGCAAAGGTCTTGAGGGGTTCTTTTTGTTTGTTTATTTAAACAAAGTAAAAATAAGGTGTATTATTTATGCCCAGATTGCTTCCGTTAGGCTGTCAATATCCTGCTGGATAAGGGTTGTTTTGCTAAACAAAGGGAGTACCTATGTCATTTAGAAAAATATACACAGGTTTGCTGGCAGCAGCATTGAGTTTTTTCCTTTTGCTGCTGCATTCGGCTAGCCTGTTTGCTGAAAATGCCGAGCCGAAAACGAATGCTGAGAACATACATATGTACCAGGCCAAACCCATCACCGTGACGGCACAAAAGCGCGAGGAAAATGTGCAGGAGATTCCGGAGGCAATTACGGCGTTCACGGAAACCGAGCTGGAGGATGCCGGAGTTGAAACCATCGCCGGCGTTATCGATATGGTCCCGAATCTGTCTGTCAGCCAGGGGCTGGGAGGGTTTGACGGGGTCAGTATCCGGGGTATCGGTCCCAGTATGTTTACCCGGAAAAACCCGGTGGTGATCTATGTGGACGGTGTTCCTCATGATCACGTCAGGAATTTTGACATGGAGCTTCTGAATGTCGAGCGAATCGAAGTGCTTCGCGGTCCGCAGGGTACGCTGTACGGTAAAAACGCCATTGGCGGAGTGATTAACGTCATTACCCGGAAACCGGGTAATGATTGGGAAGGAAAGGTCAGTGCATGGGCGGGAGAGCACGAGACCTATGGCATGAAAGGGTTTGTCAGCGGACCGGTTGTAGGGGATCAACTGTTTTTCGGGATTTCCGGCAAATATGACGATTTCAGGGGGTATATGAAAAACGATCACCCGGATCAGGACTATTTTAATTCCGGAAATGTTACTTCCCTCAAGGGGGTGCTCCGGTGGCTTCCGGCGGAGAGTGTTGAAGTGAATTTTCATGCCGGGATGGATTTGCAGGATAAAGGTGCTGATGCGACCATTGCTCCTGGACCGGTCAGATATCATGATTACAGAGATCCCGGAGACAGGGATGACAGCGATCTGTACAGTGCGGCCCTGAATATGCGCTACGAGGGAGAAGGCTTTGCGTTACACTCCGTAACGACATACTGGGACAGGGATAACGATTTGCTTCAGGACAGGAGTTTTACGCCGGGCGGAGGGCTTTACAGCATGGCAGATAAGTCGAAAACCAATGCCCTGAGTCAGGAGCTGCGAATTCAATCTCCGGACGATGCCGGCGGTGTACAGTGGATGGGTGGAATCTACTATTCCACGGAAGATACTGATTACGAGGAGTTCTCATCCACATACGATACCGAGGGATTTTTCGGGTACAACATCAAGTACGACTGGCCGGGTGATCGGAGCGAGGAGACTATGGCGGTTTTTGGGCAGGTAACGTTTCCGCTTGTATCCACCCTCGACTTTACAGCCGGTTTGCGCTACGAAACAATACACAAGGAACTGGAGTACCGGCGTGAGGTGACGCGTACCGATACCGGTGGACAGCTTCCGATAGATCCTTTTACAGGGGTTGCTGTGCCGGTGGCATGGGATCTCGGAGATGACTGGGATGCATTGTTGCCCAAAGGGGCGCTTTCCTGGAGTCTGAATGAGCATGTCATGCTGTATGGCAGTGTAGCAAAAGGGTATCTGGCAGGTGGGATGAATGCATGGGGGGATGACAGGGGGACGGCCAAATTTGATGAGCAGACCTCGTTGAATTATGAAATCGGTGCTAAAACCTCATGGTGTGACGGCAGGTTTCTTCTGAACGCTACACTGTTTTATATCGATATCGAGGACATGCAGGTCTGGAACCAGCCGACTCCGGGAATTTATGTGGCATCGAATGCGGCAAAAGCGCACAGTCAGGGTATAGAGGTCGAAGCCAGGGCAAGGCTGTTGCAGGGGCTCGATATCGGTGCGGCCGTGGGGCTGCTCGATGCTGAATTCGATGATTACGGTTCGTTTACCGGCAACGTACCGGTTCTGAGCCCTGACTGGACAGCGAATCTCAGCGTTCAGTACCGTCATGGTTCCGGATTGTTTGCCAGGATGGATGTGGAAGGGTACGGTACAACCTACTATGACGATGCCAACACCGTCAAGCGCGACCCGTTCGGGCTGGTTCATGCAAAAATAGGGTATGAAGCCGACAGATGGGATGTGTATCTCTATGGCAACAACCTGCTGGACAAGGAATACTTTACCGATAAGTCTTTTGGCGTGTTCACGGTTGGTGAGCCGCGTACAGTGGGTGTGACTACTTCGGTGCGCATGTAAGGGCATGGAATGTATGATGTTCATTAATAGAAGAGGGGTATATGGAAAAAAAGTCAAATAGTTGGATTGAAAAGCATCGCTATGTCTACAGGCTTTTCAGTGGCCGGATGCAGGCACAGGCACTGTTGACCGCTCTTGAATTACGTGTTTTCGATCATCTTTCGTCTCCTCTGTCAAGCGAGGAGCTTGCCGCCACGTTGCAAAGTCATCCGGTAAATACAGAGGTGCTGCTCGATAGTCTGACTGCCGTGGAGTTGCTGGAAAAGAAGGGGGGACAGTACTGTAACGTGCAATGTGCAGACGAGTTGCTCAACAGCGGAAGCCGGAATTATATCGGCAAGATGCTGCTTTTGATGCATCGCATGTCTGCCGGTGTGGTGTCCGATATGACCCGGCTCGTGCAGGACGGGCCGTTTGCCGATAATTCCAGTTTCGGTAATGAAGAGATCTGGATCGATTATGCTCGTACAGTGGGCAACTACCATCGTGGAAACATGATGCAGAACATTGCGGGAATCGTTTCCGGTATCGAGGGATTTTCATCGTTCAACAAAATGCTCGATCTCGGGGGTGGACCCGGTTTGCACTGTATCGGTATCGTTTCTGAAAGTGAGTCCATGAAAGGGGTTGTGTTCGATCGGCCGGGAGTGCTTCGCGTGGCTGAGGAGTTCATAGCCGAATATGGCATGCGTGACAGGATTTCCGTTAAAAGCGGCGATTACCTGACCGATTCCATCGGCGAAGGATACGATTTGGTCTGGGCGAGCGCAACGCTGAATTTCGCCCGTTCGGATCTGGATCGGCTGATGAGGAAGATTCATGATGCTCTCGTGCCGGGTGGAGTGTTCGTCAGTTTTGCCGAAGGGCTCACGGGTGAAGGAACGAAACCTGATTTCTATGTTCTGGAAAATTTGAGTTATGCGCTTACGGGTTTCAATCAGGTTTTTCGTAAGGGGGAAATTGCCGGCGCCATGCGCCGGGTAGGCTTTGCGTCTGTTGAAAGCATAACGGTGGAAACGCCGATGATGCCGATGGAGATGGATATTGCAAGAAAGAAAAAGTGACAAGGGAGGACAGGTGCTATCTGGAATGCGTGTTGTGACCCGAACTCGCTCGGGAATATGAAGTTTCTCGTTAATCAAACAGCAATCTAACAAGGGCACCTCTATAAATTGTCGCGAGCGCCTTGAGTACGAGGCGAACGGAGCCAGAGATACCGGAGTGTACACAGGGTACATGAGGATTTTGAGCACCGATCAACGAAGTAATCATGGTGCGCAGCAAATTAATAGAGGTGCCCATAAAAGAAGTATTTAAGATGTTCATAACTGTAGTAAAAAAAGGATTTGCGTGCTGCCTGATTGCGCAGGTTGCGCTTGCAGGGACTGTGCGGGCGGAGACCGAAGTGGCGGACACCACCGCACAAGGCGATTCCACGGCCGGTGTGGTGGCTGAAGCGCCTGTAAATACACCGCAGCACTTTATGAAAGACATCGAGGTGGTCGGCGACAAGGTGGGCCGTGATATTCAGGATCTTCCTACCAGTACTTCAGTGGTTGATGAGGCTCGCATGGAAGACGAGCCGATTGCAACCCTCGACGATGTGCTCAACAGGGTGGCCAACGTGAACAGCGAAGGAATGGGGGCTATGGGCGGTTTGTTCAGTATTCGCGGTATCAATCAGGGGAGTATATTTGCATCTTTCGATGCGACGAATTTGCTTTCCACGGTGTATCTCAATCAGGTGGCGTTGGGTGGATTGCTGAGCCAATACATGAGGCCGTCGACCTGGGATGTCCGCTCTGTCGAAGTGCTCCGGGGACCGCAGTCCACGCTGCAGGGAAAGAATTCCCTGGCCGGTGCGGTATTCTTCAACTACAACCGTCCCGATTTTACCTTTGACGGCAGGTTCCGTGCTGAATATGGAGAGCTCGATACGTGGAATCTCGCGCTCTATCAGAATGTCCCCATTGAAGAGGATGTGCTTGCAGCAAGGATCACCCTCGAGACCCGCAACAGCGATGGAGGCATCGTCAATCCGATAACCGGTGCAGACGACATCGCATCGATTGATGAAAAAACAGCCCGCCTGCAACTGCTTTACCAGCCCTTTGGCAACGAGGATATCTCCTTCAATCTCACAGGGATCTATCTCGATTCGGAAACCAACACCCAGTCCAGGGCGATGGAATTCGGCATGTACAAGCTTGAAGACAGATTGAATGAAGAGACCTGGCCCGGTTATGTCCCCCAGAAAGACTGGTTTGTATCCCTGGAATCCGATGTCCGTCTCGACGATAACTGGAGGGTCGCGGCCGTCACAGGCTATTCCGATCTCAAAATCGCCGGTTATAAATATGACGGTGATCAAATGGCGCCCGATCTGCTCTGGATCGACGCCGATTTTGATGAAAGTCAATTCAGTCAGGATCTGCGGCTGCATTATGAGGGGGACAGGTTTCGGGGTATTTTGGGCGGGTATTACTCGAAAGCCGATGTTCGTACAATCTATGATGTTGACGGTATGTTCTCATCGGTATTTGATCTTGGTGAGAAGGTAACCGTTGCGGCGCTCTATGCAAATGCCGACTATGACATTTCTGATAATTTTACGCTGAACGCAGGTTTGCGGTACAACACCGAAAACCGGAAAAACAACAGCTATTTTTACTATTTCGGCCCGCCACCATTCGATCCGTCAGGTCCCCCTCAAGATAATGATAGTACCGTAGACGCTGAAGCTGATTATAACCAGCTTCTGCCTTCGGCAAGCCTTACCGTGAAGTTTACCGACGACGTCAGCGCGGGGCTGAAATATGCCAAGGGATACCGGTCAGGCGGAATCGCCGTGGCGCCGTTTTTACAGGTTGTCGAAGAGTACGATGAAGAGATTGCCAACACCTATGAGCTGTTTTTCCGCTCCGTTCTTCTGGATGACCGGCTGACGCTCAACGCCAATGTCTTTTACATCGACTGGCAGGATATGCAGGTGCCTTATCTTCCGGCGGGCGGCTTTCCCGGTTTCGACGAATTGACTGCCAATGCAGGAAAGACCGAGATCAAGGGATTCGAGGTTGAAGCGAGAGCCGCAGCGACCGATGCCCTCGAAACCTTTCTTGCGCTTGGATATTCCCATTCCGAATTCAAGGATTTTAAACTTTACGGTGAAGATCTCTCCGGCAGGCCTCTTCCGAACGCTCCGGAATGGACCGTTGCCGTCGGGGCAAATTACAACCACAGCAGCGGACTCTTCGCCGGAGGTACGTTCCGGTGGGTTGACGAGAGCTATAGTGTGCTCAATGACGAGGAAGTGACCAGGCTTTCCACAAGACACGTTCTCGATGCAAAGGCCGGATACCGTAAAGACAACTGGTCCGTTTATGTCTGGGGCACCAATCTGCTCGACGATTTTTATGAACTGAATATGACGAATATAATAGGTTACATCGGTATGCCCGGGCGCGCTGGAAGCGTCAGCACGCCGCGGCGTCTGGGTATCGGCATGGAAGCCACCTGGTAAAGCCCGTTGAGTATTCGGCCGGTAGTGATGGTCTCTCCGCTTCGTCAGTTTTGCCGAAGGGCTCACGGGTGAAGGGACGAAACCTGATTTCTATGTTCAAACAGCAACCTAACCTAAAATGAGTTTTCAAGATGTTCATAACTGTTGTAAAAAAAGGATTGGTATGCGGCTTGATTGCGCAGGTTGCGCTTTCAGGGACTGTTCGGGCGGAAAACGAAGTGGCGGACACCACCGCACAAGCCGATTCCGCCGCCGGTATGGTGGCTGAAGCGCCTGTAAATACACCGCAGCACTTTATGAAAGACATCGAGGTGGTCGGCGACAAGGTGGGGCGCGATGTTCAGGAGCTCCCGACAAGTACGGCGGTGGTCGGTAAGGAAAGGATAAAGGATGAGCCTATTGCTACTCTGGATGATGTTCTCAACAGGGTTGCCAATGTGAACAGTGAAGGATTGGCGCTAATGGGCGGCGCGTTCAGTATACGCGGTATCAATCAGACATCGTTGAAATCAGCTTACGGGGCTCCGAATCAGACTGCCTCCTTGTATGTCAATCAGGTTGTCCTGGGGGGAATAGTGAGTGAGTATTTAAAGCTTTCCACCTGGGATGTGAACGCTGTCGAGGTGCTCCGAGGCCCGCAGTCCACCCTGCAGGGAGCGAATTCTCTTGCCGGTGCTATATTTTTTAACTACAACCGGCCTGATTATAGCTTTGAAGGCGGGTTCCGTGCTGAATATGGAGAGCTCGATACGTGGAATCTTGCTGCCTATCAGAATTTTCCAATCAAAGAAAATATGCTCTCGGGAAGGGTAGCGCTCGAGACACGTAACAGCGATGGAGGCATCGTGAACCCGATAACCGGTGCAGACGACATTGCAAAGATCGATGACAAAGCAGCACGCCTGCAGTTCCTCTACCAGCCTCTCGGCAATGATGATATCACGTTCAATCTTACAGGCATCTATCTCGATAGCGACACCAGGGTGCAGGCAAGGGCTGCTGAATATGGTGAGTATAAGCTTGAGGATCGGTTGAATGTTGAAAACAGGCCCCCTCATAGTCCGGCAGAAGCCTGGTTTACAGCTCTGGAGTCGGATTTCCGTCTCGATGACAACTGGAGGATCGCGGCCGTGACAGGTTATAGCGACCTTTTATTAGACTACACGTTTGATGGTGATTATCAGCCTGTGGATAGAACCGTGGGCAACATAAACATAGATGAATATCTGTTCAGTCAGGATCTTCGACTGCATTATGAGAGTGACAGGGTCCGCGGACTTATAGGGGGGTATTACTCGAAAGGCAAGGTTTTACAGTACGTTGATGCTTTCGGGGATTTTGGTATGGGGCCATTTACAACCATTTTTGATTACACCTATAGGTCTCGAGTTGCCGCTCTCTATGCAAACATTGACTACGATATCAGTGATGTTCTCACACTCAACGCAGGTTTGCGGTACAACACCGAGAACTGGAAAAACGACACCTATTTTTTCTTGGATCAGGGGATGGGGCCGATATTTGATGAATTTTCCTCTGAAGTCGACTTTGAGCAGTTCCTGCCCTCTGCAAGTCTGACGGTGAAGTTCAACGAAAATGTCAGCGCCGGTGCGAAATATGCAAAGGGATACCGGTCCGGCGGCATTGCTGTTGCCGTGTTTGCGCAACAGGTCGAGCCATTCGATGAAGAGGTCGCTCATACCTATGAGCTGTTTTTCCGCTCTGTTCTTCTCGATGACCGGCTGACGCTCAACGGTAATCTCTTTTTTATCGACTGGCAGGATATGCAGGTGCCCTATCTGATTCCCGGCGGGTTGCTTGGTCTCGATGAGCTGAAAGCCAATGCAGGAAAGACCGAAATCAAGGGATTCGAGGTTGAGGCCAGGGCTGAAATGACCGATGCCCTCGAAACCTTTCTCGCGCTCGGCTATACCCATTCCGAGTTCAAGGATTTCGAGCTGTATGGTCAGGAGCTCGCCGGTGAGCCGTTACCATTTTCACCGGAATGGACCGTTGCTGTCGGTGCGAACTACAACCACAGCAGCGGATTCTTTGCGGGTGGTACATACCGGTGGGTTGATGAGACCTACAGCGTGCTCGTTGACGAGGAAGTCACCAGACTGTCAACCAGAAATGTTCTCGATGCCAAGGTAGGTTATCGTAGAGGCAACTGGTCAGTCTATGTCTGGGGCACCAATCTGCTCGATGATTTTTATGAAACATATGTGACGAACATTGCTCCATACGTCGGTGGTATGCCCGGGCGTGCCGGAAACGTCAATACCCCGCGCCGTCTGGGTATAGGCGTGGAAGCCTACTGGTAGGAGCCGCCACATGCAGGTGTGGACTCTGCATGATTTCCTGCCGGTCCGGTCAACAGATGTTTTTTTGAATTCTAAACAATGATATGATGAAACTGGAGATTAACAACCTTTCGAAAACTTATCCGAATGGAGTAAAAGCCCTGCAGGATGTGAGCTTGACAATCGGCAAGGGCATGTTCGGCCTTCTGGGGGAAAACGGGGCGGGAAAGTCTACGCTGATGAGAATTGTCGCCACGCTGCAGGATGCCGACAGCGGTTCGGTGGTGTTTGACGGCATCGATGTTGCCAAGGACCCTCAGGCGTTGAGGAAGGTCCTGGGTTATCTTCCCCAGGAATTTGGCGTCTATCCTGCCATCACGGCTGAAGAGCTTCTGATGCATATTGCCGATCTGAAAGGGATTGCCAAAACGTCACAGCGTAAGGAACAGGTTCATGCCCTCTTGAAGAAAGTAAACCTCTGGGAAGACCGTGCAAAGAAGCTGGGAAGTTATTCAGGCGGCATGAAACAGCGTTTCGGGATCGCCCAGGCTCTTCTTGGCGAGCCGCGCCTCATCATCGTCGACGAACCGACAGCCGGCCTCGATCCTCGTGAGCGTAATCGTTTCTACAATCTGCTTTCCGAAATAGGAGAAAACACGGTCGTGATTCTTTCCACCCATATTGTGGAAGATGTCAGCACGCTTTGCAGTGACATGGCGATCATGGGCAACGGCAGGGTGCTGCTCGAGGGGTCTCCGGCCGAGGTGGAGCGTAACCTGAAAGACAGGCTGTGGATAAAGGAGATCGCGAAGCCCGAGCTGGAGCGGTACAGCAAGGAGTTCAAGGTTATTGCAAGTCATTTTCATCTTGGCAAACTGCAGGTTACGGTCGATGCCGAAGCCTGTCCGGGGGACGGGTTTGAGGCGAAAGCGTCTTCACTGGAGGACGCGTACTTTCAGATATTGGCACGTAATGAAGGGTAGTCGAAAATCAAAGGCACCTCTATTAATTTGTTGTGCATCCTGATTTCCGTCCGCCTGTCTGCCAGCGCACGCCAGGCAGGCCTCGTACTCAGACCGCTCACGACAATTTATAGAGATGCCCTCAAGTATATCGTTTGTGAAACGGAATAACAATCATGCTGACAAAAATACTTCCTTTTGAAATACAGTACCGGTTCGCCAACCCGCTCATCTGGCTCATTCTCCTGATGATGGTGTTCCAGGGGGTATGGTATTCTCTCGGCACGTACGATTTCTATGTGCACGACCAGACATGGATGAATGCTGCGGGTGTGTTTTACATCTGTTTGACAGGCGGCGGCATAATTCTGATGATCATTATTGCGATGATTACCGGGACAACGCTGTACAGAGACATCGAGCAGAGAACGGCGCAGTCCCTGTATTCTCTTCCGGTGGATGAAAAACAGTTTTTTCTGGGCAGATTTCTCGGAGCGTATGTCATCAATCTGCTGCTTATTGTGGCGTATGTTCTCGGTATGGTGATCATGCCGTACCTCGGTATATGGCCGGCTGACAAGTTCGGTCCTGTACCCTGGCGGCAGCTTCTTCACGGTTACGTTCTCTTTGGCGTTCCAAATATCTTTGTTCTCACAAGTCTCAGCTATTTCTGCCTGGTGTTTTTTCGAAACATGGCGGCATCGTATATCGGTATCTTTGTGCTTGTGCTGATCTTTGCTGTCTGCGAGGGGCTCAGTCATAATTCGCCGTACATCAACGCGATCATGATAGCCGATCCGTTTGGCTTCGTCTATACAAAAGAGGTGGTCGACGCCATGGCGGTAACGGAAAAAAACAGTGCGTTTCTTCCCGTCGATGCAGTGTTTCTCGCCAACAGGTTGCTCTGGACCGGGCTCGGCCTTGTTGCGGTGGTCCTGAGTTATTTCCGTTTCAGTTTCAAATTCTTTATCAACAGTGCCCTGGGGGGGAAGGGAAAAAGAATGCTTTTTCCCGGCCAGGCTTCGCATCCCGGATCGTTCAGGCACATCGAGGTGCCGGAAGCCCAGAAGACCTTTACGCTTCCGGAATACTTTCGGAAAGTGTGGCGCTTGTCACTGCTCGAGTTTAGAAATGTCGTGCGGCCAGTGTCCTTCAAAGTCATTCTCATGGTGATCGCGATCATGTTTTTTCTTTATATGATCCTGTGGAATCCGGTGTACTATATCGGTTCCCAGGTGCCGTTGACATCAGGAATGACCCTGACCCGTCTGCATACCGGCTTTCTGGTAATCATTTTGCTCATGATCTGGTCGGGAGAGCTTTTTTTCAAGGACAGGACTATCGGCATCTGGCAGATTACCGACTCGGTTCCCATGCCTTCCTGGGTCAGCCTGCTTTCCAGGTTTGTTGCCATGTGCGGGGTTGCATTGATGATCTCCTTCACAATATTTCTTTGCGGATTGGCAGCGCAGGTCGGCCAGGGATTTTTCGCGATTGACTGGATGCTTTATGTGGATGATCTCCTGGGTTTCAAGATGGGATGGATGACCTATGTTCTTTTCATTGCCTGTG
The DNA here is from genome assembly GCA_004028745.1 of Prosthecochloris sp. Lineage (GTDB taxonomy): Bacteria > Bacteroidota > Chlorobiia > Chlorobiales > Chlorobiaceae > Prosthecochloris. Next base: position 20,707 of record RAZP01000073.1, read on the forward strand.
TCTTTCTGCTTGCCGGTTTGACCGGGAACCGTTATTTCACCCATGTGCTGAGCGTGGGGTATTTCATCTTCATTATCATTTCGTTCGAGCTGAATCTTTTTGAGCAGTCGCGATTCGGCTATGCGCAGGTACCGGGAATCGACGATTTCTCGGAGATGAACCGTTACGGTGTCTGGGCGACTTCCTCTTTCTGGCATTTTCTTATGTGGCTTCCTCTTGCCGCATCGTTTCTTTTGATCGGCATCCAGTTGTGGAACCGCGGCACGGAAAAGGGTTTTTTAAAACGGCTGTTTTCTCCGTACAAGGAGCTGGGCTGGAGCGGCGCTCTGGCGGCGGTTGTGTGTTTTGCTCTTTTTCTTTCCCTGCAAGCATTTCTTGTGGCCGAGGTCAACGGGACTCGCAACTACGTCTCCAGCGAGCAGGAGGACAGGGAGGCGGCTGAATATGAAAAACGGTATCGCGGGATACAGGCTTCAGCTCAGCCCGGTATCACTGCTGTAGATCTGCAGCTTGACCTTTTTCCCCTTGAGCAGACTGCCGAGTATCGGGCAACACTGGAACTGGTTAATCCTTCCGGTGAGAAAATCAGCACACTCTACATCAACGCGGATTATTTCACAGAAATCAGAACCATACAGATCGACGGCCGCGCTCTTGAAAAACAAGAGGAGGACAAAATCCTGGGAATGGAGGTCTACAGGCTTCCTGAAGCAATGGCTCCGGGGGATGTGCTCCCGCTGTTCATTGAAGCAAGAACAGCGTACCGGGGATTGGCCCAAGGGGACCCTCGGGCCGATCTGGCCTATAACGGTTTGTTTATGGAGCGTCCCGTTCTGGTTATCGGCTATGATTCGGATCGTGAGCTCCTTGAAAACAAGGAGCGCAAGGCGCATGGGCTGGAAATGATTGACTCACGCATGGCACCGGTTGACGATACTGCTGCCCTTGGTGAAAACTATTTCGCGCAGGATGCTTCCCTGGTGCAGGGAACGATAACTGTCAGTACGCCGCTTCAGCAAACGGCGTTCGCTCCCGGCAGGCAGGTGAAAAACTGGCAGGAGAACGGCCGCAGCTATTTCGTATATGAGCTGGAGAAGCGTTCACCTTTGCTCTGGTATGTCGGCTCCGCGAATTATGCCGAACAGAAGGCGGAAATTGCAGGGACGGAGGTATCACTGCTCTATGCTGCCGGGGACGACTATAACCTCGATCATTACCGTCAAGCTGTCGAAGACGGACTGCTGTATCTGGAGGAGTATCTGGGGGCCTATCCCTACCGGCAGCTCAGGGTAGCCGAGATACCTTTTTACCAGGACCCTTCCTATGCGTTTGCCAACACCATTGCGATTTCCGAGAAAGAGGGGTGGTATGGAGACAGGAGCAAGGAAGATGTTGTCAGCTTTATTCAGTTTTCTGTTGCAAGGGAGCTGTTTCGCCAATGGGTATTCGAGAACGGTTTCCTGCCCAATGTGCAGGGAGTGGAAATGTTATGGAAAGCACTGCCTGAGGCGCTGTCGCTGCAGCTTGTGGAAAAGAAATACGGTCAGGAGCAGGTCGATATCATTCTTGAAAAAAAGCGGAGAAAGTACAAGAAAGACCGTGGCGGTGAGCCTAACCAGGAGCCGCCGTTGCTCTATGCCGACGGCATAGACTATCTGGAAGAAAACAAGGGGGTGCTCGCGCTCTATCATCTTTCAAAAAGTATCGGACATGAAGAACTGCTCCGGCATGTCAAAGACTGGTTCAGGATGCAAAGCGGAAAGCCGCTTGTTTTCAGGGATTTTTACAATTACCTGAAAGAACAGACAATGCTTGAAGAAAGGATCAGAAAGATGTTTGAGACAGTGGAAGCAAAAGTAAATGTTTAGCTATGGATACAAATTTCCCGCACGCTGATCCCGTTTCCGCTGATCTGGTCGATCGTATCGACTATGACTTCGAAAGAAACTTCGGCAAGCTGCAGGTTACGGTCGATGCCGGGGCCTGTCCGGGGAACGGGTTTCAGGTGGAAGCGTCTTCACTGGAGGACGCGTACTTTCAGATCCTTTCACGCGACGACAGGGAGCCGGAATGACGGCAAAATAACAGGAGTAACAAACCATCATGATAAAAGAAATATTTTCTTTCGAACTTCGTACCCGCTTCGCAAGCCCGTTGACCTGGCTCATGCTTGTGATGATGATGTTCCAGGGTATATGGTATGCTGTCGGCGTTTACGATTTCTACGTGCACGACCAGGCCCTGATCAACGGTGCGGGAATTTTCTACATGTGTCTGTCGGTAGGGGGGTTGCTCCTCATGATCATCATCGCGATGATAACCGGCATGTCGCTCTACCGGGATATCGAGCAGCGGACCGCGTCGTTCATCTACGCTTTTCCGATAGACGAGAAACGGTTTTTCCTCGGGAAGTTTCTCGCGGCGTACTGTATCAATCTGCTGCTTGTCGTCGGTTATGTCGCCGGCATGGTCATCATGCCGTATCTCGGCCTGGGTCCAGGCTACAAGTTCGGTTCCGTACCCTGGTTGCAGTTGCTGCACGGCTATGCTCTTTTCGGGCTGACCAATATCTTTCTGCTGACAGCGGTCAGCTACTTCTGTGTGGTCCAGTTCCGCAACATGGCGGCCTCATACATCGGTATTTTCTTTTTCGTACTGGTCTTCCTCGTGGCATCGGTGGTGAGCGGCAACTCGCCCTACATTACCGCTATCATGATCGGCGATCCTTTCGGCTTTGTCTATACCAAGGAAATCGTCGACGGTATGACGGTAGCCGAGAAAAATACGGGTTTCCTTCCGGTCGACGGGGTATTTCTTGTCAACCGGCTGCTGTGGACGGGTGTCGGACTCGTCGCGGTCGTATACAGCTACTTCCGGTTCAGTTTCCGCTTTTTTATCCAGGCGGCATTCGGATCGGCCCGGAAAACGCTGCCCGGCATTGTCGTGGCCTCGCATGA
>RAZP01000074.1 GCA_004028745.1 Prosthecochloris sp.
GGACACAGGGCATGGTGACTTGGGTGATTTGGAGGACGGGGCAAATAAAATGATAATTTATCTCCTATATTCAAAAACAAGTAACAAAAATAATAATTGATATTCCGTGCGACAAAATGATGTTTTTACTGCAAGAAAACCTTTTACTTCCATTTCTAGCAACTCTTGGGGCTTCCGTTGCTATAATCACCATAAATGCTTTATCCAGACATGTAAAAGAACAGAAACAAAGAATTTATGCTGCTCACTATATGTTGGATACAGCATATACAATCCTGTTATCAACCTTGATAGTTAAAAAGCACACGATTATTCCCCATATTGAAGCAACTAAAAAAATAATAAGTGGAGATGACGAACTGCTAGAAAAGACTCTTTTGGCAGATGAATTTGATATTTTGAAAACGAAAAGCAAGCCTTTTTCACATCTGCCCAATGACTTTAAGGTTCTTGTGGGATATGACGACATCAAGTTGGTTCAGGTGTTCGATACACTCTTATATCTTAACGAATCAGAGGAGAATAGATTTCATTTGAATGAGTTTGTAAAAATCAACCTAAAAAGCATGAATGGTTTTTTGTCGTTAGATTCATATAGGCGGAAAGATATCTTAAATACTTATTGGGATATTCTTGACAGTCTAAATCATGAGGCCAATCATATATTGTGTTTTGTTCGCGATGCTTTTTTACCAATATTAAAATTATATATAAATCGTAAGCGATTTTTATTATTTAGAACATCCAAAGTAAAAAAAACAATTAATGCGATTGAAAAGCTGATTTTTACCAACAAAGAATCTTTTCCCGAACCTGATTATATGAAGAAAGTAAAGCACGGCGGAATACAGCGTGCTTTATAAGCCTAAGAAAAGAGATTAGGAAACGTTGATCAAACAGCAACCAGCAACAACGACATTTTTGCTCTCAAATTCCCCTCAAACAGCCAGAAACCCAAAACCCCCGCCGCTCAACCGGGCATATTCCAAGCCCCCTTCCAACCTTCCGTAAATACAGAAGTCCGAACTGGTCCAGGCGCAATAGATCGCCAGTATAAAGCTTAACCAGACTCCGCCTTCAAATCCCGCAGCAGGCGTTCGAATGCCATCGAATACGTATCGTGATCCTTCTTCCAAAGAGAGAAATCCGGTATGAAGTACTCCCTGATTTCACGTGCCAAATCCCTGCCTGTATCAGAGTCAAAAAACTCCCAGTCTGTGATCTTGTCATAAGGCACTATGCTCACCGGAAAAAGCATCTGAGAACCTTGGCGATCTTCCTTCTTTTTAGCCCTGATGATCTCACTACCAACCCAGTTGCTACTCATACTGTTGTGTGAGAGGATCAGCAACAACTTATCATAAACCCTTATCGCATCGTCGATTTGATGGTGAATTTTTTTGCCTGCTTGAATGTCGTGCGGTGCAAACCAACACCTAACACCGGCAGCCTGCAAATCGTTATGCACTCGCTTCGCAAACTCCTCGTCTTTGTTACTGTAACTTATAAAGCAGGAATAGTATTGTATCGGTGAACCTGTCAGCGACTTTGCGTACTCGATCATCTGATCTGGAACACCACAACCTCGAAGGAATACCTCCGAGATGTTTCCTTTGGATTTATATAGTGTGTCGATACCAATAGTTGATGGTCCAGAATGATGAATGGTATCAAGATTTTTGGTTTCACATAGATCAACATTTGCAAAAACTGTTAGTCTACATACAGCATTTCTAAAATCAGCTCCAATGAGATTGGTCTCACGGAGTTTGCTTTCACTAAGATTGGTCACACTGAGATTTGCTTCACTTAGATTGGCTTCACTTAGATCAGCTTTATGAAGATCGGCACCCATGAGATCTGCTCTGTGGAGATAGGCTTTACGGATATCTGTATCACGGAGTTTGCTTTCACTAAAATCAGCCACACTGAGATTTGCTTCACTTAGATTGGCTTCACTTAGATCAGCTTTATGAAGATCGGCACCCATGAGATCTGCTTTGCGGAGATCAGCTTCACGGAGATCGGTTCTATTAAGATCGGTCACACTGAGATCGGTTCTATAGAGATAGGCTTCACTCAGACTGGCTTCACTTAAATTAAGTTCGCTTAGATCAGCTCCTATGAGATAGGCACCTCTTAGATCAGGCAAAACCCCAGGCTCCTCCTCCCGCCACCGATTCCAGACCTCCACCCCTTTCTTGAGGATCTTCAAATGCTCAGGATTCGCCATAGCCAGATTACCGCTTTGAGTTTGGAAAGGATGCGCACTGCTCAAGGCATAGCATTATGGAAAAGATACGTAAATTGTACATATTAGGGCTTATGATTAGTATGATAGAGGTGTTGATACGGAGTGGTACAAATGATATCTTTTTATTTGAATAGACAGAATGATGTTCCCAAAATTATAACATCTGGTTCGGTTGTCGAGGCCAACCGTTCATTAGATGTCTGTGTCGTAATTATATAAGCTTTAATTCTACAGAAGAGGAATATATGATCATATGCCATAAGTACAGGTTCATATTTATAAAAACAATGAAGACTGCAGGAACAAGTATTGAAGTTTTTCTTTCACAGTTCTGTGATTCCAATGATATTGTGACGCCAATAGAGCCACATGTCGAACCCCATTTGGCCAGGAACTTCAAAGGTGTTTGGAATCCACTGCCTGTCTTTGCATTTAAAAGTGGTTTTGGCTTTTGGGAAAAGTTTTTTGCTATAAAGAGCTTTATAAATGGGCAAAAGTTTTATAACCATATGCCAGCCATGTATGTAAGGGACAGAATCCCCAAGACTATATGGGACTCATATTATAAGTTTTGTGTTGATAGAAATCCTTGGGACAAAACTATATCACATTTTTGGCTTTTGAAGCACGTTCTTTATAAGAATCTTACTTTCGATCAATACCTGAAATTAGGAGTTTTTTGTTTGAATTATCCACTTTATACTGATCGGTCGGGTAATGTGCTTGTTGATAAGGTGGTGAAATATGACTCGCTCAATAATCAATTGGGGGAAATATTTGCAATGCTTGGCATTCCATTTGACGGAGATCTGGGAATAAATGCAAAATCAGGTATAAGAAAAGGTGCCGGGAATTACAGGGAGGATTATACTGAAAATCAGCGTAGGTTAATCGAAAAGATTTTCAGTGAGGAGATAAAGCTGAACGGCTATTCCTGGTGATTCCTGCAAAACAATCGGTATTATTGATGATGCAGTATTGTCTGTATTTTTCTGAGACGTTTCCTTTCTATTCTTACTACCATATGAAAACGATCAAAGAGTATAACTTTTTCTGACTTCGGAAGATTCGACTTTCACCAGACATGTTTGATGTTCGTGTGAAGGAAATTCTTTTAGATGCTAGCATTATTTCCTTTCTGGCATCTTTTGGTGAATCACTGTTATTGGGATTCAATTTTATTTGGACATGCCCCCGATCAACCAACCACTTCCTTTTGGCAAAACTCTGTTTGCTGAACCAGAAATTCTTTCGGAACTGTGCGGACGGATAGAATTGTAATCCTCCCACCACTCTCCGATAACCTCCCGCGCATACTTCAGGCTCAGAAACCAGTTCACATTCAGGCACTCATCTCGTAGCCTGCCGTTGAAACTTTCGATGTAGCGATTATCAACCGGTTTACCCGGACGATTGAATACCAGTTTCAGTCCATGGCGATGAGCCCAGACATCAAGCGCTTTACCGATAAATTTGGGATCATTGTCTACCGTAATCATTTCCGGCAAGCCTTTCAGCCATGCGATTCGCTCTAGAACACGGCATACTCGTTGACCGTTGATTGACGTATCGACTTCATAACCGAGATAATCCCTGCTGTAGCTATCCAGTACGTTGATTACCCGAAATTGTAAGTTTTGATCTTAGCTTCGGTAAGCGGGAGCACCTGACGTGCCATGGGTGTATCTCCAGCGATATTTTAGGTATGTTTCAAAGACAGATCCTTAGGGTTTCCACAGGAGATACCATTATATATACCTAAAATGAGTAGATTTCAAAAAACATCTCTGGTCTACACGAGATAATAGAAAAGCAGAAACCCCTGATTTTACAGGGGTTTGCAGACATTTAAGGATTGTTTAGGAAATCCTGGGAGTGGAGATGGCGGGAATCGAACCCGCGTCCAGAACATTGCTTGAAACAGCTACCACACTCATCTTCGATGTTTTTTATTCGTATTCCAAGACTCCACCGACAAAGTTTGAAATACTATCCCGGAAGGGTATTCATCAGCTTTCCCGGAAAAAAAACCAATGAAGCTTACTTGCGCGAGCTATGGCTCAAGCGCGGGTTATGCCATTCGATGAATTCAGAGTAAGCACCTCCATCATCGAACGATGGCTGATTGAATTAACTTTTGCTAATCAGGCAGCCATTGCATACGAATGATCGTCTGCATCTAATGATTGCATAGACTTCTTTAACGAGTCCATCCATGCTGAAACTCGGAGTGCAACCGGATCGCACACTTGTCCTGTCAAAAGCCTGTCATCCCCAAAATCAAAGAACAATGCTTGAAAAGCATGGGGTATATATATAATTTTACAACCATAGCAACAACCCGAATATTCTGAACAACGTTCCATGTTTAAAAAAAAGCTGAAAGCAACCAGGGTGGTCATCTGGGGATTACTCTCTTATGTGGTGATAGTTATCCTTCTTACCTTCTTTGGAGGATAACCACAGTTAATTCATGCCGGGAAGTTCCGGGGAATTAGCGGCAAAATAGTACTCGCCTCCTTTGGAACGTACAGTCCTGGCCCACATCCGCTCATACTCACCACTGAAAATAATCTCTTTGGAAGCCTCCGTCGTGTACCATGAACCTTCTTCGAACTCAGCCTCAAGCTGACCTGACGCCCAACCCGCGTAACCCAGGTAAAAGCGTACTTCGGAAGGGGAAACTACACCCGACGTTATAAGGTAACTGAGCTGTTCCTGTTCTCCCCCCCAGAACACTCCAGGTAAAACTTCGTGGGCACCATCAACAACATCTCCTCTGCTGTGAAGATAATGTATCGTATCAACTTGCACCGGTCCACCCATATGCAGGGGAATGTCAATGTCATCAAATCCTGCAATGGCCTCGCTTACCTTTATCTCCATGGGACGATTCAAAATAAATCCCAGCGAGCCTTCCTCATTATGCTCACACATCAGCAAAACAGTCCTCTTGAAATTCGACTCAAGCATGACCGCCGAAGCCATGAGAAGCCCCCCTGCTGTGAGTTGCTCAAATTCGTTTACCATGATTTACTTGGTATTTTCCAAATATTCAAGCAGTTCCGTTGCGTGTTCCGCGGGCTTTACTTTAGGCCAGACACGTTCTATGATCCCGTTCTCGGCAATAAGATAGGTTACCCTGTTCGTTCCCATATACTCCCGGCCCATGAATTTCTTAAGCCCCCACACACCGTAATCCTGCACGATTTTTTTCTGGTCGTCTGCGACAAGCCTGAACGGGAGTTCATACTTGTCAGCAAACTTTTTATGACGCTTTTCACTGTCTATACTGACACCAAGAACTTCAACATTTATATTTTTAAACTTAGGGAAATTATCCCGAAATGCACAAGCCTCTTTGGTACACCCTGGGGTATCGTCTTTGGGATAGAAATACAGGATAACTTTACTGCCGATATAATCCTGAAGCTTAACGGCGTTTCCGTCCTGATCAGTTGCCTCGAAAAGCGGCGCCTTCATCCCCGGTTCAAGCAGTGCCATAAGTATAAACGTTCATGATTACCAAATTATTATCGATTGATATGAATTAATTGTGCAAACAAAAAGTTTCTTTGCTTGAATCAACGGCACCTTTATTTATTGTCATGAGCGGTTCAAGTGCAAGGCGAACGGAGCACAGAAATCGGAGTGTACACAGAGTACACGAGGATTTCGAGCACCGTTCAACGAAGCAATTGAAGCGCGAAATAAATGAATCGAGGTGCCCTCAAAAGAACAGCGCGAAACGGACGGGCGCCAGAAGTGATTGTTTACACTGTGAATACCACATTGCAATCGACATGACTAACCACTATGAAAGTATACAGTTATTGCCCGGTATGCGGCACTCCGCTGAAAACGGCGAAAATAGAATACCGAACAAGGAAAACATGTCCGTCATGTTCATGGATACATTACGAAAATCCTTTGCCTGTAGCTGTTGCCTATACTGAAAATCTCTCTGGTGAATTGCTTGTTGTCAGAAGGGCTCACCATCCAGCATATAATGAATGGGCTTTGCCTGGAGGATTTTTGGAGTCCGGAGAATCGCCACAGGAGGGATGCCTGCGAGAGTTGCAGGAAGAAACATCATTGAACGGAAAAATCGTCCACCTTATCGGAGCCTATCATCGTGAATCGAAAATGTACGGCTCCCTGCTGGTTGTCGCCTACAAAGTCATTGTCAGAGAGGGAAATTTGCGAATCAACCACGAACTGTACGAAGCCGGTTTTTACCCGTATGAAAGTATACCGCAAATCAACATTCCTTTACACCAGAAAATCATCGAAGATGCCAGGAATCATGAATATCAACACCCTCTATGACAATACCTTTCCTCCCGATACAGCGTCCTGGATCGGATCGGCACCTTTTAATCTGGGGCTGGATTTTTCACGATGTATATAGGGCTTGCTGATACATTATTGCTGTTTTACTCCGAAGGCTCGATACCGATTCCGATCCCGACAACGAACCCCGAAAGAACTCTAATCGGAAATCGGGGTCGGGAGTCAGGATCGGTATCGAAAAAATGTTATGCGAACGCGGCTGTCCCGGCGCCTGCCGGGAATTGCTTACTGATTTATTTCCTTCTTGCTTTCCGGATCTTTATTTTCCAATTCCTGCCGTATGCTTTCTGCAAAAGCCTCCTGCAAAGCCCCCCCTGCACTGGCAATGTCGGAACCTGAAGGAACTTGGAAAACCCTGAGTTCGAAAAACGGCAGAATAGCCAGCACATGATCCATAATGTCGGCCTGGATAGCTTCGTAATTTGCCCATACCTGGTCATTGCTGAAAACGTAGATCTGAACAGGAATACCGTTTTCAGTTGGCTGCAGATGACGAATAAGAAAGGTCATATCAGGATTGATCTTTGGGTGGTTGCGAAGATATGCAACAAGATATGCCCTGAAAGTACCCAGGTTTGTAAGCCTCCGTCCATTAACCGGTGAAGAAGTATCGATACCGTGGCGTTCATTGTATTCGCTTACTTCAAGATTTTTTGCCCTCAGATAATCCTGGAGCAATTGTACTTTCCTGAATTTTTCAAGCATCATCTCATCGCAAAAATGAACACTGTTCATATCGATATTGACCGACCGGATTATCCTTCGCCCCCCCGACTCGTCCATTCCTCTCCAGTTCTTGAAACCCTCTGAAATAAGCGCGTAGGCAGGAACAGTACTGATAGTTTTGTCCCAGTTCTGAACAGATACCGTTACGAGAGAAATATCGATAACATCTCCATCGACATTGTACTTGGGCATCTCGATCCAGTCACCAACCTTAACCAGATTGTTCGTACTCAGTTGAATCCCTGCAACAAAACCGAGGATTGAATCCTTGAACACCAGTATGATAACTGCAGTAAACGCACCAAGCCCGCTGAAAAAGACGACAGGGGATTTTCCGATCAGGTTTGAAATGACAATTACCGCTCCAATCGAAACTACAACGGTTTTTACAACCTGAATAAAGCTTTTCAGTGGTAGCTTCTCGGAAAAGTTACTCTTGTTGTAATAATCCAGAAGGGCGTCAAGTGCACTGAGGATAACAAAAACAACAATGACTGTCAGATAGAGCAGCGCAACAGACTGAACGACCTTAATGCTCTCGGGATAAAACTGCAGGACAGGAACAACAAGGTTATATAGCAGCAACGGCGGAATCATCTGGGCAAGCCAGTTGAACACCTTGTGCTTTACAAGCAAATCGTCATAACGGGTTTTTGTCTTCGAAACAAACGAAACAACTATTCGTAAAAGAATCTTTTTGCTGAGTATCTCCACAGCAACTATAAGAACCAGGCTGAACAAGACCATACTTGCCGTTAGAACGATCTTTGCACCTGCTTCGTTGAGTCCATGTGTCTGCAAATAGGACAGTACCGTTTCTATCATATGCTTTGCTCTCTTTGGTTGTTTTCAGAGGCTACCGGAATGGTCAAACTGAACTGCGAACCGAGATTAAGTCTGGAACGAACCTCAACCTTACCCTTGTGCGCAAGGATGATATGCTTGACGATAGACAATCCAAGCCCTGTCCCGCCAATAGCCCTCGACCTTGCCTTGTCAACACGGTAAAAACGCTCGAATATCCTTCCGAGATCTTTCTGGGGAATACCAATACCGTTATCCTTTACTTCAACCCTTACCATATTTTCGACCCTCGAAGCACTGATCCAGATTTGCCCGTTCTTCTCAGGGACATATTTTATGGCATTATCCACAAGGTTCCGGATCACAAGTTCGAGATAATCCTTATCGGCGTTAACATAAGGAAGATCCTGAGGAATATGCAACTTTAGGGTTATGCCTTTTTTCTCAACAGCCCGGCTGAACAGGCTTAACGTTCTTTCAACAAGGCCACCCAGGTTTACAGGCTTGAATTTGTAATCTATCCGGCCTGACTCAATTTTTGAAAGGTCAAGCACATCATTGATAAGTGCAGTAAGCTGTTCGCTTTCCTGAAGGATTATCTGCAAAAAATGTTTTGCATTTTCAGGATCATGCATCGCTCCTTCGAGCAAGGTTTCAGTATACCCTTTGATGCTCGTGAGCGGAGTCCGAAGTTCATGGGAAACGCTTGAAACAAAATCCCTTCGCACACGTTCCAGGTTACGCAACTTCGTGATGTCGTTCAGCACAAAAACAGTTCCCTGCGAGTATTTATCCTTGATGACCGGCATTGCACTCACCTGCAAAACCCTTTCTCCGCGATCAGTCATGATGGTAATCTCTTCCTTTGCAACCGGCGAACCCGATACCTTTACCCGCTCAAACAGATCCAGCAGACGGGTATCAGTAACTTTGCGTCCGGCTCCTGCTTTTATCATTTGACCGCAATCAAGATTAAAAAACCTGCAAGCAGCAGGATTTCCAAGTATGACAACTCCATTCGAGTCGGTAACGATAATCGCTTCGCGGATACTTGAAAAAACCGCCTTGAACCATTCTTCCTGCTGATTCATGCGCTTCATTTCAACCGACATGAAGTTAAAGGCCCGCGCGAGCTGACCAATCTCATCATCACGCTTTATACGAAGCTTGAGAGAGTAGTCACCATGCACGAAATTTTGGGCTGCTGCTGCGATATGGCGCAAGGGCCTTGAAAGAAAAACAGCAGTCAGGGCCCCGAAAATCACAGACAGAAGCAACGACCAGAACAATGCCCTTTCTATACCTCTGCGGAGCTCAGCCTCAAGCAGCTGGATATCACTTAGAGGCTTGGCAAAACGGAGAATAGCAAAAGGCTTTTCCGTGCCAAGCGGCACGGCAATATAGAGCATATTCTCCTTTACAGTTTCACTGAAACGGCTGCTCTCACCAAAACCTTCAAGCAGCGCTTGCTGCACTTCGGGACGTTGAATATGATTTTCAACGAAAGGCAGACGGTCCGCAGCAATATAAGAATCGCCTATCACGTCTCCTTTAAGCGAAATAAGAGTCACGCGCAACTCAAGAGCGGCACCCACATCATCCGCCCACTGGTCGGAAGCCTTGATATCATCCCACTGTATCGGCCGGCGTTCGAGGAGCTGACGGTTAAGCTGCAATTCCTTATACAACTGATTTTTGAGACCATCATAGAAAAGCGACCGAAGCTGGCCGCCAAGATAGACATAGCTGATTGCAACCGTAAAAAAAATGATTACCCCGAAAACCAGCCCAAGTCGGAAGGAAACACTAGTTTTCTTCACCGCTTTCTCCGCTATCCTCAAGCTTGTAGCCAAGCCCCCTTACGGTTTTAATGAGCTTGCCGGTTTTTCCCAGCTTCTCTCTCAGCCGTGTAATATGGGTATCTATGGTGCGGGTATTGATATTTTTATCGACATCCCACACATCGCTGAGCAGCGTCTCGCGCGACTGGGCCTGTCCCCTGCGTTTCAGAAGCACCACAAGGAGCTTGAACTCCATTAATGTCAGCGTTACCTCCTTGCCGTCAAGCTTTACGCTATGCCGGGCAATGTCAACTTCAAGGCCATTGCACTTCATAACCTCCCTGACATCCCGCTTCCCTCTCCGGTCACGTTTCAGGATAGCACGAATCCTGAGATTCAGCTCACGGGGACTGAACGGTTTCACGACATAGTCATCAATGCCAAGTTCAAAACCCAGCACTTTGTCTATTTCCTCTCCTTTTGCTGTCAGCATGACAATAGGAAGATCCCTGTAAAGCTGGTGTTGCCGAATTTTTCGGCAAACCTCGAAACCGTCGATTCCGGGAAGCATGATATCCAGAAGAACAAGATCGACATCTTTTTCCGCAAGCAGTTGCAACGCATCTTCCCCTGATTCGGCAAGAAAGCACTTATAACTTGCCTTCTCAAGATTGTACTTCAGAAGTTTTGCCAGGTTGCGGTCATCCTCAACAACAAGAATCAATGGCTCTGACATGACATCACAAGGGAACAGTTAGGAGAAACCTGAAACGAGTAATTCAGGTGGAAATATAGGTATTATGCGCGGCTTTTCAGAAAACCACTACCTTCTGCCAGTCACCTGGCAGTGCAGAAGAATGTTACGAATGTGTTAAAATTCGCTGTGATAGCTCCTTCAGGCACGAATTTTCCAGCAGGCCGCCCGGTGCCCCGGCTCATATTCCCTGAGCTCAGGCTCAAATTTACGGCAATGAGCATCAGCAAGAGGACAGCGGTTGGCAAACCTGCACCCTTCAGGGAGACGGGTAGCACTCGGCACGTTACCTTCGATAACGTTGAGACGCTGCTTTTTGGTACCGATTCTTGGAATCGATTTGAGCAGCCCGGCAGTATACGGGTGCAGCGGATTTGAAAAAATCTGAGACACACTTCCACCTTCAACGACTTTGGAGGCGTACATAACCAGCACATCTTCGCACAACTCAGCGATCACCCCAAAATCATGAGTGATAAGAATCACGCTCATTCCGGTGTCGCTTTGAAGTTTGCCGACAAGCTCAAGTATCTGCGCCTGCACGGTGACATCAAGTGCCGTTGTCGGTTCATCGGCAATGAGCAGTGCGGGGTCGCAAGACAAGGCCATGGCAATCATCACTCGCTGGCGCATCCCCCCTGAAAGCTCATGCGGATAGGCATCAAGCCGTTCAAAAGGATTGGGGATACCTACAAGACGAAGCATCTCCGTCGCCTGTTCTTTTGCTTCTTTTTTTGAAATCTGCCGGTGTAAAAGGATCTGCTCAATTATCTGGTATCCACAAGTGTAGACAGGATTGAGGGAGCTCATTGGCTCCTGAAAGATCATGGCAATATCATCCCCTCGAAGCTTCCTCATCTGCTCTTCGGAAAGCTCGAGCAAGTTTGCGTCCTGCCAGAAAATCTCACCTCCCGCAAAATATCCAGGAGGCATTGGAACAAGACGCATGATGGAAAGAGCCGTTACGGACTTTCCGCAGCCGGATTCGCCGACTATCCCAAGCGTGCGGTTACGTCCGAGTGAAAAACTGACCCCATCAACCGCCTTCGCTGTTCCGCTGTCGGTCGAGTAATATGTCTTGAGATTTTTTACTTCCAGTATTTTTTCCATCAGCAAAAGTCCCTGTTGTACAAACACAACTATTCCCTTTTAACACACAACCATCTGATGACTGAAAAAGGTACGAATATTCTATTGCAGTTTCATTTTTTGCCTGAGAATACTCAGAATCGCCTCAATCAATGGAGAACAAACGGTAACACAGCTATGGATCGAGAGAAAGGCAAGATCCATTTTGAGCCCAGCAATGGCAACACAAAACTGTTGAGCGTAAAAAAGGCAGGGATTTTAATACACCAGGGTGTGGTGCGGGTAACCAGAAAAACCGCGTAAATGCAAAAGCCCGGTGATGAGCCGAGCTTACCTTTATGAAAAATGGCTGTTTACACAGTTTTCTGAACAGACCCGGCTTATCATGGTTGATTATTTATTTGAGATAACCCCCAAGGGCTTCATAAGCATCCAATACATTCTTTAAGGCTAACTTTTCTTTATTCGTGATAGTTCTATCTCTGCTATACTTCTTGCCTTCAAATCTGATTTTTACATTTTTCCCATTTGCAACAGCTTTCATGATTTGATACTCTTTTTGATTAACACCTCGGTCAAGCCACTCCCATATACTTCCGTATCCGTTATCTGTTTTAATTTCACCATAAGAATTTTCTGTTATCTCGTAAAATTTCCCATCAACTTTGATAATATATTTTTCTATGAACAACCAATCGTCAGCGACATACTGTATAACCAGCCTCAGCCAAGGAGGGCCGTCTTTTTGCCCAATGTAAGCATAAAAATTAGTTCGAGAACTCCTATATCTCGGTGAGCTCTTATCATAATACCAGGTAGTCTCACTCATATCATCATATTTTTTCCTCATTTTTTTTGTTGCATTAGCAAGCCTTTGTTTTTCTTTCTGCTGCCGTTCTTCCTCAACTTTTTTCTTCGCTAAAGCAATTTTATTGATTTCTAAATCAGACTTTTCGAGTAACACCTTGGCATTTTTTGCCTCATTGGAACCTGGATGCTTCCTAAGCAAAACATTCACTTCACTTTTACATTTTTCATACTCTCCCTTCTCAAAATATATGGTAGCTTGGTTCAATAACTTTTCTGCTTCAAATTGACACTCCTCCAACTCTTTTTTGAGTTTTGCATTCTCACTACGGAGCTGGGTATTTTCTGTCATCAACTTGTCGTGCTTCTCTTGAGAAACTCCACAACCTAACAACAAAAAAACAGCGGAGATAGAAACCGCTGAAACGACGCCAGACAAATATTTCATTTTAAAGCATGTTTTCAGGTTAGCACACTCCTCATTTACGATGTATTATGAATTAATCTGTCGCAGATATGAGGCCACCACGACATCAATCAAAATCCCCATCATTCCTACTCTTCTTATCCTTTGTCAAAAAACACACAAAAGTCCAAACCCAACCAAGAAATATCCAAACCAGCAATAGGTTTAAGCAAAATAATAGGCTATCCTTATGCTCGCGGTCATAAGCGATACTTCATGGCAATAAATAGAGGTGCCCTACAGTCCGACTGCAATGACCAACCTAATGCTACCACTCATAATCATCCTCAACCTCAAACACTTTTTTCACGTATACAGTACCAGTTTTGTTGTTAAAAATCACCATTTCTATGACATCGACAAAAACATAATACTCTGAGAAGTCGTACTTTGTTGGCGAAGTAAATGTTGGGCTTTTATAGTAACTTTCTTTCTTAACATATGCTTTTTGATCATGATTCTTCAGGTCACACACGAATAAAATGCCTAAATTTTTTTTCAGTTCTTTCGCCTTATCAGGAGAAATCTGAATCTCAATATCTTTATTTACATATTTATCATTCATGACATAGATACCATAATCTTCACCGCGATAAGAGGAAACAATAGTTTTTACCCCAAATCCACTTACCCCCTTATACTTATTCTCACTGAATTTCGTACGCTTTATCTTTATCTCGCTTTTATATAAAAACTTCTTCAAGCTTAAAACTTGATTCTCTGCATCATATCTAGTATAATATTTGTCCCAACGGATAAGAACATCATTGTTTTTAACGAACAATACTATTTCCTTAGAGTAAGGCACCTGCATTCTCTTCCAATAAGCCTCCTTTGTTTCAAACTCATCCTTTTCCGGGTATTTTTTTTTCAGATCATTATAAAGCACAACGATATTATCATTATTATATCCCTCGGGCAAAACAATGCTTGGAACTGAGGCTTTAGCTACTGGTTGCTGTACCGTTAGCAAGACAAAAGCATACAGGAAAACAGTAATTTTAAATACGGAAAATGCCCTCATAATTGTGGATTTATATGATTAACCAACCAATACCCTAGATATACGCAAATTTTTACTCTATTAAGACTTCACAGCTTTACAAATCGCCTTGTATGTTGACAAAACGCTCTGATGCCGAGTAACGACCATTGTGATCCTATCGAAGTGACAAAGGGAATGAGTTTATAGACGCAGGAAATGGTAGTAAAGGTAATTCAGAAAACATCATAAAAAAGGAGGCTCGGATCAGTCCAGCCTTGTTAACTATATCTATTTTCGTATAACCACCGAGAAACTAAAACCCGAGCTCCTCTTTTGACACCTCGACCGGTACAACTCTTCCTATGCTCATCAAAAGGTCAAATCCGACCAATAGTTTAGGAATGACACCTAGTGTCAGTTTTATTCCATCGTCTGTTGGCCAAAATACACTCACTGTAATCTCATCGTTTTCGTTGTATGTATGTGCACCAAAATACGTATTCATCGTATTTAATAATTGACCAAAACTTTCTGTGCCGTCGTAAGGAAACTCTACTCCGACCCCATTGAGCTTTCCAACTGCATTAAAAGTAAAAATGATTTTATCTTTGTCGGTTCTTTTTGTTTTCAGAACCTCCCTGCTGTCACGGACCTCATAAACCAAAAAGCCGTGTTCGTCATCAAGCTTTCCGCCCGGAAACTTGCGCTTAACAGTTTCAATATCATCCGTCCATTTCACACCAAAAACCGAATCAGAAAAAGTATCACTGATCGGCCCGGCAACAGCAGATAGCGACTGAAACACAAAAAACAATGCCAACAGAGTGCGCATTATCATCATGGCTGTGCTGTTTGAGTTGGAGCTGTGTTGTAAACCGTATTATAAAACCTCCTCATCTCCTCCAACCAATCCTGATGAATCTTCCGTTCCTTCCACTTACCCGCCCCTTTACTTCGGAAGCTTCAGCTATAGCCCTTAACTGATGAGGCGATAGATCAAACATAGCATATTCTTTATACTGAGGTCCCACGCTTGTTCGCTCAATATCTATCTCGGAAAGGTTATTTATAGCTTGGAACTCAAAAACTTCATTATTGTTC
Organism: Prosthecochloris sp.; assembly: GCA_004028745.1. GTDB lineage: Bacteria > Bacteroidota > Chlorobiia > Chlorobiales > Chlorobiaceae > Prosthecochloris. The sequence goes on from RAZP01000074.1 coordinate 15,121, forward strand.
AGCTTTAGCTTCAATGTGCTGCTTGAAGCCTTTGATATTCCCAGCGCAGAATCGTAATCCTCTCTTTTGAAATGAAACCTCATCCAGCCTATAGAACCGTCAGGTTTCTTAGCAACTTCTGGCGTAAGCCATGCTGTTGCAAGGGAAACACCCTTTGTTCGCTCAAACTTCAATGGTTTCTTGAATGTGATCATCTCAAGATCGGTGAATTCATCGACTTTACGAGTGATTTTGTTACCTGCATATACCGGCGTGGTAAGACCCAATGCAAGAACAAAAATCAGGAATAACTTGTACATAATGTAAGTGTTTCGATTTTAAGCAAACGCCTCAAATATACTCAAATTTTCCGCAAATCAGGCCCAGCAGTCAGTACAGAGATGAACTGATGGTGAGTTGGGCCAGAAAAAAGGGTTTCATAAAAAAGGTCAGAGACAGGTAAATACTCAATATATTTTTGCATAATTAAGCGGTCAGTGGACTCAGTATCAGTAACAAATCGCGAGTAAGTACATTGTCGGTATTTTATCCTCTTAGTTCAGGGACAAGATAAGTTATGCAAGACTCTCAAGAAGCCCTGGAAGGCCGGGGCAAACAAAAAAACGTAAATGCATCGGTTACCCGAAGAAAAGCTCCCTACCTGCTGAACGCTCTCGGCAAGCACCCCGCCTATGCCGAGATAAAACAGAAAATCGATTTTCCCAAAAACAGGAAGACCTCCCAACCTGTTCTGAATATTTCAGGCATTCAGGGCTCTCTCTCTTCCCTGCTTGCCGTGCAGCTATTCAACGACCTGAACATCCCCTTTCTCATCATCAGCTCCCAAACTGCTTTTGATGTTTATGATAATGATCTCTGTGAACTTCTTGATCCTGAAAAGGTTCACACTGTTTCGGATGAACTTTCACCGGCGTTCGGCACGCTTTCTGAAAAGCGCAACATTGTTTTTCTTGCCACATTTGATGACCTGCTGATCCCCTTACAAAACCCTGCCGGTTTGGATACCCGGTTTTTTACCTTCAAAACCGGTCAGGAAATCGGCTATGAAAAATTGACAGAGTTTCTTCTCCAAAACAGTTATGTCAGAAAAGAGTTTGTAGAAGAAGAAGGTGCGTTTTCAATACGTGGTTCAATAGTCGACATATTCCCTTTCGGTTCCAGGGAGCCTGTGCGTATAGAGTTTTTCGGAGACACCGTTACCTCGATCCGCTCATTTGACATCAACAGTCAGCTTTCAGGCTCCATTCTTGATACCATAGTGCTCACCGGCAATTTCTATGCTGAAGACAACAATGAAAAAAGCGAGTCCTGGAACCTGCTCGACTATCTGCCGGTGCGGACACTGGTAATTATCGACGACATAACCTCTTTCAAAGCATATGAAAACAGAGTGGCTGTCGAAAAAAAACTCGGCAATTTTCAGCGTCTCTGTATAAACCGTCTTGAAAAACAGTCAATTGACTTTCATGCCGAAGCGCAGACAAAACTGAATGCAAACTTCAAATTGTTCGCCAGGGAGCTCAGACAGGAAAAAGCAGGGAGACAACACACGGTTTTTGTTGGCAGATCAAAAAAGGAGATCGAGGAGCTAACAGAATTTGTCTCTGAGGACGCAGACAACATCGGTGAAGATGCACAGATAGAAGTCAACTGGGTAGCATTGAACCTGCACTCAGGCTTTGTATTCAGCGGCTTTGATGCTTACACGGAATCCGACATATTCGGCAAGTTCCATACCCACAAGTCTCATAAAAAAAGAGCGTTTAAAGGCATTTCTCTCAAAGACCTTCAGAGACTGAATGTCGGAGATTATATCGTTCATGAAGATTACGGCATTGGCATTTTCAAGGCACTCGAAACGATCGAAGTCGGCAACTCCGAACAGGAAAGTGTATTGATAGAATACCAAGGCGGCGACCAGCTATACGTCAACATCCAGAACATTCGTCTCCTTTCTAAATACACTGCCTCTGAAGGCGCCCTGCCTACTCTTTCAAAACTTGGAAGCTCCAAGTGGAAAGCCAAGAAAGAAAAGGTAAAAAAACGCCTGAAAGATATTGCATCAAAGCTCATAAAGTTATACGCAGAAAGGAAAATGACTCCCGGCTTCGCTTTCGGTCAGGACTCGATATTCCAGAGGGAGTTTGAAGCATCGTTCATATTTGATGAAACCCCTGATCAGTTGAAAACAATTGATGAAGTAAAGAACGACATGCGATCCCCGTCTCCTATGGACCGTTTGATCTGCGGAGATGCCGGTTTCGGCAAAACTGAAATTGCAATGCGCGCTGCGTTTAAAGCCGTCGAAGCAAAAAAGCAGGTTGCTGTTCTCACTCCTACAACGATCCTTGCGCACCAACACGTTGAGACGTTTAGGCGCAGATTCGAAAACTTTCCGGTCAATATCGTCGTGCTCAGCAGGTTTGTTTCAAAAAAAGAACAGAAAAAGCTTATCGAAAAGATATCACATGGCCTTGTTGATATTGTCATCGGGACTCACAGACTTGTGTCGAAAGATGTCGTCTTTCAGGATCTTGGCCTTCTGATCATTGATGAGGAGCAGCATTTCGGGGTTGCCACAAAAGAAAAGCTGCGGCAGTGTTTTCCCGGCGTGGATACACTCACCATGTCTGCAACTCCAATCCCGAGAACGTTGCAGTTCTCAATACTCGGCGCAAGGGATCTTTCGATAGTTTCAACGCCCCCCCGAAACCGGCAGCCTGTTGAGACGGTAATTACACAATTCAATTCTGACTCCGTCCGCTCAGCCATTCAACGCGAAATAAACCGCCGGGGGCAGGTTTTTTTCCTGCATAACCGTATTTCCGGACTGGACCAGGTTCAAAACACACTTCAGGAGCTCGTTCCTGGAGCAAAAACTGGTATCGCTCACGGACAGATGCCTACCGCTGAACTTGAAAACGTCATGATGGATTTCATCAACCATGAAATCGATGTTCTTATATCCACATCGATTATCGGATCAGGACTTGATATTTCCAATGCAAACACAATCATCATCAACCGTGCCGACATGTTCGGCCTTTCGGATCTTTACCAGCTTAGAGGCCGTGTAGGAAGAAGCGAACGCAAAGCATACAGTTATCTCATCATCCCCCCCGTTCACACGCTCAAGAGAGAAGCCATGCAGCGGCTTGCCGTTATTGAAAGTTTTACGGAACTGGGTTCCGGTTTCAACATCGCATTGCGCGACCTGGACATCAGGGGAGCGGGAAACCTGCTCGGTGCAGAGCAGTCAGGAGCTATTCATGAGCTTGGTTTCGACCTTTACCAGAAACTTCTCGAAGAAGCGGTTACCGAACTGAAAACAGGTGCATTCAGCCAGCTCTTTGCCGATAGTGAGCCCCATCCGGCTCAGCCCACAGGCAATACTGACATGAGCTTTTATTTTGATGCTCTCATTCCCGATTATTACGTATCGGCAACACAGGAACGCTTCTCTTTTTATGAAAAAATATCCAAAGGCTCAACGGATAAAGAGATCAACACCATCGGAGAGGAATTGCGCGACAGATTTGGTCCCCTTCCCCGCGACGTAGAACACCTTCTCGGTCTTGCGAAGCTCAAAAATCTTTGTTCATCTCTTGGGCTCTCCAAGATCGACATTCAGCCCCACACTTTTTCAATGCTCCTTCCCGGCGAAAACCACGCTGATTTTTACAACCAGCCTTTTTTCCAGGAATTGATAACCTCTATTCAGTCCGAGTGGATGCAGGTTTACAACCCGCGTTTTCAGCAAGGCAAAAACATGAAGCTGATCCTCCATCATCCACCGGAAATGGTCCTCGAACCTAACACTCTCATGGAGCACTACAGCTTCCTGCTGAAAAAACTCAACAAGGTCTGAGCCGTACATAACCATCCACTCATAGCTCAAAAACAAGATAAAATATATCCTATTTAGGCAACTTTTAAACAACCGGAAAGAGTTACAATTGGTGAGCCTTTTAATACATAAACAATAGATCATATAGTTATGTTTATATATATAAATGATAAAAAATACGAGGCCAAGCCCGGTGAACGCCTTATAGATACAGCCAGAAAAAACCATACACATATAGGTTATTTTTGTGGGGGTAACGGGATATGCCAGACTTGTTATGTCAAGGTAACGGAAGGTATGGAGCTGCTTTCTCCCTTAGGCGACAGAGAAAAAGCATTGCTGTCTGACGAGTTGATCAGTGAGGGAATCAGGGTAGCCTGCATAACGACTCTTGAAAAACTTGGCACGGTAAAACTTCTGACGACGGTAGAGGAAGTAAAGAGAACTTTTGAAACGAAACCTCTCGAGCTCATTCCCTATCAGGGCAAAATGGGTTGGGCAGCTTTGGTGAAGTTTCCTGAAACCATAGCAATGCAGGCTCAGAGATTTTCGGAAGGTAAACTGAGCACCTGGCAATTGCTTGCCGATATCGCTGGAGCTGTTGGAGATGCTCTTGAGTTGGTCGTTATGGCGATTCAGGAAGCTTTTGGCGGAAAAAGTGAAGCGAAGTCATTCTCAAGAGAGTATGTCTCTGAACATGCAGAAAACACCAACGGAGAACCGCTTCATGCAAAAACAAGCGCAAAGAACAAACCGGGCTCCGAAATACCTGAGTCCTTGAAATTCCAGAAACATGCTTCGGTGAATTGACACCGGAGCATGGGTTTGGTGTGTGTGTACCCGTTGCCTGAAAAAAAGTTATATTCTATTGAAGTGCTTTACCCGGCAGGACAACAAAAAAACAAACCGTTACGATCATGCGTATTTACATAAATGACAGGCCCTGCGAAGCACAGCCGGGAGATATTCTCCTTGATGTCGCCAAGCAGAACAAATGCCATATCGGTTACATATGCGGCGGCAGCGGTGTTTGCCAGAGTTGTTTTGTGTATGTACAGGATGGCATGGATTGTTTATCAGAACGCTCTGACGTCGAAAAAGCTTTTATTTCCGACAAGCTCACCGAGGCTGGAGGAAGGCTCGCCTGCCAGACCAAGATTATAAAAGACGGTAATTTGCATGTACTATCGAGAGCGGAAATGTTCCGCCGTATAGTTCTTGGCCTGAACGTTCCCAGTTTTGTAACCTACGCACAGACCATTGGCTACAATGTCGTAAACCAGTTACCCTCAGGAATCGGCAATATTGTCAATCGTGTTAGGGAAGGCCGACTCAATCCTTTGACATCCATTCAGAACATCGGAAGGGGTTTAGGTCCTGCCTCTCAGCTTGTCAGCCGGAACATCTTTGAAACGCTCCCGTTTCTTCAGGGTCCGGTAAACATGGTAGGCGCCGGCACAAAAGGATTATTTGACATGGCTTCGAACGCTCTTTGCAGGGTTTCCGGCGGCAGTCTGCATCTTCCTGGCACAACATGCGAAACTTGTGTTGATGAACCTCAAATCGAAAAGGTTCATATTAAAGCAAGTCCCGCGAAAAAATAGTTGGCAGTTTCCAGTAGGCAAAACCGGAGATCGGGGCCGGGATGGGGTTTCTGCCCTCCCTTGGCCTTGTATCCCTATAGCATCGTGACCCGCAACAAGTTAGAACATCTCTATTAATTGTCGTGAGTCCCGATAGAATCGGGATACAAGGCGGACGAAGTCCCGACCTTGTCGGGACAACAAAGTAATCATGGTGCGCAACAAATCAATAGAGGTTCCCAGAGGTATCCTCAAATGAAATGATCAATATTGGATGGAGTACTCGGTTGTAATTTTGCGCTTTGATCCCGAAAAAGATACGTCACCCTATTACAAGGGGTATCTTGTAGATGCTGCTCCTCATGAAAGAGTGCTGGATGTATTGCTGAAGATCAAAGCTGAGCAGGACAGTACACTTGCATTGAGAAAATCCTGCGGGCACGGCGTGTGCGGAAGTGATGCCATGCTCATAAACGGTGAAAACCGCCTTGCATGTGCAACACTGCTGCGGGATCTGAAAGGCAGCAGAATCAGGGTAGAGCCACTTCCGGGAGCACCCGTTGAAAAGGATCTCATAATCAACACGGATTCTTTTTGGAAAAAGTATCAGGATACTATGCCCTATCTGGTCAATCACGACCCTCCTCCTGATAGAGAACGCCTGCAAAGTCCTGCTGAACACGAAATTATCGAGGAGTCAACCCGGTGCATTCTCTGCGGGGCCTGTACCCACGCCTGCCCAACCTCCTGGGCAAATGAAAACTATCTTGGACCCGCTGCCCTTTTGAAAGCCTACAGGTTCATCTTTGACTCCCGCGATCAAGCCAAGCAGGAACGGCTCAAAACAGTAGCCTCGGATCGCGGCATATGGAAATGCTATACAGCTTACAATTGTTTCGAAACCTGCCCTAAAGAAATTGACATCACCTGGCACATTACCCGGCTGAAAAAAACTTCATTAGGGCTCTGAGCAAACTCTGCCCGCCTTTTCGCAGAGAAGCATCCTGATACACAAAACAATATTTCGAAAACGCAATGGGATACAGCGGAGAATTTGAAGGCATAGAATTCGACTTGGGCGTTAAAACTCTCGAACGATGGCTCATCAAGCCCGAGAAAAAAATGAACATAGCCCTGGGTATCCCTAAAGAGCGGGCTAACGACGAGCGCAGGGTCGCTCTTTCTCCAGCAGGTGTCAAAATTCTCAATGAAAATGGTGTACGGGTTCTTATTGAAAAAAATGCCGGCTTGGCAAGCAACTTTCCCGATGAAGAATATGCAGAAGTTGGTGGATACCTTACAGATTCTCAGGAAGCACTCTATGACAATGCAAACGTCATAGTGAAAGTCTCTCCTCCCCAACCTGAAGAAGCCTCCCTTTTCAAGCAACACCAGATGCTCATTTCCACGCTTCATCTTGGGTCCGTGAGCAAACCCCTTATAAGTACACTTCTCGAAAAAAACATTACCGCCCTTGGTTTTGAGTTTATTGAAACCAGGGATGGAGAACTGCCAATAGTAAGAACGCTGAGCGAAATAGCCGGGTCCCTGGCTATCCAGACCGCTGCGAAATACCTTGAAACAGGTTATGGAGGAAGCGGAGTACTTCTCGGAGGCATTGCCGGCGTTCCTCCCGCACACATCACCATAATCGGTGCAGGAACAGTGGGTTTGTTTGCCGCCCAGGATGCGCTGGGACTTGGTGCGCAGGTCACCGTCATTGACAAGGAGATCAACCGGCTGCGCCGTTTTGAGGCATTCTTCAACCGCCATATTGTCACTGCCATTGCCAACGATCACTACATCTCGGAACTCGCGAAAGTATCTGATGTGATAATAGGAGCACTGAGCCCGAAACAGAAACTCATCAAACCCATTGTCAGTGAAGACGTTATAAAAACGATGAGACCCGGCTCGGTCATTATCGACGTTTCCATCGATCAGGGAGCCTGTTTTGCAACCAGCAGACATACGACGCATACAAACCCCATATTCGTCCAGCACGGCATCACACATTACTGCGTACCGAATATTCCATCAGCTGTAGCAAGAACGGCATCATTCGCCTTAACCAATACACTGCTGCCTTTCCTGATGAAACTCACAGCGCATGAAACCATCACGGAAATCCTCTGGAACAGTCACAGCTTGCGTAAAGGAACCTATGCATTCAAGGGATATGTCACACAGAAACCTCTTGCTGAAATCACCGGTCTTCCCTGCCGCGAAATCGATATGCTGCTGGCAACAGGATAAAATCACCTTAGATACCTTTTTACAGATATTCCAGCGGGTTTCCCAACCTCCTGGCAACATATGAGGCACAGGAAACACCTGAATAGGTCACTGCGATAACTCCTTGCCCGGGAAAGGTACTGTCCCCGGTTGCGTAAAGGTCTTTTATCGGTGTGCTGTTCTGAGGTTTTTGCAGAATATTCTGACCGGGATACAGCAAAGGCCCATACGACCCTTTGTATCGATTCAGGTAACGCTGATTGGTTAATGGTGTCGCGAACACTTTTACTTCCAAGGCATCCGATAATCCGGGAAGAATTTTTTCAGTCCTCCGAATCACCGAATCACCAAACTTTTCCTTGGCTTTTTTATAGGCACTGTCCCCCCTTTTGTAATTGTTCCAACGATGCACTTGGTCCGTAACAAATGCATGCACAACGTGCTTACTGTTCGGAGCAAGAGAAGGATCGAGAACAGATGGCGCTGAAAAATATATCGTACCGCCAATCTCGTTATATTGGCTCCAGTCATCTACAAGAATATGGTGCACATGAAACCCGTCAGGGATGATACCGGCATCAACGCCCAAGTATAGCTGAAACCAGCTTGGAGCGAGAAGAAACCTGTTTTCGGGTACGTTATAGCGGGGGTCTTTTACCAAGCGGTTGAAGGTATCCCATACAGTGGCGTTGGATATAACAGCCCTTGCGGTAAAAACCTCTCCGTTGGTCAACTTTACCCCTCCAGCTCTGCCGTTCTGAAGAAAAATCTCTTCGACACCGGAGTTCAACTCCACCTCACCGCCGAACTTCTTTATACCTTCGCATAAAGCGGCAGGAATTGCCCCCGAGCCGCCAACAGGATAGTGTATTCCGCCATGATGCCGGTCTGCAAGACAGATTCCTGCATTAACAAGAGGTGTCGATACAGCGTCCTGAACGGCCCAGGAATACGACTCAATATCAATGAATTTAAGAAGCTCCTCATCCCTGATATATGTTCTGGCCGTCTTCCCCATTGACTTGAATGTTTTCAAGGCAAGAGCCATTGTTTTTCCAGGGTTCCTTGCGCCAACCTGGATAACATGCACTATATCTTCAAGCGAACCTGCCGGCAGCGCACTGAGAATTTCATAGACTGTCTCCAGCTCCTGATAAAAAGCACGTATACCCGCTTCCTCGTGAGGAAAACGGCGTATCAGAGTACCGAGAAACCTGTCCTTCTCATAAAAAACAGGAACCTCAAAACCGTCAGGCAGGTGATAATGGATCTGCACGGGGTCCGGTATAGTCGGGACTTGAACACCAAGCCTGTTAAATATCCGCGTATGAAGATTTAAGGTTCCACTCCTCTCGTCCCCGGAAAAACCGTAAAAGACCGAAGCCCCTGCATCAAATGTGTACCCTTGGTGCCTGAACGAAGCACAGCTCCCGCCAGGGTAGCTGTTTTTTTCAAAAGTAATCGTGGAAAAACCCCTTTCCTGGAGAAGCGCCGCCGCCGTCAGCCCGCCGATACCAGCCCCGATAACAATTACATCTGCAGAATAAGCCATTTCAAGGTTGCCCTAATTATGGGCACCTCTATTATTTGCTGCACACCATGATTACTTTGTTGGTCCTGACTCGTACTCAAGGTGCTCACGACAATCAATAGAGATGCCTTTATCCCTATCGTAAGCTCTATTACAATAGATTGTTATATTATACTAAGTTGAGTGTTTCAAATCGTCCCGACTCCATCGGGATGCTTAAACAGTCGCTCAATTCAGTGATTATGATTAGTTTATTATCTGATTAATAGTTATAAAAGAAAATCAGCCTGTTATTGAACATTTATCGAATCAAGAATATGTCGAGTTCCCCGCACAAAAAAAACGCTCCGGCACAAAAAAACATACTTTCCGAAAAGGAAAAAATAAAACAGCAGGAGTTCCAGGAAGAAGCGGTTGGACACATTAATGCACTTTACAATTACGCATTGCACCTTACGATGAATCCTGATGATGCTCATGACTTGGTGCAGGAAACCTACCTCAAGGCATATAAATTTTTCGATTCTTTCGAAAAGGGAACAAACTGTAAGGCATGGCTGTTTAAAATCCTGAAAAACAATTATATCAACAAATTCAGGAAAAACGCACGTGAACCCGGTAAAGTTGATTATGATCTGATCAAAGACTTTTATCATTCCATCAAGGATACACAGAGCGACAGCGAAGACCTTAATGCAGGTTATTTTAGATCCTTGATGCACGATGAAGTATATCAAGCACTAAACTCATTGCCTGAAGAGTTCAAAGAAGTGATACAATTATGTGATATTGAAGGTTTTACCTATGAAGAAATCGCAAACATGGTTGAAAGCCCGATAGGAACGGTAAGATCCAGGCTGTACAGGGGAAGAAAGCTTTTACGCAGCAAACTCAATGAGTTTGCGAAAAAACACGGGTACAACACCGACAATGAGGAAACCCCGTAATATTCACATAAGGGCGTTTATAAAAAAATGAAAAGCTTTGTTCGAAGTAAAGGAGTGTTCAACAACCGAAGCGGCATGTATCTCGGCTTATCGGAACATGAGCATCGAAAGAGTGGGCACTACGAAGCTAATGGGCAACTGGAACATTTTTTGCTGCGCCGTAACACATGAATTAATCAGTACAATGAATTGCAAACAAGCCCAGGCCCTTATGAGTGCAGCTGTAGATGGGGAGCTGACGCTGAACGAACAGGAGGGTTTTGAAAAGCATATCATGAAATGCCCTACCTGTTTCAGCGAATTCAAAGAAGCTCAAAAAACAAAAAGCATCATCAAGGAAAAAATCACCAGGTTCAAAGCCCCGCAGTCCTTGGTTAACTCCATCCTGAAACTCACCGAGACCCCACTCTGACCCACTGGCAATATTGATCTCTCCACGGTAAAAAAGAGGAAACTTTTCATCGCGAGAAGAAAAACATCTTTTGGGGTTTGATTTGTATGAATAAATAACTATATAGCCAACACAAGAATCAAAATCCCCTGTAATACAGCACTCTTAACAGCACTGAATTAACTCTGTACCGATGGGCACAAAAATCATTATTGACGAAGAAGAGGTAAAAAAATGGAACCTTAAAATGCCTGATGAGATGCTGACAGCAGTTGCCAACAGGTTCAAGCTGCTTTCCGAACCGATGCGTCTCAAAATCCTCCGAACTCTCTGCGAAAGCGAAAGAACTGTCCAAGAAATTGTTAACGAAATTAGTGCCAGCCAGGCCAATGTCTCAAAACATCTTGCCCTGATGCACGATAATGGTATTGTAAACCGCAGGAAAGAAGGATTGAAATGCTATTACAGCATTGCCGACGACAGCATTATCTTTGCCTGCTACCTTATATCCAAAAGCGTCGTGGAAAATCTTCAAGACAGGCTTAGCTGGCTTCAGGAAGTCGAAAGCTGATTCCCCGATCCTGAATCTCTCTTTTCTCAGATCGTATTTATCGGCGGCATATTCACAATTGTTAACGCTCAAAACTAAAAAGCTCTATCGCCAGATCATTGTGCGCCTATATACATCCAACTTTCGCCTGCCCCATACCACTACTATCTTTATATATAGAAATTCGCTACCGCATCTCCTTGAGCTCGACTCCCTCCGCTCATGATTTACCAATTGCTATCAGTAAATATTCATTAGTCATTCTTTCCCCAAGGCTTGCCGATTACGAGAACCGCTCCGCTGCAAAAGTGACAAGTAACCAGTGACGAGTGGGGTTGAACTGTAGGGGCAGACCTGTGTGTCTGCCCGAACCGGCATTGGTTACCGATACCCCCCGTGAAATTTGAGCATTTATTTCAGGATGGGACAAAATGTTCAGAATATGGGTAAAACAGGCAGAGGCGAAAAATTTTTCGCCCCTACGCAGCCCCAATACACCTCTGCATCTCTCATAAACGAATCAACAATTCAACAAATAAACAAATCAACAGCCTGCCCCTGCATTCCGTTGCTGGCTTCTGGATTCTGAACTTTTTCCGATTACGATTACCGCTTTGCTGAGTACGAGCAGGAACTGTAAAGTCAAAATTCAAAAGTAAAAAGTCAAAAAAGAGGGCTTAATAGCTCGATAGCTGGATGACTTTTCTCTTTTCTGCTGCTCGGCTACTCTGCTTACTGTCTTTCGCTACATCATTTCTGTCATACACCGTGTCAGACGATATGACATATTCACCTCTCTTTCTCTGGGAATCTGACAATAATTCAGCAAAAGACACCGCAAAACACATAAAACCAGGTTTGGCACATAATTTGCTGCTATAAAAGATAGAATTGTGTGCAACACAAGACTTTAAAAAATAACCTTAACGAATTACCACATACAGGAGGACATTATGTTAGTGAAATTATCGAAAGACCCGCTTAAAATGTTTGATGATATATGGACAGGATCTCAGCAGCCGTCAACACCTGCGTTCAAGGTTGATATCTCGGAAGATGAAGGTGCTTTTCACATCGAAGCTGAAATGCCTGGAATAAATAAAGAAGATATTTCCCTTGGGGTTGAAGAAGATGTCTTGACTATCAAGGGGGAAAGAAAGCAGGAAACTGAGGAACAAAGAAAAGACTATCACCGCATTGAAAGAACCTATGGCAGCTTCTCACGCAGCTTTAATCTCGGAGAGTTTATAGATCAGGAACAAATAGAAGCTTCCTTTGACAATGGCGTCCTGCATGTAACTCTCCCCAAGACACAGCAGGTCAGAAAAAACAAAGAAATAGCAATCAAGTAATGTCACGAGCTATCGCATAACAGGACTCCTTGCTTTCCAAGGGGTTCTGTGTGACAATAATGTTAAACCGAGGAATGTAACTATGGGCAAAATTATCGGAATCGATCTTGGCACGACAAACTCCTGTGTTGCAGTAATGCAGGGAACACAGCCAACGGTCATTGAAAACTCAGAAGGCTACCGGACGACACCGTCAATGGTTGCCTTCACAAAAACCGGTGAACGTCTTGTAGGCCATGCGGCAAAACGCCAGGCTATTACAAACGCCCACAACACCATTTTTTCAATCAAGCGTTTTATGGGAAGAAAGTTTGATGAAGTCCCTAACGAAAAGAAAATTGCACCGTACAAAGTAGTCAATATCAATGGCGAAGCCAGGGTGGAAATCGGCGACAAAACCTACTCTCCCCAGGAAATTTCCGCCATGATCCTGCAGAAAATGAAACAAACCGCTGAGGATTTCCTTGGAGAAAAAGTTACTGAAGCGGTTATTACCGTTCCCGCTTACTTTAATGATGCACAGCGCCAGGCAACAAAAGATGCGGGCAAAATTGCGGGCCTTGATGTAAAGCGTATTATCAACGAACCCACTGCAGCGTCCCTTGCATACGGCCTCGATAAGAAAAAAGAAAACGAAAAGGTTGCCGTGTTTGACCTCGGTGGAGGAACTTTTGATATTTCGATTCTTGAACTTGGAGAAGGCGTTTTTGAAGTCAAGGCTACCGACGGGGACACTCATCTCGGTGGTGACGATTTCGATCAGAAAATCATCAACCACCTTGCAGAAGAGTTCAAAAAACAGGAAGGCATCGACCTGAGAAAAGATATGATGGCTTTGCAGAGACTGAAAGAAGCCGCAGAAAAAGCCAAGATCGAGTTGTCTTCGCGTACCGACACAGAGATAAATCTTCCATTTATCACCGCAACTCAGGAAGGGCCGAAACACCTTGTCGTTAACCTTACAAGAGCCAAGTTCGAGGCAATGTGCTCAGATCTGTTCGACAGCCTTGTTGAACCGTGCAAGCGTGCCATAAAGAACTCTAAACTCAACACCAGTGAGATCGATGAGATAGTACTTGTGGGCGGTTCTACCAGAATCCCTAAAGTTCAGGCTCTTGTGGAAGAACTTTTCGGCAGGGAACCAAACAAAAGCGTCAACCCGGATGAAGTCGTAGCCGTTGGTGCCGCAATACAAGGCGGCGTGCTGAGCGGTGATGTCAGCGACGTGCTGCTTCTCGATGTAACTCCTCTCTCGCTCGGCATTGAAACCCTTGGGGGGGTTATGACAAAACTTATCGAAGCAAACACGACGATCCCGACAAAAAAACAGGAGATTTTCTCGACTGCTGCCGACAACCAGACCTCAGTTGAAGTACATGTACTGCAGGGAGAACGGTCGATGGCTACGGACAACAAAACACTCGGACGTTTCCACCTTGGCGATATTCCTCCGGCTCCTCGTGGAGTTCCCCAGGTTGAAGTTACTTTCGATATCGACTCAAACGGAATTCTCCACGTATCAGCTAAGGACAAAGCCACAGGTAAAGAACAGAGCATACGCATTGAAGCCAGCAGCAAGCTGAGCGAAGTCGAAATCGAAAAAATGAAAGACGATGCGAAGCAACACGCTGCTGAAGACGCAAAACGCAAAGAGGAAATCGATGTAAAAAACAGCGCGGACGCTCTCATTTTCAGTACCGAAAAGCAGCTTAAAGAGCTGGATGACAAGGTGCCCAACGACAAGAAATCCCAGTTGGAAGCTGCTCTTGAAAAACTGAGGGAAGCTCACAAATCCGGCAATGTTGACACCATCAAACCAGCTATGGATGAGCTTAACAAAATCTGGAATGATGTGGCCTCTGCGATGTACCAGTCCCAGCCAGGCGAAACTCAGACACCTGGACCGGAAGCTGCTCCACCCGAAGGGAACGGTGCCGGGAAAAAAGAAAAAGGTGATGGTGAAGTCGATGCCGAATATGAAGTGATTGACGGGAACGATAAAGACAAGTAAAATAAGTTTTTCGCCAGCACCATTAGAAAAAGGGATTCAGATCGAATCCCTTTTTTATTTGTCCGTGTTTTACTAACTTAGCTTATGTGTTTTTATCCATGCCAGGTGTTTTAATTTCTCGCAATTTAAACACTCATACGATGCAATCAGCTGTCTGGTCAGGTAACGCCCTGCACAAAGTTGCCAAATATTTCATTACATCCGCGAAAAGAGACCGCAACGGAGAATTGCAGCTTACAATAGCTCCTGCCTCAGGAAGAAGAAAGCTGTCTCCGACAAAAGAAGTTATTGAGCAGTTGAAAGAAGGAAAAGCCCAGCTGTTCGTTCTTACAACCCAGCCGGATATTGCTGTTGATGTCCCGCAAAAAGTCTTGGATAATGAAAATCGCTATGTTATTGACTTCGACAAACGCGGCGTCAAATGGACAATGCGGGACATTCCGGTTTTCTACGATAATCTTCGCAACCAGCTTTGCGTGGAAATAGACAAGGAAACCTATACCCTCGACCAGTTCTTCAAGTAGCTGCGCGCAACGTAAGCCATTATCCGGGACACAACAGACATTAATTTGTTGCGCGACCCGAATACTTCGTTGGGCGGTACTCGAAATCCTCATGTACTCCGTGTACACTCCGGTTTCTGTGTTCCGTCCGCCTTGTCTTCAGGTCGCTCACGACAATTAATAGAGGTGCTCTTGTGTCCCATAGGTAACTTTCTTTACAAAAAAACCCCGAGTTTAAAAACCCGGGTTATGCATTTTCATTTGGTACAGGCTTCTTACTGAAGCTTTCGGTCAACTATTTTTGCGCCAACTATTTTTGCCTCATTTGAATTGGGATAAAGCTGGACAAGTTCCCTGTATCGAACCTTTGCATTGGTGGAATCACCTATATTTTCAAATGCAAGGCCCTGCTTGAAATAGGCCGAAGGTCTTTTGTCTCCTTCCGGATATTTCTCAATAACAAGCTGATACTCAAGAATAGCCTTTTCAAACCATTTCTCGTTGTAATAGGTCTCGGCGATATAGTACTGTGCATCATCGGCAAGCGATGAAGAAGGGTAATTGTCAAGAAGCAGCCCAAGCTCTTTTCTTGCTGAAAGATAGTTATAGCTTTCAAAATACCGCATTCCAGCATCGTATAACCCTTGATCATCTATGGCAGGAACAGAAGACGTACCGCCCGGAACCTCAGAATCAGCAGCGGGCAATGTTCCCTCAGCCCCCTGCTGACTCTCTTCAGGAAGCGTAACCTTCTCGAAGGCTGGAGACGTACCCGTTGTATCTGCTGAAAGAAGAGCACCCTCCTTACCAGCCGGGACAGCCTGCTGTTCGGATTTGGCTAACTTGAAGCGCAGCTCTTCAATCGTCCCCTGCATCTGGGCAACCTCGTCACGTAGTTTTTCAACCTCGGAATACACTTCGGCAGTCTGTCCGCCGGACTTCTGCGATTGCGTTTTCAGATCCTTAACATCGTCCTGCAGCATATAAAGATCGGTTTTGGAAGCACATCCCGTCACCATAAAGCCAACAAAGCCCAGCACAATTATTCTACTGTTTTTTTTCATCGTAATCACAACCTATTCGTAAGCACAAGTGTCTTTCCACTTTCAACAAACACTTGCAGTCATTATGAGTAAAAGTAAAATGTTATTTAACCACAAAGTGCGCGCGTCTGTTCTTGGCCCATGCAGCCTCATTGTGTCCTGGATCAAACGGTTTTTCTTCTCCGAAGCTGACCGTACCAAGTCTCGATGCCGCGACTCCTGCTCTTTCAAGAAAACGTTTTGTTACTTCAGCACGCCTTTCGCCGAGCGCCATATTATACTCATATGTTCCCCGTTCGTCGCAGTGCCCTTCTATCATCGCTGAAATACTCTGATTCTCCACGAGCCACATGGCATTATTTTTTAACTGACTCACTGCCACCTCGTCGAGTTCGGCACTGTCAAACTCAAAAAACACATCTTTTACCATTCTTCGGGCTTCGTCGAGAAGTGCGGCTTCAGCATCCGCTTGATTGTACTGCCCTGTATCCACATCAGCAGAGACAACGGACTCACTTGATTTCGATGAACATCCTGCCACTGAAACAGCAGCGATAAAAAAACATAACAATAGTAGCTTTTTCATGGTTTAATCTTCTCCTGAAAATGATAATAGGAAAGAGCAAACAGTAAACTGCTTGCTCTTCATTTATAATGAAACAAGACGTTTTACTGAACAACAAAGTGCGCTCTTCTGTTCTTGACCCACGCCGCTTCGCCATGACCCGGGTTGAAAGGACGTTCCTCACCGTAGCTTACTGTCTGCATACGCGAAGGATCAACCCCAGCGTTGGCCATGTAGTTCTTCGCGCTTTCGGCTCTTCTCTCACCAAGTGCGATGTTGTACTCGCTGGTACCTCTCTCATCACAATGACCCTCGATGATGATAGTTGCATTCGGGTTCTCCATCATCCACTGAACGTTTTCGTCGAGCTGGTTCTGGGATACCATATCAAGCACCGAGCTGTCGAAAGCATAGAAAACATCACCAAGTTCAACTGCCGGTGGCGGTGGTGGCGGAGGAGGCGGTGGTGTTTCGACTACCACTTCTTCACCGTATCCACAGCCGATAAAAAACAACATGGACGGAATAAGAAGAGCTTTAAACAAGCTTTTGAGAGATTTCATATTGTCCTTCTTTGGTTAGTAGTATACTACTTTATCTCTCTGCTTACCTACCAGCTTGAAACTCCTGTGGCTACCAGCATCTGCCTTCATTGTATATTTCAACAATGAAATTTTGCCCTCCTATTGAGCATCAAACCGCTATGCCGCAACTTGCTTTGTTCTGCATGCTGCGGCATAACGGGAGGCAGTCATTGTCATCCTCTTGCCGGCTGAGGCGGCGGCGGAGGCGGCGGCGGAGGCGGTGCCGGGATTACAACTGGCTCAGGAGGCGGTGGCGCCACCACTTCTTCACAGCATCCACACCCGATAATAAACAGCATGGATGGGACAAGAAGCACTTTCGATAAGGTTTTTAGAGATTTCATATTGCTCCTTTTTTTAGGTTAGTAGGAACTGCCTTCAGCGAAATGAAGACCAACAAGGTTGCATTTGTTCTCCTGCCAGCTTAAGACTCCTCTGGTTTCGGCCATCTGCATTCATGACATACAGTTTGCTACTCCCGCCCCTGTCAGAACTAAAAACAATCATGGTTCCGTCAGGCGACCAACTCGGAGCTTCGTTATGTCTTGCCCTGTATGTCAACTGTTTCAGCCCTGTTCCGTCTGCATTTATTGTAAATATATCGATTTCCCCGTTTTTTTGCATAGTAGTAAATGCAATTTTATCATCAACAGGGGACCATGCAGGCTGAGTATTGTATTTTCCTTTGAAAGTAAGACGCTTTACTGACCCCGAATTCAGACTCTGAATAAAGATCTGAGGGTTACCATGCCGCGAAGAAACAAACGCCATTTTGCTTCCGTCCGGCGAAAAAGATGGGGAAACATCTATTCTGCTGTGCCTTGTCAGACGACGGGCAATAGAACCGTTACTCCGCAACAGGTAAAGCTCTTGGTTACCGTCGAAAGAAAAGGTGGTTGCAAGCTCGGAGAAACCGTTTCTCCATGATGGATCGATTTTCACGCCTTTCCTGGTTACAGAAACAATCTTCTGAGTTGAGAGATCCTTAATATGAAGATTCGGCAACCCCCGGGTATATGTGAGATAAGCAAGCATACGCCCATCAGAAGACAAAGCGGGTGTGAGTGCAAGACCTTCGGTATTGGTAATCTGGGTTGCTCCGTAACCGTCAAAGTCGGCAAGATAAATTTCCTTTTTGCGACCACTTTGCGAAACGAAAGCGATTTTGCTCCCAAAGATTGACGGTTTACCGGTAAACAGCTTTACAAGATCTCCACAAAAGCTGTGTGCAATCGGCCTCAAATCATCTCTGTTGCCCTGGTAGAGTTTTCTCATCAGAAGTTTACCCGTAAGAACGTCATAGACCTCCATATCCATTTTCAGGGTCTTGCCTTTCCTCTCAAGCACTCCCCCGGCATAGACCTCAGCCCCCACTGAACTCAGAGCAGCAAAATTAATCTGCCTTTTTCCAGCCAAGTATACATCCCCCCCTGCTATGATGTTCATCGGAGACTTTATAATGGCAAACAAGCCGGTAAAATCAAGACCACTTTTGATAACCGCATCAAGCCCCGTGGCGTATTGGCTGTTTTTACTTTTTTTAGTATCAATGGGTTTGAGCACCAGCGGAATCCTGCTCGCACCCTCCTTGGTAATCTTTATATATTCTTTTACCGACTCGGCAAAAAGCGTGGATGGAATGAAAACCAGACACCACGCGAACATGAATGCGATCCTTGAAACGGTTCTATACGGGAATTTCATAGTGTAATGATGGAATGATTGTTTCCTCGATCGACACAACTACCTTTTGTAATAATAACAACAACCTTACATAACGACAGCCAGACATATTACCCGTCTTTGTAAAGGTAAAGAACTCACAGCTTTATTTACAAGTAATTCAATTGAAATAACCAGGACACCGTTTATTCTATTCCCTGCGGTGTAAATACCAGTCCTATCCTCCGTGCACTGTCACCCGCCTCTTCGGGAATCGGCGGGAGAGGCGATGATTTTTCAATGGCTTTGAACGCCGTATCGTTAAAGTATTCACTCACCGATTTCTTGTCAAACGTTATGTCACTGACAGCCCCGCCGGGCTGAATGGTCAGTGCAACATAAGCCTTGATATCTCCCTTCTCCCCGATGAGTTGGGGGATAAACGACCAGTTTTGCCGGATGATCATCACGATCTCGGCAAGGTACTTTTCATAGGGACTCACAGGTGCACCATACTCGCCATCACCCAGACCGAAACTTCCGGGACCAGATCGTTTGTACAGATCGGATGGCGGCCCTTCCTGAACTTTCTGCTGCAGACGGGCAAGTGTGCGTTCAAAATCACTTGGCTGCTTCTGCCGAACTTGCTGCTCAAGCTTCTTCAGCTTGTCCTCAACCGGGCTTTTCTTCGGCTGTTTCGGTTTCTCGGAAGTCTTTTCGGGGACTTTTTTTACAGCCTCGGGCTTTGCCGGTTCAATCGGAACCGGGGGCTGCCGAGGAGTCTGAGGTTCTTTAACAGGTTCAGGGACAGAAGGAAGCCCCTCTGTCATATCAGCATCTGAAGGAGAACCAGGTCCGGGAAGCGTTACAAGGCTTACGTCGATAGTCTTTAACTGCAAACGGTCAAACCCGGTCAGATATTGCAGGTAAAGGCTCACGGCAATAAGCAGCACGTGCAGAAAAACAGATACGGCAAAAGCTGTGAGAAAACGGCGATCGAGCACTTTCCGCTCATCACGGTTATTCATACTCTTCCGGATTTATAGCATCGTTAGCCGAAACACCTCCCGGCTCTGTAACCATCCCTATCTTTTCAATACCTGCGTCCCTGATCTGAGCCATAATGAACATCACAAAACCATAGGACAGCGATTTATCCGCTTTCAGATACACCTCCCCTGCAGTATTGATGTCGAGAATCTCGGGCAGCCGTTCTTTCAGTTCTTCCGGGGAAAGCTGGTATTTATTGATAAAAACCTGCCGGTTTCCATCGACGCTTACAATCAGCACTTCCGGCTCCACATCCATCTTTTCATGCGATGTCTCCGGCACCTCAACTTTCAGGCCATGTATCATCATAGGGGCCGTAACCATAAAAATAATCAGCAGTACAAGCATGACATCGACAAACGGCGTAACATTTATCTCGCTCATCAGCTTGCCCGATCCTGCCCTCCTTCCCCCCGAACCGTTACCCGAGTTCATTGACAAGCGATTTTACGAATTCTCCGGAAAAATCTTCAAGATCTCTCTCTATTGAGTTAATCTGCTGAGTAAAATAGTTAAAGGCGATAACTGCCGGAATGGCTGCTGCCAGGCCTGCCGCTGTTGCGACCAGTGCCTCCGCAATACCCGGAGCAACCGTTGCAAGCGAAGCTGACTGCGTAACCCCAATACTCAGAAACGAATTCATGATACCCCAAACAGTACCGAAAAGACCAATAAAAGGAGCGGTATTGCCCACTGTCGCCAGAAACGGAACATACCGCAAAAGATTTTTCGTTTCTTCGTTGACCTCGCGTCTGATTGCCCTTGCAATGCGCTCTTCGCTTTGCCTGGCATCTTTCAGGTCTCCGAGTGCACGGTACTCTATATACCCGGCCCTGAAAACCCTTGCCAGCGAGCCGTTCCTGTAGTTTTCTGTTTCCCCGAAAACCTTGTCTATATTTGAAACCTCAAAAAAGTAATCAAGAAAACCCCTTGACTCCGACCTTGCCTTGCCTATGTTAGCCGCTTTCATGATAATAATTGCCCAGGACAGCACGGAAAACAGCAGAAGGATAACAAGCACAAACAACACGACCGGCCCTGTATCGGCCAGCAGAGAAAGAACCCCCGTCTTTGAATCAAACATAGGTTACGGAAATTTATTGTTCACGGTAAGAGGTCAAATGCTCTGAGAGAAGAAAAAAGCAAGTGCACAACCGGAAAGGGCACAAAGCGTATTAACCACATCATTGTTGACATAGTGATATCCTTTGATCAGTTTGTTTTTCACCACGCTGCCGTCGCTCCGGTAGCTCTGCGTCCTCTCCGTCACTTTTTCCCTGACAGGATCATAATACTGAGCCTGGATCGTAGCACCAAAAAAACTGTCAACAAGACTTGCAAAAAGTCCGGATAACCCGATCAGCAGGAATGAATTCATAATTCCGAAATCAATGACCCACTCCACTTGCATGAGAATCGCACTTGCACAAATAACGAGGGCTCCTGCAAATGCACCGAGCGTCCCGGGAAACGAAACCCCCCCTGACGTTCCAACCGGCACGGGTTTCATGGTGGTGATAAGTCGTGCCTTGGGATTCGGCCACATAGTACCTATCTCCGTCGCCCATGTATCAGACTGTACGGCAGCCAGTGTTCCAAGATATGCAAAAAAATATGCCGGATCATTGGTTAAGGAATACACAATCATGACCAGCCATGCTATCCCCCCGTTGGCATAGACCTGACCGGCATCGCGCTGAGACCCCTTTTCAAAAACCAGATCAAACTTCGCTTTCCTTTTCCTGCCGAGCTTTGACAAAACCGATGACAAGAAATAAAAAGTCAGCAGCGGAATTGTCCATTGAAGTCCTCCGACGCCAAAAATTGTCGTCCCGAGTAGAAAAGTCGCTGTGGCACCGCTGTTGTTGAGAAATTTAACCTTGAGGGAAAACAAGGCAAGCAGTAATGCGAACACGCCTCCAACAAGCAAACGCAGGAGAAGGCCGTTGTCATCCATATTGATGATGTAAAGCACATAGGAAACAGCCAGGGGGATGAAGAAATTATCAAGACCATACGAAACAAGAGCCTCCACGGCCGTCGCAATCAGCGCAAGGAGCAAGGCAAGAGCTACAAGCTGAAACCATGATGCTGCAGCCAGCCCTTCGTTAAAAACGTCCTTAAATACAAAGAAGCAGGCAACAAGAAGCAGAAAACTCGTTGCAAACATTGTCAGCGATCCCTCGACGGTTTTTCTGCCTTTGGTAAGGCTTTCAATGTGAACCTTCCCCAAAGAACCGCCTACAAGTGCTGCAAGAGAGTCACCAATACCGGCAACGAGTATCGCAGTCCGCATAATCCAGGCATGGCTTTCCCAAAAGAACAGCGCCAGAATGACAAAAGCAATCGGTAAAACGACAGGGCCATAGCTGGTCGGTTCTTTCTTTCCCTGAACAGTATTCCTGCTTTTGCCATGAAAGATACGAAAAAGGCCGAAATGAATACCAGCCCCATTAACAACCAAGAAAATCAGTCCCAGTAAAACCGGATAGAAATTCGTTGTGAAGCATACGGGGATAAAAAACAGAATAACCCCCAGGCTGAAGTGCAGCACTTTTCTGAGAACAAAGCCACTGATAGAAAATTTTCTGATCAGTATCTCAAAAAACAACAGAAAAAAAGTGAGCACACCCAATAACAAAAAAAACATCGGGAGATCCTGATAAGTGTGAGCTTGCAAGCATAACATGTTGCAGAATTCCAGGTTAAAATCCTTCAAACAATTTTGGAAAGTATAATTAACGCAAAATACCATGAAAAAACAGCCACAAAATAAGCATATCACAAAAAAATTTCACTTTATTGCTGTTTGCTTCAAAAAAGATAAAACGCTATATTTGTAAAACATGTAATTGTATACCGTAGCTTATTGCTTTTTTCAATAGTTAGTTTTTCTACCTGAATGCCTGCATGTTACCAACATAGTGGCAACAGCTGCATACAAACAACATCGAGCTTGACCACTCCGCTCAGCGCCGAAAAGACTTCGTTCGGCAAAACAGCTGATATCCTCATTTGCAGGATCGGAATACTTGTGCCTGTGATTACTCTACAGGTGGGCATTCTTGTGCCCTGAAGGCTTTCCGGTCCCAAGTCCAATTTTCTTCGTTATTGCTAAAAATATGCTTTCATTGGCCTCGGGAACGGTGCTCCCAGGGGATGGATTTTTAATTACAAAAATTACCGTTATGAGATCTGACACTATAAAAAAAGGCTTTGAAAAAGCCCCTCACAGAAGCCTTTTGAAAGCTACCGGCGCGGTATCGTCAAACGAAGATTTTAAAAAACCGTTTATCGGTATTTGCAACTCATTTATCGAGCTTATCCCCGGTCACGCCCATCTGCAGGAACTGGGACGCATTGCAAAGGAAGAGATAAGAAAAGCAGGCGGAGTTCCTTTCGAATTCAATACCATCGGCATCTGCGATGGCATTGCAATGGGCCATATCGGCATGCGCTACTCCCTGGCAAGCAGGGAACTGATTGCGGACAGCGTCGAGACGGTTGCACAGGCCCACCGCCTTGACGGCCTCGTCTGTATCCCTAACTGCGACAAGATAACGCCGGGTATGATGATGGCTGCAGTTCGCATGAACATCCCGGTTATTTTTGTTTCAGGCGGACCGATGAAAAAAGGCTGCACACCGTCAGGTGACACCGTTGATCTGATCTCGGTTTTCGAAGCTGTCGGTCGTCACAGCACCGGTGCGATCAGTGAAGAGGAACTCGACGTCATTGAAGACCATGCCTGCCCCACGTGCGGCTCCTGTTCGGGAATGTTTACGGCTAATTCAATGAACTGCCTCTGTGAAGCGCTCGGCTTTGCCCTTCCCGGAAACGGTACGGTGCTGGCAATAGACCCTCGAAGACAGGAGCTGGTCAGGGAAGCTTCCCGGCGCATCATTGACCTGGTTGAAAAAGACACCAAACCGCGTGACATTCTTTCAAGGCAGTCGCTGCTTAACGCTTTTGCTCTCGACTTTGCTATGGGCGGAAGCACGAATACCATTCTGCACACATTGGCTATTGCCAATGAAGCAGAGGTGCCGTTCGACTTTTCCGAGCTCAATGACCTGTCTGCCAAAACACCATATATATGCAAGGTCAGCCCCGCGACGCAGGATGTTCACATTGAGGATGTTGACCATGCCGGAGGTATTTCAGCAATACTTAAAGAGTTGTCAAAAATCAACGGCCTGCTCGATCTTTCCGCTCCGACAGTAACCGGTAAAACGCTTGGGGAAAACATTGCCGATGCCTCAATCCAGAACAACGAAGTGATCCGATCCGTTGATTCGCCTTATGCGCCTACCGGTGGGCTTGCGGTGCTTTACGGCAACCTTGCACCTGAAGGTGCCGTTGTCAAAACCGGTGCGGTCAGTCAATCAATGATGCACCACACCGGCCCCGCCAGGGTATACGAGTGCCAGGACGATGCAATCAACGGTATCATGAATGGCGATGTGGTTGCCGGTGATGTTGTGGTAATCCGTTATGAAGGCCCTAAAGGAGGTCCTGGTATGCCGGAAATGCTCTCTCCAACCAGCGCGATCATGGGACGCGGTCTCGGCGAATCCGTCGCACTCATTACCGATGGGCGTTTTTCCGGGGGGTCGAGAGGCGCCTGCGTGGGTCATGTTTCACCTGAAGCGGCCGAAAAAGGACCGATAGCAGCCCTCCGGAACGGCGATATGATTACCGTTGATATCCCGAACAGATCGATTTCGGTTGAACTGTCCGATGAGACAATTAAACAAAGACTGGAACAGGTACCTGTATTTGTCCCAAAAATCACAAAAGGCTACCTCGCACGGTACTCGGAAATGGTTACATCTGCAAATACCGGAGCGATTTTACGAAACCCTGTTTGTAAACATTAAACAACGATAGCTCATGCATACATCCGGCCAAACAATGAATGGCTCTGAAATATTCTTCGAATGCTTACGCCGTGAAAAGGTTGAATACATTTTCGGCTATCCCGGCGGAGCGCTTCTGAAAGTTTACGAAACGCTTTACGATGTCAAGGATATCAAACATGTTCTTGTCCGGCATGAACAGGGTGCTACGCACATGGCGGAAGGCTATGCCCGTGCAACCGGCAAGCCTGGTGTCGTCTTGGTCACTTCAGGCCCTGGTGCAACCAACACGGTCACCGGAATATCCAATGCGTATATGGATTCTTCTCCTATCGTCGTCTTTACCGGTCAGGTGCCAAGCAACCTCATCGGCAACGACGCTTTCCAGGAAGCGGATATAATCGGTATTACGCGTCCGATAACAAAACATAATTTCCTGGTCAAGGATGTCAAGGATCTGGCCATAACGGTCAGAAAAGCGTTTTATCTGGCAACACAGGGAAGGCCCGGACCGGTTCTGGTTGATCTCCCGAAAGATGTTCTCAATTCCGAATGTGTGTTCAACTGGCCGGAAAAGATTGACATTCGTGGATTCAAGCCAACGATCAAAGGCCATGAAAACCAGATAAAAAAAGCTGCGAAGATCATTGCGAAAGCAAAAAAACCGCTGCTCTATGTCGGCGGCGGCGTCATTGCCTCGGAAGCTTCCGAAGCGCTTAGAAAACTGGCAATCGAGCAGGATATCCCGGTCACCATGACCCTTCAGGGCCTTGGAGCATTTCCCGGCAATCATCCGCTGAGCATGGGAATGCTCGGCATGCACGGTACGTTCTGGGCCAACCAAGCAGTCAACAACTGTGACCTTCTTATCTCGGTCGGGGCAAGGTTTGACGACAGGGTAACCGGCAAGATAGAGACGTTTGCAACTCATGCATACAAAATCCATAACGACATCGACCCGACCAACATCGATAAAAACGTCAAGGTCGACCTGCCTGTCGTCGGTGATTCCCGGCACTTTCTCGAAGGAGTCCTTAAAGCACTTCCGAAAACCAGAGAAAACCGCAAACCATGGCTCGAACAGATCGCTAAATGGCAGGAGCAGTGCCCGTTAACCTATAGCAACGACAAGGATACATTAAAAACAGAGTTTGTCATTGACGAGGTTTCCCGGCAAACGGAGGGAAAAGCAGTTGTCGCGACCGATGTCGGTCAGCATCAAATGTGGACAGCCCAGTATTACAAGTTCACCGCCCCCCGCTCGATCATTACCAGCGGCGGACTCGGCACGATGGGCTATGGTCTCCCGGCAACCATCGGTGCCGCATTCGGTGTTCATGACAGGCCCGTCATTCTTTTCTGCGGCGATGGCGGCTTCATGATGAATGTCCAGGAACTTGTCACGGCGGCCCATTACAAACTGCCTGTCAAGATATTCCTGATCAACAACAACTTTCTCGGCATGGTGCGCCAGTGGCAGGAGCTTTTTCACCAGGAAAAATATTCCTTCACCGATCTTCAGCACAGCAACCCTGATTTTGTCCGTGTTGCGGAAGCGTTTGGCCTCAAAGCCTTCAGCGCCAGCAACCCTTCTGAAGCGAAACATGCCATCAAGGAAGCATTGGCCTACAACGAGGGACCGGCATTGGTAGAGTTCAAGGTCATAAAAAAAGACATGGTTTTTCCTATGGTACCGGCAGGAGCATCGATCTCGGAAATGCTCTTTGACAGGCTGAATCCTAAAACAATGGTATAACTGAAACTATGAAACATATCATATCCGTACTGGTTGAAAACAAATTCGGCACCCTCAACAGGGTTGCTGCCATGTTTAGTGCACGGGGGTTTAACCTTGAAAGTATATCGATCGGAGAAACCGAAGACAGTGAAATATCCCGTATGACGATAGTCACCAGAGGAGACGACAATATCATCAGCCAGATACTCAAGCAGCTTAACCGGCTTGTTGACACACTGAAAGTTGTCGATGTAACACACAAGCCGCACGTATCGAGAGAACTGCTTCTGATGACTTTGAAACTGGGGAAACAGTCGCAGCAGGAGATTTTCGAGCTGATCAATGTTTTTAAGGCAAAAGTCGTGGATATAAAACAAAAATCCATTACTATTGAGGTCGTCGGTTCGCCGGACAAGATCAATACAACCATTGACATGTTCAGGGCTCTCGGCATAAAGGAAATCGCCCGCTCCGGCACGGTTGCAATGACCCGTGGCGAGGGCTGAGCTTTTGCTTTTTTTCATATAACATCAAAATATTATAGAGTACATGAACGTTTACTATGAGCAGGATGCCGATCTGAAATACCTGCAGGAAAAAAATATCGCCATACTCGGCTACGGCAGCCAGGGCCATGCTCATGCCCTGAACCTTAAAGACAGCGGTCTCAACGTCTGCGTCGGTCTCAGGCCGGACAGTTCCTCGTGTGCCAAAGCAAGAGAAGCAGGCCTTGAGGTCAACCCCATTGCCGATGCGGTAAAGTGGGCTGACATCGTCATGGTTCTTCTCCCCGACCAGTATCAGAAAAGCATTTACGAGACAGAAATCGCTCCTAACCTCGAAGCCGGCAACACTCTGGCGTTTGCTCATGGGTTCAATATCCATTACAGTCAGATTGTTCCGCCGGAAACCGTAAACGTCATGATGATCGCACCGAAAAGCCCCGGTCATCTTGTCCGCCGCACCTTTACCCAAGGTAACGGCGTCCCATGCCTTATCGCAGTCTATCAGGATTATACGGGCGACACCAAACAGCAGGCGCTGGCATGGGCCAAAGGCCTTGGCGGCACAAAAGCCGGCGTTATCGAAACGACGTTCAAAGATGAAACCGAAACAGACCTTTTCGGTGAGCAGGCCGTTCTCTGCGGCGGTTCTGCCGAACTTATCAAAGTCGGCTTTGAAACGCTTGTTGAAGGAGGCTACCCGGCTGAGCTTGCTTATTTTGAGTGCATGCATGAGCTGAAGCTGATTGTCGATCTCTACTACGAAGGGGGGCTGTCTCGAATGAACTATTCAGTCAGCGATACTGCCGAGTACGGGGGCATGACACGAGGCCCGAGAGTTATCACACCAGCCGTTAAAGCAGAGATGAAGAAAATCCTCGAAGAGGTTCAGGACGGAAGATTTGCCAAAGAGTTCATCGACGAATGCAACTCCGGTTACCCGAACATGAAAAAACTGCGCGAGTCAAATGCCGGTCACCCGATCGAAAAGGTCGGCACAAAACTGCGCGAAATGATGAGCTGGCTTCTGAAAAAATAATGGCGCCTCTATTAATTGTCGTGAGCGCCTTGAGTACAAGGCGGACGGAGTGCAGAAACCAGAGTGTACATGCAAGTACATGAGGATTTCGAGCACTGACTAACGAAGTAATCATGGTGCGCAACAAATTAATAGAAGTGCCAATAACCCATAAAGAATGTTTAAAATAGTAACCATACCTGGCGACGGCATCGGCGCCGAAGTTGTCGCCAGTGCCGTACAGGTCATCAATGCACTGGAGGAAAAGCATCGCCTGGAAGTATCGATAGAGGAACATCTTTTCGGTGGCGCATCATACGATGTTCACGGGGAGATGCTTACCGGGGAAACCCTCGAGGCTTGTAAAAACTGTGATGCGGTTCTGCTGGGCGCCGTCGGCGGACCGAAATGGGAAAACCTGCCGCACGAGAAAAAACCGGAAGCTGCACTCCTCAGAATTCGCAAGGAACTGGGCCTTTTTGCAAACTTCCGCCCGGCAAAAGTATACGACGCGCTTGTCAATGCGTCGTCGCTCAAATCGGAGATCCTTTCAGGGACCGACTTCATGGTTATCAGGGAGCTGACCGGAGGCATTTATTTCGGTCAGCCCAGGGGCTACGACGAAAACAAGGGCTGGAACACCATGGTGTATGAAAAGTACGAGGTTGAGCGCATAGCGCGCCTTGCTTTTGAAACAGCCATGAAACGTGAAAAACGGCTCGTGTCTATCGACAAGGCAAACGTACTGGAATGCTCGCAGTTCTGGAGAAACATCGTCCACAAGGTGCACAAGGATTTCCCTGAAGTCGAGCTGAGCGATATGTATGTAGACAATGCGGCGATGCAGGTTGTCCGCGACCCGAAACAGTTCGACGTGATTGTCACAAAAAACCTTTTCGGCGATATTCTCAGCGACATTTCAGGTATGATCACCGGCAGCCTCGGGATGCTTCCTTCGGCAAGTATCGGAAGCAAACACGCACTGTATGAACCGATTCACGGCAGCGCACCCGATATTGCCGGCCAGAACAAGGCAAATCCCATAGCGACAATAGCTTCGGTTGCCATGATGTTCGAACACAGCTTTTCGATGCAGCACATCGCCGACGACATATACAAGGCGATTGAAAAGACCCTTGAGTCCGGAATGCGTACTGCCGACATCGCAAACCCCGGCGACAGTGTCGCATCGACAACAGAAATCACCGATGCCATCACAGCAAACCTGGAGGTATCGTAACCATCACCCGATGAAGCGTGAAAGAAAAGGTACTGATATTTGACACAACCTTGCGTGACGGCGAACAGTCACCGGGAGCATCTCTGAACCTGCAGGAAAAGGTCGAGATAGCAAGGCAGCTCGAAAAGCTCAATGTCGATATCATTGAAGCAGGGTTTCCTGCGTCTTCCCCGCTTCAGTTCGAGGCTGTCCGACAGGTCGGTGATGAATCCGGGAAAATCGTCGCAGCACTCAGCAGGGCCGTGGAAAACGATATCAAAAGTGCCCACGACGCTCTGCGGAATGCAAGATATCCGAGGATCCACACCTTTATCAGTACATCGGATATTCATATCATGGGCAAGTTCGGCCACGAGCGGTATGGAAAAACACTTGCGGAAAAGCAGAAGACAATCCTCAGAATGGCGGTAGATGCTGTTGTTTTTGCGAGAACCTTTACCGGTGATGTTGAATTTTCCGCGGAAGATGCCGGAAGAACAGACCCGGTATACCTCGCGGAGATCATCGAGGCGGTCATAGATGCCGGCGCCACCACGGTGAACATACCTGACACCACGGGCTACACTTGGCCTTCGGAATTCGGCAGAAAAATCGCGAACCTGAAACAACGGGTTGCAAACATCGACCGTGCGGTCATCAGTGTCCACTGCCACAACGATCTCGGACTTGCCGTGGCGAATACACTCAGTTCGATCGAAAATGGTGCGAGACAGGCCGAGTGCTCGGTCAACGGCATCGGAGAAAGAGCAGGCAACGCTTCCCTCGAAGAAATTGTGATGGGATTGAAAGTTCGGAGCGACCTGCACAACTACTATACCGATGTTTCGACCGAAGAAATCTACAACACCAGCCGCATGGTTTCTTCGTTTACCGGTCTCATTATCCAGCCGAACAAAGCGATTGTCGGTGACAACGCATTTGCCCATGAGTCGGGCATACACCAGGACGGTATGCTGAAAAACCGGCAGACCTACGAGGTCATGACCCCCGAATCCGTCGGTGTTCCGCAGACAACCATCGTCCTTGGGCGCCATTCCGGCAAGCATGGACTGCAGGCACGGCTCAGCTCACTCGGCTACAAGGTAACCGGCGCTGAACTGGAAAAAGTCTATGAACGGTTTCTTTCCATAGCCGACAAGAAAAAAGAAATTTATGATGATGACCTGAGAGTGCTCATGGGAGACGAGTTGAACAAACCGCTTGAACCGCTTGAACTCGATTACCTGCATGTCAACAGCGGCACGGCATCGATCCCGACCGCAACAGTACGCATAAAGGCCAAAGGCACCACCTATGAAGAATCGTCTACTGGAGATGGCCCTGTCGACGCGTGCTTTAAAGCAATTGAAAGGGCTCTAAGCCTCGGTTCGCTGCTTTACTCCTATTCCGTGAGGTCAACAACCGCAGGCAGACAGGCGCTTGGCGAAGCAACCGTCAGGCTGAAAGACGGTGAACACCTTTTTACCGGACGAGGTGTCTCGACCGACATCATTGAAGCAAGCGCAAAAGCATACCTGCAGGCACTGAGCATTCGTCAGGATGCCCAGGGAAACGATAACACAACCACAATCGATAAAGGGATTTAACAGCACATGGCACAAACGATAACACAGAAAATCCTTGCCAGGGCCGCCAACCGCAAATTTGTCGAAGCAGGCGAGAGTGTATGGCTCAATGTCGACATCCTGCTGACCCATGACGTATGCGGTCCACCGACTTTCGACATATTCAGGGAAAAATTCGGCCCCGGCGCAAAGGTATGGGACCCCGAGAAAGTCATCATACTGCCCGACCACTACATCTTCACCGAGAACGAACACGCACGCCGCAACATCGATCTGCTTCGGCAGTTCGCCGAAGAACATGACCTTCCCAATCATCACGATGTAGGAACCGACCGCTATAAAGGGGTCTGTCATGTCGCCCTTGCCCAGGAAGGGTATAATCTTCCCGGTACGGTTCTTTTCGGTACCGATTCGCACACCTGTACATCCGGAGCGTTCGGCATGTTCGGTACGGGAATCGGCAACACCGATGCCGCCTTTATTCTCGGTACAGGAAAAATCTGGGAAAAGGTCCCCGAATCAATGAAGTTCATCTTTGAAGGCCAAATACCGGACTACCTCGCGGCAAAAGACCTCATCCTGCAGATCTTGGGTGATATCGGTACCGACGGGGCAACCTACCGGGCGATGGAGTTCGATGGCCCGGCGGTGTATTCAATGCCGATGGAAGAGCGTATGACCCTTACCAACATGGCTATCGAGGCCGGAGGCATGAGCGGTATCATTGCCGCAGACAGTGTCACCGAGGCTTATGTCAGGGAAAGAACAGGGAAACCGTATGAAATTTTCAACAGTGATCCGGATGCAGAGTATCACAGCATCTACCGCTACAAAACAGAAGAACTCGAGCCGGTAGTAGCCATGCCGCACAGTCCGGATAACCGTGCTACCGTTCGGAGCGTTCAGGACACCCGAATCACGAAATCATATATCGGCTCCTGCACGGGAGGCAAGTTGAGCGATTTTGTGATGGCGGCAAAAATCTTGAAAGGAAACAAGGTTTCCGTACCGACAAATATCGTACCCGCGACAGTAGAAGCTGCTCAAAGCCTTGAAACAGAGCAATTCGACGGCCATTCGATCATAAAAATCCTCGAAGACGCAGGCTGTACGATTGCCCCGCCGTCATGTGCGGCCTGTCTGGGCGGTCCTTCGGACACCTTTGGGCGCTCGGAAGACAATGATCTTGTTGTTTCGACAACAAACAGAAACTTTCCGGGTCGAATGGGCAGCAAAAAAGCAGGAGTCTGCCTTGCTTCTCCGCTGACAGCTGCAGCATCGGCAATCACCGGAAGGCTTACTGATCCGAGAGAATTCATCAGATAACTGGACCGTCAACCAGATCAAAGCATAAACATTATGGATACCATCATACAAGGAAAAGCCTACGTACTGGGCAAAAACATTGATACCGATCAGATCATACCGGCGGAACATCTTGTATATAGTCTTTCGGATTCTGAAGAGGTGAAAATGTACGGCAAATATGCCCTCTCAGGGTTACCGATCGGGGAAGCAGGGCTGCCTGAGGGGAAACACCCTTTTGTTAAAGACGGACAATTTAAATCGGAGTACTCGATCATCATAGCGGGCCCTAATTTCGGCTGCGGTTCATCACGCGAGCACGCACCGTTTTCCCTTAAAGTTGCCGGGGTTAAGGCGATTGTTGCCGAATCATATGCAAGAATATTCTACCGCAACTGTGTAGACGGTGGATTTGTTATACCTTACGAAACAGCCGAACAGCTCAACAAAACTGTGCTGACCGGAGATGAACTGAAAATCGATATTGAAAACAACACGATCACAAACCTGACACAGGGGGTTACTTATACGCTCAAGCCGCTCGGAGATGTATACAATATTGTCATGGCCGGAGGCATTTTTGCCTATGCCAGACAGGAAAACCTCATAAACTCCTGATTTGAGCGTTTCAAATTGATCGCATGACTCAGGAAAGAAAACTGATATGAAGAACAGAAACGCCATCGAACTCTATGACACAACGCTTCGTGATGGAACTCAGGGGGAGAAAATAACCCTTTCCGTTCAGGACAAGCTGCTCATTGCGGAAAAACTCGATGAGTTCGGTGTCGATTACATTGAAGGAGGATGGCCAAGCAGCAACCCGAAGGATGAGGAATTTTTCCGCAGGGCAGTGCACTTGCAGCTTAACAATGCTAAACTATGTGCGTTCGGTTCAACGGCGAGAAAACCGGACAATATCGAAAATGATCCCAATCTCACAGGACTACTGAAATCGGAAACCCCGGTCATAACAATCTTCGGCAAGACTTGGAAAGCGCATTCGGCAATAGGACTGGGCTTGAACGATGAAGAAAATGCCGAGCTGATTTTCAAATCGGTAGGTTTTCTTAAAAGCATGGGCCGGGAAGTGCTTTTCGATGCCGAACATTTTTTTGACGGTTATAAAGACAATCCGGCATTTGCAATGCAAATGCTGCTTTCGGCTGAAGAAGCTGGCGCCGAGCGCCTCGTACTCTGCGATACCAATGGGGGGACGATGCCGCACGAAATCTACGAAATCGTCAAACAGGTAATGTCGTCAACCAGCGCCCCGATCGGTATTCACACCCATAACGACAGCGACCTTGCCGTTGCCAACGCACTGTCCGCACTGCGGGCAGGCGCAATGCATGTGCAGGGAACCGTTAACGGGATTGGAGAAAGATGCGGCAATGCAAACCTGATCAGCATTATCCCAAACGTTATCCTGAAGCTCAACGGCCATTTTCATCACAAACTGAACCTGAACCAGCTTACCTCTCTTTCGAACTCCGTATACGAGCTGCTGAACCTTCCCCCCGACAACCGGGCACCGTTCGTGGGCAAATCGGCTTTTGCCCACAAAGGAGGCATTCACGTTAGCGCGGTTCTCAAAGAAAGCTCTCTTTACGAGCATATCGATCCCAAAACCGTAGGAAACCGTCAGCGAGTGCTTGTATCGGAACTTGCTGGACAGAGCAATATCCGGTATAAGGCAAAAGAACTCGGGATAGAACTGCCGGATAATGGTGAACTGTTCAAAAAAATCGTCCAGCGTATTAAAAAACTCGAACATGAAGGGTTCCAGTTCGATGTTGCTGAAGCCTCTTTTGAGCTGCTGCTCCGCCACGAGCTGGGACAGTTCAAACCTTTTTTTGAAGTGCTCGAGTCGAAAGTTCACATTGAATCAGGTAAAAACCGTGAGCCTGTTGACCAGGCCATTCTGAAAATCGAGGTCAACGATGAAATCGAAATGACTGCAGCCGACGGCGACGGTCCGGTCAACGCCCTCGACAAGGCTCTCCGCAAAGTTTTGCGAGCTTTCTACCCCTCAATTCGCAACATAAGGCTTGTCGACTACAAGGTACGGGTGATCGAAGAGAAAAAAGGAACCAGTGCCAAAGTAAGAGTGCTTATAGAAACCAGTGACGGGCACTCGACATGGTCAACCGTCGGCGTTTCAACCAATATCATTGACGCCAGTCTTCAGGCACTGAGCGACAGCATCAATTACTACCTGTTCAATATGCAGAAAGTATCCTGCGCCGCCCCCGCTGAAGCACAGTAAAAGAGAGATCTGCTTCCTGGGTTCCTTTCCCCATAACACTCTAAACTGCCCAGACATGCCTATCAGAAATGCCCTGCACACCATACTTTCACTTTCCCTGCTTATGACGCTTTCCTCTTTCAGCTTGCCAGGGAAAAACGGAAACGCTGAAAAAACAGTCCCGATGAAAACAGCCGAAGCTGAAACCCGAAACACAGCATTTGCACTCGACCTTTATCACACACTTGGCAAAAGCAGTGAGGGTAATCTCTTTTTTTCACCCTACAGTGTTTCTACCGCCCTCTCGATGACCCTTGTGGGGGCAGCTGGAAACACGGAAAAACAGATAGCCGATATCCTCCAGGCACCGCAGGATATCACTCAGTATCACAACGCTCAGGCCGCTTTTAAAAAAAACATCGAAAGAGTTGCCGAAAAAGGGAACATAACGCTTGAAACGGCTAACTCGTTATGGCCACAGAAAGGCTATGAGCTTTCGAAGACATTTCTGCACGACCTGCATAAATACTATGGTACAGCCGTGACTCCGGTCGATTACCGGATGAACACTGAAAAAGCAAGAAAGACCATCAACAGATGGGTGGAAAAAAAAACACAGGATAAAATCCGGGAGCTGTTGACACCGGGCATTCTCAATAGCCTCACAAGACTAACTCTTGTAAATGCAGTGTATTTCAAAGGCAGCTGGGAAAAACAATTCGACACTTCGAAAACGGTCAATACCGATTTTTTCGTTAGCAAGGAAACAAAAACAGTTGTGCCCATGATGCACCAGGAAAAAAGTTTCCGCTATGCCGCATCCGACTCCTTGCAAATCCTCGAGCTTCCTTATTCAGAAGATGATCTTTCCATGCTCGTGCTGCTCCCCGCAGCAAAAGACGGGCTTGCTCTGCTCGAAAGCAGCCTGACACCTGAACGGCTGGACACGTGGACAAACTCCCTCAAGCATCGAAAAGTCAGTCTTTTTCTGCCAAAATTCACCATGACATCAACCCTGCGCCTCGATAGCAATCTGAAAGCACTCGGCATGACAGATGCTTTTGATCCCGACAAGGCGGATTTCTCGAAAATGACCGTTGCTAAAGACAAACTTTTCATTGGAGCGGTTGTACACAAGGCATTTGTAGATGTCAATGAAGAAGGAACAGAAGCCGCTGCTGCGACAGGAGTTGTCATAGGCATCACCTCTGCCATGCCGGAACCAGTTACCGTTTTCCGTGCCGATCATCCGTTTCTGGTGATCATAAAGGAAAAAAGTTCTGGATCAATACTGTTCATGGGACGAGTTGTGGAACCAAGTTCTGACTGACTATCGAATAATGACACCACTTAATCCGTTTTTTGTGATTACGCTGACTCGTTACTTGTCACTCTTTATGGGCATTTTATGGGCACCTCTATTAATTGTCGTGAGCGACCTGAAGACAAGGCGGACGGAGCACAGAAACAACACTCAACCGCCCAACGAAGTATTCGGGGCGCGCAACAAATTAATAGCGGTGCCCTTTATCTGCACAATTTGAAACGACTAATTTAAGATGGATAAAAAAGTCCTGTACATCGATGTGGAAACTACCGGAACGAATCCAGCAAAGCATGGGATCATCCAGATAGGTGCGATCATTGAAATTTCCGGAACCATTGCCGAAGAGTTCAATCTGAAATGTGCTCCCCACAAGGGCGCTGATATTGACGATCAAGCCTTGCATATAAATGGAACAAACAGAGCGGAACTGCAGCACAGAACGAGCAGTTATGATGCCCTGCTTGAATTCAAGCAGTTCCTCAATCGATACATCGAACCATACAACCGGGAAGACAAATGTTATCCGTCCGGTTACAACGTGCATTTCGACCTTGACTTCATACAGCAATGGTTCAAACTGCACGGAGACAAATATGGTATAGGGTCATATGTAAACTGGAGAAGACT
>RAZP01000075.1 GCA_004028745.1 Prosthecochloris sp.
CGGGTCGTGGACGCTGGATCGGTTGATCGGCGCATCGGTCACGACGAACCCCCGGGTTCTGGGAAGCCTTGCCAGCTACCGGGCCGCTGAATCGCGGGCAGACGCGGCGCAGGCGGAGTACTTGCCGGTTCCCTATGTGGATATGCGGTACGATGCCCGCGACGGTGATCGTGTTGGTGTCTTCGGGATTCGCCAGCCACTGTGGAGTGGCGGGAAGCTCTCCGGCGGGTTGCGGACGGCGCGCTCGATCGCCTGGTCGAGCAAGCTGTCGGTACGCGAGACGCAGGTAGCAAACGCCCTTGACGTGGTCAACCGGTACCAGACCATCCTTCGCCATCACGCGCGTATCGGGGCGCATACCAAAGGAGTGTTGTTGTTGGAACACTACGTGTCGATGATGGAGCGCCGGAGGGCTTCGGGGATATCGTCATCGATGGAAGTCTCACTGGTGACGTCGCGTCTGTTGCAGGAGCGTAACGATCTGTCGATGGCCAAGGCTGGTTTGCGCACCGAACTGGACCATCTTTCTCGTCTGGTCGGCCAGCGGCTTTCCGGGAAAGATCTCACTCTTGCCGATGATCAGGGAATGGTACCGCCGCCGGCTCTTGATGCACTCCGTGACCGTGCGGCGCGTTGCAACCCGACGCTGGCGCGTTCATCGGCGTCGATCGACATTGCCCGCCATCAGTACTCGAAGGAGCTCGCCAACCTGTTGCCAACGGTGATGTTGCAGGCCGAGCACCAGAACGATTTGTCGGGCACAGATGCACAGAACGCTGTGTATGTGACGATGGAATACGAGTTTGGCGGCGGTTTGGCGGCTCTTGGCACGCTCCGTTCAGTGCGCTCCGGCGTTGAAGAAGCGCAGGAGAACAAGGAGCGCGTGCGCCGCGATCTTGAAGCGGTGCTCAACGAAGAACACGAGACCTGCCGGGTGGCGCTGGCGCGCTACGCATTGAGTCGAGACGAGACGCGTTATTCGCAAGAGGTGCTTGACTCGTACACGCGATTGTTTGTCGCCGGCAAAGTCAGCTGGCTCGATCTGCTCAACGCGGCGCGCGAACTGATTCAGAACGAAGTGGCGACCGGCGATCTTCTGGCATCGTACTGGGGGTCCCTGTACCGGCTACGCCTGTATTCGGCCGATCCGGCACTGCTTGGCGCCGAGATCAGCGATCAGGCGCCGACCCCGGCTGATCCACCGGTACCGGATGCCGACACGGAAGACCGCTGACCGGTTGTTTTTTTTAGTTGTACCAGGTATTTTTGTTATGCCTCACCATGCATCGTTTGCTTCCCTGATGAATATCGGCTGGCTTGCTGAGCGTTGCTGTGCGCTTGAAGGCCGGACGATGGGTGTGCCGCCGGCGCGGCTGGAGGCGCTGCAGCGTCATCTCGATGATCGCGCTTCTGCCAACTCGCCGGTCCCTGTGGGAGAGGCGCTCGACACCCTACTGACCCTGCTGGGTATGGCTGACCGGGAACGCACCGACGAACCGGTGTCCAACATGCTGCCGATGGTCTGTGCGATGCCGGGTATTGACAGCGGGATCATTTACGGACGGACCGAGCAGGGCGGCTGGATGCTCGAGGCCCCGAACGGGGTGCTGGAGGTATCGATGATCCCGCCGGGTTCCCGTTTTGTTTCGTTGCGTTATCAGCATGACAGGGCGTTCATGGTCCCGAGTTTTCTCGATCTTTTCCGCCAGTCGGTTCGCGACAAGGTTCCGGTGTTTGTCAAAGCCGGGGTTGCATCGGTGCTGATCAATGTGTTCGCGTTGTTTGTCTCATTCTACTCCCTGCAGGTCTATGACCGGGTGATCCCGACAGGCGGAATGCAGACGTTGACAGTGCTGACGGTCGGGGTGCTGATGATCATGGCGCTGGACCTGACGGTTCGCCTGTCGCGAAGCTTCATCATGGAGCGTTTTGTTCGCGATATGGACCAAGAGTTGTCGCACCGGATTTTTCACCGGCTATTACAGGTCCGGATGGACCAGTTTCCCTCAAGCGTGGGTTCGCTGGCGGCCCAGGTTCGGGGGTATGAGGCGATTCGCACGTTTGCTTCGACGGCGACGATGTATACGCTGATCGACCTGCCGTTCGGCGTGGTGTTCTTACTGGTGATCATGGCGATCGCCGGACCGCTGGTGGCACTGGTGGCGCTGTGTTTTTTCTGTCTGTCGATCCTTGTGGGTCTGTTGTTTCGCCGGCGGATCGAAGACCATACCAAGGAGAGTGCAGGGATATCGAACCGCAAGCTCGGGGTGCTGGTCGATGCGCTCGATGGGGCCGAAACCATCAAGTCGAGCGGTGGCGCCTGGCAGATCATCAGCGCCTGGGACCAACTGAACCGCAAGGTCATCGACGACGAAGCCCTGACCCGGCGGTTCAGTGAAGCATCAATGCATTTGACGGCGTTCATGCAGCAGATCAGCTATATTCTGTTGGTTGCGACCGGTGCCTGGCTTGCCTCGACATCGAGCCTGACGATAGGAGGCATTATCGCCTGCGCGATTTTGTCGAGCCGGGTGCTGGCGCCAATCGGGATGCTGCCGGGGCTGATCGTCCAGTGGGGGCATGCTAAAATCGCGTATGAAAACATTGAACGGTTTTTCACCCTGGAACAGGATAACCACGGCGTTGATCGTCCCCTGACGCCCAACCGCCTCAAGGGAGAATTTGTGCTTGAGGACGTTCGCTTCGCTTATGGAGAGAACAAGCCGGTGTTGTCGATCAACCGGCTCCGTCTCGCGGCCGGCGAGAAAGTCGCCGTGCTCGGTGTGGTGGGATCGGGCAAAAGCACTCTGTTAAAGACCCTTGCCGGCCTGTACAAGCCTACATCGGGCACGGTGCTCATTGACGGTCTTGACCTGCACCAGGTGTCGCGTCATGTACTGACAACACATGCAGGCTATCTTCCCCAGCAGGTGCATCTCTTTGGGGGCACGCTGCGCGATAACCTCCTGTTCGGGCTGAAACGCCTGCCTGACACGGCCGTGATGGAGGCCTGTCGGAAGACCGGCCTGAGTGACCTGATCGCGCAGCATCCCAAAGGGCTCGACCTGCTGATCTCTGAGGGCGGGGCGGGTGTCTCGGACGGCCAACGGCAGTTGATCGGCGTGACGCGGCTCATACTGGCCCCTCCCCGGATCTGGCTCCTGGATGAGCCGACCTCTTCCATGGATGACCGTTTCGAGCAGCGTGTCATGAACGCACTTGCCGAACAGATCGGTGCGGAAGACACCCTGGTGCTCGTAACGCATAAACCGGCCCTGCTGTGCCTGGTTGACCGGATTGTGGTGCTGATTCCCGGTGGTGTCGCGCTTGACGGAGCGCGTGACCAGGTGCTCAACAGTCTGCGCAACCCCGGAGCTGCACAACCGCGCCCGTCCGCCCCAACAAAATCATCATGAACCGACAGGAACTCCTTGACCGCCTGAATCGGCTGGATTGGGCCAGTAAACTGGTGGTGATTGCCGCCGTGATTACCGTGGTGTTTTTTCTCTGGGCCTCCATCGCCCGAATGGAAGAGGTGACCCATGCCCGGGGCATGGTCATTGCCAAAACACGAAACCAAGTGATCCAGTCGGCCATTGACGGGATCATTCAGGAGGTGATTGTCGAGGAAGGTCAGTCGGTCAAAAAAGGCCAGGTGCTCGCTCATATGGAGCGAACACAGGCCGAGGCGGCGCAGAATGACAGTCTTGGCAAGGTCGCTGCGCTTGAAGCTGCCCTGGCACGACTCCGGGCCGAAGTGTTCGGCATCCCCCTGAAGTTTCCACCCGTGCTGGACGACTACCCGGAATTTGTCACCAACCAGGAACAGCTCTACCTTCGACGCAAAGAGGCGCTGGAAACCGATCTGCAGACCTTGCGTGAACTGCTGGTTCTGGCAAAAAAAGAACTCGCCATGACCAGGCCGCTGCTGGAGAGCGGCGATGTCGGGCGCATAGAGGTTTTGCGTCTCGAGCGTCAGGTGGTCGAGATCGCCGGACAGCTTCAAAAACGGCAAAACCAGTTTTTCGAGGACGCCCAGAAAGAGATGACCAAAACCGAGGAAGACCTGCGAGCCCAGCAACAGGTTCTTGCGGAACGATCCTTTACGGTGGAGAAACTCGATATCCGGTCACCGGTCGACGGGATGGTCAAGAAAATCAACCTCACCACACAGGGGGCGCGGGTGCGGCCGGGTGAAGTTGTCATGGAGATCCTGCCCACAACAAGCCGGCTCATCGTCGAAGGAAAACTCCGGCCTGCCGATATCGGATTTGTGCACGTCGGCATGCCCGCAAGCGTCAAGCTCGATGCTTATGACTACTCCATCTATGGCATGCTGAAAGGATCGGTAGTCTATATCAGCCCGGATGCCATTACCGAGATGGCTCCGCAGGGAGAACTCCTCTATTACCGGGTACAGATCGGTCTCGATGAGGATAAGGCGTTACTTCGTCGTGGCAAAGAGATCGAGATCCTGCCTGGTATGACGGCCAATATCGATATTCGTACCGGTGAAAAAACCGTGCTGAGCTATCTGACCAAGCCGATCATCAAGGTCTTTCATGAGTCCATGAGCGAACGGTGATAGAACAGAAATAGCAAATAGGGGACGTTGTTCAATAGGTAAAAAGATTGCAAGACTTTATTATAAAAAAAGATATACCTGCACAATATATTTTCATTGTAGAGGTCGGAGGGTCGGCCCCTGCAACCGGCCTGCCGGAGCAGGTTGCAAAGCACGTCCATTTTTTACCAATCAGGTTCTGTTATGTCGTCGCCCGGTTTTTTTCCGGCGCGTTGTCTTTTTTCTTCCTTTGGGTACCTCTATTAATTTGCTGCGCACCATGATTACGTCGTTGATCGGATAGGAGAGAGTGCGCTCCGTTCGCCTCGTACTCATGCCGCTCGCGACAATTTATAGAGGTGCCCCTTTGGTGAATTATTCAGGTTGTGTGTGTTCAAAAAACGACAAGATGATGTATCGAATAACATAAATCAGTAGTTAAAAGTAATGTAAAGTGTTGCTTTTTTCGATTGATTCATGAACTTATCCCAATACATAGAGGGTTTGCAAACAAAAGGCTCGTACTGTTTCAGTAGGGCAGACGCTGTTGCAGCTCTTGAGTCAAGCACGGTGGCTGCCAGAGCAGCCTTGCGCCGTTTGAGGCACCATGGTGCGATTGCCATGCCGTACCGTGGGTTTTATGTTATTGTTCCGCATGAATACCGGCAGATGGGATGCCTGCCGGCAAACCAGTTTATCCCATCATTGATGGAGTATTTGAAAGAACCCTATTATGCAGGGATTCTCTCCGCGGCTGAGTGTTACGGCGCAGCCCATCAACGACCGCAGGCTTTTCAGGTAATTGTAGAACATTCTCGTCCAGGAATCATCTGTGGCGCAGTCAAGGTTGATTTCATCAAGCGGAACAATACCAGCCTTATGCCGACCCGTGACTTCAAAACACCACGCGGGTATCTGAAGGTAGCTACCCCCGAGGTGACCGCATTTGATGTAATTGGGTACCCCCGTCATACCGGAGGGCTGGACAATACTGTAACCGTATTGGCTGAGTTGGCGGAATCCCTCGATGCTGTAAGGTTAGCTGATATAGCCGGGTTATCACCCATCATTTGGTCTCAGCGTTTGGGGTACTTGCTGGAATTGATCGGTGAGGCAGGACTGGCAGAGAGGTTGGCCGCATATGTTGCAGAGCGAAAACCAGTTCCCGCTCCTCTTTCACCATCACAGCCACATCATGGTGTCCCGATGGAGACTACTGCCAAATGAAACGGTTACTCCTGAGCTGTGATTCCTCTTGATTACATCACGGAATGGCGTGCCAATGCACCATGGCAGCAGCTTTCCCAGGTTGAACAGGACCTGATAATCTGTCGCGCGCTGGTTGAACTCTACAGCCATCCGGTTATAGCTGAAAATCTGGTATTTCGTGGAGGTACGGCCTTGTTCAGGCTCCATCTTTCCCTGGTGCGTTATTCAGAAAGATATCGACTTGGTGCAAGAAGAGTCTGGCCCGATCGGCCCGGTAATGGATGCCACCCAGGAACAACTCAATCCTTGGCTTGGAGAACCGAGGCGTAAGCAATCGGAAGGACGGGTGACACTGATCTGGCGGTTCGAATCAGAGGAAGGATTGCCATTGAAGCTGAAAGTGGAAATCAATTCAAGAGAGCATTTTACGGTCTTGGGATATCAGCAGATTCCATTCACGATGACATCACGATGGTTTACCGGAAGTGCATCCATCACCAGTTATAACAGGGGCGAACTGTTCGGAACAAAGCTGCGAGCACTCTATCAGCGCAAGAAAGGCAGAGATCTGTTTGATCTATGGTATGCATCGTAGACGATTCCCGTCAATCCTGAAACTGTTGTATCCTGTTTTCTTCGGTACATGGAACACGAAAAGCACTCTGTTAGCTGTGCAGAATGCGAGATGAACCTGTGTGAGAAGCTCGAAGATCCCCGTTTTTTGGGTGACATGGAGCCGCTTTTGACGAGCTCGACGTCATGGAACCCGAAGGCGGCTGGCATTTATATCCTTGAAGTCCTTGCTCCGCTGATGCCAGGGGAGGCATGGCAAAAGACAGAGGAAAAATTGAAGGTACTCAAAGAGTTGTGAGCGCGTTGCAGGAGTTGTTTTTGTTGATTGTTATTAATAGTTTTTGATAAAATTTTTGTTATGCGACTGTTACACGAAAAAATTGGATAACATTATAATTCATTATTTTATTGTTGTTTAGCTTCATGTGTTCTGATATACATGGTAGAGGTAGCAGTTGCTATATTTGGTCTATCGTTTAAGTTCAGCTGACTCAACAATCCCATACAGTTCATAGGCTGTACTATCGTCGATACGTGCCATGCAGAAATCGCCAGACCTGATGTCAATACCTTTAGTGTTGAGGATGCATTCGTTATCCACTTCGGGGGCGTCATATTGCGTTCTGCCGTAAGCCGTTTGACCATCCACCTCTTCGATCAGGACTTCTATCGTCCGTCCTTCGAATTTTTTATTGTGCTCTCTTGAAATACCTTCCTGCAGCTCCATGATTTCCTGAACCCTTTCCTTTTTTTCTTTTTCCGGGATATCATCTTCGAGGCTTGTGTAAGCTGCTGTGTGCTCTTCATGGCTGTAAGGGAAACAGCCGAGGCGGTCGAAGCGGAAATCCTTGATAAACTCCAGAAGTTCCTCGAACTCAGCCTTTGTTTCGCCCGGGTAACC
This sequence comes from Prosthecochloris sp., assembly GCA_004028745.1. Taxonomy (GTDB): domain Bacteria; phylum Bacteroidota; class Chlorobiia; order Chlorobiales; family Chlorobiaceae; genus Prosthecochloris. The sequence goes on from RAZP01000075.1 coordinate 7,248, forward strand.
GGTAATCATCGTGGTGCGAAGCCTGATATCGGGATTGTGCTCGCGGATGGATTCCAGCAGGCGGATGGTGTCATCTCTGCCAATGCCTCGTTTCATCGAAGTGAGGATACGGTCATTGGTATGCTGGATAGGCATGTCGAGATAGTTGCAGATGTTTTCACGGTCGTGCATGGTATCAATGACGTCAAGCGGGAAATCAAGGGGGTAGGCATAGAGCAGCCTTATCCAGCGAAAATCCAGGTCGGAAAGACGCTGCACCAGTTCGTTGAGCCGCGATTCTCCATAGAGGTCGTGGCCATAGCAACTAATGTCCTGGGCGATCAAGTTAAGCTCTTCAACGCCTTTTTTCTTCAGGGAGGTTGCTTCTTTGAGAAGGCTTTCGATGGGTTCACTGGTGTACCTTCCCCTCATTTTCGGAATTGCACAAAATGAGCAGGTACGGCTGCAGCCCTCGGCGATTTTGAACCAGGTGTAATGGGGTGGAGTCAGCAGAGTTCGCTCATGGAGGTGTGCGGTATCGCAGGTGCCCCCAAGGAGTTCAATGATCTCTTCAAGGTCGGAGGTGCCGAAGAAGCGGTCGACTTCGGGCAGCTCGGCGCGGAGCTCCGCCGCGTAAAGCGCGCTGAGGCACCCCATGACATAGAGTGCTGTTATTTCTCCTTTTTTCCGTTTTTCCGCTGCGGCAAGTATTTCTTCGATGGACTCCGTTTTTGCGTCGGCAATGAAGCCGCAGGTGTTTATGATGATGATTTCGGCATTGTCAGCACTATCCACGAACCGAAGGTGATTTCTTTCAGCCTGGTGGATGAGCCGTTCGGAGTCAACTGTGTTTTTTGAGCAGCCCAGGCTCAGGAGGAAGATCGATGTGGTCTTTGCCATGGTTCAGGATTGTTTGCCGGCGTTGAAGGTTGCGAGAAAATCTTCCTTCCATTCCAGGAAACAGCCTTTGAGTATCTGCTCCCTGGCGGTTCTGGTGAGCCACATGAAAAAGGAGATGTTGTGCAGCGTGCAGAGTTTGAGCCCGAGAATTTCGCCTACATTAAGCAAATGGCGGATGTAAGCTTTTGTGTAGTTTCTGCAAACATGGTTGTCGAATCCCTCATCAATGGCTGTGAAGTCATCGGCGAACCGGGCTGAACGCAGGTTGATATGGCCGGTTCTTGTATATACCCTTCCGTTTCTGGCCTCCCTTGTCGGGATAACGCAATCAAACATGTCAACCCCGCGTTCAATGGCGTTGAGAATATTTTCGGGAGTTCCTACACCCATAAGGTAGCGTGGTTTTTGCTCAGGCAGAACTCCGTGAGAGAGCTCGAGCATCCGATACATTTCTTCCGCGGGTTCCCCGACGGCAAGCCCGCCGATGGAATAGCCGTCAAAATCCATATCGACAAGTGCTTTGCTGTTCTCCGTGCGCAGATCGGCGTACGTGCCTCCCTGGGTTATGCCGAACAACAACTGATTGTGTCCGTAAAGCGGTTTTGTTGCGGACAGCCGCTTTTTTGCACGCTCCGCCCAGCGCACAGTCATGTTGCCGGATTTTTGCACGTAACTTTTCTCAGCAGGCCAAGGCGGGCATTCGTCGAGAGGCATCATGATATCGCTCCCTATGATTCGCTGGGTATCAATGACATTTTCCGGCGTGAAATGCAGCATTGAGCCATCGAGGTGCGACTTGAAACGCACGCCTTCTTCTGTGATGGTGCGGAGCTCGGACAGCGAATATACCTGGTAACCTCCGCTGTCGGTAAGCAGCGGTTTTTCCCAGTTCATGAATGCATGTACGCCGCTGGCCATGCCCATGATATCATTGCCTGGCTTGAGGAAAAGGTGATAAGTGTTGGCGAGAATGATATGTACCTGTTGAGCTTTCAGCTCTTCAGGCTCTACTGATTTCACGCTTGCCCGTGTACCGACGGGCATAAAGACGGGGGTAGGTATTTCTCCGTGGCCGGTCCGGATCAGGCCGCACCGCGCGGCCGTATTGAAATCTTTGTGGATAATGGTAAAATTCATTATAGTCTGGGTAGGAAAAAACGCTGTTTCAATTCATATGCAATTGTAGTAAAGTAAGCAGCATATTGTATTGAATTCGGTTGAGAAGTAAAAAATTATTTGTGTCCCTCAATATGAATGATGCAAAGGTGCAGTGCTGGTATGCCGTCTATGTTCGCTCAAGGTTCGAGAAAAAGGTTCGCCAGCTTTTTGAGGAAAAAGGGATAACCAGTTTTTTGCCGCTTGTCGAGACCTGGCGTCAGTGGAGTGACCGGAAGAAAAAAGTGAGTATGCCTTTGTTTAAAGGCTATGTGTTTGTCAGGATATCTTACAAAAGCGACCATTACAAGGTTCTCGATACCGATGGTGTTGTTAAGTTTATAGGCATCAAAAACGTGCCTTCAGTTATCCGCGACAGGGATATCGGGTGGATTAAAATTCTTGCCGGTGAACCCGACGCTTTGAGAGATATCTTTCCGGAAATACCTACCGGTCAGAAGGTCAAGGTTATTGCGGGGCCGTTCCTTGGACTGGAAGGTGTGGTCCGAAAAGAAGGGCGCGATGCAAAGCTTGTAGTATATTTCGACAGCATTATGCAGGGTATTGAAGTGCTTATCAATCCCGAATATCTCCAGCCCATAAAGAACGGCTGATACACTAACCCCATTTATTTTATGAAAATACTGGTGACCGGCGCTGCCGGTTTTATCGGCTTTTATGTCAGCCGCAGCCTGCTCGAACGAGGTGATGAAGTAGTAGGTATAGACAACATCAACAGCTATTACGATCCGGGGCTGAAAGAAGCCCGTCTGGAGATACTTCGAAAGTCTAAAAATTTCCGGTTTATCAAGCTTGATCTTGCCGACAGGGAAGGGGTGGAAGAACTGTTTGCTGTTGAGAAGTTCAACCGCGTAGTGAACATGGCTGCACAGGC
>RAZP01000008.1 GCA_004028745.1 Prosthecochloris sp.
ATGGAGGCGGTAACCGAGGCGCGGCACTTCTGTAGCCTCGATACCTTTCTCCGTGCCTGCAAACGAAACTTCGGTTTCCGGGAACCGTTTTAGGAGCTCTTCAGCCATTGCTACCGCCGGATACAGGTGTCCACCGGTTCCTCCGCCTGCAAAGATAACTTTCATACACTGCCTCCCGATGCAGTATCAGAGGAAGGCTCCGCCCCGGTATTCCTCTTTCTGGATATGCTGATCAGAACCCCCACCCCCAATGAATTAAACAAGAGTGCCGTTCCTCCGTAACTGATAAATGGAAGAGGCACCCCTGTTGTAGGAAGCACGTTGCTTGCAACGGCGATGTTGATGAAAGCATACATAACAATGGTAATGGTAATGCCCAGTGCAGCAAAACGCCCGAACCCGTCAGCAGCATTTTTGGCAATAATAAGGCCGCAGATAAAAAAGGCGGCAAACAGAACAAGTACGGCAACCGCTCCGATAAACCCGAACTCCTCACCGATAATCACAAAAACAAAATCGTTGTAGGAAAGTGGCAGAAAAAGCTCCCGCTGCTTGCTTTCTCCGATGCCAAGCCCGAACAACCCTCCGTTGCCCAGACCGATAAGAGCTTGCCGTACCTGGTAGGAAAGCTGCTGCTCATCACCCCCGTTGAAAAACGACAGCAGGCGTGCAACCCTGTAAGGCTGGGCAACCGCAAAAACAGCGGCAGCAGGGATCAATGGAATAGCTGTAACCAGCAGGTGTTTGATTTTGACACCTCCGAGAAACATCAGGATGAAACCGATGGTTGCCACAAGAGAGGCTGTGCTGAAGTTAGGCGCAAAGGCAATGAGCGCCACGACGCTCAGCAGCAGGGTGAGCAGGGGATAGTAGCTTTCGTTGAGGTCCTTGATAAAATCTCTCTTGTCGGTTATCAGCTTGGCAAAATGAAAAATCAGGGCGTATTTGGCAAAATCGGATACCTGAAAACTTACCGGACCTAAAGGGATCCAGCGGGCGGCACCTTTGATTACCCCTATGAATTTGAAAAACAACAGCCCCGCAAGAAGAAAAATGCTGAAGAACAAAAGAAACTTGCTGAGCTTTCTGAAGATTTGATAATCAATCGACGAAAAAGCGATGACCGTACCCAGTCCGAGAAACGTAAAAAACACCTGTCTCCACAAGAAATATTCCGGGTTCGAAAACTTCCTCTGGGCCCATCCGGCGCCGCTGCTGTAAACAACGACAACTCCGATACACATGAGCAGCACAACAATAAGAAGCAGCAGCTTGCCGGCGATACTTTTTGCCTCGAGTGCCTGCCCTGTGGAAGGAACCTTACCGGCTGCACGCATTCCAAATGTGTCATCGCTCCGATTCATTCGGCAATCTCCCGAATGCGTTTCTTGAACATCATTCCTCTTACTTCAAAATTCTCAAACATATCGAAGCTCGAACATCCGGGTGAAAAAAGAACTGTCTGACCGGTTGCAGCATGGCGCCGCGCCAGCTCTACAGTCTCTTCGAGCGACAAGGCCTGAACAACCTTGACGACAGAACCGAAAGCCTCGGCGAATTTCTCTTTCGACTCGCCGAAAGCCACCAGCACCGATACTTTCCCCCGTATCGCCTCTTCAAGCCCGCTGAAATCATCTCCTTTATCACGTCCTCCTGCGATCAGTACCAGCTTTCCGGGTGTCGCATCGAGCGCCTGGCGGAGTGCGTTCAGGTTTGTTGCTTTGGAGTCGTTAATCCAGTCAACACCGCAGATCGTCCTGACATACTCCTGGCGATGCTCGACACCGTTAAACCCCCTGAGCGCCTCCCGGATAAAGCCTGTTTCCACACCGGCAGCTTTTGCTGCAGCAACTGCCGCCAGAGCGTTCTCAAGATTATGACGCCCCCTGAAACTCCTTTTGAACAGGTCGGTTTTTCTGATCACCCTTTCCTTTTCACCGTCGATCACCGTTGTCAGCCACTCGCCATCCATTGTTGTATAGCTGCCTCCGGCCCTGCCGACTCTTTCTTTTTCCATACCGAAAGGTACCAGCTCGGGAACAAATCTTCTGCTGCCGGCGAAATGAACGCGCAGTGTTTCATTATCGAAATTGTACACCAGCCGGTCCTGCCTTCGCTGCTTCGCATAAATCCTGTACTTTGCTTCGGCATAGCGCTTCATGCTTCCTTCGTACCGGTCAAGGTGATCAGGCATAATGTTGGTTATGACTGCGATGTCCGGCCTGAAAGTTTTACAGCGTTCGAGCTGATAGCTGCTGAGCTCGACAACTGCTATATCCCCCTTGCTCATCTCTCCTACCAGGGAAGAGAAAGGAACACCGATATTGCCTGCACTGAAAACCCTATACCCCCGGGCTGCCGCCCCGACACTGCACATTGCCGCCACCAGTGTAGCAGTTGTTGTCTTGCCGTCCGTTCCGGTAATACCGATAATGCTCGCCGGACAGAACCAGGAAGCTGCCTCGATTTCGCTGTACATCGGGATACCCTCTTTCTCCAGTTCCTTTATAACCGGCACGTGAGAAGGAATACCGGGACTCACGACAGCGAAATCCGCCTCGAACACTTTACTGCTATGCCTTTTCTCTTCAAACGATATTCCTTTTTGCTCAAGCTGACCCCTTTCATGCTCACCAAGGGGTTCGATGTCGCTGACAAAAACCGAGGCCCCGCGCCCCTGGAGCAACATTGCCGCCCCGATGCCGCTGCGTTTCGCCCCAATGACGCTCACGCGTTTTCCCCTTATCTGTGCTGTGCCCACATTCATCTCAGCTTTAATGTCATTAGACTGGTCAGGAAAAAGAGCAGTGTAATGATCCAGAACCTTATGACAATCTTCTCTTCTGCCCACCCCTTCATCTGATAGTGGTGATGCAGGGGAGCCATGAGAAACACCCGTCTCCCTTCGCCAAACCGCCATTTTGTAAATTTGAACCAGGCAACCTGCAACGAAACGGACAGTGTTTCAATAAAAAATGTCCCTGCAAGTACCGGCAGAAGCAGCTCTTTTTTGATGAGCAGCGCAATAACCGCTATGGCACCGCCAAGAGCCAGCGACCCTGTATCACCCATGAAAATCTCCGCGGGATGGGAATTGAACCACAGAAACCCTACACACGCCATAACGATCGCCATGCTGACCACCGCAACCTCACCGCCTCCGGGAATATAGGCGATATTCAGGTAATCGGCGTAGACCGTGTTGCCGGTAAGATAGGCAAAGCCTCCCAGCCCAAACACAACAATCCCGGAAGTTCCCGCAGCAAGGCCGTCAAGTCCGTCGGTAAGATTCACCGCGTTGGATACCGCGGTAATGATAAAGACGACGATCGGAATGTACCACCAGCCGTAATCTATCATCAGGTCCTTGAAAAAGGGAATCGTCGTTTCTGTGAGGAGCACGGAAAATGCCGGATCAAACCAGGTATAGAGCCCGATAAACAGGCCGAGTGAAACCTGGCCGATCAGTTTATATTTTGCAGACAGACCGCCCTTGATTCTCAGCACAACCTTCCGGTAATCGTCAATAAAGCCTATAACCCCCATCCACAGGATAGAGACAAGAATGAGCCAGACATAGGGATCGTCAAACTTTGCCCAAAAAAGACCGGAAACAAGCACTGAGAATATGATCAGTGTGCCTCCCATCGTTGGAAGCTCTTTCTTTTTCTGCCGGTGTTCAGGCGGGGCTTCTTCCTTGACCGGCTCTACGTACTTTGATTTCAAATACCGGATCAGTTTCGGACCCGCAAAAATGGTTATCAGCAAGGAGGTAATCGCCGCTGCACTTGCCCTGAACGTGATATATTCGACAACGCCGAAACCGGGAGGATCAAAAACCTCATTGATGTATTGCAGCAGATAGTAAAGCATAAAGAAACGTACAGTTTAATGATCCAATCCACATGATTTCATGAAACCCTCAGCGAACCTTTCCATCCTCATACCCCTTGAGCCTTTGAGCAGGAGAATATCTCCCTGATGAAGCGACTTGTTCAACACCCCCTGAAGCCTGTCACTGTCCATGAAGTGACCCGAACATTTGGCTCCTGCCGCCCTGCAGCAGAGAGCAGCCTGCTCCCCGAACGTGTAAAGGATATCGAGACGGTCGAGCGAAGCTGCGTAATGACCAATCCCCTCATGTTCCATCGTGCTTACTGCACCCAGCTCAAGCATGTCCCCTATAACCGCAACACGCTTTCCCGAAGCAGGGAGTTCGCACAGCAGGTCAAGTGCATGGCGCACGGAGTCAGGATTGGCATTATAGGTATCGTTCATAACGGTGACTCCTCCGGCTTTCTGAAATTCAAGCCGTTTCCATCCGCTGGGCGGCTTGAGAGACTCCAGACCGGCGGCTACTTCTTTTGTAGTCAGTCCGAAATGCAGCCCTACCGCTGCCGAGGCCACGGCATTCGAAATATTGTGGCGACCGGCAAGCTGCAGGGCAACAGGAACAGCTCCGGCAGAAGTGCACAGGGAAAACACAGCACGACCGGCATTGTCCATCCGGATATTCTCGGCCCATACGCTGTCCCGCTCCCGTTCTTTGCCGTAAACAACAGCATGTTCCAGACCGGCAGCTGCATCAGCAAGCCGTTTGTCCCGGCTGTTCACAAAAACAACCCCGCTGTGTTCCTGCAGATACCTGTACAGCCCGGTTTCAGCACGAGTGACACCGTCAAGATCCAGCAAAAACTCAAGATGTTCGTGGCCTATATTGGTCAGAAGCCCATGCGTCGGAGCTGTAATCCCGGTAAGAAGCTCCATCTCGCCGGGGTGGTTGATCCCCATTTCAACCACGGCTACCTCATGCTCCTCACGCAGCCCAAAGAGCGTCAGCGGAACGCCGAGATGATTGTTGAGATTCCCCTCACTCATATGAACCCTGTAACGCCTTTTGAGAATGGATGCCGTCATCTCCTTGGTGGTGGTCTTGCCATTGCTCCCCCCAATACCGATCACCGGAATACTGAATTTCCGCCGGTAAATCTGTGCGAGACGCTGCATTGCCAACACTGTATCGGTTGCCACAATATAGCGGAGCCCCGCATCATGCACAGAAAGCCGCTGAGAGCTATACCACTCCCTGCTTACGACCGCGCAGGCCGCACCATTCTCAAAAGCTTGGTGAATGAAATTATGGCCATCCGTATGCTCACCCTTCAAGGCGATAAATATTTCGCCCCCCGTTACCTTGCGTGAATCGATTACAACCGAAGGCTCGGGAAATATCACAGGCTCATCATGGGTAAACCCCGAAAGCGACCCGGCCTCCTCAAGATCCTCTCTGTACAGAAATGCTTTCATTGGCTCCCGTTACTCCACTCCTTTACAGTTTTTGTTCCTTGTAAGCAAAGCTCCCTTCACTGTTTCCCGGTCGGAAAAGTACTTGCGCGATCCCGCCGACTCCTGATAGGTTTCATGTCCTTTCCCGGCAACAAGCAGAATATCTCCCTTTTTCATGAGATTGACCCCGCAGCGGATCGCTTCGGCACGGTCACTGAACCGCATGTAGCTTGCAGAAGATATGCCTTCTGCGATATGATCCATAATGCTCGCCGGGTCTTCGTCTCTGGGGTTATCCGAAGTAATGACAATCCGGCCTGCCCCCCCGGAAGCAATCTCTCCCATTTTTGGGCGCTTTTTTCTGTCGCGGTTTCCTCCACAACCGAACACAACTATAAGCTCAGCTTCTTCAGGCTTGAGGTCGTTGAGCGCCTCGATCACTTTTTCAAGTGCATCAGGTGTATGCGCATAATCCACAACAGCACAGAAATCACCGGTTGCGTCCCGTACCATCTCCATGCGCCCCTCTACAGGAGAAACCGAGGAAAGCCTGCGGATAACCTGTTCAGGCTGCAGCCCCATGGCCACACCGGACGCGAACACTTCCAGCATGTTCATGACATTATACAGACCCGGCAGCTTAAAAATGCCGTTATAGGAACGGCCGTCCACTTCCACTTCAACCTGTGTCCGCTGCAGGTCAGCCTCAATCACCACTGCCCTGATCTCCTTTCCCTCATTACATGCAAATTTCCTATTTCCGACCGTACAGCAATACAGCCTGGCACTGCCTCGATTCCTTTCCATAAGTTCCGCCCAAGGATCATCGGCATTGACAACAACATAGCCTCCCGGAGCAACAGCGCCGAACAGCATACACTTTGCTGCAGCATACTCTTCCATCGTATGATGGAAATCAAGATGATCCTGTGTCAGATTTGTAAAAACAGCCCCCGTAAAAACAATCCCGTATGTTCTCTGCAGGACCAGCGCATGAGAGGAAACCTCCATAACCACCGCCTTACATCCCCGTTCGGCCATCATAAAAAAAAGACGGTGGAGCTCTTCCGCCTCAGGAGTTGTTCTCTCGAGGGGAATGGTTTCCTCTCCTGCAAGCGCTAGACCTGTACCGATATATCCCGTTTTTATACCGCAGTCGTTCATCATTGTTGTCATCAGGCGCGCCGTCGTGGTTTTTCCGTTGGTACCGGTAACGCCTATAATCCGCAGCCTGTCAGACACGTCGTTGTAAAAAGCCTTTGCTATCTGGGCCATTGCACGCCGGGAATCCGGGACAACAATATAGAGAACCCCATCATCCGAACTTCCAGAAAGTTCTTCACATACCACCACTGCCGCTCCCCTGGCTACCGCATCCCCGATAAAGCTGTGACCATCGGTCATGTAACCTTTCACCGCAATAAACAACGCACCTTTCACTACCTCACGCGAATCGGATGTTATACTCTCTATCCTCATTTCAGGCCGACAGCCTACGTCAAGGGACAAAGCATCCAGCCTCTCCAGCAAAGTACCCAACGTCACCATCTGTTTCCCTTCGCTGCATCTAAAGCCGATGGTAACGATTGCGGCCCAATCGGGTGCCCAAGGGTAACCTTTACCGGGGAACCTGCATCAACCATAGTGCCCGAAGCTACCCCCTGTCCGGTAACAATATCATTCAAACTCCCCTCGTATTCCATAGCAAGCCCGGTCCACTTCAGCAGACGCCTTGCATCCCGGCCCGGCAACCCGCCAAGTTCAGGCACAGCAACAGCTTTGAGGCTGTCAAGAAGTTGTTTTTCCGGAGAAACCAGAGCAAGCGCCTCTTTCAGCGGCTCGGATGAAGCGATCATCCTTCGCCCGATACGGGAAAAAACCGGTGCCGCGACCATACTTGCATAGTAGGCGGTTGTTGGCTCATCGATCACGACAATCGCGGCAATCTTTGGCTTGTCAGCTGGAAAAAACCCTACAAATGAAGAAACATATGCCCCCTGATGGTAAGAACCGTTTTTAAGTTTTTGGGCTGTTCCTGTTTTGCCTGCCGCGGAAACACCGGGAATAACAGCCTCAGTACCGGTACCTTTACCAACAACCGGCTCAAAGTACTGCTTTCTCAGGTATTCAGCAGTTTCGGATTTCACGACCCTGCGCACTTTTTTCGGCCTGACCTCATTAACAACATTCCCGTCAGGATCCAGCATACGGCTTACAACATAGGGGCGCATCATCACGCCGTCATTTGCGACAGTCGCATATGCCTGAAGAATCTGCAAGGGGGTTACCGTACAAGCATAGCCATATCCCATCCAGGGAAGGGTTGTTTTGTCCCAGTCCTGTGGTTTTCTCAAAAGACCCGGAACTTCCCCTATAAGATCGATGCCTGTTTTTTCACCAAATCCGAAACGTTTGACATAGTCGTAAAAGGTTTCCGCCCCGAGTTCCATCGCGGTTTTAGCCGCGATGATATTGCTTGAATACTCCATTGCCTCGCGGAAGGTCATGCGTTCGTACTTTTCATGATCCCTTATGACGCGCCTGTGTATAGTATAGGTTCCGTTATGGGCGTCGAGCGTGTCTTCCGCCGTTCGTCCGAGCACTTCAGTAGCCGCGGACGCCATAACGATCTTGAACGTGGATCCCGGCTCGAAAGCATCGGTAATCGCCCGGTTCCTCGCTTTCTCCGGACGATAGTTCCCACGGTTGTTCATGTTGAACGCGGGATAATTCGCCATGGCCAGTATTCCTCCCGTTTCAACATCCATGACAATACCTATCGCGGCCTGCGCTTCGAACTCTTTTGTCGCCTTGTGGAGTTCATCCTCAACAATTGCCTGCGTGTCGGCATCAATCGTCAGTTGAATACTCAACCCCTCGCGTGCGTTAATCTGCTCTTCTCCGGCAGCAAGAAACCGCTCCCCGGTCGCGGAACGCTGAAATACCCTGATACCTTCCTGTCCTTTCAACTCCTCATGATACTTCTTTTCAAGACCGCTGATGCCACGGTTATCCCTGTCTGTCAGCCCTATTACCTGCGAAGCGAGATTGAGATAATACCGCTGCTGCTCGTTTTCAAACCCCACACCGGGAATCTTTGCGTCCATCAGCTCCTGTGCCCTTGCAATTGGAACGGACCGCTCCATCCAGACAAAACGACCTTTCTTACGAAGCTTCCGACTGTAGTAACGGCTGCTTTTGCCAAAATGACGGGCAAATCGTGCTGCAACATCCGATGCCTTGTTTACCGTATCTTTTACCCCGTTTATCAGTACAGGCGTGTTGCGTACAAGGTAAGGATCGGCAAAAAACGATATCTTCTGCACACTTTCGGCGAGGCGGTTTCCGGCACGGTCGACAATTCCGCCCCGTTTGGCAACTTCGACAACTTCCCGCTCATGCTGCCTCGTTGCCATTTTCTTATATTTTTGAACATCGATCACCTGAATACTCAGAAGCTTGATTACAATCGCCACGAGCAATAACGCAAACAAAAATGCAACGGCACCAAAGCGCAATCCAAACTCTTTTCCGGCCTCTCCTTCCGGCCGCCCGCCGTCCCGCTGCCCGTTCATGGTATCAACCTGTCCCCTGTTATTTTCCGCTGATTTTTACCGCAGGAGTTATCCGGGCCCTCAGCCCAATCTCCTCAGCCCTCTCTGATATATTATGGATCGTATGCAGTTCTTGGAGTTCAAGCTCAAGAGCTGCATTAATGCTTCTGCTGATTCCAATACTTTCACGCAGACGTTCATTCTCCCTGGAAAGCGCATTGATCTTCAGAAGGTTATTGATATAGACCACGAGGAGCACTGTTCCGACAATAAGAAATGCAAAAGTACGCAAGTGAAGAACAGAACCAAAATTGAATTGCTTTTTCGGCCTCCTCTTTCCACTGCTCACTCTTTCGCCCGCAAGAGAAAAATGCTTTTCGAAACCGACTTCCTCCGGAACCTTTCGCCTCTCTCCGATTCCGACGAACGCAAGTTTCTGCGGCTGAAATTTCAGCATCGCACCTTTCATGATGGAAAGGAAATGCTCCACAGAGGCCTGTTTTTCAGCAATTTCTTTCACTCTGCCCTCCCGGGTAGCCTTTTTTTTCAATAACCCTAAGCTTCGCACTTCTTGCACGCGGGTTTTTACCGACTTCATCTTCCCCCGCCACAACCGGCCGCCGTGTAACAAGCCTGAAAGCAGCGCGGCGCAACGGCTCACGAAGCCCCACCCCTTTCGGCCCCCAATCATCCGCTGCAAGTTTTCCGAAAAACTGCTTTACCATCCGGTCCTCAAGCGAGTGATAGCTGATCACGGCCATTCTTCCGAGAGGGCCAAGGCACCCTGTCCCGTCTTCCAATACTGCCCCAAGTGCCCCAAGCTCGTCATTCACAGCTATCCGCAATGCCTGAAAAACCCTCGAAAGGGATTTGATCTGCTGGTCCGGATTCTTTACTACACTCCTTACGATGGCTGCAAGCTCCTGCGTGCCGGTTATATATCCTTGCTGCTTTCGCCAGGAACATACTGCGCCCGCAATTTGCCGGCTTTTCTTTTCCTCACCGAACCTGAAAAAAATATCGGCCAGCGCACCCTCGTCCCAGATGTTGACAATATCCGATGCCGACTGCCCACCGTCGGGCTCCATTCTCATGTCCAGAGGACCGGAACGAAGATAGCTGAACCCCCGCTCAGGCGTATCTATCTGAGAGGAAGAAACCCCAAGGTCCAGCAAAATGCCGGCAACTGCCATACCGGGCATCTCACGCTCCCTGATACCACCCACTATCCCGGCAATATCCCGAAAATTCCCCTGTACAAGCCGTGATCTTTCACGAAATGCCGCCAGTATTGTCTCAGCCTCGCTGATCGCAAAGCGATCCTGATCAATACCGATCAGAAAAGAATCCTTTTCCCAGCCCTTGTCCCACAAAGCCTGCAGGATAGCAAGCGAGTGCCCTCCGCCGCCAAGAGTCCCGTCAACATATACACCCGCGCCCCTCACCAGATGCGAAACAACCTCATGCACCATCACCGGGCGGTGATACCTTTCGTTTGCCATTACCTTTGTTGACATCAAGCCCTAAAAATATCGGCCGGCAAGCACCTGAAATCGAGAAACGTTATTCTTGAGCACCGTCGACAATTTTTCAGGAGACCAAAGAATCATTTTGACGTTGGCTCCAATAATAATCACTTCCTTTTCTATAGCTGCATGCTGCATGAAATCCTTTGGAAGAGCGATCCTGCCCTGACGGTCCATCTCTACACTGTCGAGACTTTCGTACATCAGGGTTTTCAGCATTCTTTCATCAGGGTTGAAATCGGAAAGCGTTAAAAGGCTCTTTTCTTTCTCAGCCCACACCTCCGGCTCATACAGTTCCAATGAACCGTCCACGGCTTTCATGACATAAAGGGCTGCAACTTTTCCGGAGCTTTTCGAAGAATTTTCCAGACGTTTCCTGAAACGTGCAGGAATCATGAGACGTCCCTTATCGTCAATGGAATGCTGCTCTTTCCCGATAAAACCCGCCATATCCGGTGTCCTTTAGTGAAAAAATGTCCCCTTCACACGATCATTTTTCCCAAAATTTACCATTTTCCACCACTTAAAATGTATAAAAAAGACCGATGTAAAAAAATAATGCTTTGGAATATTGTGAAAATTCAGTAGTACCTGCCATATCGAGCCAAAATGTGCTTCATCTGAACAACTTTTTCTTATTATTATACTGTATAGGTATATGCTTGGAGGGACTCGGCTCTTTCAAGGTAGGTTAAGGGGCGGAGTGTTTGAGTCTGGTAATGATTGAGAGGATCACTGTTTCCAGCTGTTCATGACAACTATGTTGCGAGAGTTTATCGTTGATGGCTACAATCTGCTGTATAAGCTTTTTCCAGACTGGCAACAACACTCCCTGCAATACAAACGGGAGCAAGTTGAAATAATGCTGCTCGGCTTTCAGCAGTCGATGCACCAAAAGGTTACCGTAGTCTATGACGGGCAGCATCCCCAAGGCCCTTTCAGGGATGCCGGGGCTCTTAACAGGGTGTTCACCTCGTCGGGCCATTCTGCGGACGCATGGATCATTGATTATCTGAAATCTTTGGGAAGCAATGCCCAATTGTTTACTATAGTTTCCTCCGACCGTTTCATCTGCCGCCATGCGGCTGCCTGCGGTGCATCGTACATGTTTTCGGAAGATTTTATCGGTACGTATTTATCCGGGGCTAAAGGACGTGACAAGGTAAAGGAAACGGGGACTAACCGGAAAAAATTCGGCAGCGGACAACTCAGCCAGAAGGAAGTGGATCGCTGGATGATACTTTTTGGAAAAGCTGAAGAATGAAGAGAATCACGAAAAGTCCACCTTATATTTAATATTTTACCTGTATCAGTTTTCACCTATAAGATTAGATGCATCATGTCCGAAAACAACATAAACAAAGATAATCATTGGCTTGAGCTGGAAGAATGGAGGAAAAAAATAGACTCCATAGACCATAAACTTTCGAACCTGCTCTGTGAACGGCTCAATTGCGCTCAGAATATCAGTTCACTTAAGCAGCGTATCGGTGAAGAGGTCTTGCAGCCTGCAAGGGAAAAAGAGGTGCTTTCCAACGTATTGAATCAGGCTGATTCCGAGCTGAAAGCCGGCGCACTGGAAAAAATCTATAAATGCATCATAGAAGAAACGAGGCTGTTCCAGCATGAATGGAAAAACGAGCAGCAGACACTCTCTTCCAGATAACTTGCCGGGATTACTTCATGCGTGACACGATCACAAGCCGCTTTTTCTTTCTCATCTCAAGCATTGCCATTCCCTCCCTGATATTTCTTGCTGCATTTCTTTTTCTTCCTGGCTGGAATGTAGCCGAAGAAGGTGTGCCGCAGGACAAAATCGTAGTGCGCAAAGGAGCAAGCCTCCGCTCAATCATAACCTCCATTGCCGATAAACAGGGGATTCGGCATGAAAGACCGCTGCTTATCTCGGCCGGACTGTTCCCCGAGCTCGGCCAGATCAAACCCGGCCGCTATGCCATTCCACCGGGACTTTCCAATTACGGGCTTCTCTCCTATCTGCACCATCATCCACAGGATGAAGAACGGATTCTCATACCTGAAGGGCTCCGGCAGGAGAGAATTGCGGGAATTATTGCATCACAACTCGATATTGATTCGCTTTCATTCACGAACAGCTCGGGCGACAAAGCGCTGCTTGACGAGCTTGGAATCGAGGCAGACTCGTTCGAAGGGTATTATTTTCCCGGAACCTATAATTTCCCTTGGGCAAGCAGCTCCGAAGAGGTTATCCGTTTTCTGGTAGGGCGCTTTAGGGCGTTTTATACTGACAGCCTCAAGGCCATTGCAGCCGAAAGAGGCTTTGACGAGCTCGAGCTGCTGACCCTGGCCTCCATCGTCGAAGCCGAAACGCCGCTCGACGAAGAAAAGCCGCTTATTGCAGGGGTGTACCTTAACAGGCTGGAAAAAAACATGAAACTCCAGGCCGATCCGACGGTACAGTATGCACTTGGAGGAAAACCGGGCAGGATTCTCTACAAGGATCTTGCTGTCGATTCACCGTATAATACCTATAAGTACAAAGGACTGCCCCCCGCTCCGATCTGCAGCCCCGGTGCCTTGTCAATCATGGCTGTACTTGAACCGGCGAAAACCGGGTATCTTTACTTTGTTGCAACCGGAAACGGAGGTCACTATTTTGCAAAAACTGCCAAGGAGCATGCGAAAAACGTTAAAAAGTACCGCGACAGCCGTCGGTGAATGTACCGCCTGCTGCAAAACAGCAGTATACATTATGTATATTTAATAAAATCCTTATCAACCTTTCAACCTTCAATCAGAAACCCGAAACAATGGAAAAAAAGACCTTGTCTGATATTTCATGTAAAGGCCGCAGAGTGTTAATGCGCGTTGATTTCAATGTGCCGCTCGATGATCATGCAAACATAACGAACGACAAGCGTATTGTTGAAGCTCTTCCTTCCATAAAAAAAATCGTCGAGGACGGTGGCAGGCTTATTCTCATGTCGCACCTCGGCCGCCCGAAAGGCAAAGTGGTGCCGGAACTTTCACTGGCTCCTGTTGCAAAAAGGCTTTCGGAACTGCTCGATACCGGTGTCGTCATGGCAGGGGACTGCATTGGCACCGAGGTTATGCAGCAGGTACTTGCTTTGCAGGACGGGGAAATCATGCTGCTTGAAAACCTGCGTTTCCATCCCGAAGAAGAAAAAAATGACCCTGAATTTGCCCGCGAGCTGGCTTCGATGGGTGAAATCTATGTCAATGACGCTTTCGGAACATCCCATCGCGCCCATGCTTCGACCGAAGGCATCTGCCATTTTGTTCAGCCTTCCGTTGCCGGCTACCTCATCGAAAAGGAGCTGAAATATCTCGGGCAGGCGCTGAACGCTCCCGAACGCCCGTTTCTCGCCATTCTGGGCGGTGCAAAAATATCGGGTAAAATCGATGTTCTTGAAAATCTGTTCGGCAAGGTCGATACGGTGCTCATCGGCGGGGCGATGATTTTCACCTTCTTCAAGGCACAAGGGTACAATGTCGGCAAATCGCTGGTAGAAGACGACAAGGTGGAACTCGCCTCACACTTGCTGCAAACTGCACGAGATAAAAACATCAGAATGCTGCTTCCCGATGATGTCGTTGCTGCAACCGAATTCTCCGCGGATGCCGAAACCCTCACAGTCCCTGTTGACAGCATTCCAGAAAACATGATGGGACTGGATATCGGCCCCAAAACCATCGACACTTACTCACGGGAGATTCTTCAGGCTAAAACCGTTGTCTGGAACGGTCCGATGGGTGTTTTTGAAATCGAGGCATTTGCAAAAGGCACCATCGCTATTGCCCGGGCCCTTGCCGACGCAACCGCAAAAAACACCATCTCCATCGTAGGGGGCGGTGATTCTGCAGCCGCCGTTATGAAAGCAGGACTTGCTTCAGGAATAACGCACATATCGACCGGCGGCGGTGCAAGTCTTGAATTCCTCGAAGGTAAGGAGCTTCCCGGTATTGCCGCTCTGAACGATTAATAATCAGGCTGCATTACATCTCCTATGTCCCGTTTCCGGCAACCATAAACCATGAGTCAAGACAGTTCTGAATGAATAATTATAACCAGCCATACAGCCCTGGGGGATTCCGGGTAATGCCTCCGGCGATAAAGACATTAATCCTCGTCAACATTGCTGTTTTTTTCGTACAGTTTTTCACCCCGTTAGGCCCCTTAGTACGGTTTTTTGGCCCTCTGTGGCCGGTAGCGTCGTCGGGCGATTATACCTTCCAGATCTGGCAGTTGATTACCTATATGTTCATGCATGGCGGACTCGCGCATATCTTGTTCAACATGTTCGCGCTCTGGCTGTTCGGCACGGAAATAGAAAACTACTGGGGGACGAAAGAGTTCACAGCGTACTACTTTGCCTGCGGCATTGGCGCAGCCCTTATCAACCTTTTGACAACCATCGGCACCCAGTACCCTACCGTGGGAGCTTCAGGCGCAGTGTTCGGGATACTTCTGGCTTTCGGTATGATGTTCCCTGACCGCTACATCTTTCTCTACTTTCTTTTTCCCATCAAGGCCAAATATTTTGTAGCAGGTTATGCCGCTATCGAGCTGCTAATGGGCATCAACAACTCAACCATGAGCAGCCAAAGCAACATCGCCCATTTTGCGCATCTTGGTGGCATGCTTGTCGGATTTGCCTACATCAAGTTCCGCCAGCAGGGCTTTTCACTCTCGGACTGGCTTGATAAAACCTTTCCCAAAAAGGATGAACAGGACGGACCGAAGCTGTACAAAAAAGATAAGGAAGAAAAAAGCATGCGGGTTTCCGAAGCCGAAATCGATGCAATTCTCGACAAAATATCCCGTTACGGCTATGAATCCCTGACAGAAGACGAGAAACAGAAGTTGCTCAAAGCAGGAGGAAAGTAAACATAGCGTTTCAAATTGTGCACACTTTGAAACGCTTCGGGATTGCCTATCACACCGAATCTGCTTCGTTACAGGAAGCTTGTGTCCTGACCTGTCGGGATACAGCGGCATTTCCTGCACCTTGCATCTTCGGCATGTCCGGTAATCGCTATATTCAGTTTAATAGTGCTATACAATGAACACAAGGGAAAAAGCATTTGAACGGGCAAAGAAAAAGGCGGAAAACGTTGCCCGTGACCCCGAAAAAGTCAAGAAAATCATAGACTCTGCGCTCCACAAGGCGACAGCCACAAAAACATCTTCGCAGTTTCAGGAAATCTC
>RAZP01000009.1 GCA_004028745.1 Prosthecochloris sp.
ATCCACTCGACCTTCATGTACCCGCAGGTTCTGACAGAAGCCCCTGAAACCGACTACGTTATCCGTGGTGAAGGGGAAGAGGTTGCCGTCAACATCATCAAGGCCATCGATGCAGGCAATGACCTGAAAGAGCGTGAGAACATCACCGGTATCGCCTATATCAATGATGATGGAGAAGTCCACGCTACAGCCGCTCACCCGGTAATCGAGGATCTTGACGACTTGACACCCGACTGGAGTCTTTATGATTGGGACAAGTACATCTATACCCCGCTTAATTGCCGCCTGGCCGTTCCGAACTTCGCCCGCGGCTGCCCATTCACCTGTACTTTCTGCTCACAGTGGCAGTTCTGGCGGAGATACCGCGCAAGAAGTCCAAAGCACTTTGTCGATGAAATTGAAATTCTGGTCAAGAAATACAATGTCGGGTTCTTTATTCTCGCCGACGAGGAACCGACGATCAACAAGCAGAAATTCGTTTCGTTGTGCCAAGAGCTTATCGACCGCAAACTCGATGTAACCTGGGGCATCAACACAAGGGTGACCGACATCATGCGTGACGCAGACCTGCTGCCATTCTACCGCAAGGCAGGACTTGTTCACGTCTCACTCGGCACGGAAGCCGCAAGCCAGATGAACCTGAACCGTTTCCGTAAAGAAACAACCATCGAGGAGAACAAGTACGCCATCAAGCTTCTGCAGAAAAACGGCATTGTCGCCGAGGCTCAGTTTGTTATGGGTCTCGAACACGAAACACCCGAAACCATTGAGGAAACCTACCAGCTCTGCAAGGACTGGGATCCTGATATGGCTAACTGGACCATCTACACTCCCTGGCCGTTCTCCGATCTCTTCAAAGAGCTTGGTGACAGGGTTGAAGTACGCGACTACTCGCGTTACAACTTTGTCTCTCCGATCATCAAACCGGACAACATGGAGCGCGAAGACGTCCTCAAAGGCGTACTGAAATCATACGGACGCTTCTACGCCCGCAAGACTTTTTTCAGTTATCCCTGGATCAAGGACGCCTATGTTCGCAAATACATGCTCGGCTGCCTTAAAGCGTTTGCTCAAACCACGCTAACCAAGAGGTTCTATGACATCGACCGCGTCAAAACCAAGAACCGTAAGATTGAAATTGATCTCGGGTTCGATAAATCAAGGATTCTCACTCAGGATGAGGTGAAAAACCTGAAGGAAAAACGGCCTGAAATGGTTGCTGATATGAGTTTCGGCCTGAAAGAAGCCGGCTATCAGCGCGAACATGATGAACACGACTGGGATGAGTTCGATGAAAGCACCATCAAGGATCGTACCTCATCAACCGTCAGAAACTGCTGATCGCTTTCGATTACAACAGTAACAAAAAACCCTCCGGGAAGGAGGGTTTTTTGTCGGGTCAACCTGTTGGTTATACTTACTTCACATCAATCTCCTTCTTCGCCTTCTCAACCGGCTTTTTCTTCGGCAGGACGATATGAAGAACGCCGTTGTCATATTTTGCCTCGATGTTGTCGGCGTCTACGTTCTCTCCCACAGTAAAGCTTCTACTCATGCTGCCGTATGAACGCTCAATCCTGTGGTAATCTTTCTTTTTCTCTTCTTCCTCGTGCGTCCTTTCCACATTGATGGTGAGAATATCTTCATCCATGCTAATCTTGACATCCTCTTTTTTCACTCCCGGCATGTCCGCATCGATGTAAATCGTTTTATCGTCTTCACTTACATCAACTCTGAACGATGGAGCCATGGAAGAAAAAAACGGAGTCATCGTTTCGCTGAAGACATTTTCAAACATTTTCAGAGGATCGCGACCATATAACTTGATTGCCATAATAACCCCCCATTACAGTATTTGTTGTCAAAAACAATGAAACAGATAACCACATGAGAATGCAAAAGTAGTGCGCTACGCACGCAAAATATTGTAACAACAGGGAAAGAGGAAAAATTCCAGCACTGACATCGAGGCTATATATCTTTTTTCCTTCTGTTTTTCTTTTTCGGCGCTTTCAAAACAGTACCGATTCCGAGAATGTCTGCGATATTCGCCGCAGGATTGATAACAGGCTTGATAAGCGAACTGGCACAGGTCATGATCGTCGTAACCCCCGGCCCGTGACCTGCAACCAGACAATCGCTGTGTACCACGACACCGATGGAAACAGCACCCTGTCTGTATGCTCTGCCGTAACGATTATCATGATCCATCAGGGCGACGAAATCTCCGAACCGCATTTTGTCCAGCCCGTATCTCCTGACAGTCTCCTCGTCGCTCGTCATGACGTCGTAATCACCCTTAGCGACATGCGAAGCCCCTACTCCCGACCCCATGCAGGCTGCGGGAACAACAGTGGTGACAGAAACCTCAAGGACGTTGTCGCCGACCTCCCTGATTCTCATCTTTTTCAACAGCTCGGGCGCAAGGTTGAAAGGTACGATATCGGGATAATCCAGGAGCTTCAAGCCCTGGCCCTTGGCGTGAACCATGATGGTATCGTTATACGTCAGCTTTTCCTTGACTTCCCTTGAAAAATCGACAATAACGTGCTCCGACCCACCATGATGACCGAGCACAATACCCTTTTCCCCTTTGGCTTCACCGGAAATAATTGTCGCTGTGTTTCCCACGCACGAATAAATTTGCAGGGAATTGTTCGGATGGTCAAACGGCTTATGCGTATCGGCGGTGCAGCTTACTCCGGGCTCGACATGATCCCCAGCCCAGCCGAACGCACTGTCTCCTGCCTGCACATTCAGGGTAACACCCCCTATTGAAGGCAGCAGGAATGGCTCTCCACGGTGATCAACACTCCAGCTTCCCCTTGTCTTCGGGGGGCCTGGCTGGCATTGCAGTAAAAATTCCACAAGATTCTTTTCATTTGTTTTCAGCATACGGCACTAACTTTAAGTCAAAAGTCAAAAGGAAAAACTTACAATTTTCTGCTCCCCCCATGCCAGGCACGGAACTGACTGAAGGGCACCTCTATTAATTTGCTGTGCACCATGATTACTTCGTTGATCGGTGCTCGAAATCCTCATGTACTACGCGTACACTCCGGTTTCTGCGCTCCGTTCGCCTCGTACTCAAGGCGCTCGCCGACAATTTATAGCGGTGTCCTGAACAAGGGCAACATATTTCTCCCCTACAGGTACTCCTATTACTTGCTATAGCCGGGCGTACACACAGGTACGCTCCTACATACAATTCACACTCATTGCTTGGCACTCAGCACTATGCTGCTACTTCTCACCCAATCTTCGGCCAAGACAACAAAAGCGCTGCACCTCCGGCGAGGGAAAACCCGAAAAGCAGGGCGATACGCGAAAAAAGCCGCCGGTCGCCCAATATTGCAACGGCACCTGCTTTAAACAGGATGTTCGACATAGCACCAAGCATCATCATGCGCCAGCCGGTATCTATTCCAACCCGTTCAGCTTCGATCATCCTTGCGGTCGAAAGCGTTATAGCATCCATATCCGTCAGCCCCGAGACTGCGGCGACAATATAAAGCCCCTGATCACCGAAATACTCTTTGGCCGCAGCAACAGCAACCAGAACAAAAGCATAGAGTACCCCGAACACAACGGCAGCACCCAGATCCGAAGGGTCCTCTGTTTCCGGCAGCTCTTCCTGACCGTCCTTGGTGAAAAACCAGGCTACCGCCGCGATAACCACCATATAGATGCACATGACAATAAACTGAGGCAGCACAAAAGGCAGAATCCCGGGTGCTACGACAGCAATTTCAAATGCAACACGAACAAAAACAATCGCCGAAGCTATCATGATTACCATAGCCGCCAGAGAAGATGTGCCTGGAACTGTTTTTGATCTGCGTGCATAGCTTATTGTTGTTGCTGTACTTGAAATAAGGCCGCCAAGTATTCCTCCCAACAATGAGCCGGCTTGGGCTCCCAGAAATTTGGCAACAAGATAGCTGCCAACACTAATTCCAACAATAAGCACAACCATGAGCCAAATATGTGAAAGATTCAGAACCCCATAAGGCCCGAAGTCCTTGTCAGGCAGAACGGGAAGAACAACCACGGCAATGAGCACGAGCCGGAATATTGCCTGTATATCAGCTTGTCCGATACGTTTTACGAACCCGTGCAAAGGCTTTTTCCACTGAAGAAGCACCGCCACCCCACCGCCTATTGCCATAGCAGGAACAATGATGCCCATAGCAAGCATCGCACCAACGGCAAACATGAGTAATGCAGCAATACCCGTTGTCGGGCCTGCATGAGGATGCTCGGAAACCGGGAGGTTAATGTTCATCATGACTTTCATCATAACCATCATTGCACCTACCGCAAGAATTCCTCCAAACAAAATTCCTCCTCCGTACCGCTCGGCCAGGATTGCACATACTGTCCCGAAGACCGTTATCATCGGATATGTCCGGATCCCTGCACCTTCAGCCTTGGACCACTCCCGCTGAAGCCCGACCAGAAGCCCGAGTCCCAGAGAAACCCCAAGTATCTGCCATATTTCCAGGTTCATCACAAATGTCCTTGACTAACCTTTAATCCATTTTTACCTGAACAATTCATGAGAGTCCGAAAACCCGACCCCGATTTCCGATTATTTTCTCCCGCCTGAGATGTCTTTTGCACGCTCCCGAACAACTCAACACTTCAACAGTTCAACAAGAAACAACTGCCGACTGATCTTTTGCTGGCTTCCTGCTTCTGAATTCCGATCCCGAACTTTTTTCGAGTACGATTACGATAACGAGTGCGAGTACGATTCGAAACACATCAACAACTCAACACTATTTTTCAAACATGAGGGAACCTCCATTAATTTGTCCCGTGTCTCGATTACTTTGTTGATCCCGACTTGTCGGGGCTCTGCCCGCCTCGTACTCAAGGGCATCTCTATTAATTTGCTGCGCACCATGATTACTTCGTTGATCGGTGCTCGAAATCCTCATGTACTCCGTGTACACTCCGGTTTCTGTGCTCCGTTCGCCTCGCACTCAAGGCGCTCGCGACAATTTATAGAGGTGCCCTCAAGACACTCACGACAATTAATAGCGGTTTCCATGAGAAGAAAAGTCGTTTTTTTAATGTAAACACAATCAGATCGACTTAACAAAAATGACAAAACACGGCCATATAGCGTATTTTTCTTTCTGTTTCTTTGCGATTTGTACATTTTACTTTTAAATTCCGTAATGCCTTCCACGCAGGTTGCAATAAACCCGGATTTCATCCTGGTCTAAGCAACACCGTCCTGCGGTCAGTTCCTGAAACAGAAATTTTCTTTTTGTTCTCTGACACCAAGCAACAGAACAGGTATGCGGGCCTGCACAGGCACTCATTGAACGATAAAACCACAAAGGATCGAGTATGATGAATGTTAAAAAACCGCTCTCTGAAACCTGGGAACGGTTTTCAAGGACAATAAGCACAAAAAAACACGTTGGACTGATTACAGCCATTGCAATGAGTGCAGTAATTATTATCTCCGGTCTGTTCTTGCCGGTCTTTCCATCATTATTCCAAAGTTATGACGATGAACTCGGTATTACAGGAGAATCGGAGCTGGTCGACATAGAGGATGCAGAATCGAAATACTCAAACTCGATTACAGAGGCAACCATCAAAAGAGGGCAATCTCTTTACAGCATCCTTACAGAGGAGGGACTAACGCCGAGTGAAGTTCATGAAATTATACAGCAGCTCAAAGGGAGCTTTTCAATCAGAAATTTCCAGCCCGGAAAATCCTACCTTGTTGAAAAAGATCCTTCAGGCGAGTTCCTTTGCTTTACCTATCAGCAGACTCCATCGAATATCCTGCATGTACAGAAAGATTCCGAGTCCGAAAAGTTCAATATCTGGCAGGAAACATTTGAATACCAGAACCGTGTTTCCGTCCTTACAGGCACTATATCCTCGAATCTTGCCTCTGAACTTCAGCAGCGTAATCGCTACGGCCTGATTACTCAGCTCCAGAAACTTTTTGCTTATAAAATCAACTTCAAACGGGATATCCAGCCAGGCACTACTTATAATCTCCTGTTTGAAGAAAAATGGCTCGGAGATGAATTTATCGGCATCGGCAATATCCTCGCAGCCGAGATATTTGTCGGGAGCACTCCTTCCACAGCATACCGGTTCACAGACTCGAAAGGACATACAGCCTATTATGACGCGAAAGGCAAATCCCTCAGAAGTTCTTTCTTTGTCAATCCTTGCAATTATTCCAGGATTTCAAGCCGTTTCGGTTACAGAACTCACCCAATCCTCAGAAAGCGCCATTTTCATGGAGGTGTTGATTTTGCCGCCCCAAGAGGGACACCGGTTTATGCCGTGGCCGACGGGAAAATTGTTTTCCGCGGCAGAAAAGGCGCTGCAGGCAACATGGTAACTATATCTCATGCAAACGGTTACCACACCAAATATCTTCACTTAAGCCGGTTCAGCGCCAATGCAAGGCGTGGAAACAGAGTCAAACAGGGTCAAGTTATCGGTTACGTTGGCTCTACCGGCAGATCGACAGGCCCGCATCTGGACTTCAGGGTCATTCACCATGGGAAGCCGAAAAACCCTCTTGTCGCTCTGAAATCAGCCTGCGAAATAAAGGGGTTGCCAAAAGCTGAAATGGACAACTTTCTTGCCCAGATATCGGTTTTCCATATGCAGCTTGAAAATCGCGACATTTTGGTCGCCGGGCTTTCAAAATCATCTGCCGATAACGTTTCTGCATTGAACTGATTGTCCTGAATGCAATAAAAAAGCGGCCTTTTTTCTCAGCCACTTTTTTATTGCCCTGATAATCGCCGGCAACCTTTTTCTTCCCTGTTCCGTTGCTCTTGTATTATTAGAACAACCTTGAAACCTATCGGGCACCTCTATTTATTGTCATGAGCGGTTCAAGTGCAAGGCGAACGGAGCGCAGAAATCTTTCTTATCCGCTCAACGAAGCAATTGAAGCGCAGAATAAATAAATTGAGGTACCCTATATCTTTAAGATGTTCCCGTATATCGCACTCCTCTGCCTGCTTATCGGCTTTCATGTGACGGCCTGTGCAGCAGAGCAGTCTGAACAGACTGCCGCATCGCAAGACTTCAAGATTACAACCGTGGTTCGCAACCTTGACCATCCATGGTCTGTAGCGTTTCTCCCCGGCGGGGATTTCCTGATTACCGAAAGAACCGGAAAACTGCTGCTTTTCCAAAATGACGGGCTTACACATGTTATAAAGGGCCTGCCTGACATCAGCGCTTTCAACCAGGGCGGCCTCCTCGATGTCATCGCCGATCCTGATTTCAAGAAAAACCGGACTATCTATTTCTCGTTTGCCGCAGAAGGCCCTGGAGGCTACGGCACCGAGGTTGCCCGCGCAGTCCTCGATGGCTACTCACTGAAAAACGTACAAATAATTTTCAAGGCAAAACCGAAAACGCCGACAGGCAGGCACTTCGGCTCACGCCTTCTTATCGCTCCGGATAAAACCCTTTTTGTCACTTTGGGAGATAGAGGGGACATGCGGCAAGCCCAAAATACTTCAAACCACCTCGGCTCGATTATCCGCATCAATCTTGACGGCTCTATCCCGCACGACAACCCTTATGTCAGCCTTAAAGGATACCAACCGGAACTATACACCTATGGCAACCGCAACATACAGGGCATCGTTCTTCATCCCGAAACCGGAAAGATCTGGTTCCATGAACATGGTCCCAAAGGAGGAGACGAGCTCAACATACTGAAATCCGGCGCAAATTACGGGTGGCCTGCCGTCACCTACGGCGTTGATTACAGCGGCGCGATCATTTCCCGAAAAACTGAAGCACCCGGCATGGAACAACCGGTTGTTTATTGGGTCCCCTCTATTGCTCCTTCAGGTATGACCATCTACGATGGAAATGCTTTTCCCGAATGGAAGGGCAATATCTTTATCGGAGCACTTGTGCAGAGACACCTTAGAAGAATTGTTCTTCAGGGAGAGCGAGTTATCAGCCAGGAAGTCCTGCTGAGCGATCTTGGAGAGCGCATACGGGATGTCCGCACAGGTCCTGACGGCTATCTCTATCTGCTAACGGACAGCGGGAATGGCCGGCTGCTTCGCCTTGAACCTCTTTCCAGCCCCTGATGACAGATTCCAATGCAAAATAGCGGCGGCAGGAGTACATAAAATGAGACGAACCCCCAGCTCCTCCTGACACAACTGTTGCAATTCCGCTACACAGCATCAATCGTATCTCCCAAAACAAATCCCTCCGGGTATACACAAACCCGCCATAAGACCATATTAAAAAGGGCATTACGATAAAAAATCACCCCTCACAACATTATGGCATGCCTTTTGCTGTTACACGGTCAGATTCACAAAAAACAGTGCATTTT
This sequence comes from Prosthecochloris sp., assembly GCA_004028745.1. Taxonomy (GTDB): domain Bacteria; phylum Bacteroidota; class Chlorobiia; order Chlorobiales; family Chlorobiaceae; genus Prosthecochloris. Next base: position 8,366 of record RAZP01000009.1, read on the forward strand.
TTCACAACTTCAACCGGGAGATAATCATGAAAAACCTCAGCATGATCAAATCAATGCTTTTAAGCTCCGCCATTCTGATGGCAGGTGCTCTGCCAATGAATACAGCAGCAGCAAAACCTGATGAAAACAGCAGTGCATCTACCAACGGCACAGCAAAAGTATCAGCCACCCTGCCTCAGTTCATTATCCTTCATTATTATTCAGCAATCGAACTGAATTTCGACACGCCTGCATCAGAAACCATCGATGAGGGCAAGAATATCATGAATGTTACATGGGCCGGCAGTGTGTATGATAACGATGAGCTCAAACCTGAAGAACTCAAGGATGCAAAACTCGAACTTGACAACGATCTGGTTACCGTTTCTCTTCCAAACGTTTGGGCGGTAAGAGGATTTGCTCCCAATGGAAAAGCAAAAGTAAGTATCGAAATCCCCGAAGGCGGTGATGAACTCAAACAGCAGAGTTCTATCATTGAAATGTCGAGCATGAACGTTACTCAAGGAAACAACACCGGCACTTCCCTCGATGTCGAGCTGAACGGCATTGCAAAAAGCCGGGCAACTACAGGTGGAGTCACCATGGATCTCGACTTCATGAAAACGACCCGCTCAGGGGAACACAGCGGAGGGCTCTACAAAATCACGGCAGAAACCATCTGACGTATCTCCGTCGAGCGCAGTAAAAAAAGGCTCCGCATTGGAGCCTTTTTTCCTCAGGGCACCTCTATGTATTGTCATGAGTCCCGATTTTATCGGGATAAACTTCAAACCCGGAGTCCTGACAAGTCGGGACATAAGGATTTCGATCCCGACAGGTCAGGATCAACGAAGCAATTGAAGCGCGGAATAAATAAATAGAGGTGCCCTTTAATCATCAACGTTTCTTCGCAAGCTCTTGATTCGTGCCCTCCGAGCCTTGTTTTCCAAGCGCTTTTCTTTTGAAATGGCCGTGGGGCGTGTTGCTTTTCTTGCTTTGCGAACCATGATCGCTTGTTGAACAATCGCTCGCAGACGATCCAAAGCCTCCTGCCGGTTTTTCTCCTGGGAACGATGTTCCTGAGCCTTTATGATGATAACGCCATCCTTCGTGATTCGTTTGTCATGAAGGACGAGAAGCCTCTGTTTGCAAAAATCCGGCAACGAGGAAGCATGAATATCGAAACGCAGATGAACTGCCGTTGCGACCTTGTTGACGTTCTGCCCCCCGGCCCCCTGTGACCGAACAGCTTGAATCTCTATCTCCGCATCCTCGATCGTTATGGTATCGGTAACTCTCATCGCTTTGCTTATATCCTCCGGTTTCTCCTCTGTTCAGCAAATGTCAGGCCTTGCCTGCATATCGTTCCAGTCTGTAAAAAGTATGCTTTCGATACCGGCTTTTCGACAAGCCAAACAGTTCTCAGGTTTATCATCGACCAACAGGAGCTCATCCGGCTTGCTACCCGACGTTTGCATAACATGCATAAAAGCCTCAGGGGAGTTTTTCAGAAAACCGTGTTCGAAGGAAAGATAGAACTGTTCCATAGTCCGCAAAACGGGAAATCCATTCAAAAGGGCAGTAAAATGCAACGGATCGGTATCGCTCATTACCCACACATGATTACCACGCTGTAGCCGTTCTATGCCTTTCAAAGCACTTTCTTTCAGAGAAAAAACACTCTGCCAGGCGTCCTTGATCTCATGAACGGATTCCTTTCGCAGCAATGGATCAGCCGCCATCTGTTCAAGAAAAGCTGCAGGAGCAATCATCCCTTTGTCAAGCCTCTCCTTGAGATTTCCAGCACAATATTTCCTGAAAATTGCATCAACATTCCTTGTTTCGGCAGCAACCTTGGTACAAAAGGTTGTAAAATCCACGTCAACAATGACATTACCTATATCAAGCAGTATGGTTGTAGCTGATCTTGACAACATTTTCCTGAGTTGCTTTCGCTATTGCTATAAGACTGGGTATATTTGTTTCAAGGGCACATCCATATCTATAACTTTCACGCCAACCTAACCAATACCCTACTATGAATATAGAGGAACTGCTTAACCTGGGCGGGTCGGTTATCCGCGGGAATAGCGACGATGCAACGACCTCCCTTGATCCTGATCAGCTTTCTTCAGCGCTCGGTAGCCTTTTTGGTGGAAAAGAAGGAAAACTTGATTTTGGAACGCTGCTTGGCAAAATGAAGGAGTCAGGACTCGATGATATTGCTGCATCATGGCTGGGAAACGGCCAAAACGCTTCCATTTCAGTTGAAGCCATAAGGAACCTTCTCGGCCCGGATAAAATAGCCGATTTTGCATCCATGCTTGGGCTGAACGAAAAAAGCGCGGAAACTGCCATCGCTGACGCTCTTCCTGAAATGGTCGATAAAGCCAGCCCTGACGGTTCCTTGCTGGAAAACATCATCGACAACGCCGGAGGCCTTGAAGGGCTGCTCGGGTTTGCAAGAAAGTTTTTTTCGTAAAAAACAGCAGGCCTCAGGCTACTTCATCCCCCATAACTTGATCTTGCGGTCGTCGCTGCCGCTGACAATTATTTTGCCGTCAGGTGAGATATCCACGGACTGAACTTCAAGCACATGGCCCCGATAGGTGTGCAGAAGCTTTCCTGCTTCCACCTCCCAGAGACGAACAGATTCATCATTAGCAACACTCGCAGCTTTTTTGCCATCAGGGCTGAAACAAACGCTGCGGACACCATCTTCGTGCCCTTCCATGATATGCTTTATTTCACCGGTCCCGGCATCGAGAATCTTCACAGCCGCATCCCTGCCGCACAGAATGATCAGTGAATCATCCGGACTGAAACTGACGGAATAGGAGTGCCTGTCGCGCGTTTTGTAACTTGCTGTATTTTTTCCGCTTTCAACATCCCAGAGACGCACCACCGGCTCTTCACCGCAGCTGACAAGTTTTTTCCCGTCGTGGCTGAAAGCAACACACTCTATATAGGATGTATGACCGGTCAATGTTTTCAACTCTTTGCCCGACTCGACATCCCAGAGCTTGATCGTCGTATCGCGCGAGCAGCTTGCGAGCGTTTTGCCGTCAGGACTGAAGGCAACCATGCGCACCTCGGTATCGTGCCCTTTGCACTCATGAAGGCACGCACCGGTTTCGACATCCCAGATTCTCATCGTGCTGTCAATGCTCCCACTGGCGACTTTGTCTCCATTGGGGCTGTAATCGACGCATTTGACCCAGGTTGTATGACCTGACATGGTATGCAGTGCCTGACCGGTTTCCACATCCCACAGCATGACTTTCTCATCAAAACTGCCGCTGACAAGCTTTTTTCCATCGGGACTGAACCGGACACCAAGCACCCGGTCTTCGTGCCCTTCGAGAGTCCTGATCAACGCTTCATCCTCACGTACCTGTGGACGCTTCAGTTCCTCTTCTTTTTTTCCGAACAATTTCGATAACAAACCCATGATACTGTTTAGGTTTAAAGTGGTTTAAAACTGCATAAGTTTTAAAAGTTAAGGTCTAAAAATAAAAAAAATGCTGGATTGTTTGAGAGGGAGTTTGGTTTCGGGGAGTTTTTTCAGCTTAACAAACATTGAGGACACTGCGAATACTCAACTTTGCGATATCATGCACCAACGCATCACTATTGAAGAAATCCGCAAAGCCTCGCAGAGTTCACGATTCATGCTTTCTCCTTTTGGAACGCTCTTTAAGACGGGCGCTGGTCATACGTTCACTCAACCCTCCTTCTTCCACAAATGCTTTTTCGAGTTGCCTCAACTGACGATCGAGTAAGTATGTTGTTACTTTGATCAATCCAATAATGACATTGGCTGCAATAGCTGGGTCTGAATGCTCGACACCTTTACGAAAAGTCTCATAGTCAGCGCCAGGCTGCTTGTTCAATTCACGCAACCTTTTCGTGTACGGATGATCGAGAGGCCATTCCTCAAGCCCCTTTGTTCGCAAAAAGTCACGATAATCTTCAAGCAACTCTTCAAGGCTTGCTCTTGCCACGCTGGTCAGCTTGATTTCCATTTTTTTCGAAGTTCCTGAAGCCTGACTACCCTCGATAATGTTTTGCTTTCCTGACCTTGCAGCTTGAACCATCTGGTCATAGGTTCTATCGTTTTTGCGAATATACCGTTCGCAAAAACGCACCGTAGCGTCATAGACGATTTGTGCTTTCTTGTAAGAAAGCAGCTCCTTGTAACCTCCATGGGGAGGAATAAATCCTTCAGTCAATGAAGCCTCCTGAAAGGACACAAAAGACAAAAGGGACGAAAAAGAAAAGAAACCATGTCAGCGCCATCCTTATGTCACTTATGTCCTTTACGTCATTTCTTTTTATAAATCGATTGTATCCAAAGCTTCTTCAAATCGTACAGCCATTTCGAAAAAACACAAACACCGCAACAGCTATACTCTCCTTCCTGAAAAATTGTACCGCCTCCCTTTCCAGAGCGCACCTTCGCCGAGGCAGAGGAGGTTTTCGTAGATCTTGCGCCTTACCAGATCGTTTGAACCAGTTTTGACTGCCGGAGATTCTGATCGGCTGTTAACAGCGGGGTTTTTGTGACAAGGGACGAGGCGCAGATGATTCTGTCGGCAGGATCGCTGTTGATCGTGTCAGGCAATGTTGTTGAAAGAAGAGCTATTTCCGGTGTTATTTCCTGAAAAACATACTTGTTGGACGAAAACAGCAGATCAACAAATTCAATATACGGCACGTTGACTTCAATCCTTTTTTTCCTGATCAGCATGGCTATTTCCCAAAGAGAGATCGAGCAGAAAAGAATGCCATCAGACTGATTTGCATCCCTTAACGCTCTTTTCGCCTTGTCACTCAACATCTCCGGCTGCAGGGCATCCCATAGAATCACATGCGTATCAACGGTGATCACTCCGTTTCAGCCTCCCACTGCACGTCAAGAGGTGAAATAACATCACGCAGAACAGCCGTTGCTGCAATCTCTTTCAGCTTTTTTCTCGCTGTTTTCCGCTTGTCTTCGGGAGGAACAAGGCGCGCGACTACCTTTCCCATCGAGGTAATCTCAAGGGTTTCACCATGCTCGACACGCTGCATTACTTTCTTGAGATTGGCTCGCAGCTCACTTACTGCAATGGTTCCCATGGTTGTTCCTTTCCTCTTTTCTGAATTACCACCATAATTGTACAACTAAATTGTACAAAACACCATCCTATTTTCAAAACTTTACCACACGAAAAAGCTATACTCTCTTTCCTGAAAAATTGTACCGCCTGCCTTTCCATTGCGCACCATCACCAAATGTTATCAGGTAAAACGAGTTTACCGCAATGCCGAGCAGTACGATTTGTGAAAACACATGCAGCAACGCCTCGGGTATGGGCTGGTGGAACCTGTGCGCAATCAACAATCTGCATAGAAGCGCAATGAGAATCTGCACCAGAGGCAGCCAAAATAAAGCGAGGGAAAAATCTGACCCTGCCAGTGAAGTTAGTACGAAGAAATACGGTACGATATAAAGGCCCGCTGTCATGAGCATCAATGCAAAAAGGCCAAAGGTATTATAGGCAAGCCCTGCAAACAGGTTCTTGGAAAAACCCTGCCATATATCTCTCAGATTGCAGTACATCCTGCAGCGAACCACATCAAGCCCATTATAAACCACAACCTTTCCGCCAGCTTTCTTGACTGATTTGCAGAGCCAGACATCATCGACAAGATCATTTTTGACCGCTTGATGACCATTAATCAGCCGGTACATCGTACGTTTGCACATGATAAACTGGCCAATGGCGAAACAAAATGCAGGCGATGAACTGATCCTGACCAGCTGCAATGGCAGATAACAAAACAGAATAACATACATCAGCGGTACAACAAGCCTCTCCCAGAAGGATTCCAGTTTTTGTTCAGGCGTAAGGGACAGCATATCCGCATCGCTCTCCTCCATCGCGGCTACGGATCGTGAAAGGCTGTCAGGAGAATGAAAGGTGTCGGCATCGGTAAACAGCAACAGTTCCCCCCGGGCGGCCTTTCCCAGCTGGTCAGACGCCCATGCCTTGCCGTGCCAGCCATCAGGCAGCGGCTTTCCCTCAATAATCCGCAGCCTCGAACCGATATTGGAACGCTGCAGCTCTTCAAGGATCTCCCTTGTACGGTCATTTGAACCGTCATTCAGTACGATCAGCTCATAATTATCATAATCCTGACGAAGAAGAGAAGTGATGCAGCTCTCGATATTGTTCTCTTCATTACGGGCGGGAACAAGCACGGAAACAAAAGGGGAAATATCTGTCGGTAGTTGCCGGGGCAGGGACGGAAGCTCTTTCAGGTTCCAGAGCAAAATGCCCAGAAAAACAAGCAGGCAGCAAATTATTACCAACTGGTAGAAGAGCATCTATATGAGTAGTGACAAGTGACAAGTGGCAACAACTATAGTACTCTATAGGACATATGTGACTTATGGGCACCTCTAACTGCTACACGCAATATACCGAACGATTCTCTCATAGTGTTTTTCCGAATTGATAAAAAACCTCACCTGCATTGAGCGATAGCTGAGCATGCCGGAGATGCAAGGCATTTTTGCCAACACCGGGCACCTCTATTGAATGCTGTCAATGCATGCAGACATATGTAACGATTAAACTGCAACGAAAACATATTTTGTCCTTCGCTAATAAAACCTCACCTGAATTGAGCAATAGCTTAGCATGCCGGAGATGCAAGGCACAGGGAACGCAGCTGTAGTGAACTACCGCAAGTTTCCTGTAACGAAGCAGACTCGGTATGATCGGCTATTGCTCAATTCAGGAATTAGTCGATCAGCTTGCTTATATCATACTCGAAAATACCTTCTGCCCCTGCTCTTTTCAGTTCGGGAATGACGGAACGGACAACCTTTTCTTCAACAATCACTTCGAGCGCTACCCAGTTCTCGTCGGCAAGGTGAGAAACAGTAGGCTGGCGAAGGGCTGGGATAATTCCGGTGATTTTTTCAAGAGATGCTCTTGGAGCGTTCATTTTAAGGCCAACCTTTCCCTGAGCGTTGATGGCCCCTTGCAGCAGCATGGCCATGTTCTCAATCTTTTCCCTTTTCCAGGTGTCGCTCCAGGAGTTCCTGTTGGCAATAAGCTTGGTATTCGATTCGAGCAGCACATCGACAATACGAAGCTTGTTGGCCCGAAGCGAACTTCCGGTTTCGGTAACTTCGACAATCGCGTCGGCAAGCTCAGGCGGTTTTACTTCGGTAGCCCCCCAGCTGAACTCTACATGGGCGTTGACATTGTGCTTCTCGAGATACTTCTTCGTTATATTGACAACCTCGGTAGCGATATGCCTGCCTTCAAGATCCTTGACAGACTGAACAGATGAGCCTTCAGGGACGGCAAGAACCCATCGTACCGGCCGCATCGAGGCTTTGGAATATACAAGATCCGAAACCTCGACAACGTCGGCGTCGGTCTCGATAATCCAGTCCTTCCCGGTAAGCCCTACATCAAAAGCTCCAAGCTCGACGTAATGGGCCATCTCCTGAGCACGAATGAGAATGGCTTCAAGTTCATCATCATCTATCGAGGGAAAATAGGAACGGCTTTTTACGGAAAAATGAAATCCTGCCTTTGCAAACAAATCCAGTGTCGAATCCTGCAAACTTCCCTTCGGTAAACCTAATTTTAAAATTTTTTCAGCTGCATCCATGTTGAGAATTGTCAGTTAATGATTTAGCAGAGTTCTTGCAGCGAAAAAACACCTTTGTCAAATACACCATAGGGATAGGTTCCGTTAATCCAGGAGCCGAGATTTATATACTCGCTCTGTGCATTATTAGACAAGGCTTTTCTGCACTGCACGTGGCTATGGCCGCACACAAAGTAATCAAAATCTTTTTCCCCGGCTAAAACTTCAGCGTAGCGCAACAAAAAATCTGACTCGCCATGCATGTCCTGGCTTCCATGTTTCCGGCTCATGCGTGAAAACTTGCGCATTATGGCAATTGCAAGATCAGGCTGAAAATTGGAGAGCAGTGAAAGATTGAACCGGTTGCGAACCAGTTTTACAAACAAACGATACCCGATATCACTCTTGTCAAGCCCGTCTCCATGTGTGATGATAAATTTCTTCCCGCCGATAACGATTTCCTGCATACCGTACCATGTCTGCACCCCAAGCTCTTTCCTGAAAAAGTTTCCGAGATAAAAGTCGTGGTTGCCGGCAAAATAGTGCACATGGATATCGTGCTTGACAAGATCTCTCAACAGACACAGAAAACTGTTGAAGTTTTTAGGAATAACATGACGAAACTCCATCCAGTAGTCGAGAATATCCCCTGCCATATAAAGCGCACTTCCCTCGCTTCTCACTATTTCAGCAAGGCTCTCCAAGCGCTTTATCTTGATTTCCTCCTCCTGATCACCTTGTAATCCCAGGTGTACATCACTGATAAAGAAGCTTTTGGACATGAAAGCATATTTTCAGTGAACCCGCCTATACAAGGCCGGCCAACAATAGTACTCCCGCAGGAATAATGATATTATCAATTTCTTTCGGGCTAATTCCCTCGAGAATTGTCGCGACTATTGCTATGATGAGAATGCGTGAAGGATCAAATGCAGTGGGAACAATCAGCCAAACAAAAAACATTCCGGCAAGAACACTCCCGAGAAAAAAAGCAAGGCTTCCCTCCACGGTTCTCTCGCTGAAAACCTTGTATTTCATTTTCCCCAGTTTCATACCGAAGATTGGTGCAAGCCCGTCCCCCCATCCAAGAACCGCCATTGCAAGCACACCGGAAAACTGTTTGTAGTAAACCGTGCCGCAGATAATACCCACTATCACAAAATAGAACGTGCCTTTGAGCAGTTCACGTTTGTCTCCGGTGCGTGTCATGGTTTTAACCGCCTGGTCATCGTCCGGGGCAAAAAAGCCTTTCTGGATAAAAAGCAGCGCCCAGATAACAAAAACGGACACATTCAGGTATTGACTCCAATGCCCATCCTGAAAAAGAGGCAGAAATATGATAACCGTCCCGGCACAGATATGGGTGATTTTACGGCTGATATCTCTTGACAGGCCGTGGTTCGTTACGAGGTAATCCAGAAGAGGAGGCACGCTGAAGACGTAAATGAAAGTAAGTAATGTAACGAGAATATTGTGCCAGAAAACAGGCAACGAAAAGAAGGTTGTTTCCAGAGTACCCATAGAAAATGAATTAATGGCCGGCGCTATCCGTGCATGTACTTTATACCAATCATGCCTCCAGCAACCAGCAAATTGACAAGGAAGAGCAGGTTGTTTGCAACCTGGTAACGGAGAAATGAGTTATGCTCATCTACTTCACTTTTCCCGATAGCATTGCCGAATCCATCGTCAACAGCATGCTGCATGAAGGACAGTCCACTCTTGGGATCGCGGTAAAGCATGAATTGAATGATCATGTTCATGAGAAGGCCTGCAATCACCATGTACATGAGTATGGTAAAACCCCAGGTAAAAGCAAGCCATGCAAAGATGGCAAAAACTATGTCAATGAGGATAAAGGCCACCAGGAAAGTATGTTTTGCCCCGATCATGACCGTCAGGGACTTCAAACCGCCTTCCTCATCACCTTTTGCTGACTTGAAATCATTCATGATAATCAAGGCCACCCCCATGAAAAAATTCATGCCTGCCAGCCAGAGAACTTCCGTATGGATTTCACTGAAAAGAGCATTGGCTGCAAGCATTGGAAGCATGCTGTATGCGATTCCTACAGCAGGAGCGGAAGTAAGAATGTTTTTTTTCAGTTTCAGCGGCGGCGCGGAATAGATATAGGCGAGAATCAATGATATTGAAATGGAGGATGTAACGACCATGCCTCTTCCTCCTCCAAAATGCAATCCAAGAAACACGCCTGTACCCAGTGCCAGGAGAAATACCACGACACTGTTCCATATAGCCTCTTTTTCTGTCAAGCGCCCGGAAGGAATAGGACGGTCCGGCTCGTTTACCCTGTCAAGCTCGAGATCGAAGTAATCGTTGATAGATTGGCTGAATCCCGTTCCCAGAGGACCAAACATCACAAAAGCCAGGAAAAGAATAAGAAAATCATGAAGGGTAGGCTGCATGGCCCCGGAGGCCATAGCACCCACAGCGACAGAAGGAAAAACACTGATCCAGGTAACCGGATCAAGAATCTCAAGATGGGCTCTAACTTTATCGGTAAAGCTTAGATTGGCGGTAACTGACATGGCGTTGCAGAAGTACACTCGCGCAAGAGTGCGGCGTTCATAAATATCTTTATTTCAAAAAGCTAAATTTACAAATACACCTTGACATAAAAAAGAGCCGGATACATCATTCAGGACTGCCGACAAGCGTCGCCGAAGTTGCCGATTTGATGCGCACGTCCACAAGATCACCCGGACTGCAGCCGTTGCGGTTGAAAACTACAACCCGGTTTGTCCCGGTTCTGCCCATAAGCATATCGCTCGAACGCTTGCTCTCCGATTCGGCAAGCACCTCTACTACATGACCGACTTCGGCGGCATGGAGTTCTCCTGAAATTCTGTTTTGCAGGGTAATTATCTCCTCGAGCCTGCGCTTTTTCACTTTTTCGGGGACGTCGTCAGGCAGGTGCTTCGCTGCATAAGTGCCCGGACGTACCGAATAGTAAAACATATAGGAGAAATCAAAACGAACTTCTTCCATCATGCTCAGCGTGTCTCCGTGGTCTTCTTCGGTTTCACCACAGAAACCGGCAATCAGATCGGTCGAGATCGTAACACCTGCAATACACCGGCGTATCATGGCTATTTTTTCAAGATACTCTTCCCTGCTGTGCCCCCTGTTCATCAGTTTCAGCATCCTTGTTGAACCGGACTGCACGGGAAGATGAATGGTATTGCAGATATTGTCATGTGCCGAGATTACGCGCACAAGCGATTCTGAAATATCTTTCGGATGCGACGTGGTAAACCTGATGCGCACTCCACCGGCAGCAAGGCCTGCCCTCTCAAGCAGTTCGGGAAAACCGCAACTTGAATCATTATCGAAATAGGAATTGACATTCTGTCCAAGCAGCGTTATCTCTCTGTAACCCGCATCAGCAAGCCGCTCAACCTCATCAATCACGGATTTTACCGGCCTGCTTCGTTCTTTTCCCCTGGTAAACGGCACGACACAGAACGCACACCTGTTGTTGCATCCCCGCATCACGGGAACAAAAGCGCTGATCGAACAGGTGCGTACCGGCTCGACCCCGGTATATGTTTCCTCCGGCGCAAAAGCAAGATTGGCTCCGCGGATCCCCTGTTCTGCATTTTCTATCAACACAGGAAGCTGCCTGTAAGTATCGGGACCGGCCAGGAAGTCGATACCATCGGACATCCCGAACATTTTTTCCCTGTAATACTGTGGAACGCAGCCGATAACGCCGACAAGCAGACCCGGCCGCAACCGCCTCTTGCCTTTGAGGTTGTTCAGCGTGTTCATGATCTTCTCAACCGCGTTTTCCCTCACAGCGCAGGTATTGAGTATCACCAGATCGGCACTGTCTTCGGAATCCGTCATGACATATCCCTCATCCTGCAGCAACGAGGCGATGATTTCCGTATCAGCCTGGTTCATCTGGCAACCGAAGGTTCGTATGTGGACCTTTTTTGTCATCAATTACGCAACACTCTGTTTCCTTTGATTATAATGTTATTCAGTACATAGTAAGGGGCACTGTAAATTTTTCAAAGGATTAACACATTTCTCAGTAATATACCTGTCAATATCCAGGTAACTATCGCTCTATCGAAGTGCTTGACCGCATTATAAGTTTCTTCATACACCGGCACCTGCTGACCAATATGGTCTTTGCGGTAGTTCTTGCCGCGGGGGTACTGTCATGGTTCGGCCTGAAAAAGGAGGAACTGCCGGACATAACTTTCGATACCGTTCGGATTTCGGTGAATTATCCGGGAGCATCGGCAGAGGAAGTTGAGTATCATGTAACTGATCCTCTTGAAGAAGCCTTAACCTCTGTAGAAGGAATAAAACGGCTGACCAGCTCAACCGCGGCAGCGAGCAGCATCATTACAGCCGAGCTTGAACCGAAGAGCGGAAACATAGATGCGATAGTGACTGAAATCCGGCAGGAGGCTCTTGCCGTCGATCTTCCGGAGGCGATCAGGGACGATCCGCGCATCAAGGTCTTCAAAACATCCCGTAAGGCTATTATCGATATCGGACTGATCCTTGACGGACATCACCTGCTCGACACGGAACAGCGCCGCGAACTTCAAGCTCGGGCACTCGACCTCGAAAAGAGGCTTCTCGTCCTCCCTGAGGTCAGCAGAGTCACTCGTTCAGGATACCTTGACGATGAAATCCATGTCAGGATCGACCCTGCAAAACTCGAGGAGTACAACATCCCTTTCAACACGGTGATGAACGAGATACGCCGGAACAATGTCCGTCAGCCGGCAGGAAGCATTGAAACCGTACAGGAACCGAAAGTAACGCTTTATGGCGAACTCCGCACTCCGGAAGAACTCCTCGACCTCGCTGTCCAGGGCGGGTTCGAGGGGCAGGTTCTTCGTCTTGGTGACATAGCGGAAGTAACATATGGACATGAAAAAAACCGAAATGTCCTGAAAATCAATGGACATGAAGGCATCTTTCTGAAAGTTGCCAAAAGCTCCGGGGCCGGCATCCTTGATGCCCTGCGTGCGGTCAACGTGGTCGTTGATGACTTCCAGGCCCTGCAGCAAGATAATTCGGTTCTTCAGCTCGTTATACTCGATGACGAAGCGGTTGACCTGCGGAACCGTCTTTCGATCATCGGCATTAACGGAGCAATAGGCTTTGCACTTATCCTTGTTGTCCTTTTCGTTTTTCTGGATTTCAGGTCAGGCTTCTGGGTAGCCATCGGAATCCCGTTCAGTTTCTGCTTTGCCCTTGCAGGTGCTCTCCTGATCGGTTACTCCATCAACAATATTACACTTGCTGCGGTCATCATCGTAATGGGTATCGTCGTGGATGATGCCTTGGTCGTTGCAGAAAACATCAAGCGCACCGCATCTTCCGGAGTTCCCCTCTATCAGGCGGCAACCGAGGGGACATCGATGGTTTTTATGCCAGTCACTGCAAGTATTCTCACCACCTGTATCGCATTTCTTCCCCTGTTCTTTTTTGAAGGCCGTTTCGGAGCGATGGTGGCATTTATCCCGGCTGTTATCACGCTGATGCTTGCCGGCAGCATGCTTGAAGCCCTTTTCATTCTTCCAGGGCACATGACGCTCTCTGCTCAAAGCAGGATACGTTCAAAACGTGAGCACTTGTTCGAGACCTGGGAAGCTTTTTATGCCCGGATACTCAACCTCCTGCTTCCTTTCAGATGGGTAATTCTCATCATCTTTCTTTTGGGATTTGGAGCCTCCCTTCTGCTGGCCGGCTCTTCCATGACATTCGTCATGTTTCCCGATGAAGAAACCCGGGAGATCCGACTTAGCGGGCAAACCCCTCCCGGAAGCACACAGTATGAAACCGTACATTTCACGCAGCCCTTTGAGGACCTTATCACCAAAGCCCTCGGCAAAGAAGTTGTGGGATTCAGAAATGAGATCGCAAAGTCTCGCCGCGGATCGGCCGTTCAGGACAATGTTTTCAGAATGAGAATTGAAATCGTGCCCAAAGAGTCCAGGGAAAAAACTGCCGACCAGCTCATCAAAGAGTGGCAGCACGCTATGGATTCCTCCACAACACTATCAAAACTCAGATTCAGCAAAACCCGGCATGGCCAGGACAGCGGCAGCCCTGTGGAAGTGGTAATAAAAGACAACAATGAATCCATTCGCAGAAAAGCTGCAGATGCACTTGCCGGTGCAATGCAAAATGTCCCCGGATTGACCAACATCGAAAAGGATCAGCCGAAATCCTCCCCGGAATATCTTATCACCCTCAGGCGGGATAAGATCAAACGTCTCGACATCGATCCTTCGGAAGCTGCACAAACCCTTAGGGCCGCCCTTGAGGGCACCATACTTTACGAGTTCAGTTCCGACAACGAACCGGTCGGGGTACGTTTTTCACTTGTTCTCCCGTCCAAACAGTCGATTGAGTCGCTTCTTGAAGTGCCTGTAGAAAACAAGAGCAAATATCTTGTTCCCCTCCGCGATATTATAAAGGTTAAAAAAGTCGAAAAGCCCAACTCGATTGTACGCCAGGATCGTGTACGGTATACCTCGGTATATGCGGACCTTGACGGCAAAAGCGGTAAAAGTCCGCTGGAAATCGCAGAAACACTTGAACATGAAATCTTCCCAACTATCACCTCCCGATACCCCTCAACCACACTTGAATTTGACGGTGAAATCCGCGACAGCCGGGAATCAGGAAAAGATTTCATCATCTCTGTTTTTTCCGTTCTTGCTCTTATTTTCATTGTGCTGGTTCTGCTGTTCAATTCACTGCGAAAAGCCTTGCTGATCATGCTGACTATCCCTTTCGGCCTGACCGGAATAATCGTGGCTTTTTTCTTTCATGGCGTTGAATTTTACGGGTTCTTCGCCGTCATTGGAGCTCTGGGCCTGGCAGGAGTCATTGTCAACGACGCAATCATCATGGTCACGAGACTCGACAGGGAAATCAGGGAGACAGAGAACAGCAAAAATCCTGAAATCCTTATTTCGAAAGCTGCATCGACCCGCCTGCGTGCAGTGCTGCTGACAACCCTGACCACAGTTGCCGCCATGCTGCCGACAGCATACGGATGGGCAGGGTATGATCCCACGCTTGCCCAGATGATGCTCGCGCTTACCTGGGGCCTGATTGGAGGAACCATTGTCACGCTGATCCTTGTTCCCTGTCTGTACCGGGTCATGATTACCGGAAGGATGCAGCCGGAAAAAGCATAACAATGCCTATGGTTGCCCTTATGAAATTCTGCTTTACCGGAACAACGCCCTGGATTAACCGGGCGATATCCGCATGTATCCTCCTGTTGTTCAGTATTTCAACAGTTACCGTTGCGTTAGCCGGAGGAAAACAGCTCACTCTTGAAGCTTTTGTTCGTCTTGCGGCGGAACGCAACACGGTTTTCGAGGAAATACTCATTGACGAACTCCCTTTGCAGTATACCAGAATTCTCGCCCTCCCGGCAGACGACCTCATACTTTCGGTTAAGGGCAATTACTTCCTCATGCTTGACGATACGGAAGGAGGCCCGGAATACAGTTTTGCCCTGGACAAACTTTTCCCGTCAACCGGCACCCGCCTGTCAACCTCTTACACAACGGACTACCCCTCCAGTACCAGACGCAACGAGTCGGAGTCGGCATTCAGCATTGTTGTCGTACAACCGGTCGCGGAAAATGCATTCGGCAAGGCAAACCGTTTGGTAGAAAAGCTTTCAGGAATTGAAAACAACGTCGCACGCCACCAGATTGCTGAAGCATACGAGGATTATCTGGCAAGTCTTATCAGGCTTTATTATGACTGGTATGCGGCATCCGAAAATCTCGCAACCGCCACAACAGCTTATGAGGATGCGAAAAAACAGCTTGGAAATATCCGTGAAAGAGAACGAAACAATATCGCCCTGCCCATTGACGTGAACAAGATCATGGTACAGACCGTATCGAGAAAAGAGCAGACGATTGCTCTGAGAAATGACTACCATGCACAAACAAACCTTGTCATGGAGGCCATACGGGCGGGTAAAACGGAAAAGCCCGTACCCGCCAAACCTGATGGGGCACAACGTCACCGGATAACCGACCTTGACACCGAGCTCCGTACATTCCTGAAATCAAGCCGGACCTCATTAATTTTGGCCCTTCTGGAGGAAAAAGCCGGGACAGAGGTTGCACAGACTGCTGACAAGCTTTTGCCCTCGATCAACCTGACTGCCGGCTACGACCTTGCCGGAGATGACAGGTTTTTCACGGATCCTGACCATGGGCTTTTTGCCGGCATTACCCTGGAGTGGCCCCTGCCGGACAAACAGGAAGCCGCCCGGCATGAGATAAGCCGGATCAACAGCAAGAGAGTATCTCTTTCAACCGGCAATACAAGACTTTCACTTGAGACCTCGCTGAAAAACCTTTACCGGACAATAGAGAACCAGCACCGCCTTATAAAGCTTGCGGAAAAGAAAATCACCATATCCCAGGCTATTGTCAAGGATGAAAAAAGGAACTATTCACTGGGGAAAACCAGCCTGAATGATCTTATTGATGAGGTCAACCGGCTCGAAGAGCACCGTTTCAACCTCATCAACCGGGAAATCGGACTACAGAAACTTATTGTAGAGTGGAAACGGCTGACCGACACTCTTGTCAGGGAAAAGGATATTCTGCGCGACACCCTTACAACAGCCGAGTAAACCAGTTGCGTTGGATAAACCCGACCGTGGTCATACAGCTTATTTGCCGAAATGGAGATGCTTGTATTTTTCGATCAGCTCTTCGGCTTCATCCTTGCACTGCCCGCAGACCGTACCGAGTTTGGTATGCTCCTGCAGTTCGTAAAAGGTTCGCGCTCCATCAAGAATGGCTTCTTCGATCTCCGCATCGGTAACGTTCATGCACTGACAGATTACCCTGGTCTTTTCCTTGCGGGTACGGTCCTGCATGCCGTTACGATCGAAATAGTTGTTGATGGCGGCACGAAGCGCCTTGTCCCCGAGTACCGAGCAATGGATCTTGTTTTCAGGCAGTCCTCCGAGTTCTTTGGTGACATCTTTTGGTGAAACGTCGAAAGCCTGGTCAAGCGTCATGCCTTTGACCATTTCGGAAAGAATGGAAGTGCTGGCAATCGCGCTTGCACAGCCGTAGGTTTTCCACTGACAATCGGTGATAACTTCTTTTTCTTTGTCCACCTTGATGACCACCATCATCTGGTCGCCGCAAGCAAGGTTGCCTTCCATACCTACCCCGTCAAAATCATCGGTATTTTCACCCTGAAGAATATTCTTCGGGTTCATGAAATGTTCCTTCAATGTATCGGTGTACACCCATTCACTTGGCTGCAACATGTTCTTCTCCTCTTATATAAGCTGTTGACATACTTCTTATTCTCTCTATGATCCCCGGAAGCACACCGAGCATATACCCGATGTCATCCATCGTTGTCTCCCTCCCCATGCTGATACGGATGGAACCATGTGCACGTTCAGGGCTCGACCCTGTTGCAAGCAGGACATGGGACGGGTCGAGCGACCCCGATGCACAAGCCGAGCCGGTGGAAACCGCTATACCCTGAAGATCGAGGTAAAGCAGAATAGACTCACCTTCTGCTCCCGGAAACGATACGTTCACCGTATTGGGCAAGCTCAACGCTGGATGGCCGTTGAAAACCACATTATCAATCGATTCCTCTATGCCGCTCTTCAGGGCATCCCTCATCCCGGCCAGTCGTTTTGCCTCGTCATCCATTTCCGCATCACGCATTTCTATGGCTTTAGCCAGTCCGATAATTCCAAGGGTATTTTCCGTCCCTGCCCTTCGTCCTTTTTCCTGATGACCACCCCGAATAAAGGGACAGTAAGGAGTGCCTTTCCGCACATACAGCGCTCCAACACCTTTCGGCCCGTAAATTTTGTGGGCACTCATGGTAAGAAAGTCAATTCCCAGATCATTGACATCCATTCGCATTTTCCCGATTGCCTGCACCGCATCGGTATGCATCAGTGAACCGTTGTCATGCGCCATTTTCGTGATCTCTGCAACGTCCTGGATCGTACCGATCTCGTTATTTGCCGTCATCACCGAAACCAGGCCGACATCATCGGTCAGGTACTCCTTGAGCTGGTCCATGTCGATCCGGCCATACTGGTCAACATCAAGAAACTTGACTTTTGTTCCCTTGTGCGCAAGGCACTCAGATGTTTCCAGTACACATGGGTGCTCAATTTTGGTTGTGATAATGGATGTCCTCGCCTTGAAACCGGGCAAACACAGGTTTGAAGCGCAGGCAAACAGGGAAAGCACGGTATTGTTTGCTTCTGAACCGCTTCCTACAAAAACAATTTCATCCTCGTGAGCTCCTATGAAACCGGCAACGATTTTTCGCGCATGCTCGACATTTGCCCGCGCCTCCCTCCCGAAGACGTGCATGCTCGATGGATTTCCGAACATCTCCATTGCTTCTATCATCTCCCTTTTCACCTCGGGATGAAGCGGGGTTGTTGCGTTATGATCAAGGTATACCCGTCTTGTTTCCATAATCCGTTATCATATTCTAAAAGTTGTAAAACTAACCCGGTTGTGTACCAAAGCTTCACTCGTCGTCAAACAACCAGGTTGAAAGATAGCGTTCTCCGGTATCAGGCAAAAGTACAACAATTTTTTTCCCCTGCATATCCGCACGCTTTCCTACCTCGATGGCGGCCCACATTGCCGCACCTGACGAAATTCCACAAAGGATGCCTTCCATTTCCGCAAGTTTTCTCGATATCTCTCCTGCATCGTCGTTTTTTACTTGAACAACTTCATCGATGATTTCCGTATTGAGGTTATCCGGGATAAAACCCGCACCTATTCCCTGTATTTTGTGGGGACCCGGTTGTCCGCCGGAGATAACAGGAGAATCCTCAGGCTCGACAGCGATGATATTTACCTCAGGTTTCCGCTTTTTCAGTACCTCGCCGACACCGGTTACGGTACCGCCCGTACCTACGCCGGCAACAAAAACATCAACGGTTCCATCGGTATCCTGCCAAACCTCTTCAGCTGTTGTACGGCGATGCACATCGGGATTTGCCGGATTGCTGAACTGCTGGAGTATGACACTCCGGGATATTGCATGAACCAGCCGTTCTGCCTCTTCTATTGCCCCCCTCATACCCAACGCACCGTCCGTCAACACCAGCTCGGCCCCGAATATTTTCAGGAGCCTCCGCCGCTCGAGGCTCATGGTGTCCGGCATGGTCAGAATGAGCTTGTACCCCTTGGCTGCACAGGCAAACGCAAGCGCAATGCCCGTATTACCGCTTGTCGGCTCAATGATTGTCGTATCTGCACCAATCATGCCTTTGCGCTCCGCATCCTCTATCATGGCAACGCCTATCCGGTCTTTAACGCTGGAAAGCGGGTTGAACGATTCAAGCTTTGCAATGATCTCCGCACCGCCCGGCTCACCGAGGCGCTGTATTGCAACAAGCGGGGTACCGCCTGTCGTTTGTGCCAGATTGTCATAAACTTTCATACTCTATGCTAAACAAATCAAAGGTTACTGCAATCTGAATAAAAGTAACATTCCGATGTATGCAGCAGTACCGGCTTGCTTTTCAGCTTAACCCATATACCGGAACCGAGGCGCCGTGCACTGCCCTGGACTCCTCCGAAACAAGAAAAAGGATAACGTCGGCTATCGCTTCCGGTGAAACCCATCGGGAAAAATCAGCATCCGGCATATCCTTCCTGTTTGCAGGCGTATCGATAATACTCGGCAGAACACAATTAACGTTGATTCCTTCTTCCCTGTTTTCTTCGTCAAGGCATTCGGTAAGCTTTATCACAGCTGACTTTGAAATAACATAGGGAGCAACGCCGGCCCCGCCTTTCAGTGCGGTTTTTGCCGAAACATTTACCACACGTCCACTCTTCTGCCTGCGCATAACCGGAATGACCGCCCTGCTCATGAGAAAAACGCTTTTTGCATTGAGATCAAGCATGTAATCCCATGTTTCTTCAGCAGCTTCATGTATCGGCGGCCCCATCGTAAAGCCTCCAGCAATGTTTATCAGCGCGTCAACACTCCCGAAACGCTCTATAATACGTTCAACAGATGCCTCAATGGACGAAGCCATGACAAGGTCGGTTTTCAGGCAGGTGACGCGCTCATTACTCTCCCACTGCCTCTCAAGCATACCGGCATTCCTGTCAAGAAGCGCCAGTCTTGCTCCCGTATCAAAAAACTTCTTTGACACAACGCTGCCCAGAGCTCCTGCGGCTCCTGTTATGACCACAACGCTTCCCGGTATCCCATTCATATCACCAGCCGTTTTACGATTATAATAGCCATATGACCAAGCACACCGCACCCACAAAGAAATACCTCACCTGAGCACTTCAAATTGTCCCGATAAACAGTGACAAGAGATGGAAGAAAAGTCAAAATCTCAAACAATTGCTCAAATTAGGAATACGTAAACCGGACAATAAATTCCCGGTTTTGTAACAACAGAAAAACAGGGGGCTTAAATGGCAGGGAGGCAACTATTCTTCACCAAGCACGATAGTCCTTTTGCTCATAGGAGGGACTTTTTCTCCATTCAGATAAAGCTCAACAAAGGGGGGACGGCCGATATTTACCCAGAACTTCTTTTTTGCCTCATATCGCAGAACTTCTCCGGCCTTGAACTGACCTCCGGGATATACCACATCCCCGTCATCGGCAATAATCTTGACCCAGGTGAGATCTTTGATAATATGGACAATCAGTATTTTCTGATATGGAGAGGCTGATGATTCGGGCAGGAAAGAGACATCTTTTGCCCATTCCTCCTGCATGACAGCAAGTTCAGGAGCATTATTTTCAAGAGGCTTCGTGAGCGTGTCAGCAAGAGCAACTGAATCCGGCACTGCAATTTCGGGCTCGGACTGAACCTCGGCAAACGATGCCGCAGGTTCACTTTCTTCCTGCAAAGTCGTCTGCTCGTTTCCCGGCGGTCCCGAGAACACAAAAAACGAGACCGCGAGAAGAACAAGGACTATAAACACTACGGCACCTACCAGAACAGCACCAGGGACTTTGCCCCCGCCAGCAGTAACGGCACCAAACATGCCGGAAAAACGCTCACCTTTCCCACTGCCCTGTTCGTCTTCTAATGTTTCATTTTCCTGCTTGACTCTGAGATCGGTAGGAATACTAAGCTCATCCCTGCATCGTTCAATAAGCTCGCTATCCTTTACATCGAGGGCTTGGGCGTATTCTTTCAAAAAGGCATAGACATACGCGGAGGGCAAAAACTTCAAATTGCCTGCCTCGATTTTTTCAAGATGATCTTTCTTTATTCTTGTCTCGGCGCTGACTTCCTCAAGGGAGAGTTCTCGCTCTTTTCTGGCCTGAATGAGTTTGCGTACCAGCAAGGCACCGGCAGAACCAAATGTAACTTCATCCGCCATGACATGCACGTGGTTTATGTCATCCGTTAAATCGCCTGAACTGCACAAAAGGCTCGATTTACGTAGTTTACAAAAATTCAGCCATCAGGGCAATCGAATTAACAATATATTTTCGAGGTACCACTTACCTGTTGCTGACCCCATACTCGGATATATACAACCACTGAATATTGTTCTCAGCCTCCTGCTGCTGCGCAAGCTGATGCAGCACGTCCGAAGGGTTTCCCCCTTTCTGCATGGACAAAGCAAGCAGAACACGCAGCTCTTCAAGCTCGGCAGCAGAAAAAAGCTTCCAAAGCAGAAACACAGCGTGATGAGGAAAGGAAAACTTCCGCTTTACCGCCTCCCGATACCTGTCTATACCATAAAAACCAAACACGGGATCATCGTCCCCACCGCCTGTCGTCGAAGACTGACGGACAAGCTCACTTGCAGAATAGATCCCTGAAACCGGCAGATCTCTGACAAGATAGCGGTTGTGACCAAGCAGATGGGCAGGGACAGGATTATCAGCAATTACCGTCAGCCGACGGATATCACGCAGACGCCCGGAATATGGCTTTATCAGAAGATCCGTCAGCCACAGCCTTTCGGAATTTGCGGCAAGAACAATATTGCCGCCCCCGGAATCCATTGAGAGATGATCCCTGAAAAGCTGTAACCTCGAGCGATAAAGCCCAGCCTTCACCTTTCGCCTGGACACTTCAACGTAGCCGCTTTGCACCAGAAATACCGTGCACCACTCCCGCCCCTCGACAACCTTAAGCACGGCATGACCTTCACCAAGGCTCTCTTGTACGGTTTTGAGCGTCAC
Organism: Prosthecochloris sp.; assembly: GCA_004028745.1. Taxonomy (GTDB): domain Bacteria; phylum Bacteroidota; class Chlorobiia; order Chlorobiales; family Chlorobiaceae; genus Prosthecochloris. The sequence continues at coordinate 30,230 of RAZP01000009.1, forward strand.
CGGCACCACAGTTAATTTCGCCGCCTCTGACGGCGCCACATTGCGCAGCTCGGCCTGCAGATCATAGAGAAACCCACGTTTTTTGCTTATTGCATTGATGGTAGCCGCATGATGTTCGAACCCCTGACCCGACTCGAAGCTGTTCATCAATCGCTGCAACAGCGCCGACAGCTCACGGCCAAGCACTGCGACTTTATGCTCAAGTTGATCATGCTGTCCCGATAGATCGAACGAATCGTAGTCAAGCTGAACCGAGCGGTTCAGCTCATACAGCTTGGGCATCTCGTCACTTTCAAAAGCTTCTGCGTAACGTCCATTATTCAGAAGCAGTTCTGTCAGCTTTTCTGCAGAACGATCAACAAGATCAGCAATACCATAACCCGGCCACGGACATGCCTGATGCAGGTATATGTCCAGCCCTTGCTTTAAAGCCTTTACTTTTTCCCGATCCTCTATATCTCCCCGGATACCCTGTTTCAACAGTGCTGCCATCCTGGCCAGCCTCATGTTATTTCTCTCGAAATAATCAAGAGCACGGGCGTACACTTCGGGATTGTTTGTCAGAACAGCATTGGACTCGAAATCCAGCAATTGCGCAAGGTGATCATCACCCGCAGTACGTGCAAGCGAAAGTGCCTTGAAATACAAATAGCTGGAATCCTTCATATGAGCGGGAAACAGTTCAAGCATTGCCGCTGCACGCCGCAACGCAAGCAATACCGCACGTTTATCTCCTTCCCTTTTTTCGGAAATGAGTTTTCCGGCAACTTCTGTAATCCGATGTGCATATACTGAAGGTTCGGCCGCTTCTTTTACATCTCCGCCGAGGCTTAACTGCAGGAGACCTGTATATGCCCTCAGCCCGACAACCCGGTCAGGATTCCGGCTCAACACATTGTAAAAAGCAAACGCTTTTTCTTTTTCACCTGCCCGCTCATGGTAATGTGCAAGTTCCAGTGAATCTCGAACATTCAGTGCGGCAATATTTTTTAGGGTTTCTTGAGCCATGACGAACTCCCCGAGTTCCCCCAGCAGTGAAGCTTTTGAGCGCACGCGCTCCGCTTCGGCACTTTCCGGCAGCATCCCTCTGCATCGTTTTTCAAGAATGTCATGAGATGCAAGAGCATGGAAGTAATCACCGGCAACCTCTTCTATCTGCCGCTTGCGATTCAGGGCTTTAGCCGTTCTGCCTGAAAAGCCGCCAAGAGTATCCAATGCAAGCCCTTTTTGCAGCAGGTCCAGGGCTTTTTCATACTCAAGGTTGTCGGCATAACTTGCGGCTTTTTCGTAAAGTGCTGTAACCTTTTCCTCCCCGGACTTCTGCTCCTGTTTCTCACATCCCGCGACAAAAAGAATAACGGCCGATAACACGGCATATTGCAATATCTTCATGGTAATACTCATTGCTGGGCACCTCTATTAAGGGGACCTCTATTAATTTGTTGCGCGCTCCGAATACTTTGTTGGGCGGTACTCGAAATCCTCATGTACTAATTAATGATGAACCATTCGACAAACGAGAATGCATAGAGATATCTTGAAGTTTAGCCAGAATTTCGTACATGAACAACGAATCACGATTTTCTACAATGGAGTTCTTTGCTTGGGATAAACTGCAAAACCGCAGTGTGTTCCAACTCGCCGGGAAGACACAGAACAAATTAATAGAGGTTCCCTTTTGTTGGGGATTTTTTACCTATCTTAGGTCATTAATACATTTAACTGTATTGAGCATCCGGCATTGCAGCCCGTTATAGCCGGACGGCCCGAATCAATTGCTCAATTCAGTACAGACATAAACTTTTAGACTTTTTATTCTCAGGCACCCTCGTGCCACCAATATGGATTCCGACATAATAGAACTCTTTATCTTATTCGGTCTGATTCTGGCTAACGGTTTCTTTGCGATGGCCGAATTTGCAATTATTTCTTCAAGAGAAGCCAAATTACATGAGCTGCGTGATGCAGGCATAAAAAAAGCATCACTTGTTCTCGAGCTGCTTGAAAACCCCGGCAAATTTCTCTCCGCCATACAGGTAGGCATAACTCTCATCGCTACACTTGCAGGCGCATTCAGTGGTGTGAGCTTTTCAGAACCTGTCTCGAAACTCATTTCCAGCGTCGAAATCCTCAAACCTTACAGCGAAGAGCTTGCTCTCGGACTGGTTGTCATAGGTGTCACCTACTTCACCCTCATCATCGGCGAACTTGCCCCGAAAAAAATCGCTCTGCAACATCCGGAACAGATAGCTGTTAACATTGCACGAATTATCGATATCATCTGCCGGATAAGCGCCCCGATAGTCCATCTTATCAATGGCTCAACAAACATCGTTCTCAAAATCATCGGCATAAGAAATATTGAAAAGCCGCTTGTCAGTGATGAAGAGGTTATGCTCATGATAAAACAGGGCGCAAAGAAAGGCGTTTTTGAATCGGTTGAATATGAGATGGTTTCGAGAATTTTCCGCATGAGCGACAAGAGGGCAAGTTCCATGATGACGCCGAAAAGCGAGGTCGAATGGCTCGATCTTAACGAGCCTGAAAAGGAATTGATCTCAAAAATGCAGGCAAGCGGCCGTTCACGCTTCCCGGTTGCCGAGGGAAACCTTGACAATCTGAGAGGTGTCGTCCGCTCACTCGATCTTGTCAACAAACAGTTGCTCGAACCAGGCAATCTTAAGGAAACCATCCGCAACGTAATGAAACCACCGCTGTTCGTACCTGAATCCGTTCCTGCCTTCCAGGTACTTGAGCTTTTCAAGGAAAACAGAGCGCATCTTGCACTGGTAATTGATGAACAGGGCTCAGTCCAAGGCGCCATTACACTTACGGATGTGCTTGAAAGCATCGTCGGGGATATTCCTGCCGATGATCTCGAAGGGAGCAAAAAAATCGTACGCAGAAGCCAGCGAACCTGGATTATTGACGGCTTGCTTCCCGTAGATGACTTCATTACAGAATTTGATCTTGACAATTTCCTCGACGAAGAGGATCCCCGCTATGATACCATGGGCGGCTTTCTCATGACCAAGCTTGAGAAGGTTCCCTCAGTCATGGATACCCTGGAATGGCAAAACATGCTCTTCAAGGTCATAAAAATGAACGGGCAGCGGGTAGGTAAAATCCTGGTGATCTTCGATAACGAAAACTCCAACGGGAAGAGGGATAGTTAAGGCTTCCATATTCAGCCAACATTACGTATCTTCGCTCACAAATTCATGCGTAATGGCCTATTCCTACAATCAAAAAAAATATACCGATGGAAAGAACGCTTACCATTCTCAAACCTGACTGTGTTCGCAAGCAGTTGATCGGTGCGGTAATCGACAGGATTGAACGTGCCGGTTTTCGTATTGTTACCATGAAAAAAACAAAACTGACGAAAGAAACTGCAGGCGCTTTTTACGCTGTACACCGTGAAAGGCCGTTCTACGGCGAACTTGTCGAGTTCATGTCTTCAGGGCCTTGCGTGCCGATGATTCTGGAAAAAGAAAACGCTGTGGAAGATTTTCGTAAACTTATCGGGGCAACCGATCCTGCTGAAGCCGAAGAGGGAACTATCCGTAAACTTTATGCTGACAGCAAAGGCGAAAACATCGTCCATGGTTCTGACTCGGATGAAAACGCACAGATTGAATCCTCGTTTTTCTTCTCCACCGAAGACGCCGTCCGCGTCAATAATTGACTTGCTTCAAAAACTGTTGTTGAATTGTAGGGGCGGACCCCTGTGTCCGCCCGATATGGTACTCCGGTCATTCCCGTGCTTGCCTGTGAAATAGATACTCAAGATTTCACGGGGCTTACACGGGAATCCATTGCTTTTTCAAAATCCAAATATCCATTTCACGGGGTTGATGCGGCACCCATCATTTATTCACGGTTAAGTTTATTCAATTACGAGTACCGCTACGCTGAGTACGAGTACGAGTACGAGTACGAGTACGAGTACGATCATAACATAACTCATAAGCACCCTGCCAACTCTGAAGACTGCTTACTTATACCGCACTGCGGGCGAAAAATTCTTCGCCCCTACTCCTGCTATCCAGCCATCAAGCCATTTTACTTTTCACTGAAGTGTACCACCCTTAAGCATAAGCGGCTGAGCCTCCTGCCTGTTTTCCGGGCGATATGAAACCCTTCCCTGTTCATTTCCCTCAAACGCTTGTTCAAACATTCTCTCTGCAAATTCCCAGCGCTTTTTCCCGGCCCCGAGCATAACCAGCACCATATCATTGTTTTCTTTTTTAGCCCTGGCAATAAGGCACTTGCCTGCCTTCAAAGTATACCCTGTCTTTATACCAACAGCGTACTGATAATTCTCAAGGAGTTTGTTGCTGGACTTGAGTGAATATTTCTTTTTTGATTTCCGGTCATAGAACGAAACCGAATCAAGTGCGGCAATACGGTTGAAAATCTCGTTGCCGATCGCATATTCGGTAAGCAACAACAGATCATCCGCGGTCGAGTAATGCCCTGCGTACAGATCCCTGTCATAACCTGCGGGATTGGTGAAATGCGAATCTGTCATCCCGATCTTCTTTGCAATGCGGTTCATTATCCCGGCAAAATCTTTGACACTCCCGCCAAGGTAAATCGCTATGGCGAAAGCGGCGTCGTTGCTCGACCGCACCATCGACGCTTTTACCAGATCCACAAGGCGTATTTTCTCACCAACATCAAAACCTGCTTTGGCTGGCTCCACTGCTGCTGCCTCTTTCGGAATTTCAACAACATCACCAAGCTTGCCGCTCTCAATTGCGATGATTGCGGTAAGTATTTTCGTCAGGCTCGCCGGCTGAACACGCGTTGCGGTATTTTTGGACATGAGTACCTCCGATGTGCTCATGTCCTTGAGGATGTAAGAATTAATTTCCTGTTCGAAATTCAGGCTGTCCTGTTCCGTGTTCGGCTTTGCGTAAGAAAAAGGCAGCACGGTAAACATCAGACTCGCAAAAAACAGGAAAAGGAAAATAACACGTACTGCTGTGGATTTACTCATAGTTCTTCAAGACATCATCAGTTTTCACAATCTTATCAATAGTCACGAAGGCGAAAATCATCAATTTTTTTAATGTAACAAAAGAAAAAACAGCCTGGCAATATCACTTAATCCCGTGTGTCATCGCTACCCTCTGAATCAATACAGGGATCAGGATTTTTCAGTGTGTTGAGATACTCCTTGAAAGTTTCCCCATAAATCTCCCACACGGTAATAAACAGGGCAGCGATAACAGGACCGACAATGAAACCTGCTATACCAAAGAGGCTTAGACCCCCAAAGGTACCGAAGAAGATCAGAAGCTCATGCATTTTGGTATCCCTTCCGACAAGAATGGGCCTGAGAATATTATCGATACTGCTGACCAGCAGGCCGCAAAACAGCAGCAGGCCTGTTGCGGCGACATATTCCCCGTTCGCATAGAGGTAAACAACCGCCGGTCCCCATACAAGCCCAGACCCTATAACCGGAATGATTGAAAGCACCGTCATGACCGCACCCCAGAATACGGCACTCTCGATACCTGCCACCTTCAAAGCAATCCCGGCAAGGGTTCCCTGAATGATGCCGATAACAAAAGTTCCTCTGATGGTCGCTCTGGTAACCGATGTAAACTTCTCCAGCATACGCGACTGGTCACCCTCACTGAGCGGAAGATAGTAAAGGATTTTCTCAAGAAAGTCTCTGCCATCCCTGAGGAAAAAAAACATGGTATAGAAAAAAACAAACATCATAAACAGCGTCTGAACCGTTGAGAATGTAAACGATGAGAGATTCTCGAAAAGGAATGTGCTCATCTTTCCTACCAGCTCGCCGACTCGCTGGAGGATCTCGTCACTGTATTGGCTTATGGTTTCGGAGTATGGCAGTGAACTGAAAAAATCATGAAAAGTTGTTGGTTCGTCGAGACGTTCTTCAATCCATGGACCGACAGAACGGCTTACCTTTATCGCTTCTGCTGTGACGATTCCAAGCAGGGTCAACAGAGGAAAAATCAAGATGAATGCTATGGAAAGAATGGTCATTGCCGAACTGAGGCTTTTGCGCCCTCTGAACAGGACTTCAAACCATCGGTACAAAGGCATTGCAAGTCCCGAAAAAATTGCGGCAATCAGAATAACCATGAGAAAATTGTAAACCATGGACACAAAAATCGCCGAAATCACCAGAACGAAAACCAGGAGTATGATATTGTTGAGAATCGTTTTTTGCATGTTTGTATCCATCGATAAAAGTGACCGGTGATTCGTCATCACAACCATTCACCCGGCTGTTCACTCACCACCAGCTGCGAGCGAACCATGGCAACGGCAAAAATACCTGCTGTTTCCGCACGAAGAGTCGAACCACCCAATGAAATTTCACGAAAGCCTTTTTGGCGGGCGCTTTCGACCTCATCTTCGGTAAAGCCGCCTTCACCACCAACAATAAACAACACATTTCTGCCGGAAAATGATGCCTCCGGAATTATTTCCGACGTTTCATAGGGAATCATTTTTATATCATACCCTTCAAGATGGAGCACTTCATCAAAATGCAGCGGCCCGGTAATGTCCGGTAGATAGTACCTCTTTGCCTGGCGCAGAGCGGAAACAAGGACTTTTTTCCAGCGTTCCTGCTTCCTGTTTACTTTCTCTGTTTTTGGCAGGGAAACCGTGCGTTCCGTTATCATGGGAATAATACAGGAAACTCCAAGCTCGGTTGCCTTTTCAAGGAAAAAATCAAACCGCTGTGATGACTTCAGAAGCGACATAGCAACTGTCACTTTTGTAGATGAGGGGGGAACATGCCCTCTTTCAACAATTGCCGCTGTAAGCCCGCTTTTGCCGATTTTAGAGATATCAGCGGTTATCGACAACCCTTCACCGTCGGTAACATGAACAGCCTCACCCACTTTTTTTCTGAGCACCCTGGTAATATGAAAAAATTCCTCTCCTTCGACCGAGAGTGTTCCACCGGAAAGATCAATCAGGGGAGAAGGTGTATAAAAAAGGCCCATATTTTTCTGTTCCTGGTATGCTCCACAGGTGTCACGCAGCAAGCGCTATGGTTGCCAGAGAGATATTGCCGGCTCCGGCTGCCTTAAGCGCTTGTATGACAGCGGCGGCCGTCGAACCGGTCGTGAGGATATCGTCAACAAGCAAAATATCTTCCAGTGCAGCATCTCCCGATGGCATAAAAGCATCCCTGACGTTGCTCCGCCTTTCCCGAGGCGAAAGACCGGCTTGCGGCCGGGTATATTTCCGGCGAATGACAAGGTCGACCCGCACTTCTTTCTGAAGAATTGCAGCCGCAGCCCGTGCAATGACTTCAGACTGATTGTAGGTTCGTTCTACAACCTTTAGCCGATGGAGAGGTACAGGAACAATGCAGCTGAACTCTTCACCGGCACCGCATCCGGAGATCATTTCTGCGAGACGCGAGCCGAAAAACTTTCCAAGTCTGTGCACTCCCTCGTATTTCATCGCATGAACAACCTGCTGCAATCTGTCATTTTTATGGAACCGATACAGCGACCAGACTTCTTGGAGACCATTGATTTTCGGGTAGTTGCGCCTGAAAACTTCCCTGACCGCATAACCGGCGGCATCAGCATCGGCAAAGGCGTCGAACGATGCAAAACACGCTGCGCAGATATCCCTCTCTCCCGAAGCAAGAAGAGAGTGACATCCCGTGCAAACTCGGGGATAAAAAAGATGGAGCAACTCGTCAAGCATTACAACCCCTTCAAACAATAGAGGAAAAGCACAGGGCCGCCGCCCCGTATACCCCTGCCCTGTTTCCAAGAGCAGCAGGAACCAGTTCCATGTCATCGTGCATCGACGGAAGCGTTGATTGTTTCATCTGTTCGAATGCAGGAGAAAAAATAAGATCACCTGCACCAGCTATACCTCCACCTATAACAAACTTACGGATATCCATCAGCGCCACAACACCGGCGAGACCAACCCCCAGTATGGAACCCACCCTGTCCCATACTTCCATGGCAATAGGATCACCCTGGTGAGCGGCCTTTTCAAGGGTTCTCGGCGACAGCTCGCAAAGTTCTTTGCCATGGAACTCTTCAGACCATACCTCACGCGGATAACGGTGGTAGGTTTCAAGCCCCATGGCGACAATGCCCTTTTTACCGATAAGGCTTTCAACCGAACCTCTTATGCCTGCGTGAACACTCTTCCCGCTGTAGTCGATTGCCAGACACCCGATCTCACCTGCCGTACCATGTGAACCTCTGTAGAGTTTGCGGCCAAGAATTATCCCGCCCCCCACTCCGGTTCCCAAGGTTATCATCATAAAATCCCTGAAAGACTTCCCTGCCCCGAAAACCGCTTCGCCACAGGCGGCAATATTGGCATCGTTTTCAAGGATCAGCGGGCTGTACATGGCATGATCCCTGACGAGAACATTATGCAGTTCACTCTTTAACGGATATCGTTCCCACCCGGGAAGATTAGGCGGATAGCTGAGGATACCCCTATCACTGTCGACAGCACCGGGGGCTCCGAGCCCGATCCCTGCAAAAAGTTCTTCTCCGATTTGTTCCCTGAACCTGCTGTACATGGAGAAGACAAGCGATGCAATATGCGTCACGATACCTTCAGGCCCGGCTTCGACCTGTGTAGGGTGCCGCTCATGATCCAGCATACCACCCTCTTCATCGATAACGGCAAGTTTAACAGCCGTTCCCCCAAGGTCTACTCCCAATGCCCAGCGTACCATTTCTTATTCTCTTTTGAGTTGCGAGACATCAACGCTACGCCTTGAACGGCCGTATATATTTCCTTTTTGCGGAACTGTTGCCAAAGAAGTTCAGTATCTCATCTACTTCAGGGGTACGCTCGCACTCCTGCTCCACCTTTTTGAGCGCATTCCCCAGCAGCAGCCCCGACTGGAATATAATCCTGTATACATAACGGATCCTGTCGATCTGTTCCGAAGAGAAACCTCTCCGCTTGAGCCCTACCATGTTCAGCCCCTCAAAACGGAAAACCTCGTGACCGCCCGCCATAACATAAGGAGGAACATCGAGGGAAGCTCTTGATATACCTGCGACCATGGCATATTTACCGATACGGACAAATTGGTGAACACCGGCAAGGCCACCTACAACAGCGTAATCCTCTACCTCGCAATGGCCGCCGAACTGAACCGAATTCACAATAATCACATGGCTGCCTATGACACAATCATGACCTGCATGAACATAGGCCATAATAAGGCTATCTGAGCCGACAACGGTTTTACCGCTTGCCCTGGTACCCCTGTTAAGAGTTACATACTCCCTGATAACCGTACGGTCGCCGATATGCAGGAAAGTTTTTTCACCCTGAAATTTCAGATCTTGTGGAATAGTTGCAAGGGCCGCACCGGCAAAGACCCGGCACTCCCTGCCTAACCGTGCCCCGTCGGCAATCTGCACGTGAGGACCGATCTCGGTTTTGTCCCCGATAACAACGTCATCCTCGATAACCGTATAAGGACCGATTGCAACCTCCCTGCCGATCTCAGCCTTCGCACTGACTATTGCTGTCGAATGTATACGAGTGTCCATCAATAGCTGTTTTACTCATTCAGTTGTTTTAATCCTAAATTAAGCGATTGTTCAGGCATCCCGTAACAGGAGAATACAGAAGCAAGAAGCCAGAATGAGAAAAGGTTAGTCATCAAGCCGTTTTAACTTTTTACTTTTGAATTTTGACTTTTCTTCCATCTCTTGTCATTAGGGCGCCTCTAATTGTCATGAGCCCCGATTGCGTCGGGATGCAAGGCGAACGGAGCGCAGAATAAATAAATCGAGGTGCCCACCATTTTTCAGGATAACTTGAAACGCTTAATTCAGGTCAATGTTTTTTTCATCTATCTCTTCGAAAAGCCGATCCAGAATTTCTTCCGATTCCTTGACACGTCCGACCTCACGCAGGGCAAGGGCCAGAGCATAGTATACCCGTGGGGCTTGCTTGAGAGTGGTCATGCCGGCACGCCCTTCAAGGTAAGCAATATACGGATCCGCTTTATCCTTTTCATCGAATGAAACATAGAGAGAAACAACCGATGCAGCAACTCCTGGATCCAGCCTATAACGCTCCAAAGGCAAAACTTCCTGTGATTTATCCAGCGCCTCAATCGCAAGATGCTTTCGGCTTGCTTTACGAAGTACTCCCTTGCTGTCCCTAACACTGAGCTCCTCATCCGGCTTTTTCGCAAGCTCAACCGCCAAGCTTGCAAACAGGGGCTTGTAATTTCCGCTCAGTCTGCGGGCGGTTTCCTCTATATAGACTTCCGGATTATTGAGGTGGCGGTAGCGGAACACGCTACAGAGGTTTGTCCAGAGCCGTGAAACCTCGACAAAACCCCCACCTTCTTCGATATTTCTCACCGGAACAACTTTGTAGGCAAGACCGTCAAGGCGAAGGTATTCATCAATCCCCAGCAGGTTGTCGCGGCCAACCGTTATGGCGAAATAAATCGGGCGCGTGGTGTAATTGTTCATCAGGATTTCATACACGGCAACATCCTGCGGCCGGAGAAACCCCTGTCCCTGATATGTGATAGTCGGCATAATCTGCCACCGCAACGTGTCGACAAGAGCTTCCGGAACATCGAGGCCCGCTTCTTTATACTCTTTGACAAGTTTCTCCTTTGCTGAACCTGCAGGAAGATCGACTTCAACCGGCTGTATGGCAACATAGCCGATATCCTTGATCTCTTCATCGCTCAGGCTGAAGGCTATTTTTTTCGCTCCGTTTGGAGAGGTGTTCTTCAACTGGTCGAGATACCACCCGGTATTGGCAAGACTGAGATTCACAACGCGCACATCGGTTCGGATACCTTCAACCTCCTGCAGGTACCACAGCGGAAACGTATCGTTATCCCCGTTGGTGAATAGTATGGCATCCTTTTCACAGCTTTGAAGCATGTTCCAGGCCCAGTCCCAGGGCACATAGTTCCCGGAACGGTCGTGTGTGTGATAGTTGGCATAAAGCATCCTGCCGTCGAGCAACAGAAGACCTGCTGCTACAATGAAAACCACAAGAATTATCTGCTGATTTTTTTCACTGAACTCGAACAGCTGCCGAAATATATACCAGATAATCTCAACAACTATACCGATAAAAATGATAATAGCGACAACTATGCAGCCGACATATAGCGGCGGCCAGTTAAAATAGAAAGAAACAGCTGCTGCAATTCCCGCTGTAATTAAAAGCCCGATGAAAATTACAAACCCTACTGTCCATTGGTCTATAAGAACAGCTCTACCGAGTTTCAACCTCTCCTTCAGCCAAGCATAGAGACTTTCCACACCAATGCCGATCCAGATGGCGAAAGCAAAAAAGCTGCCTGTATAGCTGTAATCACGCTCCCTAGGCTGCGGTTCGGTCTGGTTGAGGTAAACAACGAGTGCCGCGCCGGTCAGAATAAACAGCGCGGTAACAACCGATCCCATCTTCCAGTCGCGCCTAAAATGCGAAACTGCTCCAAATACCCCGATAAGGAACGGAAGTCCCCAAAGCTTTGACCAGTCAACCCCGGCTCCCCCAGAGTCATTCTCCCGACCGATAAACTGCCATCCGAGATACCGGAGATACATATGATTCAGCTGGTAACGGAAAAAATAGTCTAAGTCGCTGCCGTACTGCTGGTAAAAATACTGATGTACCGGTTCTTCGGACCAGCGCCGGGGCCATGGGCCAAAATCACCGTATTGCTCGCGGTTCAGGTATGAAAAAAAGGCCTCTGCAGTTGAGGGATTGTTTTCATTGATCGAAGGAGAGGCGTTAGCACGAACATAGATAAGCGCATAGGAAGTATAACCGACGATCAGCAGAAGCAGCGACATGCTGAGCGTATGCAGCAGCCTGTACCGTCTCACATGAGCATAATAAATGGCATAGACAATTCCACCGATAAGGAGCGTGATCCCCCACCATGAATAGTGCTGTATAAGCACCGGTAACCCCTTGATGACTCCACTATAGACCAGGAAAAAAAGACCAACGCTTCCCAGGAAATACCATATAAAGGGTTTAGGAAAATAAAAAAACAAATACGCACCGTAAATAACAACAATCACATATAACCATACCGAGTTCATGCTGCCAATAAAAACGTAAGACAACAAGAAAACAACCAGAAATACAATGCTTATCACAGCAAAACCAACCCAAGATTTCGTCGCGTCACCATAATGTTTAAATGCGTAAAAAGATGGTACTGAGGCAACAACAGTCAAAAGAACAACCAGCACCAAAGCAATAGCAAAATCCACAAGAGCTGCCCACTTGGCTGAATCAGCGAGGTCATTCCAATTAGACAACGCTGTTGTAAAGATTTCCCGTTCCCATGTAGATAACCCAACTGCAACAAATAAAATAAAAGCTATGCAAGCAACAGGGAGATATAAAATAAAGCTTCCAAAATTCACCTCGTATTTTTTGAAATAATAAATCATGGAAACCGCAAATATAGTCAGAAGACTCAGCAAGTGGACTCCTATCGACAGGCCGATAACATACATGGCGGCCATCAGCCAGCGCTCGCTCCCCTCTTGTGGATCATCCTCAAACCATCGCAGGATAAACCAGACAACGAGTGCGGTAAAAAACAGCGAAGGGGCATAAACTTCCGTTTCAACCGCGTTGAACCAGAAACTGTCTGAAAATGCAAGCGCAAGCGCTCCCACCACTGCACCACCATAAGCCGAAAGCCTTTCAGGGACATCCCATGAATCTGGCTTACTTTTCCTGTACATGACAATCAGGCGAAAAATGATCAGGTAGGTAAGCATAACGGTCGCCGAGGCCGACAACGTGCTCAGAAGATTGACCCGGGCACCGATATCCTCAAAAAAGGGAACCATGGAAAACAGCCTGCCGACCAGCAGAAAAAGAGGTGCACCCGGAGGATGGGGCACACCAAGGGTGTAGGATGTCGCGATAAACTCCCCGCAATCCCAGAAAGAGAGCGTCGGGGCCATGGTCATCAGGTATACAGCCTCTATCAGCAGAAACAATGCTACGGCAATACCGCGATGTATCGTCTTGTGATCTATAATCATCAGTGACAAGTAACGAGTAACAAAGGAAAAGTCAAAATCGTTGGACCGCTGGTTAGCCAACTGCCTACTGTGAACTGCCTACTTTCCTCATGGGCATCAGTTCCTCCGCCACCTTGTCGGCAAACAGAAATCCTTTCCGAGAGACCTTAATGACACCGTCCCGTATTTCGAGTAAACCTTGCGCTCTGAACTGCTCAACGGTTTCCAGCACCTCACTGCTGTCTTCATGATAATGCCGCAGATCATCGAGCTTGAGTCCGGAAGAAAGCCGCAGGGAAAGAAAAATCTTCTCATTGATCTGCGCCTCTTCGGAGAGCATTTCGTTCGACTCCTGGGTTTCACGGGGAGATGCCATATAACGCATTAGACTGCTCACATTTACGCTACGTATCTCCTGCCCTCCGGTAATACGAAAAGAATGCGCGGAGGGGCCGAAACCAAGATACGATTCCCTGCACCAGCATCCCAGATTATAACGGGAAAAGAATCCCGGTTTCGAAAAATTCGAAACTTCATAATGCTCAAAGCCCTCAGTCTCGAGCAGCTCACATGCCCTTGCATACATTGCAGCCTGTGCTTGCTCGTCAGGAAGCGTTACGATGCCTCTTTTTACGAAACTCTCAAGCCGTGTCCTTTTTTCCAGGGTAAGCATGTATATGGAAATGTGCGGTACACCGCAGGAAAAAGCGGTACGAAGGTCCCGCTCCCATGCATCCATGGTCTCCCCTTCCGCTCCACAGATCAGATCCACACTGACATTGCCAAACAGGTCCATAGCCTCACCTGTCACCTGCAACGTTTCCGCAGCCGTGTGCACACGACCAAGCGCCAGGAGCTTTTCAGACATAAAGGACTGAACACCGATGCTGAGACGGTTCACGCCCAGAGAAGCAAAATCATGAAGCTTTTCAGTGGTAAGATCTTCAGGATTAGCTTCAATGGTAACTTCGGCATCACCGCTTAGCGAAACATGCCGTGAAAGCGTTACAAGCCAGTTTTCCAGAAAGGAAGCCGGCACTAAAGACGGGGTGCCGCCTCCGAAATGAACGGAGTGAATGGTGCTTCCGTGAACTGCAGCCAAGCGTTCGGCAGTTTCTTTATTGAGCGCAGAAAAAAAACGCTCCTGAAGATCCTGCCTCGTTACCAGAAAAAAATCGCAGTATGGGCAGCGGCTCCGGCAGAATGGAACATGTACATAGCAATGTAGCCTTGTCATACTATCTTCCTGATCAACCATCGTCACCATCAGCATTGATCCGCTTTACGACAAAAAGCGATACGCCCGAAAACAATTCAACAGTTCAACAAATCAACAGGCATTCAAGAGCACATACTCCGTTATCGCCTGGTAGAGATTATCCGCAACAAACTCAGGTGTGATCCGGCGTTCATGGCACAGTTCTTCCTCTCCATGACCGGTCCTGACGAGAATAGGCCTGAGACCCGCCCGTAATCCGCACTCAACATCAACCGTCTTGTCACCGATAAAAAACGACTGCATTTTGTCAACCTCGACACCAGAGGAAAGATAATCGGCCACCGCCTGGTCAACCATGCCGGTTTCAGGCTTCCTGCACCAGGCAAAACGGTCATATTCGGGATGCGGATAATCAGGATGGGTAGGACAGTAATAACTACGGTCGAAAGAGGTATTTCTGACTGCAAGCAGCTCATTGAGATACACATGTATATCCTCAACCTGCTCAGGAGTAACAATACCTTTTGCGATACCGGCCTGGTTGGTAATTATGACGATTTCGTAGCCGGCCTGTTTAGCAAGGGCGATCGCAACATCCGCCCCCTTGATCAGTTGAAACTGTTCTCTTGTGGTTACATAGGTGCCTATATCACGATTTATCGTACCATCCCTGTCAAGAAATAAAACCTTTACCTTTCTCACCATACCCTCATTCACTTTCGAGTAAACTGCTGTAAATCCGGTTATACTTTTCAGCAGACTCTTTCCATGTCAGCTCCCTCTCCATATTGTCCGTGACGAGCTTGGCCCAACGCTCCTGGTCTTCATAAACCGAAAGCGCCTCCTTGATTTTGCCAGCAAGAGATTCAGAGCTGTAGTCATGAAATTCAAAGCCTGAGCCGTCACTGTCGGCATCGATCTCGTCGATCGTTTCGGCAATCCCCCCCCCTGCATAGACAATCGGCAAGGCTCCGTATCGCATCGCAAAGAACTGCATCATGCCACATGATTCCAGTTTTCCAGGCATGAGCAGCATATCGGCCGAAGCCATAATCTGATGAAAAAAGCCATCACTGAACTCAAAATTGAGCCCAAGCTTGCTCTTATGTTTTCCAGCCAGATCCTGTAGCTTTTTCTGAATCTCTTTGTTTCCCGATCCGGAAATAATCAGCTGGATATCGAGTTTCATCAGCTTTTCAAAAGAATCGATCAGCAGATCAATTCCTTGGAACCGGTCAAAATGTATTACAGCACCAATCAAAGGTTTTTCTTCGTCAAACGGCAAATTCATCTCTTCGAGCAGGTACTTCTTGTTCTCAAGTTTCTCATCGAGCCGGTCAGTGTCAAATTTCCTTTTGATAAGTTTGTCAGCCGAAGGGTTCCACTGCTTGGTGTCGAGCCCGTTGGTTATCCCTTGCAAATGATTTCCGCGAGCGGCAAGCACCTTGTCAACACCGTATGCCGCTTCGGTGTCGCTGCTGATAAGCTCGGCATACCTGTCTGACGTTGTTGAGATGCTGTCGGCATGCTCTATCCCGGTAAACAGCATGTTTACCGTATCATTCCCGATATGCAACTTCTCGACCAGGCTTTCCGGGAGCATTTTCATGAACGGTTTCAGTGGAAACACGCCTTGACGGTGCGCGTTATGCACGGTCAAAACGGTCTTAATACCCCTGAAAAATTCATTATCGGCATACATGGTTTTTAATAAAAGGGGAACAAGGCTCGCGTACCAGTCATGAAAATGAATGATATGGGGTTTCCAGCCAAGTCTCTGAAGCGTTTCAAGAATGCCGAGATTGAAAAAAACCACCCTCTCTGCGCTGCCCTTGAAATCATCTCCCTGGGATATATCGGTAAAAAGACCGCTACGCTTATAATATTTCTCGTTATAGAGAAAATAGGTCTGTATTTTGCTGGATGGAAGCGCTGTAACCTTTACGTGAAGCAGATCTGTCTTGTCTTTCAGTGGAACCTTTATATCTGAAAGCCGTAAGACGTCGTGGAGACGAAACTTGCGATCATTGATCACGCCGTATTTAGGCATCATTATGCGGGCTTCACAGCCTTCATCTTCCATGGCCTGGGGAAAGGATGCCATGAAATCGGCCAGAGAACTGACCCTTACAAATGGAGAAATTTCACCTGACACATAGAGAACCTTGCAAGTGCTTCTGGACATCTATATCGTAAACAATCTGTTATTTTTTCTCAAAATATTTTCATAGAACTTCTTAGCTTTTTAATTTACGACTTTTTACGCTGACTTACAATCCAGGCTGGGCTCCAACATGTCCTTTCCATGAAACCTCTACCGCTCTTCTTCGCCCTGTGCTTACTCCTTACGGCATGCGCACTTGACCGTCCGCCTACAGGAGGGCCGAAGGATACGGAACCTTTGGAGGTGCTCTCCGTGAACCCGCCACCCTCTTCCGTGAATATCTCTCCCGAACGGGTACTTTTCAGCTTCAACCGCTATGTTCCTGCAACATCATTGAGAAGAGCCCTATCTTTCTCACCTGCCGATACCGACTTTACTCTTAAAGGTGACGGAACAGAAGCTGAAATAGTATTCCAAAAGCCGCTGAACGACAACAAAACCTATACGATTACCCTCAACAAATCATTGAGAAGCAGCCGGGGTAACGAATTACAGCAGAGCTATACCTACGCTTTCTCAACAGGTCCGAAAATAAACCGGGGCATCATTGCAGGAAAGGTTTTCTCGAACGACACCCGGCCACTTCCCCGTGCACTTATCCTTGCTTATGCTGTAACGAATGATACGCTCTCCTTCAATCCTCTTGAGCGCAAACCCGACTACAGCGTGCAAACCGGCCTTAATGGGAATTTCACACTTGAACATCTTGCCGAAGGCAGCTACCGGCTGATTGCCCTGCAGGACAGGAATGGCGATCAGAGACTGAATCCTGAAAACGAACCGTTCAGCGCCGGGTACCGGGAACTTGTCCGAACAGGAACGGCGGACAACCTGTTCAGACTTGCGGAACCAAGGGTTGCCCAAAAACTGATCTACTGCACCTCTCTCGCCCGAAACCTTATTGAAGTCAGCTTCAACCGGCCCGTTCCTGTTGAAAAGTTCAAGGTTGAGGCACTTGCCGTTCTCGACACGGTAAGGAACACCGCTGTGCCCGTCAAAGGGTTCTACAGTGTTAAAAAGGCAATGGAAGCTTTGACCTTCCGGTTGGTTACCGGCTCCTTGGATAAGAAATCAGGATACCGGATAACCTATACCCCCGGCAGCAGTGAACATGCTTCGTCGGCTGTATGCAGGGGAAGCGGTAAAAAGGAAAAGGAAACCGTTACTATAACACAGCTGTTGCCGAAGGACGGCGAAAAAACAGCCTTCCTTAGCCCCTCTCACCCTGAAAGAGGCAGAACGGTTGACATATCCTTCAACATACCGGTTGAACAGCAGTCGCTTGAACGGGCGGTAAAACTTTACGCTGTTAACGAACAAGCAACCTCTCCCGTACCCTTCCTCATCAAGCCGATAGACGACAGACGCTACACTTTGCAGGCAACCCCCACCTTTCGAAACGGCGGTTCCTATCGTATTGACATACAACAGGACAACCTCACCGGCCTCAATGGAGAAAGGTCTTCCGATTCGCTCAAAACGTCATCGTTTACCGTGGCAAATGCCGGTGATTTCGGCAGCATTACCGGTACCGTATCGGGTGGAAGCGGGGCTGTCATCGTTGAAGCACTCGATTCGGTGAACAGACTGCCGCGCAGAACGGTTGTACAGCGCAGTAACGGTAACCCTGCCGGTTTCAGCATCGATGAGCTCGCTCCAGGAAAGTACACCCTCAGCGCGTTCATCCCGCGATCCGGGATACAAGAGGGTACCGACGTATCGTGGAACCCCGGCAACATTTATCCCTTTGAACCGGCAGATCTTTTTACCGTAGGTACCGACACGGTAACCGTCAGAAAGGGTTGGGAAACGGAAAATATCAGCCTTATCTTCCCTCCCATCGCACAGTAATCGCGCTTTTCGTCAAACTAATCATCAGGCAAGAATGACAGCACCGGCAAAAATCGGCCCAAACTCCATCATACAGACCGTTGCAGCCCTTGAAGCCAAATATGGCAAAGCAGAGGCTGAAGCCCGCCTGACTATCGCAGGCCAGGGACACCTCATCGGCAACCTGCCGTCTGAAATGGTTGAGGAGGAAAAATTTCACAACCTTGTCAAATCCCTCGACAAGGAACTTGACGCCAGTGTGCTTGCGGAACTGCTGAACGATTCGGGGCAGCGTACCGCAGCATACCTGCTGAAAGTGAGAATCCCGGGATTTTTCCAGACGCTGCTCAAGCCCCTGCCGCCCGGCCTTGCTTTCAAGCTGCTGCTTTTTGCCATCAGCAAGAACGCATGGACTTTCGCAGGCAGCGGCGATTTCAGCTACACCACCGGCAAAACACCGGTAATCACCGTCAAGGTAACCTACCCGGCCCTGTCTGTCGTCGGCAACTTCTACCTCGGCACGTTCATGAAACTGCTCAAGGAGCTGGTCAACCCCGATACAAAAATCGACGCGTCGATCACAGGGGAAAGCGGAAACATCACCTGCCGCTACACCTGCCACATCTGATACCCTCCCGCATACCATCGCAGGGGCAGGCCCCCGTGCCTGTCCGATCGTTATTTTAGGATAACGCCTTTTCCTAAAACAAGAGCGATCCTTATTTTAGAGTATTAAAGCAAACCTCCAATTTCCTCAGCCATTTTATCCAGAAAGTTCAGAACATTACCGGAATCGAGCTTCTCATTGCGCAATTCACGGAAATCCATCATCTGAAAGTCTGCTATGGCAAGAGAGATCTTGTTCAACTTTTTATTGATCTCCGCTTCTTCACCGTCTTCTTTGAAGGTGCTTCGAGGATTTTTGCATTTTCTGTAATAGAGGGGAAAGATCTTTTTACCGGCCTCAAAAGCGACTTGAAGCTCATAAATGCACATTTTCCGGTTGAAGTAGGACGGCGAGACAACCGCCACAAAGCCGTCACAGTTCCTGATCGAGCGTTCTATCTCCTCCCTCCATTTCACACCCCAGTTCAAAGAATCTCGGTCGAAGAACACCTCGGCTTTTTCCCCGATGGTCTGCGAAAGGGCGATTTGAAAAGCCTTTCTGAGATTGGACACCTTGCTTCTTGGCGGCATATCGTCAAGCCGGGCATAGCTCCAGAAAATCTTCATGGTTTCAGCATTCGTTTTCGTTCTTCAGTATAAATCCACCACGGACGGGGCTCCTCGCCCTCCATGAACCGGGTTATGGAAATAAGTACATCAAGCAGGCAAGGGTCTTGCCGTTTACCCTTTATTGTAGAAAGCATGTGATACAATTCAAGCGGAGATTGACCAGCAAGATCATTCGGTCTGTTGATACCCATAAGACGAAGATCAGCAGCGATTGCCGGGCCGATGTTGGGAAGATCGGTGAGCCTTTCAAGCTTGGCTCTGTCAACCTTGTCTGGGTTCATATTTCCGGCTGTGCTGATCTTACTATCCTGGACTATGAGTACGCTCTTTTCTCATAGCCGGGGAAATACTGCTGAGCACTTTTTCTTCTGACTGTTGTGCATAATAAATATCCCAGCGCTGCTGGAGATTCATCCAAAAATCAGCAGAGTTACCGAAAAATTTTGCTAAACGCAATGCCGTCGCCGGAGTTATACCTCTTCTGCCGTTAACAATTTCGTTGATCCGCTGATAAGAGACATGAATTGCCTCTGCTAACTGCCTCTGAGTAATCCCCATTGGAGAAAGAAACTCTTTCATCAGCATTTCTCCAGGGTGAGTCGGAGATCGATGCGAGGGTATACGTATCATAGCACTTCCTTTTGATTAAATCAGTTAATGGTAATCGACGATTTCCACGTTCTCAGCTCCGTGCGCAGACCAGACAAAACATATCCTGTATTGCTTGTTGATACGAACACTGAAGGGCAGCTCTATTAATTGTCGTGAGCGACCTGAAGACAAGGCGAACGGAGCACAGAAACCGGAGTGTACACAGAGTACATGAGGATTTCGAGCACCGCTCAACGAAGTATTCAGGTCGCGTAACAAATTAATAGAGGTGCCCTGAATTGATCTTTACGATCACCCGATAACGCCTCTAATTGGTTCCCGGGTGGAATGCGCATTTCCTCAAGGGATACGACAGAATCAAGCTGATCAAGTTTCCTTCCCGCCGTTTTCCATAATGAAACAGGGCAAAGCTTTAATGCAACCTTTGATTTTTGCCATTGAAAATATCTTCAGTTGCCCTGTTTTTGAAAGACTGTATCATGATAACACGGCTACCATGCTATTTAGTTTCACAAAAAGATTTCATTCCACATCATTTCCTCATGATGCCTATTTTAAGCCACCGAGTTCTGTCTATAAACTCCTGCCCAATTGCTTAACGTTCGCCCTCAATACCTTCTCCGTTCCGCTAACAGGTAAACTGAAATATGCTCTTCAAGTTCGGTAAGGCTTGAAACGGTAAGCGTCGGCTCTATCCCCCACGGATCGAAGATTGCCTCCGGGGAACGCCTCACCCATGCTGCTCGCATACCTGCCGAAACCGCACCGATCACATCAAACGGGTTACTTGAAACCAACCATGCATTGTCACCCGATGCCCTGGACTTCTTCAGGAAATAGCTGTACACAGCAGGATTCGGCTTAAATGACCTCAGGTCATCCACACTGACAACATCGAGAAACATCTTTCGTATACCTGCTGCCGCAAGTAATGTCTCGACAGCTTCAGCGCTGCCGTTGGAAAACGCATAGAGACGAAACCCTGCTGCCTTGAGACCTTTCAGACTCTCTTCGACGTCATAGAAGGCCGGAAGTGTACGGTAGCTTTCGAGCAACTCCTCTTTCCGCAACCCTATAAGAGGAATCTTGCAGTATGCACAGGTATAGTCGAGAGCGTCCCGGGTACACACCGCGAATTTTTCATAGTTCTGCATCAAGCCCCTTCGGAAAGAGTACTCAAGCTGCTTGTCCCGCCAGATCCGGGAAAACTCCTCGGCCTTCTCACCGGCAGTTTCCCGGAGTTTCGACACCAGACCATGCGTATCGATCAGTGTTCCATAGACGTCAAATGCGAGAGTAGGCTTCATCAGGCAATCCTCAACGGCTATTATTCCAGATATTCTGACTCGTGAGGATACTTTGCATACGCAGTCTTGTGTTTCTTGAACCCCAGTTTTCTATAAAAGTCCTCGTTGCCGAATGTCGAGGTCAAATAGACAAGCAGATGCTCATTTCCTTTCAGCAAGGCTTCCATAATACCTTTCCCGACACCCTCTCTCCGGCATGACTCCAGTACGCCGACGTCGTACACGGTTCCATAGCACAAGCCATCCGAAATCAGGCGTCCAGCTCCTACCAGTTTTACACCTTTCCATGCAGTCACAACCTTGTAACTGCTCTGAAAAGCTTGCCGGATTTTTTCAAGGTCTCTCTTCTTCCCGAATTGCGCAACAAGTCCAACTTTTTCATAGAGATCACCCAACGCCTCCCAGTCAATGCCATCGGTTCCTGTTTTGTATTGAACCATACCACTCATTTATTTTTAGCCGGTTTTAATCGCGCCGTACGCTGCAAAACACTCGTTTTTATACAACAGTTCTACATGGCTGAACCCTACTTGACGAAGAAGATCCAACTGATAGAGAACCGATCGTGGAGTATCATCCCTCTCAATATCCGCAAAAACCTTGTCCTTATACTCCTCGCCCCCGGCAGCATAAAGGTAGTAACCATAACGTTCCCACATAAGCTCTTGAACCGGTCCTGTTTCATGAAAAACGAGATCGGTAATCCAGACACTGCCCCCGGGTGCTGCCAATCTGAAAATTTTTCTGAAAGCTGCCTCCCAGTCATCATCATCCCGCAAATGATGCAAAACGGCTGTAGCAAGAATCACATCGTAGCTTGCTTCTTCCAGATCAACATGGCGAAAGTCACCCTGGAACGACTGTATCGCGCCTGAGTTGACCTTTCCAATCCGCTCACAAGCTTTTTCAAGCATTGGCCGGCTGAGATCAACAAGATCACACTGAAAAGAGCCGGCATATTGCAGCAACTTGAGAGTGCTGTTCCCCGCCCCGCAGCCAATATCCAGAACACGCCTGATATTTGCCGTTGATCTGAATGCAGACAGTGCAACCAGTTCCATCAGCAAAGGAGCATCAATTACCGATTTTTGCCCGGTGTCAAGATTTGAAAACCTTTCAACATCATTATCAAAACGATCCTTTATCGCCTTTACTGATGATTTCTGTTCAAGTGGTGTAGTCATAGTTACCTCCTTCTAACACTTTCGGGCACCTCTATTAACTTGTTGCGCGCCCCGAATACTTCGTTGGGCGGATAGAAAGGGGTTTCTGCGTTCCGTCCGCCTTGTCTTCACGTCGCTCACGACAATTAATAGAGGTGCCTTTTCGTTTGCTCAAACCACAACCCGCACGCAGACATACTTCTGTAATATTACCACACACACCGTAACAATCAAGTAAAACAATCCAACCCATGACACAAAGCTGGAAGAAAAACAAGATGGTCATTACCCGGGGACTCCGCAAAAGGAGATTGGCATATCCTGAGCGGTGTGGTATGACCTCTGACAATGCCAGTGAAACCGGAAAA
Source organism: Prosthecochloris sp. (assembly GCA_004028745.1). Taxonomy (GTDB): domain Bacteria; phylum Bacteroidota; class Chlorobiia; order Chlorobiales; family Chlorobiaceae; genus Prosthecochloris. The sequence continues at coordinate 53,172 of RAZP01000009.1, forward strand.
CAAATGAAATTGACAACCTGACTCTGAAGCAGACATGATGTAATTGCGATAATTTTTCAGAAATATCATGTATTTACTATTTTTTTCTTAAGATATACTAATATATACCGTCTTTCATAGATTCACCTCAGTACCCCGATTGTCCTTTAGTTCCCCATTTGTTGTCTATTAGTACATGAGAATAACAGCTCCCAGCAAGAACCACAGGGAGCCTTATGTATCTGTTTGCAAAAGAGCAAACAATATGAACACAGTCAGGCACAAAAACCAGATTACATTTTCCAGAGCACTTCAATCGACCATTTGTATTCGGCATCGAACGTGGGTGTGCCATCATCGTTAATACGTTAAAGGGACAAATTCTCTCCTACAGGTATTGTTTTTTCATTTTCCAGTGCGGTTTGCGATTTAATCTGAACAACACAGTATGCCCTGCATACTTTCGGGAGGAAAAAACATGAAACATCAAAGAAAGGAGGTGATTCCATGGTTTAGAGAGCTCAACAACAGCCAAGTGAGATACTTATTGCATAAAAAAGCATAGCTCATACAAGCTCACTACGGCATCAGTCGCGTTGTCATCGTTATTGGAATGAGCAACGTCAACATGAAACCTATAACTAAAAGGAGTGAATTATGTCAACTTTTACAATCGATATCCCTGTAGGACCCATTTGGAACAATGATGATGCAAAGGAAAAATGTCCTATCGCATGTGCTGCACATATGGGCGAGTGGAATGGTCAGTGGACAACCGTCGTTGAGGGTGAAATGAGCGTATGTGGATGCATTCTCACTGTAGGAGGCAGTGGTTCATCAGAGTTCACAATCGACGTCCCCGCAGGGCCCATTTGGAACAATGATGATGCAAAGATAAAATGCCCCATCGCATGTGCATCCTATAATGGCCAGTGGAATGGTCAATGGACAACCGTAGTCGAAGGTAAAATGAGCGTGTGTGGATGCACATTTAAATGTTAAAGCCTAACGAGGCTTTATACTGGACAAACAACCCCCGGTTGTCCTTAGATAATCCATTCTTATTGTTACTGCTGCAAAAGCACCGAGGTCATCACAGCAACCGGGGGTTGTATCCGGTTTTTTGTCAAACTCACTGCCACCCTCCGACAATCTCGAAGATTTCCCTGTCTCGGTGCAAAAATGAAAGTTCATTTACACTGATGGGCACCTCTAAAAATCTATCATGCGAAGCGATTGCTTCGTTGGGCGGTGCTCGAAATCCTCATGTACTCCGTGTACACTCCGGTTTCTGCGCTCCGTCCGCCTTGCACTCGAATCGCTCATGACAATTTTTAGAGGTGTCCTGATAGCCCCGAGGACTTTCCAGCAATCGCAATTGCGGTTCCTGATGCCCATTTCTTTTAGCGACCCCGTGAAGCAAGTTCTCTTCTACATCCTCATTGCCCCACTGATGCCATCCGGCCCTTGGAAACCGGGCAAACAATTCCAGATAAGGGCCAGGTGAACATTCCTCAATGATATCGAAAATTTCATCCGGCTTTCTCGAATGCTCACGCTTCCTCGTCGCCAGAAGATTAACCTGAGTCCGCCCCGGCTGGAGTGTCCGCATGCTTCCTTTTACTCCAAAGAGAATCAACTCAGTGACATTACGAAAATAAAAACCTACTCCACGTCCATCCGGTCCCCCATCCTTGCGTACTTTGCACCAGACAATATTGGTTTTGTAAGTGAACCCCCATGCCTCCATCACCTTGAGCCCCTCAAGCAACAATGCGTTAGGCACCCACAGATAAAGATGTGACTGCGCAGCTGCAAGCTTCGAGACAGGCAGCTCCATAATTTCTTTGAGCTCCATTGTCGGATAGCGCAGAAGACGTCGATGTTCCGGAGCAACTTTCCCCGTGCGATTCTGGAATTGCCATGGTGGATCAGCCAAAATAGTTGAATACGGCCCATCCACCTTTGCAAGCAAATCCTCTGTAGGGTTTGGCTCAGCTATGCGATTTATTTTGCTCATGATGTATTTATGTTGTCACAATTTCACGAGGAAGACCTATTAAAAGAAGAGGACATGGGTTTCCTACACCTCGTCGAACCCTGTCTTCAAGCTTTCGCCAGTGGGTCGTAGCTTCACCAAACTTGTCGCTTACGAAAACATGTGCCCATCCTTCAGCAAAGTTGCCGAATCGCTCCGTAGCTGTTGCAATCAGTTTCCTTTGACGAGGAGTTGGACTATAGTTAAACCGAGAAAGCTCCTCAACATAGCTGATGCCATGCTCGACAGCAAAATTCGTGAGCAATTCCCTCAATGAAGAGTGAAGACTAGATCCACGCGTAATAATACATCCTATTGAAATAACACCATCAGCATGAAGCCTTTTGAAATTCTCAAGATCTCTGTCGTAAAATGGATCTTTGTTATTCCATTCAATTTCGAGTGCGAAAGTACCACTATCAAACTGCTTCACGTGATCAATCTCATGTGATACTGATTCCTTTTCCTCTCCATCAATTATTTTCTTGATTTCAAAACTATGTTTCCGCCATTCATAGTCATCTGACAGCCGATTTCTCATCCGTTGTGTAAGCTGTCCTTCACCTCCTCCTCCTCGAACAAGCTCTTCAACAGGTAATTCAACATCTGCCAATACTGCTTCTATTTCTTCAACCGCTTCATGCATATCATGCGTCAGAATAGCTTCGGCATGATGAAGTGTCACCACCTCAAATCCTTTTTGAATTAACGCTTCGAACATAAAACAAAATTGACCGATTATTTGTTGAAAAATAACCTTTTTAATCTTTTTCAATAAACAATAACCTCTAACACAATATTCAGTCTCGACTTACCTGCAAATCCGGCCAATAACAACACAGAAAGGCAGCCCGAAAGCTGCCTCGTATCTGATAGAATATGTACACATTTGCCAACAAGCTAACCGGCCAACGAATCAACTTTTTGCCTTTTGCCTTCTAACTTTTGACTTTCCTCACTGCCACCCTCCGACAATCTCGAAGATTTCCCTGTCGCCGATCGGTGCAGGAACGGATGCCGAAGGCTCCTTGGAAAGAAGGAAATCAGCAATCTCGTTGTAGGGCTTGACGCACTCTTCTTTATCCGCACTATCTTCCATCTGGAAAAGAGTTTTTCCGGCAAAACGGCTTTTGCGAATCATTTCATGGTAGGGAACCTTTGCCAGGAGCTTCGTACCTACCTTGTCGGCAAACTGTTCGAGCATGTTGGTCCCCCCCCCTTTGACATAGTCAACACGGTTGGCGACAATACCGGCAAGCTGCACCTTGTAGCGTGAGCTCTTCTGCTCGATAGCCATGCAGAGGCGGTTCGCAGCGAAGATGCTGTCGAAGTCGTTGGTGGCGATAATCACCGCATAATCGGCATAGGTCAACGGAGCGCTGAACCCGCCGCATACCACGTCACCAAGAACGTCAAACAGAATAACATCGTAACGGTCGTACACGCCAAGTTCCTGCAAGAGTTTGACCGCTTCACCAACTACATAACCGCCACAGCCACTTCCGGCGGGAGGGCCTCCGGCCTCGAGGGCGTCGACACCGCCAAAACCGGTCTGTATGATGTCCTCCTCAGTGAGCTCTTCATGGTGGAAATCAACCTCTTCAAGAGCCTCGATAACGGTTTTCTGCAAGGTCCCCGTCAGGGGAAAGGTGCTGTCGTGTTTAGGATCACAGCCAATCTGCAGCACTTTGGCGCCTTTCAAAGCAAGTGCCGCTGAAATATTTGCAGTGGTTGTACTCTTGCCTATACCTCCCTTTCCATAAACAGCAAGGATTAAACTCATGGCGACAATACAAAGATTAATATTAACAATACAGGAAGTTACCTAACCGCCCAGGGCTTCCTTGGCTTTCTTGAAAACCTCTGCGGTTATCGTTGTTTCACCGTTTTCACGGGCAAAATTCTCGGTGTTCTTACGAACTTTCTTGCGAACGAAAAACGGCACTTTCTTCAACATTCTTTCGGCATCGTGACTCCAAGGCATTCCATCGGTATCACCCTCGCCACCAGCCTGACTGTCACGTTCTGCTCCCTCAGAGGAAGATCCTGCTGCTGCATGTCCGTTGGAACCGGCAACTTTTTCCTCTTCCTCGTATTCCAGACCTGCGTCGCCGAAAAAGTCAATAAGATGCTTTTCAAGCCCGAGCTTGCAGGAAGTGTATACCCGGTCGGCAAGTACATCCGCCCCCTCGAAACCAAGTACCGGGTAATAACCGATAAGATGATTTTCGATATGGGTGGGGGTTGAAATTACCATACAGGGAACATCGAGTTTGCGGCAGCTGTGCCTTTCCATTTGCGTGCCGCAGACCAGTTCGGGCATCTCATCCTCGATTTTTTTCGAGATCTCCTGGAATTTGTCCGTAATCATAAGCGGTTCAGGCAGATATCCTTCGAGCTGCTCACGAACCCAGTCGGCATGTTTTTTAAGGTAAGTACCTGCGCCGATGATCTGCATCCCGAGCTCATCTTTGAGAAACTTGACCACACCGACGGTATGTGTAGCGTCACCGAAAACAAAAGCGCGTTTGCCGCTGAAACTTTCCATATCAGCCGTGCGGGCAAACCACGGAACACCGCTCGGAGCGCTCAAGCCATCAAGAGAAAACTCGGTTAACGGCGGCATCTCAACAGCCGGCAGCCCCTTTTCAGTGGCAATTGCGTTGAGCTGTTCAAGAAGTCCCTTGATCCAGTCAAGTGTCGGTTTCACACCTATCGGAGCTCCCAACACTGACGGCATACCGAATTTTTCACGAAGGTAGTGCGCAGCACCGAGCCCCATTTCATGATAAGGGACAACGTTTACCCAAGCGGCAGGCATGTTGCGTAAATCTTCGAGGGCTGCACCCCAAGGAGCAACGACGTTCACTTCCACTCCAAGCGTTTTAAGAATCCTGCGAAGACTGGTAAGATCAGAACGCAGGTGAAAACCAAGAGAGGTAAACCCTAACAGGTTCACGCTCGGCTTTTCCGTCATAGTCTGCTCAAGGGAGTACCGTTTGACGAGCTCGGTAAACAATCCCTCAGCTGCCTCATGCTCCTGTACCCTGAAAGGATTGACATCATAGACCAGAATCTTGCCGGAATCGACTCTCGAATGCCTGGCAAGCTGTCCGATATCTTCCTGAAGAAGCGCTGTGCTGCAGCTTGGCGCAACGACAATGATCTCGGGATGATAGTGTTCATCGACCTGCTCCAGCGTACCCGGAAGACGTGAATCACCGCGGGCGAGATCCTGCCCCCTGACAACGCTGATGGAAAGAGCGGGAAACTCCGGAGTTCTTTCCAGCATGGTATAAGTTGCAGTTATGTAATCGTCTCCCTGAGGGGCATGGTACACCGTGTGAACGTTTTTCATGCTGTTGGTAACACGGCTTATCCCATGCAGAGCCGTCCCCTCATAGAGCCAGAAAGCTAAGCGCATATACTGTTCCGTTTAGTATTCTTTTTCGCGTTGAAGCATTTAACCTGTGTCATTCGGCACTTGGCATAACCCCTTTCAGCCACACGGATTCGTCAAATTCCGGAAGGTTTTCCCGGCGTTTAAGCGGAGAAACAAACAGATTGGCAAGTGTAAAAACCCCTGACCAGCTGTGAATCGGCATAAGGGTAAATTCCATACTCCACTTGACGATGAATCCGTTGCCCACGAAAGGGTTGGCCGTCATGAGAGAAGTTACGATCAGGTCAGGTTTTTGCTGCTTGATATCCTGCAGTTGACGATGAAAGTTGGGCTGCTCGACAACCCTGACACCCTCGAGTGCCTCGAGTTCACGGGCATGAAACTTTTTGTTGATATAGGCACTGCTGCATTCAACAACATCCGCCCCGACGTTTTTCAGGAAACGCGCAAGCGGCAGTTCCATCATGGTGTCGGCGGTAAGAAACACCCGCTTGCCTTTCAGCAGTTCAACCTGTCCCGAAATCCTTTCCCATGCAGCCTTTTCCCTCTCTATCAAATCAGCTTTTATGTCAAACATGGCTGCAAGGTCTTCCCAGAACACCCTTGTCCCTGTCGGGCCGAAAGGAAAGAGCGAACGCAGCATTTTCGAGCCCCGCTCACGGTTGAGCCGGGAGACAACTCTTGAAAGGTAGGGCTGTATTGGTGCCAATACGGTATCGGGACCGATAGCAGGCAATTGGTCAAAACGATTTTCCGGAAGGAAGCCCCCCACCTTGATCCCCAGCTCCTCTGCTTCCGAACGAAGGTCATCGGCGATAGAGTCATTGACCGAACCGATAAACACAACACTTTTCTCACCTGCCGGAGCTTCCGGGCAGAACGGCACCATGGCCTGAAGTACAGAGTCTTCAGCCTGTGTGAAGTTGAACACAAGGCCGCTTGCCGGCACGAAAAGCACCGGAACTTCTGGAGTACTGAGTGTGCGCGCAAGGCCTTTGAAGTCAACCTTCATGACTTCAGGAGTACATGAGGAAAGCAGAAAAATCACCGAGGGATGGTGGTCGGCCTTTATCTCGGCAATCACTTCGTCAAGATTCGGGTCCTGACGTGAAAGGTCTCCCTCCTCGATCAGAGCTATACCAAAGCGCGGTTTTGCAAAAACCATCATACCAAGTGCATTCTGGAGAAAGTGCGCACAAGTATGAGTACCGAGGATCAGAAAAAAACTGTCCCTGATTTTCTGATAGAGCCAGCCTACGCTGGCAAGGCCGCAAAAACTGTGGGTAACGTTATCTTCTTTGATTAACTGAGTTGTGCCCGGAACTGACGACATGAAGTTCTTCCTCCTGAAATTTGCTGCCCCCGCATCCTTTCGGGTAACACCGTGAATACAGCTTCAGATTCTGCAACCGTCAAGCTTTGAATATAAAGAATTGAAGATACGAATAATAGGTAGAAATGAAAACCTGTGAAAACCCCTCTTAACAAGAACTGACAGGGATTATCGATGCAAGCGGTGAGCCGGTTCGAAACAAGTAGAGGATTGTAATGATTTTTCACCGCTGCACAAGAAAGTATGAACTTGCTGTTTTGTCATCTAAAATACTATCTGACAGACACTGGGCGGAGAAATGCGTAACCGGTCGTTCTTGTATTATTCGATGATAGTGACGAAATTGGAAGTGCAGTGCTAACAATAAACAGTATCGACCCTCATCACCAATCAATCCTCATGCAGGAAAGGAGATACCAGAAATGAAACGCACTCTTTCAATCTCTTTGCCGTTAGTTTTGGCCGTGTTACTGAACATCGCCGCTGTGAACGTTGGTCAGGCAGCGTCACTGCACGTAGAATCAGTTGCCAGCCAGCGCATAGCGGCTCCCGGAAACGCCATGGAAGCTTCCGTCTACGTGGTGGTTCAGAACGATATGGGCCTGGTCAGCGGCCTGACGCTAAAAAACTTCAATCTTCACGCCGAGCAGGTAGGAGCGGGCGGTGCTATCATCAAACCGGTCCGGGTTTACAGCGGCAGAAAAGGCGTTTATCGAATCGACCTTGTCCCCGGGGTCAAGGGAGCCACATGGAAAACCGGCGATTATGTCATATCAACCTCTGTTACCACAGGTAAAAATGAGGGGGCATCGGTAACCGTTATGCCCGTAAAGTGAACTCAGCGTTATCTTCTCCGCACATTTGCAGTCACTCGCGCCAGTCCTGAAATGCCAGGACTGGCGTTTTGGCTTTATACAAAAATCGGCAGGGGTCTGAAAGGCACGAAGAAAGCGTGGCAACTATGGGCTCGGACCTGAAGAGCCACCCATTCTCCGTTCAACCGAGGCGACCTTTTCGCCGATGGAAACATCCTTGTCCCTGCGGTCGTCGATCTTGATAACCGTATAGACACGTTGTGTTCCGGCTGTAAAAAAGTGCTCATGCAACCGTTCGGCAATTGCAAAAAGCTCGCTCGCGCATTTCACGCAACTCTTTATCCGTGTATCTGACGGTATGCTCTTTCTTCGCCATGTCGTGCCCTCCTGAATGATATTATAATTCTGCGGGCTTCTGCCCGCCATGTCCAAACTACGGCATAGAATTTCCTGTTGATTTTGGCCGTTGAGCGTGCCGGAAAAGAGGTTTTACGGCATTTCAGGCATAACTTCACACAAACCGAACCGTTGATAGAAAATAGGCAGTATAGTAAATTGTAAGTAAATTGGGAAAACAAGAACATAATCCCATTGGGAGCAACAAGGGACAGTAAAACTTATACGTATGCCGGATAAGATAACCACCAAAATGTGCTATCCAACAGTATAAGTACTGTTGGATTCTTGAGCCTCAAGCAAAAACACAGTATATCTTCAGAATTCCGTGGAAAATCTGCACTACAGACAGATAATAAGTAATGTCCGCCAAAAAAATGAGACCACATCCATTCAGCAAAGGAATTCAGCATGAATGAAGGGGACAACAAAAACACAGATAAAATCATTCGGCTTGTCGAATACCTTACAGCCCTTGCCAAAATCAACGCTAAAATTGTCCGTTCACTCGACGATTATAGAAAGGTATTTTGGATTCACGACATTCCTAATGAACCCAAATATTGCTTTACTCAAGCGTGGGGCCAAGAAGAAGAACATGACACTGATGTATGGATAGAAATCAAAAAATTCCCAGAGCCAGAACTTCCCAAAATCCCAGCAAAATGCACAGACTGGGTAAAAGGGGAAACGCTAAGGAATACAAAGGATCTTCCAGAACTGCATGATTCCATAGTTATTGAAAGTACTGAAGAGGATACAGAAACAGGGGAAAAATTCACAGTTGCTGATACGCTTTACATTGAAAATTATCCTGATGTTCAGCAAACATGGGACGATTACCTTGAAAAGCAATGGATACCATGGACGGAACTATATAACCAGTATGTCGAAGTACAAAAGGTTTATGCATCATTATTCCACATTTATCAAGAACAGCAAAAGCTTGGGGAGCAATACGAGCTTGTATTTTGTAAAGGCCTTTTAAACTGGAAAACTCCAAGTAGCCATGAAGCGAAAAGGCATATTATTATCGCCAAGGCATCTCTTGAATTTGAACCTCATCTTGGAAAATTCACCGTAAAACAGGCTATCGACGGAGATCAGGTTGATATCGAGCTTGATATGCTGGATGTCCAGGATCAACCTCAAAATGCCCGTCAATTAATTGAAATAGGCCGCAACACTATCGATGCCAATCTCTGGAGTCACCCAGACATTGACTCGGTCCTTTCTTCTATAGCAAACTCATTGGCAGACAGCGGTCAAGGTGAATACCATCCTGACCGGATGAAACCCGAACACAGATCATTTACTAACAAACCAATTATTGAATATGCTCCTGCGCTAATTCTAAGAAAACGCTCGATGCGTGGTTTGGAGCAGCTTCTTTTATCAATCAAAGAACAGGTTCAAGCTGGTGAAGTAGTTCCTGATGAGTTTCTGGATCTTTGCGAAAGCCTTTCTGAGAAAAACGGAGAGCAAAGTAAAGACGGTACAACGAACCAGGGCCACCAAAATACGGAAGAGATTTATTTTCCCTTACTTGCAAACGAGGAGCAACGTCAAATAATACGAACCATAGAGAGGCAGAAGGGCGTTTTGGTTCAAGGGCCTCCCGGTACGGGCAAATCCCATACAATCGCTAATCTCATTTGCCATCTTCTGGCTACTGGAAAACGTGTACTGGTTACGGCCAAAACACCACGTGCCTTGCAAGTTCTCCATGACAAACTCCCCTTTGAGATTAAGCCACTGTGTATAAATCTCCTTGGTTATGGCACTGAAGAGAGAGAATCACTTGAAAGAAGTGTTTCAGGCATTTTGAATCGCCTTGACAGAAGAGAAGAAACAAATAACGGTAACCGAATACGGTCCCTTGAAAACCGTATCGATACGAATCGAAGAGATAAATCTGAAACCGATAACAAAATAATGGCGTTACGTGAATCTGAAACTTTCACGCATAATATCGCCGGCAAATATTCTGGTACTGCTGCACATATCGCCAGAGAATTGCATAAAGACACAGATCAGTATGCCTGGTTCACAGACACCCCAAATCAAAAAGACTCTCTTCCCTTAACTCAGGAAGAAATTAATTGCCTATGTAAAGATATTGTCGAGATCGACTTGGAAACCGAAAAGGAACTAAGCCTTTTCTTGCCGGACTATGAGAAATTGCCAGAAAGGAAAGCTGTCAGAGCTGTTTTTCAAAAAGAATCAGAAGCCTTAAAAAAGGCAGAGGAATGGAAAGAAAGGCTTAACAGTCAAGAGGTAAAAGCGCTGATCCACGCTGGCAAGGATAAAATTGAGCCACTGCTTCAATATTTGGCTGATTTTTCCGCTGCAAGTGGAACCATGCGGCAACGGCCAATGCCATGGGTCGAAAAAGCGGTCTATGATGTTTTGACCGACAGTGATACCCCGTGGAAAAAACTGCTGAGGCTCTCAACGCATCATACCAAAGGCCTACATGGACTTGCCACCCAAATTGACAATCTTGCTGTGAGTATCCCTCATGATATGGACAGGAAGAAAGTCCTCCATGATGCAAAATCTCTTAAAAATTATTTTGACTCAGGAGGAAGGGCCGGTGTCTGGCTTTTCAGGCCAAAGACAGTGCGAGAACATGGTGACTTGATCGGAAAGGTCAAGGTGGACGGACAAGATTGCGACAACTCGGATACCCTGCAAAAACTCATTAACTACCTAACTGTAGACCAGGAGCTGAACTATGTGTGGTCGCTCTGGGCTGGAAAAGCTGGTCGCCATGATGGCCCTTTCCCCTTACAGATTGCAGAAATAGATGAACTGCATGAAGCACTGGAAAGTATTATCAACTTGTATGATAAACGTGAAGACGTAAAAGAAAAACTCCAACAGATTCCTGGTTTACAGGCGCCACGCTGGGAAGATAATTCTTCTATAAATGCTTTGACGGAAGACTGCCGGATTGTACTCGCTAAAATTGATTCCATCTCAATCAACAATGAAATAGTAGAGCTTCAAAACATTTTGGCCGATTTTGCCACACGAAGCAATGCACACCATATCAATGATCGTATCTTAAAGGCATTCCAGGAAAGAGACTCTGATCTATATTGCAAATTATTTGAAGAGGCAAAAGGTCTTCGCAAAAAAGCTGAAATCGTAAACCAAAAAAGGCAGTTGATTGGAAAACTTGCAGAAGCGGCCCCAAACTTGGCAGGACATCTAGCCCGTTGCAATGAAGCCGAACTTTGGGCGGAACGACTCTATCAACTTCCTCAAGCGTGGGCATGGGCTCAGGGCACTAACTGGCTTGATAACTTTTTAAAAACAGACCTTGACAGTCTTGAGAGACATTCAAAAAGGCTTGATGAAGAAACCAGAAATGACCTTGCAGAGCTAGCGTCTGTGAAAGCATGGCAATTTTGCTTTTCTAGAATGCACGAGGACCACAGAAGACATTTGATGTCTTGGCAACAATCAATGAAAAAATTAGGCAAAGGAACAGGGAAACATGCCCACACTCACAGAAAGAACGCACAGAGACATTTAAATGAATGTAGAGATACGGTTCCTGCTTGGATTATGCCTTTGCATCGTGTTTACGAAACTGTTGATGCAGGTGCCGGAATCTTCGATGTAATAATTGTAGACGAAGCATCACAGTGTGGCCCAGAGGGGCTTCCCTTGATGTACTTGGGAAAACGAGTTCTTGTTGTCGGGGATGACAAACAGATCAGTCCTGAAGCTGTTGGTGTCAACAGGGAACAGGTTCAACAGTTGATGCGTAATTATCTCCATGATTTCAATCATGCAGATTCATTCGATGTAGAAAGTAGTTTGTTTGACCACGGCCGTATCCGCTTTAGTAATAGGATAAGTTTGCGTGAGCATTTCAGGTGTATGCCTGAAATAATCCGGTTCAGTAACAACTTGTGCTACCGCACAGATCCTCTTATTCCGCTACGTCAATATCCACCAGACAGGCTAGAACCTCTCAAGACCACGGTAATTCAAAATGGTTACCGAGAAGGTACAGGGAATCGGGTTATTAACCGCCCTGAAGCCGATGCGCTTGTCGAGTCCATAGAAAAATGCTGCAACGATGACCGATATCAAGGCATGACCATGGGAGTAATTGTACTGCAAGGAGAAGCGCAAGCCTATCATATTGAAGAAAAGCTTCTCCAAAAAATCGGGGCCGAAGAAATGGAAAACCGAAGGCTCATTTGCGGCAACCCATATAGCTTTCAAGGTGACGAACGTAATATCATTTTTTTGAGCATGGTCGCTGCGCCAAATGAAAGAGTAGGTGCTATGACCAAGGCATCAGATCAAAGAAGGTTTAATGTTGCCGCCAGTCGTGCACAAGATCAAATGTGGCTTTTTTATTCCGCAACAATAAACCATCTGAGTGAGCAATGTTTCAGGAGGCATTTGCTTGAGCATTTCTTGAACCCAACAAGCCAAATCTCGCGAGCTTTAGGTGAAGATGTTGAAGAATTAAGGAAAAAGGCTTTTCAGGCCAATAGAATGATTGAAAAAGCCCCAACCCCTTTTGATAGTTGGTTTGAATTAGATGTTGCTCTTCAAATAGCGGGGAACGGATTTAGGGCCATTCCGCAATACGAATTTGCTGATAAAAGAATAGATCTAGTTATCCAAGGCGAAAAGTCGCAGCTTGCAGTTGAGTGCGATGGTGACTTCTGGCATGGTGCCAATGCATACACCTCCGATATGGAAAGGCAGCGAAAGCTGGAAAGATGCGGATGGATTTTTTTTAGAATAAGAGCAAGTCGTTATTACGCTGATCCTGAAAAAGCTCTCGAACCGCTCTGGTCTCTTCTGAAACAGATGGGCATAATGTCATTGACTGCCACCTATAAAACAAACATTGAACCAGATGATGATGAAAATGGTTACAACGATGAAGACGAAATAATAGGAGAAACCGAAACAGACGCAATATCAGTAGAAGAAAGCGAAACTCCATCGGAAGCTTTATCCCAGCAGCCAAGATTATGTATGGAAGGCAGTAGTTTTGATGTTCCTGAAGATATACATCAGGCCCTCAGGGTGAAATCCAATGTAATCTGTAAAGCAATCATCCAGGTTTTAGAACAACGGCCGAAATTTTCCAGCATAAGAGAGAAAATCCCTACTTACATCCTGAAAATATGGAATATCCGATCCCGAGGTAAGCCACGGGAACAATTTGCAAAACGTGTTGACCAGCAAATAGCAATAATGGATAGGAAGGGATACGTTATCATTTACAAGAGTAAAAATGAAAGAGTTAAACTTGGGTGGGTAAGGTACAAGGATAATTAGACAGCAATAGCGAAGTAGGCCCTGCACTTTAGCGCATGGGGCGCGTGATGTTGGCTTTGGCCCATTTTTAGTGTTTCGGTTATTGCAAAGCCTGTCATCCTCTTGCGGTAAGTGAGCTTGTCGTTATCCACAACTTCTTTTAAATCTACCCCTGACGTTCCATCCTTCGTTCAACCGAGGCGACCTTTTCACCGATGGAAACATTTTTGTCCCTGCGGTCATCGATTTTCATGACCGTATAGACTCGCTGTGTTCCGGTTGAAAAAAGGTGCTCATGCAACTGCTCCGCCAGCGCAAAAAGCTCCCTCGAAGTACCCGAAACAGTGGTACCCATATCATGCAGCTTATGATCAAGTCCGCTCTTCCGGAGAATCTCCTGTAATTGTGCCACTCCGGCACTGAGCCCTGCCGGACCTTTATCAAGCGGCACAACCGTTATATCCATCAAAGCCATGGTTCCTCCTGCTTCTACCTAAATTGAGCAACTACCTGAAAACCGTTTCATCCCTGCCCGGGCCGACGGAAATGAAGGTGACCGGCACTGAGAGTTCATTTTCGAGAAACTCGATAAACGCTTTTGTCTCTGCATGCAGCTCTTGGTAAGAACGTGCATCGGCATTGGATGCATTCCATCCTTTCAGGGCCTTATACACTGGAGTGACTCGGCTCAGCGTCTGGTCGTCAGTCGGGAAATCGGTGATCTCCTTGCCGTCGAGCATGTATGATGTGCAAACACCGACCTCTTCGAAAGCGTCCAGTACGTCGAGTTTCGTCAACGCTATCTCCGTCACGCCGTTGACAATGAGAGAGTACCGCAGTGCAACAAGGTCGAGCCAGCCGCACCGGCGCTTACGTCCGGTCGTCGCCCCGAACTCGTTTCCTATCCTGCCGAGTTTTTCACCGGTCTCGTCATGCAGCTCTGTTGGAAAAGCGCCGTTGCCAACCCTTGTCATATACGCCTTGACCACCCCGATAACATTGTTGATATAATTCGGCGCAATACCCGAACCCGTCGATGCTCCACCAGCTGTCGGATTGGATGATGTTACATAGGGATATGTTCCGTGGTCGACATCGAGCAGACATCCCTGGGCACCCTCGAGCAAAACGGTCTTTCCCTGGCGAAGCTCTTTATTCAACAGGAGCTGGGTATTGGTTACATAGGGATTGATAATCTGGTCGAACTCGGAGTACCGGCGAATCATGGCATCGATATCGATCTCTTCGGAACCGTAGATATTTTTGATCAGCTTGTTTTTAGCCTCGAGATTGGAGCGAAGCTTTTCTTCGAGTACTTCGGGATGGAGCAGGTCGACGACGCGAATACCTTTGCGGGCAAACTTGTCTTCATAGCTCGGACCGATACCGCGGCCCGTCGTGCCGATTTTCTTTTTGTTCTGAGCACTCTCATGCAGTGAGTCCAGCAGCTTGTGATAGGGCATGATGAGATGGGCGTTGTGGCTGATAAACAGCCTCCCCTTGACGTCATAACCAAGCTCTTCAACTTGCCTTATCTCATCAAGCAGGGCGTTCGGGTCAATGACAACTCCGTTACCGATGACACAGGTACAGTTTTCATGAAAAATCCCCGAAGGGATAAGATGAAGCACAACTGTTTTGTTATCAAAGCAAATAGTATGACCTGCATTTGCACCGCCTTGGTAGCGCGCAACAAAATCGAACTTCGAGGACAGAAAATCCACGAGCTTTCCTTTTCCTTCGTCACCGAACTGGGTACCGACAATGACCGTTGCTGAAGCCGACGGTTGACGCATGGTTGTTTTTTCTTTCACAGCAATTCTTTTTTTAGCCCAGATACTTGGCCAGTTTTTCTAAAAGCTCCTCTTTTCCCTGCCCGGAAAGAGCCGAGTAATTTACTATAAATTTCGATTCGGACGAGTAAGTTTTCACCGCCAGCCTTGCTCTTGCCTTCTCTTTCTGCTTCAGCTTGTCATACTTGGTTAACACTATACCGTAAGGACGCCTGTGATATTCCAGAAAATCCATCATGTGATGATCGGATTCCATTTCCGGATGCCGGGAATCGATAAGCAAGATAACAAGACAGATGTTATCGCGGGTGGAAACATAGTCGCCAAGCAGTTTCCCCCATTCATATTTCCGGCCTTTATCCACCTTGGCATACCCATACCCGGGAAGGTCTACGAAAAAGCAGGTATCGTTGATAACGAAATAGTTGATGAGCTGCGTTTTTCCCGGTGTCGAACTTGTTTTTGCCAACCCTTTTCTCCCCGTAAGCGAATTAAGCAACGTAGATTTCCCGACGTTCGATCTTCCGACAAAAACAATTTCCGGCAACTGCTCTTCCGGGAGCTGGTCAATGGTTGAAACACTTTTATAAAACCTTGCGTTTCGTATTTTCATGTCTGAGCATTAACCTGAATCAAAGAAAGGCCTGTGAGCAGCGATCGGAGTTGCATGACCGGATAAGCAGCTGAATAAAGAAGCTAAAAACCTTGTGCCAAAAACCCAAATGTTTAACTTCCCCTTAAACGTTCAAACCACTTGACATGCCTTTGTATATATATAATTCTCTCAGCCGGCAGAAAGAAAAGTTTACACCGCTACACCAGGGAATAGCAACCGTCTATGTCTGCGGCCCCACGGTTTACGGGCACGCCCATCTGGGCCACGCTAAAAGCTATGTTTCATTTGATGTGGTCGTCAAATGGCTCCGTCACCTCGGCTATGCTGTCAAGTATATCCAGAACATAACCGATGTCGGTCACCTTACCGACGACGCTGACGAAGGCGAGGACAAGATAGCCAAACAGGCACGACTGGAAAAAACCGATCCCATGGAGATCGCCCAGTATTACACGCGGAGCTATTACGAGGATATGGACCGGCTCGGCGTGGACAGACCAAACATCGCTCCGACGGCTGCCGGACATATTCCTGAACAGATAGCGCTGATTCGAAAACTGATAGAAACAGGCCACGCCTATGAGGTAAACGGCAATGTCTATTTCTCGGTATCGTCGTTCCCTGAATACGGCAGGCTTTCCGGCAGAATCGACCAGGAAGCACAACAGTCCGGCGGACGGGTGGAAACAAGAAGCGAGAAACGCCACCCCGCAGATTTCGCACTCTGGAAAAAAGCAGAACCCGGCCACCTGATGAAATGGGATTCTCCATGGAGTGCCGGCTACCCGGGATGGCATGCCGAATGCTCCGCCATGGCGATGAAGTATCTGGGAGAGACCATTGATATTCATGGCGGAGGCATAGAGAACAAGTTTCCTCACCATGAGTGCGAAATCGCCCAGTCTGAAGCTGCTACGGGAAAACCCTATGTCCGCTACTGGATGCACAACAACATGGTGACCGTTAACGGCATAAAAATGGGAAAATCCCTGAAAAACTCGGTAAACCTGAAGGATCTTTTTCAAAAAGTACCGCCGATTGTCATACGTTTCTTTATTCTACAGTCCCATTACCGTTCCCCCTTGGATTTTTCCGAGGCGGCTATCCGGGCCTCACAAACCGGACTTGAAAAGCTTCAGGAAACTTGGTGTGCTCTTAACAGTGCTGCACCCGGAATAGGTGAAATCGATACAGAAGTATTTGAGCAGCGGTTTACCGATGCCATGAATGATGATTTCAACACACCCGTTGCCATTTCCGTACTCTTTGATTTTGCAAAAGCCGTAAACACGGCACTGAACAGCGAAAAAGGGCTTTCAGCAAGCTCTCTGGAAGCATGCAGGAAGTTTTTTGAAACATTCGGGCATGATATTCTCGGTATCATGCACACCGGGAACTCGGCAAAAGAAAGCAAAGCAAAAACATCAGGGAAAATGCTTGAAGACGTCATAGGTGTTCTGCTCGAACTCCGGGACAAAGCACGGTTGGAAAAGAATTTCGAGCTCAGTGACCTGATCCGTGACAGACTTGTCAAGTCCGGTGTAACCCTGAAAGACACCAGAGACGGCACCGAGTGGAGTGTCTCTGAAAGCAAGTAGGCAGTTGGCAAAGAAAAGTCTTGTTGAACTGTTGATTTGTTGAATCGTTGAAAAGAACTGTATTCCTTTGCCGGG